>JBBDYA010000135.1:0-56236 GCA_040902005.1 Gemmatimonadaceae bacterium | reverse complement strand
TCTGTCGCCATCCTCTCAGATGCGGGTACGCGCGTCGCGTGAATGCCAGTTCCCAGCCACCCCCCCCCCCGAGAGGTCCTCATGACGCTTCCGGTTCCCCCAGCTCGCTCCACCACGAAGTCTGACCGGCTTGTCGCGTTCGCCGTATGGACCTTCGCGATCGTGGAGGCCGTCGGCATCGCCTTCCTGCTCTGGCGTTTCTGAGCGCCGAGTTGATCCTTCCTACTGCCAGGAGAACTCCACACCATGCCTGCTCACCGTCTGCCTGACCCTGTCGCCAGCGTACTGGATCGCGTCGAACAGCACTCGCGCAGTGTGCGCCTCGCCGTGATTGGCGCTGCGATGGTTGAGGGCCTGCTGCTCGTGCTCAGCCTCGCGTTGGTGGACTGGGGCAACAGTGTGCACGTCCTGCTCTTCCTCTTCTCGGTGCTGACCTATACCGTCGTCGCGCTTGGGCTGCTCGCGCTGGGCGCACATGTGTCCCGTGTTGGTGCCCGCGTCGTGGCTGCGCTCGACGCGCGCGGCTGAAGGATGCGCCCGGAGCCGCCTTCGCTGCCCGTACTCGCGGCTCGGGCGCAGCTCGGCGATCGGGACGCGCTCGAGGCGCTCCTCCGGGCGCTCTGTCCGGTACTCAAGGCGCACATTCGTTTCCTCATGCGCGCCGCCGACGACGACGCCGATGACGTCCTTCAGGAAGTGCTCTGGCTCATCGCTCGACGGCTCGGCACCCTGCAGGACGTGGCCTGGGTGCGCGCGTGGTCCTATCGCATCGCCTCCCGCGAAGCACTTCGCTCGCTTCGGCGGTCTCGACGGCGGCACACGGAGCCGTTGGACGATGCCGCGGCGGAGGTGCCGCGCTCCGAGCCTCTGGACGAACCGGATGTGACGATCGGAGGTCACCTCCTCGAGCAGCTCGACCTGCTTCCCCCGAAGGCGCAGGTGGTGGTTCGCCTTCGCTTCCTCGACGCGCTGTCTCAGCAGGAGATCGCGGAGGCATTGGAGATTCCGATTGGTACCGTGAAGTCACGACTTGCGTATGGGCTGAACCGCCTGCGAGAGGTCATGGGGAAGGATTCCGCGCCGAGTGATGCCTCGTACTGACGGCCGGGCTGGCGGGGGTGCGGCCACGGCTCCATCTTCGTTCAATGAGCAAGTTTTTCAACGCGGTGAAACGTGGCGTGCAATCGATGGGCGAGGAGCCAACCGGCGAACCGTACTCGGTGGCCGGCAAGGCAGTGACTTGCGCGCACTGCTCGGGCAACCTGTTCGTCGAGGGACGAGCGCAGCTCAACACCGCAGGAATGTCTTTCTTCAACATTGACTGGATGAATCGCTCAGCGGCCACGCTCACGTGCACCACGTGCGGACGCATCGAGTGGTTCCTTTCTGATCCCGAGGAGCGTGGCTAGTCCGGCGAGCGCCGTGATCATCGGAGAGTCATCAGGCATCGGTCGGGCGCTGGCAACCACCCTGTCAGTCCATGCTTAACGTGTCTCCGTGATCACCGTCCTTCCGACGAGTGAGTTGTACGTCGACAGCTTCCATCGCTGCCTCGACGCCGTCGCTCGCGAAAGGCGATTCCTCGCGTTCCTTGAAGCGCCTCCGGTGGGTGCGTTGCGGGAGTTCATTCGGGCAATCGTCAGTCGCGGCGCAATTCAATTCCTGGCTCTCGATGGCGATGCCGTGGTTGGCTGGTGTGACGTCCTCGCGAGGGATCTGGAGGGCTTCACGCATGTGGGCGCGCTTGGGATGGGAGTGGCATCAAGCCATCGCCGTCGCGGAATAGGCGAACGATTGGTGACGGCCGCGCTCGAGCGAAGCCGCGCTGCAGGACTCGAGCGGGTCGAACTGGAGGTCTTCCGGTCGAACGGGCCGGCGATCGCCCTCTATGAGAAGCTGGGATTCACACATGAGGGAACCAAACGCGGCGCTCGCAAGCTCGATGGCGTTTACGACGATACTGAGATGATGGCAGTGTCGCTTCAGTAGGAATGGAATCGACAGCGCTTCGGTCGGTTGCGGCGGCGCCCGTCAGCCGCGGAACACGCCGGCGAGCGCCGCGATGGCAGCGACTGCTCCGCACCAGAAGACAAACGACCACTTCATGAGGTCGGCCTTGCTCCGCTCGATCTGCGCAGTGAGATCCCCCCGGACTCGCTCGATCTGCGTGGCAAGGTCCGCCCTCGTGCGCTCGCCCTGCGCACCGAAGTTCGCTTCGAGGCGCGCGAACCCCACCTGCATCTCGTGCCGCAGCTCCGCAACGTCCGCCCGCACGGCGGTCGTCTCGTCCATCCAGTTCACGAGATCCTCCGCAGCGTCGGCGCCAAGCACCTCGCGCAGCCTGCGAGCAACGTGGGACGGGACGGGCATGGCATGATCATAAGGGTACCGGCAGACGCCCCCGTCATCAATCCATTGCGACCATGACCAGATGACGACGTGAAGAATCGTCGTTCCGCGCTGCTGGGATTCGAAGGGTGATCGCTGTCGCCTCACGAGATATCGAACCAGGGGTGGACGACCGGCCCCCGGTGGGCCACCGTTGCTGCACTACTCGGGCTGTCCCACCCTCACACGCGAGGTACCAATGCTTCAACAACCCTTGGTCCCCAACGCTACCCCGATCGGAGAGTCGATCAAGACCTCGTTCGGTCAGGCCCTTGGCGCGACGCTGGCATGGTTGCCGCGATTGCTCGCGTTCTTCCTGATATTGCTGGTCGGCTGGATCGTCTCGGCGCTATTGGCGCGCGGCGTTGGCACCGTATTGCGGACGATCAAGTTCAACGAGGGCATGGCCCGCATCGGCGTGGGCGGGTTTCTGGGCCGCATGCGCGCCGGACTGGATGCGTCAGCCCTGGTCGCCGGCGCGGTAAAATGGGTCATTCGCTTCATCGTGCTGCTCGTGGCGTTTGACGCGCTCGGGTTGCCGGCAATTTCAGACGTGCTCCGCCAGTTCCTGATCTGGCTGCCCAACCTCGTGGTCGCCATCGCGGTTCTCGTGCTCGCCGGCATCGGCGCGCAGGCGCTGGGTGACCTCGTGAGGGGGACCACTTCCGAGGCCGGCTTCAGGAATCCGGACACGCTCGCCAACGTCGCCAAGACGGCCGTGTGGATTTTTGCCGTCATCATCGCCGTGAATCAGGTGGGCATCGGCGAGATGCTGGTCAACACGATGTTCACGGGGGCAGTCGCAGCCCTGGCGCTGGCCGCCGGACTGGCCTTCGGACTCGGCGGGCGTGACCTGGCGGCCCGCAAGCTGGATGATTGGTATGAAAACGGCCCGGCCGGAGGAGGCAGCCCGAAGTAACGATCTATCGCGACATTCCCAGATGCGCAGCAAAGCCGATTTCCTGCGGTCGGATAGCATTGCCGAATCGCGGCTCAAGCGAAACCTTCTCGTCGGCTCGCCTCCCGCTGTGCGTATATTAAGGAGGTGGCCTGGCTCATCGCCGGCGGGCTGTTCGCGGCCGTTGCGGCCCGCGCGTTACCCGCGGAGCACGCCCGCGAGCGCCGCGATGGCGGCCACCGCACCGCACCAGAAGACAAACGACCACTTCATGAGGTCGGCCTTGCTCCGCTCGATCTGAGCGACGAGGTCGCCGCGCAAACGCTCGGTCTGCGCCGCAAGGTTCGCTTCGATGCGCGCGAACCCGACCTGCATCTCGTGGCGCAGCTCCGCGACGTCGGCCCGCGCGGCGGTCGTCTCGTCCATCCAGTTCACGAGATCCTCCGCAGCGTCGGCGCCGAGCACCTCGCGCAGCTTGCGAGCAACGTGGGACGGGACGGGCATGGCATGATCATAAGGGTACCGGCAGTCGCCCCCGTCATCAATCCATTGCGACCATGGCCCTGCCGTTGCGGCTGCCCCGCATGCCCGGATCGCGGCTCAAGCGAAACCCGGTTGCCACGCGGCACCGAGGGCGCGGCCCGCGACGACGAGTCTGACGCTCCGGGCGGGCACCCGGCAGCAGGTCATCAGGCCATGACTGGCGGCCGGCGCGTCCGCACGTATTGATTGACGCCGATGGCGACAACGACGCGCTTCTCCACCCTCCTCTGGCGCATTCCCGGCAAGGGCGGGTGGACCTTTGCCACCGTCCGACCACGTCACGCGCCGTCAAAGGCGCTCGCGTGGGGACGCATTCCGGTGATCGCGACGGTGGATGGCCACCGCTGGAAGACGTCGGTCTGGCGCGAGAAATCGGGACGCGTGCTCCTGCCTGTTCCGAAGGGCGCGCGTGGCGTGAAGGGGGATGGCGACCGGGTGCGCGTCTCGCTCGAGTTCGCGTTGTAGACACGCCCGGAGCGCCGGTCGGCTGAGGCGCTCGACTTCGGCGAGACGTGATGCAACGTTTAGACGAAGCCTGGTTCAGACCACTTCTTCTCGCCTCCACTTCCATCACCATCCGGAGCGTCACCGTGCACTGCGTTCGAGACCTTGTCCGCCATTCCGCGCGCAGCGTGTTCGCGCTCGCGCTCCTCGGGGCCGCCGCCACCGCCCAGACTCCGGCGCGCGCCGATATCACCCCCAGCGGACCAATTATCCAGAGCGCGGGGATGTCCGCGCTTGTTGAATCACCGACCTTCACCGCGCCTGCCGATCACGAATACCGGGTGGTGTGGGAGATCAACGTCGGGAGCGACAACGCCCGGAGCGCACAACTGGAGACCATCGCGCGGTTCTACAATCTGCATGCGCGGAACGGCGTTCCCCTCGAGCGGTTGCACGCGGCCGCGGTGGTGCACGGCACCGGATGGATCGCGTTGCTCACCGATGACGCGTTCGCGCAGCGGTATCCCGGGCGCACGAATCCGAGCAAGCAGATGGTGCAGGAACTCCTCGCGGCGGGGGCGCAGATCGTCGTCTGCGGCCAGACCGCTGCGATTCGCGGGTTCCGGCAGGCGGAGATGTTGCCCGGCGTGATGCTCGCGCCCTCGGCGATGACCGCGCTGAACGTGTTCTACTCCCGTGGATTCCATCTGAATCCCTGGCGCTGACGGCGTCATCCGCGTCATCCGCGTAATCCGCGTAATCCGCGTTCATCCGCGTGTTTCGCGTGCATCCGCGTGCATCCGCGTTCATCCGCGTTCATCCGCGTTCATCCGCGTAAGTATCCGCGTCACTTCCGGCGTCACTTCGGCCCCGGCACCAACGAGCAGACGCACCACCTCGCGATAGCGGTCCGCGGGCGCGGTGCGGTCCTCGCTCCACCCGTGCAGCGCCCAGGCCAGCGGCGTAGTGCCCCACGTCTCGTCCGTCACGCTCACCGAGGCCCCGCGACGCAGCAGCTCGCGCGCGATCTCCACGTGCGCGTGGTACGCGGCCAGATGCAGTCCGGTGTGCCCATTGCCATACAATCGCAGCCGCTCATCGGGCCTCACCCCGGCGGCCAGAAGGTACGTCACCACGTCGGGGTGGCCGTAGCCGCAGGCGAGCGCGAACCCTCTGTGCAGCTGCTGCGGCGTGGCGTGGCGCAGGGTGCCGTCTTCATCCACAAAGCGCTGCACGGCGTCCAGCCGGCCGATGCCGGCCGCGCCTTCCAGGTTCAGCGCGGCGCCTTTGCTCGCCAGATAGGCGGCCGCCGCCGGTTGCCCGTTGGCGAGACAGCCCTCCACGATGCCGTGATCGTTGCCCGCCGGGCTGCGCTCTTCCATCCGGGCGCCGTGGTCCAGGAGGATGTCCAGTAGCTGGAGCTGCACACCGGCCTGTTCCGGATGGATGCTCGTGGCGACAAGGCCGAGGGTGGTCGCGCCGCCGCCATAGACGTCAGCATGCGCGTCCACTTCAGCGCCCGCGTTCAGGAGCGTGCGCGCGATCTCCGGCGCGTTCTTCGGCGTGCGCTGGCGGAAGTCCTCCACGCCATTCGCGGACACGTAGTGCAGCAGCGTGGCGTGGTGCTCGCGCGTGCTGCGGGCCCGCGCGAGTGCGGGGTGCTCCCGCAACAGTCGGGTGAGCGTATCGAGATCGCCGCTCACGATTGCGTCGGCGGCTGCCTCGAACGCGGACACCGGCGACGCCTTGACCATCGCCTCCGCGTGCCGGACAAGCCGGGGCCAACTGGCAAATCCCAGCGTGCGCGCCACCACGAACTGCGCGTCCGAAAGCGCGCTCGTTGTAGAGGCGAGTCGCGCGCGCACGAATTCCTCGATCTGCCCGGCGCGGCGGTCGCGCTCACGCTGCGATGGCTGCTCGGCGACGGCCTCCGCGATGGCGCCAATCAGTCGCGCGGTCCAATCGTGAACCGCCTGGGGATCATCGGCCCTGGCTGCCTTCAGCAGGTCCTTCGCCTGCTTCCGGTACCACTCCAGGTTCGCGCGCGGCGGGAGCGGCAGGGCATCCTGCGCATTGGGATACATACGAATCTCCTCTCATGACGCGCCCGGAGTCCGCACCGATCGGGCTGAAAGAAGGTTCGCGATGTCATGACTGCTGTGGGTGGGCACGGCCCTTTCCGCGGACTGGTGGCGCCCCTCGCGCTCGCGTGGAGATTACCATTCCGTGCGAGCGGCCGCAACGTCATCCGCGTTCATCCGCGTTCATCCGCGTTCATCCGCGTTCATCCGCGTTTCATCCGCGTTGTTCAGAAGCGGTACACGACCACGAGCCCCCCGCCACGCGCGGACGACACCACAGGCACGACACTCAGCCGCTCCGCCTGCTCGCGCCGAAGGGCCGCTTTCTCCCGCGCATGCCGATTGAAGCCCACGAACGACATATAGCCCGCGGCCACGCCGCCAACCAGGTTGGCCACCCCCACGCCAGACGAGACCGATTCCGACAGCATGCTGGTGAGGAACAAGCCGTAGCCCACCGCGGCGGACGCCGCCGCGACACTGATGGCCGGCACGCTGTGCGACCGCACGCTCCACACGCCGGTGGCAAGTGAGGCGGTGATGGACACCGCCGAGGCGATCTCGTACCTGCGGACGCGGGGGTCGTCGGGCTCCTGGGCGCGAACGTCGCCTCCGGCCGACAACAGAACGGTCGCCAGTATGACAGCGGCAACGCAGCGCATGTGGAATCTCATGAGGAAAACCTCTGCTCCTCATCCAACTCCGCGCGCGGGCGCGAAGTCACACGAAGCGCTGGCCGGGCTGCTATGGATTGGCGATCGAATCCATCCGCGCGGCGCGCGCGCGCGCCGAGTCCGCAGCGCCCAGCGCGCCCATCACGCCCTTGGAGCCCGGGAGTCCGGACTGCCCCACCGCGCTGTCGCGCTGGGCCTGCGTCTTCGTTTCCGCGGCCCGCGGGGTGTCCGATCCGGAGCACCCGACGACCGATACGACGAGCGTTGCGACGATCCAATGGCAAGTACGCATGGGTCCCATGATTGGAGTGGTACAGCGACGATACTAGCCCCCGCGGCGTCCCGACTTGGACGACGTCGCCGGCGGCTTGATCTTCGGCGCGGAGTAGTTGGGACGCGCACCCTTGTCCTGATTCAGCTGGACGGGCGGCCTGGACTTCGGTCCCTTGGACGAGAAATCCGGTATGCCGCGTGGCGATTTCTTCTTCATGAACGGTCCTCGATGCGATTCGACGTGAACACCAGCTGCTTAAGGATAACGCCTGCGTCGCCCGTTAGAACGTCCGGTCGAGCTGCTTCACGGCGGTGTCGGTCACCAGCAGCCAGCCGGACGCGTTGGGGGCCCCGGGAATGTGAATCCACCAGCGCGTATCGGGTTCGCCCGACACGCGGAACGCCTGATCGTCGAACGTGGGACAGGACTCGGCGTCGATCACCTGCCCGCTGACCCGCACAAAACAGGTGCCCTCGGCGCGGTGCTGGAGCAACTCGAAGCGCGCGCCCTGCACGAACGTGGTCACGGACGACGGATAGTTGTCCGAGTAGTACTGCTCGGGTGTGAGCAGCCGGATGGCGCCCAGGCGCCTGCCGTCCAGCGTGGTCGGGGCCAGCACGTGCACGGTGACGGGAGCGATCGTCTGATACCGGCTGGCGTCGTAGGTGATGCGCTCGCCCGCGGGAATTCGCACCAGGGCAGACACCCTGGCGTCCGGGTACGGCTGCTCCCGCAGCGTGAGCTGGACTCCGCGCGACTCGAACACGGGAATGCCCTCGCCGGGCCAGATGCCAATCTCGAAGGCCGGACGCACCGGATCGCGCGCGGGCGTGGCCGGCGCGGGCGCCGCCGACGGCGGCACTCGAGGCGCGGACTCAGGCGCCGGGGCCGGCGGCTCGGCCGCGGGCTGCCCACCGCGAGCGCACGCGGACACCAGAGTGGCGAGAACCAGCAGTCGCAGACGCATGCCGTGCAATCCTGTCGCTCGGGAACGTGAAGGTGCAGCGGACGACGCGCGGGATCAAGTCGAGCTCTCCCCCCCACCCCAGCCTCCGCCGCCCGGCGTCTCCACGCTGAGCACGTGCCCGGCGTCGATGGTGACCCTGCACTTCGCCGGCAATTCGCGGCCATCCAGGGTGTTGTGTCCGGGCAAGCCGTTTCGTCCACCCTGTGAACCATGCGGCGCCAGCCGCCGGCGCTCCGTGAGGAGCGTCACGGTGCAGGTCTCGAGCGCGCGATAGACGCGGCGCACACCGTCGCCCCCCGCATGCGTCCCGGCGCCACCGGACCCGCGTCGCAACGCGTACTCGTCCACCCGCAGCGGATACGCGTTCTCCAGCGCCTCCACAGGCGTGTTGAGCGTGTTGGACATCCCCACGTGCACGCCACTGGGGCCGGGGCCGCGCGCGCTGGCACCCTGTCCCCCGCCGAGTGTCTCGTAGAAGGTCCACCCGCGCGCGCCGAACGTGATGTTGTTCATCGTGCCCTGCCCCTGGGCCGGCACGTCCACGCCGGCATTCGCGAGCGCGGCGAAGATCGTGTCGGCGATCCGCTGGGACATCTCCACGTTGCCGGCCGCCACCGCCGCCGGCCAAATGGCGTTCAGCGCGCAGTCCGCCGGGATCACGAGGTCGAGCGCGCGCGCGATGCCGTCGTTCGTGGGGATGTCGTCGTGCATCAGGGAGCGCAGGACGAACACTGCGGCGGCGCGGGTGACGCTCGCCGGGCAGTTGACGTTCCCGGGCACCAGGGGCGAACTGCCGGTGAAGTCCACGCGCAGCCGTCCCCCCCCCTTTTCCACGCTGAGCGCGACAACGACCGGGACGTCGGCGTCGGTCATGCCGTCGCCCTCCAACGCGTCGCGCGCGGTGCCGCGAAGGTTCCCCAGGGCGGCGATGCGCTGGCGCGCGCGTCGCTCGGTGTACGCCAGCACGGCGTCCACCGCGGCGCGGACGCGCGGTTCGCCCTCCTGCTCCAGCAGCTCGAGCCAGCCGGCCGCGCCGGCGCCGCACGCCGCCAGTTGCGCGCGCAGGTCGCCGCGGCGCTCGTCCGGCGTGCGCACGTTCGCGAGCACCAGGCGCAGCAGCTCGTCGTCCAGCACTCCCTGCTTCACCAGGCGCACCGGCGGGAGCACGAGCCCCTCCTGCACCAGCTCCGTGGCGCCCTGCGGCATGGAGCCGGGAGACATGCCGCCCACGTCCGCATGGTGCGCGCGGACGGCGGCGTAGCCCACGATCTTCTTCTTCACGGCGATCGCCTGCACGAGTGTGAGATCCGGCAGGTGCGACCCTCCGTCGTACGGGTCGTTGAGGAGGAACACGTCGCCCGGCCGCGGCCCGCACGCCCGCACGGCACGCACGCTCTCGGGCATGGCGCCCAGGTGCACCGGGATGTGCGCGGCCTGCGCCACCATGCGCCCGTCGCCGTCGAAGAGCGCGGATGACGCATCGCGCCGCTCCCGGATGTTCGGCGACAGGGCGCCGCGCACCAGCACGGTGCCCATCTCCTCCGCCACCATGGCGAAGGCGTTGGACATGACGGTGAGCTCCAGGGCATCGAACTTGGTCGAACTCATTTTCGCTCCATGATCCAGGCGCCGAACCGCACGGGGCGCGCGTGCCACCCCTTCTCCACCCAGAGCGTGGCATCGGGCAGCGCGAGTGACACGGGGCCCTTCACGCGCTTCGGCGCGCGTCCGGGCGCGCGCTGGAGCTTCACCGACCGCCCCGGCAGCTCCGCGACCAGCCGTGCACTCACCACTTCCACCGGTTGGACCAGCGTGAAACCGTAGCGCGCCTGGTGCAGCGCGGCGAACGACTTCGCCAGCGCCTCGCGCGGCTGCCTGGGAACGACGGGCACGTCCAGCTCGTGCCCCTGCCCCACGTACCGCATCCGCAGGAACGCGTTGCGCCGGTTCAGCTCGGACGGCAGGGACGACGACATGCCGCCGATCAGCTGGCCGCGCTCCTTGTCTCCCCAGTCGTTCAGCCGCTGCATCACGCTCGCCATCGTCTCGCGGCGTTCCGACGTGAGTGCGAGGCCCAGTGCGCTCAATACGCCCGCGTGCGGCGGGACGATCACGCGGGTGATGCCGAGCGCGGTGGCCAGGCCGCACGCGTGCAGCGGGCCGCCGCCGCCGAACGCGATGAGCGTGCAGTCGCGCGGGTCGATGCCCCGCTCCACGCTCACGCGGCGCAGCGCGCGTGCCATGGACGCGTCTGCGGTGGCGACGATCGCGCGCGCGGTGCGCGCCTCGCTCTCGCCCCCGCCCAGGCGCGCCGCCAGCGCCGCGATGCTGGCGCGCGCCGCCTTCGCGTTCAGCGAAATGCCGCCGCTCAACGTGGACCCGGTGATGCGCCGGAGCGCCACGTGCGCGTCGGTGACGGTGGGTGCCGCGCCCCCGCGCGCGAACGCCACGGGACCGGGCACCGCGCCCGCGCTGTGGGGACCCACACGCAGCGCGCCGCCGTCATCCACCCAGGCGATGCTGCCGCCGCCCGCGGACACTGTCTCCACCAGCACGCGTGGCATGGAGATCGGCGCGTTGGCGATGACGCCGCCCTGCTCCACCAGCGGCTCGCCGTCCAGGATGAGGCCCACGTCCGCGCTCGTACCGCCGATGTCGATGGTGAGCGCCCGCGCGACCTTCAGTTCGCGCGCGATCGCCGCCGCGCCCACCACGCCGCCGGCTGGCCCGGAGAGCGCGAGCGACGCCGCGCTTCGCGACGCCTCGTCCACCGATCGCATGCCGCCACTGGAGGTCATGACGCCCAGCACGTTCGGCCGGTCCGTGGGACGATTCATCAGCCGGTACGCCAGGTTGCGCAGATAGGTCCCCACGCCCGGGCGCAGGTACGCCTCCGCCACGGTGGTCGAGGCGCGCTCGTACTCGCGCACCTCCGGAAAGACGTCCGACGAGAGGACCACGTCCACGGCGGGCAGCCGCTCGCGGATTGCGTCGCGCAGCAGCCGTTCGTGCGTGGGATCGCGGTACGCGTGCAGCAGCAGCACCGCGACGATGTCCGGCTCGAGCGCGGCCACCCGCTCGGCCACGTGGCGCGCCGTGTCCGCCGTGAGCGGACGCGTGACGCCCTGCGGCTCGATGCGCTCCGGAACGGCGACCGTCATCTCGCTCGTGGCCAGCGGCGCCGGATGATGCGCTGTGAGGTCGTACAGCGATACGCGGTTCTGGCGCCGCAGCAGCAGCAGGTCCGTGAAGCCCGCCGTGACGCAGAACGCCACGCGGGCGCCCTTGCGCTCCAGCAGCATGTTCGTGGCCACGGTGGTGCCGTGGACGAACCGGTCGACGTCGGGGCGACCCAGGGCGCGCAGCGCGCCCAGCACTCCCTCGCTCTGATCCGCGGGCGTGCTCAAGACCTTGCGCGTGTCCACGCGTCCCTTCGCATCGATCGCGACGAGATCGGTGTACGTGCCGCCAACGTCCACGCCGATCCAGAGACTCACGGCTGCGCGCTCGTGGCGGCGACGGCGCGCGCGTCCGTTCGGCGCTGCCAGAGTCCCGCCGCTATGGCCACGTGCGGGGGCAGCAGCAGCAGGATGACCGGGAGATTGTCCTGGGGCGAACCCGGGATCACCTTGAGCGCCAGCGCGACCACGCCCAGCGCGGCGATCACGATGGCGGCGGCAGAGGCGCCCCGGGCAAAGCGCGGCTTCCAGACGGACAGCAGCGCGGCGAGCGCGAGAAAGAGCGACAGCGGATTCGCCAGCAGCAGGTTCTCGTTGCGGAACCAGAACACGTGCTGCGTGCCGGCCCAGGCGAGCAGCAGGATGAGTCCGAGCAGGCCGGTCACGAATGCCCAGAGCGCGACCTCCGTCCGGTAGATGACGTCCACCACGCGCGAGCGCGCGCCCACGTGCCCCACCGAGAACAGTTCGGCGGCGAGGAGCAGGCCGATCAGCAGGTACGGCAGCCAGAGCGCGGGCGCGCTGGTGCGCTCCACGTGCGCGGTGCCCTCGAACACCACGCGCTCCTGCGCCACCAGCGGCACGGTCACGTTCCCGCGCGGGATCTGCACCAGCCGTACGGCGTCGCGCATGCGCATGGGGACGAACATGGCGTCCCACAGGGTGATCTCGCGGTCCGCCGGCCTGCCCAGCGCGAGATCGATCCCGAACTGCGTGAACGGCAGGTCGTCCACCAGGCGCAGACTCTCCGACCGAAAGGAATGCGGAACCGGCATGCGCCGCGCGGCCGTCCGAAAGGCGCCCCCGGTGGCCAGGTCGATCACGTCGCGCAGGCGCGTGGAGCAGTTGTCCCGGAAATAGTCGTACCGGTAGTACTTGTTCTCCTCGCGCGCATTCCACTGCGAGAACTGATACGCGCGGCGCGCCTGGTCGGGGGTGAAGTTCAGCCGCTGGAGCGTGATGGTGCGATTGGTGCGCTGGTAGTGATCCACCAGCGCCTGCCCGGGGTACGCCTCCACCCAGTACCGGGTGTCGCCCGTGAGGAATCGCTGGAGGAACTGCGGCTGGTTGAAGTCGAACATGCCCCAGTTGTAGGCGATGTCCACGCCGGCACCGGGATCCACGAACCAGAGCGCGTTGTGCCCGAACTTTTCCCAGACGTACTCGCCCTGGCCGATGGTGACGAGGTACACCTGGAGTTGCGGGCTCTGGGCCGCGAGCGTCGAGGCCGGCGCCCACACCCCAAGGGCAAGCGCCCACCGCCCGATCGCGATCGCCGTTCTCACAACCGGACTTCTTTCCCTTCGTCCGCGCTCCGGTAGATCGCTTCGAGCACCTTGTGCACCACGATCTGGTCGTGCGGCGGTTCGTATTTCGCGTCGCCGCGGACCACCGCGATGAAGTGCGCAAGCTGGGCGCGATACGATTGATAGAAGGCACTCTCGCGCGCCGTCGCGCCGGCCGGCGACACGTCCATCGCCCGCCCGTTCAGGTCCTTGGTCACGCGCAGCGGTCCGAGGCGGCCACTGCCCTTCGTGGCCAGCACCTCGAACCAGAAGCGATCGTCCGCGCCGACGTAGTTCCAGTTCACGTCGAAGGCGAAGCTGATCCCGCCGGCACATTCGAGCTGCACGAGCATCGAGTCTTCGACCGCCGACGCGCCCCGCCCCCGCTCCATCATGGCCACCACGCGCACCGGCGCGGGGAAATCCGCGAACCAGAGCGCCAGGTCCAGCAGCGGGTACCCCAGCTCCATGAAGGCGCCGCCCCCCGCCTCGGCGCGGCGCGTGCGCCAGTCCGCCCGGGTGCGCGGCACGTGGTACGAGCCCGCGCGGATCCCCGCCAGCTTGCCGAGCTCCCCGCCGGTGAGGAACCGCTCGAGGTTCTGCGTATCCGCGCGAAAGCGGTTGTGATTGTCCACCTGCACCATGCTGCCGGCCTTCTCCGCCGCCGACAGGATGCGTTCCACGCCGCGCACCGAAAGCGCGAGCGGACGGCCGCACAGCACGTGCACTTTGGACCGCAGCGCGGCCAGCACGTGCGGCTCGTGCAGGTGGTTGGGCGTGGCGACGATCACCGCGTCGAGCTGTTCGAGCTCGATCATCTCGTCGATGTCGGTGAACACGCTCGGCGCGCCGAAGCGCTGCCCGAGCGAGCGCGCCTTGGCGCCGTCGTTGTCGCACAGCGCCACCAGGCGGGCGCCGCGCATCTTCGACAGGATGGGCAGGTGCGCCGTCTGCGGTACCGCGCCCACGCCGATCAGGCCGATCCGCACCTCAGACTGTGCCAACGGTTGTCCCCGGGTAGTAGGTGCCGAGTATCGTTCGAAAGGACTGTCCCGCGCGCGCCCGGCCGATGGCACCCCACTGACACATGCCGACGCCGTGACCGTAGCCCTGCCCCCGCAGCGTCACCCGGGAAAGATGTCCCGCCTGGTGCTGCGCCTCGACGGAAAAATAGGTGCTGCTGAGCATCTCGCCACCCGGCGCGCGCAGCACGTACCGGATGTCGTTGCCGCGCACGGGGAACGTGCCGCGGTCGGTTTCCACATCCAGCACCCCCACGCGCCCCGAGGCCGTGTTGGTCCGCACGTGGAGTCCACGCGCGGTGCCCGGCTGTCCACCCGGTACCGCGCTGTATTGCGCAAGGTAGCGCGCCAGCGATTCATTCAGCTCGGCGCCCTGCAGCTCGCGCGTCCAGCGGTACCGCGGGGAGATGTCGCAATAGTAGCGGTCGGAATTCCCCATCCGGTCGCTCACGCGCTGGAGGTACTCCGCCCCCGGCGTGCGCCAGATCTCGTTGGCCTCGGCCGTCGTGCCGCCGCAGGTGGAGGAGTACAGCGCGTCGGCCACCCGGCCGTTGTGCACGAGGACCAGCCCGCGCGTGGCCTGCACGGCCTGGTTCGCGCCCGCGTTCTCGGCCTCGAGCCCGCCGTAGGCCTGATCCGCCGTTGACGCGCGCACGTCGAAGGCGCGCCCGCGGCTGTCACCCAGGCGCACGCGCACGAAGCTGCGCGACGCCACCGCCTGCGCCTCCAGCGCCGCGGCGTCACCGCGGGGGCGCGGGCCCATTTCCGCGGCAACGACGCCCCGAAGGTAGTCCTCCAGCCCCACGCGGTTGACCACCAGCAGCGCTCCCTCCGCGATCGTCACCAGGAGGTCGCCGCGGTAGCGCCTGCCATTCACCGCCACATAGCCGTCGCGGGCGGCCCCCGCGACGCGGGCCCCCCCGCCATTCGGTGGCCACGCCGTCGGCGCGGATGGCCCGCACCCGCGTGCGTGCGCCGTTCAGCTCCAGGCCCCACTGCTCGCCCGCTCGCCCGCGCGCGACGGTCGCGCGCCCCGCGACGTCCAGCCACGTGAACTCGCTCGTGGCGCCCACGCGCGGGGACGGCGTCACGAGGGCAACCCGGACGACGCGATCCGTGGACGGATCGGCGTCACGCGGCGGCGTCTCCACCACGCGGCTGGGCGCGCGCGTGGAGCACGCCGCCAGCACGAGTGCGACCGCGAGCGCCGCGCGTCTCACCTGCCCCAGGATCCGGTGCTCGCCAGCGGCAGCATTCGCGCACGGGACGGCGCGGGCCTGGTGGCCGGCGTGGCGATCGTGCGCACCAGGGTTGCCCGGAGATCCACGTCGTCCGCCACGGAGTCGATCCGCACGTCCATGAGCGTGCCGCTCCGCACCGGCGCCGCGGCGTTCGCGACCGTGCAGAGCGTGGTACCGTCGATGTCGTGCGCCTGCCAGATCGTGCGCGCCTCCACCGTGTCGTCGTCATGGACGCGGTCCACGAGGGCGCGCACCGTCCGGCCCACGCGCTGCTCGAACCGGTCCGCGGTGATGAGGAGCTGGAGCTCCTCCAGTCGTTCGAGCCGCTCGCGCTTCACCGCGTCGGGCACGTCGTCCGCCAGCGCGTGCGCCGCGGTGCCCTCCTGCGGCGAGTAGGTGAACGCGCCCACCCGGTCGAATTGCACGTCCTCCAGCAATGCGAGCAGCGTCTGGAAGTCGGCGTCGGTCTCGCCGGGAAAGCCCACGATGCAGGTGGTGCGAATCGCCACGTCGGGAACCACGTCGCGGATACGCCCCACCTTCTCGCGGATCGTGGCGTTGCGCTCCGGGCGACGCATGCGCTTGAGCACCTCGTCGGACCCGTGCTGCATGGGCATGTCCACATACGGCAGCACGCGCGGCTGCGTGGCGACCAGCTCGAGCAGCTTGGGCGTGATCCCGGCGGAATACAGGTAGAGCATCCGGATCCACGGGATGGTCGTCTCGCGCACGAGCGCCTCGAGCAGCGTCGGCAGCGACTCGCCCGCGCCACTCGTCCGGAAATCGCGGCCGTAGTGCGCGAGATCCTGCGCGACGAGGTTCACCTCGAGCGCGCCCTGCGCTTCCAGCAGCTGCGCCTCGCGCACCACGTCGTCCACGGTGAACGACCGGTGCCGGCCGCGCATGAGCGGAATGGCGCAGAAGGCGCACCCGTGGTCGCACCCTTCACTGACCTTGAGGTAGCGCACGTGCGGTAGCTCGCCGGAGAACAGCCGGATGCCGGGGTGGGCGACCGGCGCGTCGGCGATGAGGCCGCGCTCCACCAGCTCCGGTACCAGGCGGTCCATCTCACTCGCGCCGAGGAAGAGGTCCACCTCGGGGAGCGCGTCCGCCAGCTCGCGCTTGTGGCGCTCCACCATGCATCCGATGGCCACCACGGCCTGTGCGCGTCCGGTCGCTTTCAGGCGGCCGGCTTCGACGATGGCGTCGATGCTCTCCTTCTTGGCGGCGTCGATGAAGCCGCAGGTGTTCACGAGGATGACGTCGGCGTCCTCCGCGCTCACGGCCACCTCCGCGCCCCGGTCCACCAGATCAGCGAGATAGCGCTCCGAATCGACCGTGTTCTTGTCGCAGCCGAGCGTGACAACCGTGACTTTCAACGGTAATTGCCGAACTTCAGCTCGACGCCGAAGTCTTCACTGCGCAGCAGGGCGATCGCCGCCTGGAGGTCGTCCTTGGCGGGGGCGGACACGCGCACCTGCTCGGCCTGGATGGCGGCCTGCACCTTCTTGAGCTTCGCGGCCTTGATGGCGGCGGCCACTTTCTTGGCGGTCTCGGTGTCGAGCTGCGTCTTGAGCTTGACCTCGCGGGTGACCGTGTCGCCGCTCGCGGGCTTGATGTCGCCGATGTCCAGGTTCTTCACCGAGACGCCGCGCTTGATGAGGCGGCCCTGGAGCACGTCGAACAGGGACTTCATCTGGAATTCGCTGTCCGCGGTCAGCGCGAGCACGGCCTCCGCGCGCTTGAAGTCGATGGTGGCCTTCGAGCCCTTGAAGTCGTAGCGCTGCGCGATCTCCTTCTGCGCCTGGTTCATGGCGTTGTCGACTTCCTGGAGGTCCACGCCGGTGGTGACGTCGAATGAATAGGTCTGGGCCATGCCGCAAGATATTGCATTACAGTGCCCACATCCGCGCAATCCGCGAAATCCGGGAAATCCGCGTCCCCCGGAAAATCCGCGTCCCCGGGCTTGTCCGGAGGGCTGCGCTGCCACAGAATGGCGGGCGACGATTTCGGCGAAAACTCCTTACCCAGGGCACACGCTCACTCATGCTTGCGACCCAGGTCCGCCAGAAGGACTCCGTCCACTACTTCGTCGCCTACCCGGCCGCCGAACTGCTGGAGAAGGTCCAGTTCATCAGCCGGTACTACGGCGACGGCGAGCAGATCGCCCCGGAGGCCCCCGAGGAGGGCGACGAGATCGGCAGCTTCATCGCCCGCATCGAGAAGAGCGAGAAGGCCTTCCAGCGCCAGCTCTCCAGGGCAAAGGTGCGCTCGATCAAGAACTTCTACGAGACCGCGGTGAGTCAGCCGCCCATCCCGGGGAGCGTGTTGCTCTTCACCAATGAGCGGCTGACGTTCCGCCCGATGAGCGCCGACGAGCGGGTGGGCAGCCTGCACGAGCCGCAGGGGCATTTCCTGATCATCGACGGGCAGCACCGCCTGGCCGCGCTCCGGTTCTACATGAACGAGCGGCCGGAGGAGGCGGCGAGCATTCACGTCCCCTGCGTCATCTTCGACGGCAAGAGCGAGGACTTCGCCGCGGAGATGTTCGTGATCATCAACGCCACGCCCACGCGCATCAACAAGAGCCACCTGGTGGACCTCTACGAGCGCGTTTCGTGGGCGGAGCCGCAGAAGAAGTTCGCCGCGCGCATCGTGGACCTGCTGTACTCCTCCACTGACAGCCCGCTGCGCTACCGGATCAACCGGCTGGGGGGACGCAGCCAGCAGACCAAGTGGATCCTCCAGGCGGAGCTGTTCAACGAGCTGCACAAGTGGGTCGCCCGCGAGTGGAAGCGCATCGAGCCGCGCGGCACCGACCAGCGGGCCGCGGAGCGGTTCTACGCGGTGGTGCGCGATTTCCTCAAGGCCGCCGAGCGCGTGTGGGGCGAGGCGTGGGGCAGTCCGGCGTACTTCGTGACGAGCAGCGTGGTGCTCAAGGCGATGATGCGGGTCTGCGCCGACCTGGCTGACGAAGACGCGGAGCCGGCGGACGGACGCGTCAAGCGGTGGGAGCAGCGCCTCTCACCCTGGACCGGCGTCATGCGGACCTTCAAGACCGACGGCTTCTACCTGCGGTTTCCCGCCAAGGGACAAGTGGAGCGTGTGGGCCGCATCCACCGGGACCTCGCACGCCTGGCGGACGTCAGCGTGGGACGATCGCGCAGGGCGTGACCGCGGGAGGCGGGAGTTCGGCGTTCGGCGTTCGGCGTTGGAGGCGCGTCGGCGTTCGGCGTTGGAGGCGCATCGGGGGCGGGATTCCCACGCGGACCACGCTGTGCTCCTCGTCGCTTCGCTTCGTCGCTTGCGCTCCGTCGCTCCGCTCCTGCGGTGCTCGCTGGCCTCAGCGGTTGCCGGCTGCGCCGGCTCCCGCTTCAGACGGTCCGCTTAGGGAACCCCGCCCCCGACGCACCCCAGCGCCAATCGCCTGCGGCATGCCCGCTCGCGCCCGACATTCCGCGCGCAGAGACACGAGCGTGTGGTGGCAGTCGGTCCGTCGCGGCTCAGAGTTCGCTAGCTCCAAGGCCGGGGGAGCGAGGGCGCGTGCTCCCAGCGCGAATTGCCTGAGCGCGGCACGCGGCAGAGCCGCGGATCGCGCGAAGCCAGCGAGCACCGGAGCCGCGGCTGGACGGAGCGCAAGCGACGGAAGCCGCGGCGAGGAGCACAGCGTAATTCGCGACGGGAGCACGCGCCCACGCTCCCACTACGGGAGCACGCGCCCACGCGGGAGCGAAGTCAGCCCAGGTACGACTCGAGCGCCCGGGCGCGCGAGACGTGCCGCAAGCGCGAGAGCGCCTTTTCCTTGATCTGCCGTACCCGCTCGCGCGTGATGCCCAGGAGCGCGCCGATCTGCTCGAGCGTCATCGGCTCCTCGTCGTCCAGCCCGAAGTACAGCCGCAGGATCTTCGCCTCGCGCTCCTTCAGGTGCGACAGCGCCTCCTCGATCGACTCCGTGAGCGCCTTCTCGAACGTCTGCTCGTCCGGCGTCGGGTTCATCAGGTCCGGCAGGTAGTCGAGGAGCTTGTTGTCCTCGCCCGGCGTGAGCGGCGCGTCCAGCGAGAGGTGCGTCTGCGAGATGGACATCGTCTTCGCGACTTCCTCTTCCGTGATCTCCATCCCTTCCGCGATCTCGGCGTGCGTGGCCTCGCGCCCCAGCTCCTGGAGCAGCGCGCTGGCGCGCTTGCCGATGCGGTGCAGCGTGCCGGCGCGGTTCAGCGGCACCCGCACGATGCGGGATTGCTCGGCGAGGGCCTGGAGGATGGCCTGCCGGATCCACCACACGGCGTAGGAGATGAACTTGATCCCCTTGGTCTCGTCAAATTTGTGAGCGGCGCGGATCAGGCCAAGGTTGCCCTCGTTGATCAGATCCGACAGCGACACGCCCTGATTCTGATACTTCTTCGCCACGGACACGACGAAGCGCAGGTTCGACCGCACCAGCTTGTCCAGCGCCTCCTGGTCGTTGACCCGTATCCGTTGCGCGAGGCGAACCTCTTCCTCCCGATTGATCAGCGGGTAGATGCTGATGTCGCGCAGATACTGGTCGAGCGACCCTTCCTCGTACGACGACTTCTTTGTTACTGGAGGCATGCGTGACTACCGGAGGACAGCGTACGGCGGGAACACGGGAATAACACCCTCGTGCGGAAACTGTCTGACAAAAACCTAGTCGCGCGCCAGCGCGGCGCGAGTGGGGCAACCCAGCCCGCTAACGGACCAGCTCACCCAGTCGATTCCAGCGGATCCGGCTGAGCCAGGCGAAGCCGCTGGCGGTATCCGGATCGTAACTATAGTAGATCACGAGCGGGCGCCCCTTCACCAGCGAGTCGGCGACGAATCCCCAGTATCGGCTGTCGCTCGAGTTGTCGCGGTTGTCGCCCAACACGAAGTAACTCTTCTCAGGGACGACCAGCGGACCCCAGTTGTTTCGCGACGGATAGTACCCCACGCTCGCGTTCGCCGACTGCACGACGTGGTTGCGCTGCCACCGGAAACGCTCCTCGAACCGGTCGTCGTCCGGCGCGGAATGAAAGACGTACCCTTCGGCGAGACGCGCGTTGTTGCGTACGAGCAGCCCGTCGCGCATCTCGAGCGTGTCGCCCGGCATGCCGATGAGCCGCTTGACGTAGGTCTTCGACACGTCCTCCGGCGACTCGAATACGATCACGTCGCCACGCTGCGGCTCGCGCAGCGCCGGCAGCCGCACGTGCGTGAACGGAATCTCCGCGCCGTACGCCATCTTGTTGACAAGCAGGAAGTCGCCGATCAGCAGCGTTCGCTCCATGCTGCCGCTCGGGATCTTGAACGCCTCCACGATGAACGTGCGCAGCACCAGGAAGAGCGCGACCGAGATCCAGAAGATCTTGGTCCATTCCCACAGGAAGCCAAGCGCATACGCGCGCCGACTGTTGACATGTCGGAGCGCATCGTAGCGCCGCTCGGGCGTGATCGCCCGCGAGTCCTTCTCAGTCTGTGGTGCGTCCATGCCAGTGTGAGTCTACTGCCGCGCCCGGCACCTTCAAGTGGCCAGTCGCGTTCTCAGAAGAGGGACGGCCCACCCGCCCGGAAGTAATCAATCCGCCGTGCCGGAATAGTTGTCGATTTGTGCCCGCTGAAGCTGCCCCGAAAAGTCAAGATACCCGACCTTGGTTTCCGAGTAGAACTCGTACACTTCCCAGCCGCCCTCGCGGTGCCCGTTCCCCGTCTGTTTGACCCCCCCAAAGGGGAGATGGGCCTCGGCGCCAATCGTCGGCGCGTTGATGTAGGTGATGCCGTTGTCCAGCTCGGTGAGCGCGCGGAAAGCCACGTTGACGCTGGACGTGTAGACCGACGACGACAGGCCGTATTTCACCCCGTTGTTGATCGCGAACGCTTCGTCCACTGATTTGAAGCGGACCACCGACAGCACGGGCCCGAAGATCTCCTCCTGCTCGATGCGCATCCCGGCGTCCACGCGCGCGAAGATCGTCGGCTCGTAGAAAAAGCCGTTCGCGAGCTTTCCCGCCGGCGCCCGCTTGCCCCCACAGAGCAGATCCGCGCCCTCGGCCACGCCGATACCGACGTACTCCTCCACCTTGGTGAGCGCCGCCTCGTTGATGAGGGGACCCACGTCCGTCCCCTTCGCTCGGCCGTCACCCAGCTTCATCGCGCGCGCGCGCTGTGTGAGCTTGCTCACGAACTCGTCGTGTACGCCGCTCTGCACCAGCAGCCGGCTGGTCGCCGTACAGCGCTGCCCCGTGGTCCCGAACGCGCCCCAGAGCACGCCATCCAGGGCCAGGTCCAGGTTGGCGTCGTCCATGACGATCTGCGCGTTCTTGCCCCCCATTTCCAGGGAGAGACGCTTGTGCATCCGGCCGCAGGTCTCCCCCACGAACCGCCCCGTCTCGGTGGACCCCGTGAACGAGATCACCGGCACCTCCGGGTGCTCCACGATCGCCCGGCCCACCGTTTCCCCCAGGCCGTGCACGAGTTGAATCACCTCGGGCGGCAGTCCCGCCTCCAGCAGGATCTCCACCAGCGCGGTGCTGGTGTGCGGCACGTCCTCGGCCGGCTTCAGGATCACCGCGTTTCCGCAGGTGAGCGCCGGAAACATCTTCCACGTGGGAATCGCCATCGGGAAGTTGAACGGCGTGATCAGCCCGCACACGCCGATGGGACGCCGGTAGCTCATCGCCCATTTGTCGCGCAGCTCACTGGGGACCGTGTGGCCGAACAGCCGGCGCCCCTCGCTGGCCGCGTAGTACGCGGTGTCGATTCCCTCCTGCACGTCGCCGCGCGTCTCGGGCAGCGGCTTCCCCATCTCGCGCGTCATGAGGTCCGCGATCTCTTCCTTGCGGGCCGCCATCAGGTCGCCCACGCGCCGCAGCACGTCGCCCCGGGCGGGGGCCGGCGTGCGGCGCCATTCCGCGAATCCCTTTTTCGCCGACTCGACTGCCTTGTTGACATCGTCGGCGCTGGAGAGCGGGAACCTGCCGATCAGGTCATTCCAGTCCGCGGGATTGCGGTTCTCGAAGTGCTCGCCGCTCCCGGGAGCCACCCATTTGCCCGCAATGAAATTCTGAAACGTTTTCATCTTGATCATGAATTAACCGCGGAGGACACGGAGGACACGGAGGACACGGAGGACACGGAGGAACAATCGAAGTGGAGGAACCGACCGGAATGAGACAACCGGACTGAGAAACCAACCGCGAGAGATCAGTAGAGGCAAATCCCCCGCAGTTCGAAGTCATCCGCGCAATCCGCGTAATCCGTGTAATCCGCGTCCCTCCGCGTCATCTGCGTCCCTCTGGCATGCACGACCACGGAAGTGCCTCCTTCGCGTACCCAACCCTCGGGAGTACCTCCGTCGCGCCGAGCATGAGCCCCCACACGATCAGCAGGACCGAGAGCACGTGAGCGCTGGCGGCACGGTGACGCCAGGTCCAGACCGCACTCCACACCCCCCCGGCCGACACGGCGATCACCGCGAACAGGTAGCCAGCCAGGCCCACACCGCACCGGTTCGCGTACGGCCAGAACAGGATGCCCACGCCCAGCGCGACCGCCAAGCCAAGCCGCAGGAGCGCGGGCCATGACGTGGCCACGGTGCGCTCCGTCGCGATGCGCGAAGCCTCTGCCGGTGTTGCCGCCGGTTTCTCCGGAAAGATCTGATCATCCGCGACCGACTCCAGCTGCTTGTCGATCTTTTCCATCTCTTTGGCCCAATCCTTGTCACTCACGTGCTCTCCCGTGTCAGGGCGTAGCGCTCGATCTTCTTGTAGAGGTTTGACCGCGGCATTTCCAGCCCGCGCGCGGTTTCGCTCACGTTCCAGTCGTGAGCGCGCAACTTGGCCAGCAGGTACGCGCGCTCCGCGGCCTGCTTGAACTCCTCGAACGTCTTGCAGTCGAGGAGGCCGCCGATGCCCGCCTGGTCCGCGGCGGCGCCCTCCAGGCGGTCCACCTCCTCGCGGCCGATGCGCGGCCCGGTGGAGAGGATCAGGAGGCGCTCGACCGTGTTTCGCAGCTCGCGCACGTTCCCCGGCCAGTCCAGCTGGGCAAGCCGCTCTTCGGCCTCCGGCGTGATGATCCGCGGCGGCATGCCTTCGCCCTGGGTGAGCTGCTGCACGAAGTGCGACACCAGCTGGGGGATGTCCTCCCGTCGCTCGCGCAGCGCGGGCACGTGCAGCGGCACCACGTTCAGGCGGTAGAAGAGGTCCTCGCGGAACCGGCCCTCCCCGATCTCCGTCTCGAGCTTCTTGTTGGTCGCGGCCAGCACGCGCACGTCCACCTGCACCGGCTTGCTGCCGCCGATGCGCGTCACCACGCCGTCCTGCAGCACGCGCAGCACCTTGGCCTGGGCGCTCAGCGACATGTCGCCGATCTCGTCCAGGAAGAGCGTGCCGGTGTCGGCCTGCTCGAACCGGCCGGGACGATCCGCCACGGCGCCCGTGAACGATCCCTTCATGTGCCCGAACAGCTCACTCTCGATGAGCTCGGACGGAATCGCCGCACAGTTCACTTCCACGAACGGCTGGTCCGCGCGCGCGGAGTTGCGGTGGATCGCCCGCGCCACGAGCTCCTTGCCGGTGCCGTTCTCGCCGGTGATCAGCACCCGCGCCGGTGTCTTCGCCACCTTCTCGATCTTGTCGGTCAGCGCGCGGATCGCGTAGGAGCGTCCCACGATCTCGAATCGCGACTCGATGGTCTGTCGCAGCCGCGCGTTCTCCTCGTGCAGGTCGAGGTGCGAGAGGGCGTTGCGCAGCGTGACGAGAATGCGATCCGTGTCGAGCGGCTTCTCCAGGATGTCGTACGCGCCGCGCTGTGTGGCTTCCACCGCGGTCTGGATCGTCGCGTGCCCCGAGATCATCACCACCACCGCGGCGGCGTCCACGTCGCGAAGGCGCTTGAGCGCCTCCAGCCCGTCGATCCCCGCCATCTTCACGTCCATGAACACCAGGTGCGGCCGCCAGCTCTGGTACTGGGCGATGCCGTCGCTGGCGTTATCCGCCGACCGCACCTCGTAGCCCTCGAACTCGAGGAGCTGGCCAAGGGCCTGGCGGATTCCCGCCTCGTCGTCGACGATTAGAACCTTACGCGACATCGCCTGTGCCGGTTCTTGTATGTGCCATCCGCGTGATCCGCGTGATCCGTGTCATCCGCGTCTTATCCGTGTCATCCGCGTCTTATCCGCGTAATCCGTGAAATCCGTGAAATCCGTGAAATCCGTGAAATCCGTGAAATCCGCGTCCAATCCGTGTCATTATCAGCGCTTGTACAATGTGATCAGCCCGTTCTGGACGCGCACGTCCGCGATGTAATCGGGTGTCGCCAACGGAATACCCTCCTCGGACAGCCCCGGCGAACGCTCCCCACGGATGATCTGCTGCACGATGCGGGGGATGAGCGGCTGCGGCAGCGCGAGATCACGGATCCTGAACTCCTTGATCTGGAGCTCGGCGAGCCCCGGCCGGATGATGCGGAGCACGCCCCCCATCTGCAGGCGCTCGCGCTCACCCAGGAGCACCGCCAGGGGACCCAGCGACTGGCGGTCGCCCAGGTCCGCGGTGCGAACGAACGCGCGCAGGTGCAGCCGGTCGTCGATAGCGGCCGCCTCGAGGCTGTCCGTGAAGGCCGGGATCGTCTGCGTGAGCTCCCGCGCGATATACGACGCCAGATCACCCGCGGTCGCGTTCACGTACATCGGTCCCCCAGGGGCCTGCAACCGGCGGAGCGCGGAATCCGCGCGCGCGGCGCCCGCCTCGGTAAGCCGCTGCCACGTTGGCACCGCGGCGGTCTCGGCCGCCATCCTGGAACGGATCATGGGAAGCCACTGGCTGCGCGTGAACCACGCGGCCACCGCCAGGACGGCGAGGACCACGAGACAACCCAGCCGCGCGAGACACCCCATGCTAGTTCACACGCAGCGCCGCGGCGTGCAGGCGCTCGTACCGCGAGCCGCCGGCCGCAGTGGTGCTCCGCATCAGGTCGATCGATTCCACGACACACTCCAGTTCGAGGTCCACGTCCTGCGCCGCAAGCTCCAGCCGGACAAGCACGTCCCGGTCCGTTCCCTCTGGAACCCGCGCGAGCGTCAGGTGCGGGCGGAAGGCGCGCCCGTCCAACTCGAACCCGCGCGCATCGCATTCCACCTCCACGTCGTGCTGGAGCAGCTCCAGCCGCGCGTCCTGCTCCACGCCGATCCATACGACGCGCGCGCGACGAAAGTTCGGAAACGCGCCTACGTGTCGCACGTGCATGGCGATCCGACGGTGCCGGCCCGCGACCCGATCGAGCGCCTCGCGAATGGAGGCGACGTCCTCGTCCGGCCGCTCGCCCATGAATTTCAGCGTGAGATGCAGGCGCGCCTCGTCAACCCACCGCAGCCCGGGCGCCATGGCGCGGAGCGCGCCCGTTTCGCGGACGATCTCGCGACTCACCCGGGGATCGAGGTTAATGGCCAGAAAGAGTCGCACCGTCCTCGAGCACGTTCAGTGAGCCGGATCGGAACCCGCGCGGGTCCAGTTCCACCGTCGTGAACCCCGCCGAGCGCACCGCGGCCATGAGCGACGCCAGCGCGCTGCCCGACGAAAACCGGACCCGCATGCCCGCGTCGAGCTCCACCCGCGCGAGGTCGCCGTGATGCCGCACACGCAGGTTGCCCGTGATCCCCAGCGCGCGGAGCGCCGCCTCGGCGGCATCCACGGCGCGCAGCCGGCCGGGAGTCACCGGCGTACCATAAGGTAGGCGCGATGCCAGGCAGGGAGACGCCGGCCGGTCCCACCAGGGAAACCCGCGCGCGCGCGTGCGGTGGCGGATCTCAGCCTTGACCAAACCCACTTCGGCCAGGGGCGAGTGGATGCCCTGCTCCCCTGCCGCGCGTCCGCCAGGCCGATAGTCGTGCAAGTCGTCCGCGTTCGTCCCGTCCACGAGCACCGCGAACCCGCGCGCGCGCGCCACAGGCAGCAGCGTCACCCACAGCACGCTCTTGCAGAAATAGCAGCGATTGGTCGGATTGGCGGCGTACCCGGGATCCGACAGTTCGCCAGTGTCGAGTTCGTGAAGCGGTATGCCAATGGCACGGGCCACGGCGGCCGCGTTGTCTTCTTCCCGGCCGGATAGCGACTCGCTGCGCCCGATCAGGGCAAGGCTGCGCTCCGGGCCGAGGGTTTCGAGCGTCACAGCGGCGAGGTAGGCGGAATCCACTCCACCGCTGAATCCGATGGCGACACGGTCGCGACACCGCAGCCACTCGATCAGTGCCTGCTCTTTCTCGACCGCGCTCTGCTCTGCCATGATTGAAAGTACCCAGCCAGCGAATGGCCGTCATGCTGCGATAGACCAGTTCGTTCCTGGCGTCCAAATATCTCGACACGTCCGTCCAGCGCTGACGTTCACGGACGTGACTGACGTTCACGGACGTGATGCTCTCGTACCTTCCGATCCTGCGTGTGGATGAATCGCTTGAACTGTGGCTGGATACCAAAGCACAGCACCAGTCCAACTTCGCAATCCGAGCAGGCCAGGTAGTTGCGAAGCTGTCGCTCGTGGATCCCGGTGAGGCATGGCTCGGCCTTCACTTCCACGAGAAGCTGCCGATCCACCAGCAGATCGATGCGATAGGACCCGACCACGACTCCCTCATACCGAACCGCGATTGGCATCTCGCGAGCCACCTCATGGCCAGCCTTTTTCAGTTCGATCTCGAGCGCACCCACATAGGGGTTTTCGAGCAGACCGTACCCCAGGCGATCGTAGACGGCATAGAATCGTCCTATGACCGATCTCGTGAGTTCCTCGAGGAGTAGGGGCATTGCGAGCTCCGTGCAGTCTCCGCCTCGTCCGTGGACATCCGTGCTGAGCGGACGCGCCTGGATTCATCCCGGACGTTCCGGTACAACTGCGCTCATAGACTCTCCAGAGCACCATCCTTTCGCTGCCAGGCTGGCCGAAAGTGCGCGCAAGCCGGGACTGAACTTGCGGGCGGGGGGGGGGGATTGACGTATCAACTTCGGTTGATATCTTCCTCGGCGTATGTCTACTGCAACCGCAACCGACCTGTCGCGCGCCGTCGAGCTGTTTCATGCGCTCTCGGACGTAACCCGGCTGAGCATCGTCCAGCGACTGCGCAGCGGAGAGCGGTGCGTCTGCGACCTGACCGATCTCCTGGACGCGGCGCAGTCGCGGTTGTCGTTCCATCTCAAGGTTCTCAAGGAGGCCGGCATCGTCTCCGACCGCCGAGACGGGCGCTGGGTGCACTACTCCATCAACGCCGACGTATTCGACGAGGTCAACGAGTTGCTCGGCGACATGAAGCCGTCGTCGCGACAGCTCACAGTGAAAGACGGCTGTTGCTGATTTTTTTGTTCAACACATCAACTTTTTTTGATCGAGGCCACAATGTCCAGCACGAAACAGGTCCCCACCACGCTCGACGAGATCCGCGCCACCGTGCAGGCCCGCTACGGCGAGGCTGCGAAGCGCGCCGGCTCGGGCGAGCAATCCTCATGCTGCGGACCGGCGTCCGGCTCCGCGGGGTGTTGCGGCGCCACCACGGAAACGTGGGACCCGATCACCGCCGACCTCTACGACGCCGGGCAGACGGCCGGCATCCCTGCCGAGGCGCTGCTGGCGTCGCTCGGCTGCGGGAACCCAACCGCGCTGGCCGACCTGCACGAAGGCGAGACGGTGCTGGACCTCGGCTCGGGCGGCGGCATCGACGTGCTGCTGTCCGCGAAGCGCGTGGGGCCAACGGGCAAGGCCTTCGGCCTGGACATGACGGATGAAATGCTGGAGCTGGCGATGGAGAACAAGGCCAGGGCGGGTGCCACGAACGTCGAGTTCCTCAAGGGGCACATCGAGTCGATTCCCCTGCCGTCGAACACGGTGGACGTGATCATCTCGAACTGCGTCATCAATTTGTCCGGCGACAAGCGGAAGGTGCTCGCCGAGGCGTTCCGGGTGCTGAAGCCGGGCGGACGGTTCGCAGTGAGCGACGTGATCACGCGCGGAGAGTTGCCGGAACCCGTGCGGCGCAGCATGGAGATGTGGAGCGGCTGCGTGTCCGGCGCGCTGGACGAGCAGGAGTTCATCTCCCTGCTGAAGGACGTCGGGTTCGAGAATCCGGCCATCGAGCCCACGCGCATCTACACGAAGGAGGATGCGCTGGCGCTCATCGAGGGGACCGGTCTGGACCCGGCCGTGGCGGATCAGCTGGAGGGCAAGTTCCTCAGCGGATTCGTCCGCGCGACGAAGCCGGGCAAGCGTGCCTCACTGGCGCAGGCGAAGAAGACGAGAGACTGTGGTTGCGACGATAACTGCTGCTCCTGAGGATTGAGTCATGATTTCGTTCACGGACACATCGGCCGCCGTCGTGCGCGCCGCCACACCGGCGGATCTTCCCGCGGTGGAACAGTTGCTGACGGCGAGCGATCTCCCGCTTGCCGGCGTGAAGGAGTGCCTGGAGAACTTCGTGGTCGCCGAATCGGCGGGCGAGCTGGTGGGCGTCGCCGGACTCGAGATCTGCTGCGACGATGCGCTGCTGCGCTCGGTGGCCGTGCACCCCGAGTGGCGCAGCAAGGGCGTGGGGCGCGCGGTGGTGTCGCGCGCGATCGCGGAGGCGGAGTCCCGCGGGCTGCGCGCGCTGTACCTGCTGACGACCACGGCGGAGCACTACTTCCCCACCTTCGGGTTTCAGAAGATCGCGCGCGAGGCGGTGCCGGCGGACGTGCGCGCGACGGAGGAATTCACGACGGCGTGTCCGGCGTCGGCCACGGTGATGGAGCGGCGCCTGGCACACTGACGCGTCAGGATGATCCCGGTCGCGTCCCTTTGGTGAGGCCTCCCGCGCCCGGGCGCGTAGTCTACCGGCATGCTTGCCGCCGTTCGCTCCGCCGCGGTCCTTGGCGTGGACGCCTTTGACGTCACCGTCGAGGTGGACTGCACGCGCGGCCTTCCCCAGTGGACGATCGTGGGCATGCCGGCTGGTTCGGTGAAGGAAAGCCGCGAACGCGTGTCGTCGGCGCTCGCGAACGCCGGGATCGATCTTCCGCCGCGCCGGATCACGGTCAATCTGGCGCCGGCGGATGTCGCCAAGACCGGCACAGCCTTCGACCTTCCGATCGCGGTCGCGGTACTGGTCGCCTTCGGCGTCGTCCCCGAGGCGAGCGTGCGCGACGCGGTGTTCCTGGGCGAGCTGGGCCTGGATGGCAGCGTGCGGCCCGTGCGGGGCGCGCTGTCCGTGGCGCGGCGACTGTCGCAGCACGATCGGCGGCGCACGCTGGTGCTCCCCACGTCGAGCATCGGAGAGGCATCCCTGGTGCGCGACCTGGCCTTGTGCGCGCCGGCGTCCATCGGAGAACTGGTGGGATGGCTCAGGTCGGGCGCGCTCCCGGCCGCATCGCGCCCGGAGGCGACGCGCGCCGCCGCCGAGACCACGGATTTCAGCGACGTCGTGGGGCAGGAAAGCGGCAAGCGCGTGCTGGAGGTCGCGGCCGCTGGTGGCCACAACGTGCTGCTGATCGGACCGCCCGGCGCGGGCAAGACCATGCTCGCGCGACGATTGCCGTCCATCCTTCCGTCGCTCACCGAGGAAGAGACGCTGGAGGTCACCGCCATCCACTCGGTGGCCGGCATGGTCAATGGCGCGACCGTGATCGCCGCCCAGCGCCCCTTTCGGGCGCCGCACCACTCGGTGTCCACGGCGGGGCTCATCGGCGGCGGCGGAAATCCCCGTCCCGGCGAGGCAAGCCTGGCGCATCATGGTGTTCTGTTCCTCGATGAACTGCTGGAGTTTCCCCGCCACACCCTGGAGGCGCTGCGGCAGCCGCTGGAGGACGGGCGCGTGGTGATCGCACGCGCGTTGACTGTGGTGTGCTACCCCGCGCGTTTCATGCTCGTGGCCGCGATGAATCCCTGTCCCTGCGGGCATGCGGGCGATTCATCGCGTGTCTGCCTCTGCTCGTTGCCTGAGATCGCACGCTATCGCTCGCGTCTCTCGGGGCCGCTGCTGGACCGTATCGACCTGCACCTCACCCTGGCTCCCGTGCCGCTCCGCTCACTCGGCGAGGTCGCTGCCGCAGAATCGTCGGCGCGCGTGCGCGAGCGGGTGGAGGCGGCGCGCGGTCGGCAGCGCAGCCGCTACCGACTGACAGATGGAGCCCGCTGCAACGGCGGCGTGCCTGGGCGCCTGCTGCTGCGCCAGCTCACAGCCGATGCGCGCGCGCTGCTCGACTCAGCGGCGGAATCGCTCGCCCTGTCGGCGCGCGGTTACAATCGGGTAGTGAAGGTGGCGCGCACCATCGCCGACCTGGCCTGCGACGAGCGCATCGATCCGCCGCACGTGGCCGAGGCGCTCCGCTACCGCCCGCAGGCCGAAGTCATCCGGCGCTGATGCGGCGCTCGGTCCGGATGTCCTTCGCTCCCGCGCGAACGCCAAGCGCCACCGAGACGCCGAAGAGCAGCGCGGCTCCCGTGCCGACCAGCGGCAGGATCAGCACGAGCGGCATCGCGACGGCCCACGCGACCAGACCGGCGATCAGCGGGGCGCGCATGGTTTGCGCCGCGTCCACGAACTTGAGACGGTCGCGCACGAATCGCCGAGCCGTGAAATAGCCAAATACGCCAGCGAGCATCGTCGCCGCAAATGCGAGTAGATCAAGCACCGTTGTCCTCCGGATCGGTCTCTCCCTCTCGTACGCCGGCCGCCGCGGGGAGTTTCACCGCGTACTCTGGTCGCAGCTTCAGGAACCACATAGCTTTGCATGTACTTCCCATGTTCATCCTCCGCATCGTCCGACACGACCGCAACGAACAGGTCCTGGCCGAGTGTCAGAGCGCCTGCGTGCCCGCGCGCGGTGAGGTGCTCCAGCTCGATACGGTGGATCGCGACGGGCAAACGAGCCGTCCGAGCACCATGTGGCGGGTGGTGGGCGTCACACTGCACGTGCCGTCGCTCGCGTCGTCCACCCCCCGGGACGGCACGTCGCTGGCCGTGCAGCTCGTGGAGGTGACCGTCCTGCCGGACGTCGCCATGTTGCACGACCTGTCGAGCGCGGCCCAGGAGATCCTGTCTGAATCACGGATGTAGCACGGTCGGTCGGCGCACATGTCAGTGATTCCGGGAGGCGGTTCCCCCTACATCCGCACCGCGCTGCCGCCCCACCTGGCGGACTGGCTGCTGCCGCCCGCGTGGTCGTGGGGTGCCGAAGGGGTGTTCTTCGAGCACCGGCACTACCAGGAGCTCGTGGACGCGCTGGGGCGTTCGTTGTCGCTGGTCAGCGTGCCGGACGCGAAGCACGCCGCGTGGCTCGAGTCCGAGGCGCGTCACCTCGCGCACCGGAACCATCCGGCGGCCCCAACGACCTACCACTACTGGGCGATCTACGGCGACGCGCGCCGCGGCCCCGGCTACCTCCGCCGCTGGATCGCGGGCGAAACGATCGGCGCGCACATCAAGCGCGCCGGCCCCAACGACCTGCAGACCACACTGCGCCTCATTCGCGACGTGGGGTCGGCGCTCAGCTATCTGCACGACAGCGGCCAGGTGCATGGGAACGTCTCGCCGGAGTCCGTCTGGTCCACCCCGATGGGACGCATCTGGCTGTTGGGCTGGCAGTGGGCCCTGCCGACCGCCGAACTGCCCGACGGCCTGCGCCCGGACACCGCCTGGGCGCCGGATCCGGCGGAGTGGGCCGACGGGCGCTGGATTCCGACGCCCGCCACCGACCAGTGGCAGCTGGCCGCGCTGTGCTTCTACTCGCTCACGTCGGAGATGCCCCCGCCGTCCAACGCGCCGCCGCTCGCGCTCGTGCGGCCCGACATGCCCAAGAAGCTCGCGACGGTCATCGATAAGGCCCTGTCCGCGCGACCCGAGGACCGATTTCCCTCGGTGACGGCGATGCTCCGCGCCGCGGACCGCGTGATCGGCGGGCGCACGCAGATGGCCACGAGCGGCGAGATCTGGATCTCCGGCACGCACGACACCGAGGAAATGCGCCTGCGCTGGGCCGCGGGCGACGACTACGACGTCATCACGAAGATCGGCACGGGATCCTTCGGATCGGTATGGCGCGTGCGCGACCTGTCCCTGGGCCGCGAGGTGGCGCTCAAGCTGCTGCACCCGCACATCGCGCGCGACGACCGGACCGTGGCGCGCTTTCGGCGCGAGGCGCAGCTCACCGCGCAACTGGCCCATCCCGCGATCGTGCCGATCTACGACTTCGATTCCCGCGGCGACGTGTCGTGGTACACCATGGAGCTCGCCGAGAGCGGTTCCGTCGCGGAGCTGGTGAAGGCCAAGGGCAAGCGTCCGCTGCACGAGGTGGCCCCGCAGATCGACGCCGTGCTCGACGCGCTGATCGCCGCGCACGCCATTGGCGTCATCCACCGGGATCTCAAGCCAGAGAACGTGCTCATCGACCGGTACCGCCGGTGGCGCATCGCGGACTTCGGTATTGCGAACATCGCGGGCGAAGACGCCGCGGGCTCGTCGGGAACCCCCGCGTTCGCGCCGCCCGAGCAATTGCTGGGTGAGCCGCAGGACGCGTCGGCCGACCTCTTCTCGCTCGCGGCGATCCTGTACTTCACGCTCGTGGGCTCGCCACCGTTCGGCGATGAGGACTCGAAGGTTATCCTCGCCCGCATGCTGGCGGATCAGCTCGACGTCTCGGCGCTCCAGCCCGAGGTGGGCGCGTGGGTCACGCGCGCAATGGCGTCCACGACAACGGATCGCTTCGCGGACGCGCAGGCAATGCAGCAGGCGTGGCGCGAGGTGGTGCGGGTGGTGCTCGAGCGCGACCAGGAGGTGCCGTGGTGGAGGCGGTTCGTGCCGGCCGGCGTGGACGAGTAGACCACACCCGACGGGGCCGATCGCGCCCGCTCAGAGAAGGTCTGAAAAGGGCGAGCAGGACAGCGCGATGGCTCCCCGTGGCGCGAGCCAGTATCAATACTGAGACGACTAGGCGGAACTCCTCCCAAGTGCATCCGGGACACCGTCTCAGTATTGATACTACGCTCGCGCTCGGGGAGCCATCGCGCTTTCCTACACGCCCTTTTTCAGAGCTCCCTACGCCTGGCGCAGGACGATCGTCACCTCGGTTCCCCTGCCCTCCTCGCTGGCGAGCGTCATCGTGCCCCCCCAGCCTTCGATCATCCGCCGGCTGATCGCGAGGCCCAGTCCACTGCCGCTGGTGCGCGTCGAGAAGTGCGGCTCGAAGATGCGGGGCAGGACGGCGGCGGGAATGCCCTGCCCGTTGTCGCGCGCCGAGAGGATCACGCGGCCGTCGCGGGCGTGCAGCGTGGCGACGACGTCCGTGGCCTTCGCGAGCCGCGCGTTCTCGAACACGTTGAGGAGCGCCTGCCGCAGTTCGTCGTGGCGCGCGAAGGCGAGCAGCGGACTGTCTGCCCCACGCACCGACCACGAGACCGTTTCCCCGCCCATGGCCTCGAGCGCCACCACGTCGCGCGCGATCGCCGCGACATCCGTGGGCTCCGCGGGTGCGCGCTGCTCCGGCGGCTGACCGTACCGGCTGAAATCGCGCGCGATCTCGTCCAGGCGGTCGATCTCTTTGAGGATCCGCTCGACGTTCTGATCCAGCACGTGGTCGAAGTCCACGCGCCGGTCGGCCCGCGCCCGCCGCAGATGCTGCACACCGAGCCGGATCGGCGTCAGCGGATTCTTGATCTCGTGCGCGACCTGCCGCGCCATCTCGCCCCAGGCGAGCACACGCTCGGCCCGCGCGATCTCCGACACGTCGTCCAGGGTGAGGACCGCTCCCCCCCGCGCGAGGCGCGTCAGCCGGCCGCGCCACTGCTGGTCGCCGTGCGGCATCTCGAACGCCTCGTCGTCGTGGTCGCCGGCAAGAAACCCGTTCACCCGCGCGGCGAGCTCCCCGGGACCAACGTCCAGGAGGCGCGTCCCGGGCGGCAGCCGGGCACCGAGCAGTTCGTCCGCGCGCGGATTGGCCAACGTGACCGCGCCATCGTCGTCGACCGCGATCACGCCGCTCGCGGCGTTGCGGAGCACCGTGGCCGTCCGGCGCTGCGCCTCTTCCAGCGCGGAACGGCTGGCATTCAGGTCGGACATCATGCGCCGGAACGCGGCGAACACGGGAAGAAATTCCGCCGTCGGCTGGCCTTCCAGCGTGGGCTCGCGCTCTCCGCCCGCCAGCGCCAGCGCCGCCCGGCGCAGGGAGCCGATGGGACGCGCGAGCTGGCGCGCGGCGATCCCGCTCAGCCAGAGCGCCGCGAGCGCGCCGATCGCCGTGGCGAACAGGACGAGCACGCCCAGGTCGCGTCCGCGCCGGCCGAGGGCGAGATCGTCCGCCCGCGCGGGCGCGGCGAGCACCGCCAGGCGGCCCGGGCCCACTTCGAGCGCGCGATACCCGAACAGCGCCTCCGACGCCGCCACCCGCTCCATCCGGTGCGCCGTCACCTCGCCATGCACCAGGAGCGCCTCTGCCACCTGTGCGCCCAGCAGCCGCCCGATGGGCGCGAGCTCGATCAGGAGGGTGTCGCTGGCCGCGGTCAGCTCACCCCGATCGTACAGCAGCAGCGGCGCCTGAAGCCGCCGGCTTTCACGCAAGACCCAGGCTCCCCCGGCCGTGGACGGCTCCACGGCGCGCAGGGTCTCGCGCACCAGCAGCTCGCGCGAGCGCGTGGCGTCCGATGACAGCTGCTGATACGACCATACCGCGAAGGCGACGGCGGGCACCATGAAGAACGCGAACAGGGCAACCGTGAGCCGGATGCGATAGCTGCGCGCCCAGCGGCGGCGGCGCACGGCCACCCAGCGCACGGCGATGCCGTCGGCGAGCACGCTGGTCATCCACAGCAAGCCCACGATCCCGAGGTTCAGCAGCACGATCAACGTGCCGCGCTGCACGAGCGCCTCCAGCGATCGCAACTCGACCTCCGCGTGGATGCGCGCGAGGCCGGTGCCCGTGAGCGCGATCCAGTCGCCGTGGAGCTCGTTCCCCTCGCGGCGCCATTCCGGCCGCGTGCCCGCCGACGGCGGCCGCGCGAGGGACGCCGTCTGCACCAGGTAGGGTGGCTCGGCATCCGGCAACGCCTCGACGCCGAGCAGGCGCGCGAACGGGTCGGGCGGAATGAGGCGGGACTTCGGCGCCACGACGATCGTCACCACACCGCTGTCCAGCGGAATCGCGATCGCGTGTTCCAGCGCGGGTTCCCCCGGCAGCGCAGCGCCGAGCTGGCGGCGCTGCCGCTCCGCGGTCGCGACCAGCACGCGCAGGGAGTCGAGCGGCACGTGGAACGACGCCGTGGCCAGCGTTGCCGATGGCGCGGCGGGAGTGCGCCAGGCCGCGAGCCACACGGGAAATCCCGACGCGGCAAGATCCGACGTGGCGTACTGCTCGAGCAGGGCGCGCTGATCCATCGCGGAGGCATCCCGGAACTGGTCCGCCAGGCGTTCCGCGAGCGTCCGGGCGTAGGGGTCGCCGGTGCCCAGCAACGCGACTTCCTGCTCCGCCAGTCGCACGCGCGCCCGCGTCGTCGCGCCCCAGACGAGGGTGGTGGCGCCGAGTGCGGCGACGGTGGCGGCCGCGATGACGACCGTGGGCGATCGCCGGGAGACGGCCAGCGCCGCGATGGCGGCCGCCCAGAGAATGGTGTACCACCAGGGGAACTGGCCGGGTGCCTCCCAGACGACCGGCGCGATGACGGCGGCCAGCACCGCGAGCGCCGGCGCGACCAGCGGCGGCAGCCCGCGCGCGGGGCCGGCGAGCGCGCTCCCCGCCGCCGCGCCGGCCAGAATCACCGACACCGCCGCGAGAAACAGCGGCACTTCCCAGATGAGCCAGAGCGATGGGCTCACCCCGTATGAGGGAATCTGTATGCCGCGGGCGAGGTCCCGGAGCAGGAATGGGCCGATGCCCGTCACGATCACCACGGCGAGCGCCGCCACCCAGCGCGCGCGCAGCCGGGCCTGCCGGCGCACGGCCGCGAGCAGCACGAGCAGTACCAGCGCGCTCGTCACGGCAAGCGCCCCGGCGTTCGCCGTCAGCGGCCCGCCGAGCGGCGTGTAGTACAGCGACGGATCGAAGAGCCGCGAGTAGTTCGAAAACGCGCTGAGCGGCGTGAGCGCCACGCACGCCAGGCCCACGGCCGCGAGGCCCGCGCGCCAGCGCAGTCCACGCCGCCCGCGCCACGCCGCGACGATGAAGCACGCCAGCGACACGCCGAGCAGCATTCCCACCCAGAGGCGCGCGCGCTCGAGCAGCCGCAGCGTGACCTCGCCTTTCGTCAGCGGCTCCGCGCCCACCGCGAACAACGCCCGGCCCTCCACGCGCACGACGCGGCCGTCTGGAATCAGCGCGGAGTCCGCGGGCGCCACGAAATGGAATCCCGCCATGCCAGTGCGCTCGGCAACGTCGTCCCCGAGCGAGCGCGCCATCCGGTCCGCCGGTGACGCGGCGTACAGCACGCGGGTCGCGACCGCGCGCGCGCCGCCGCTGTCCGACACGGTGTACAGCGAGAGGTAGAACGGGCCGCCGGTCACGCCCAGCGAGTCCTCGAGTGCGTCCAGTCGAACGCGCGGCCGGCCACTCCAGGCGTGCAACGAATCGCCGCGGAACAGGGCCACGGCGTGCCCCCCACCCCCACCCCCACCCCCAGCCTCACTGCTGTTGACCGCGCCGGTCGCGAGGAACCGGAACGCCGCGCCGCGCTCGCCGGGCGCCGTAAGCGCCCGGGCGGAATGCGACCGCAACTCCACCGCCGCCGCGCTGACACGCCGCTCCAGCTCGGCGAGTGACGCCTGCGCGGCGCGTGCCTGCTCCGCGTCCCACTGCTGATCCAGCCGGGCAAGGCGCGACTGGGAGACGGCACTGACGGCGAGCCCAAGCGCCAGCGCGGAGACGGACGCGACCGCCCAGCCGCGCTGCGGCGCGCGAATCTCGCGAACCAGCGCGCCACCGATGGCCGTGGCGGTCGCGCCCAGGACGAGATACTCTACCGACGTGGCGCCGAGCCACCGGCTCGTGGCCAGCAGCGCGATGGACAACGCGACGATCCACCCCGCACCGCGCCATCCGGGCGCGACACGCGGCGGCACGCCGTTTCCCGCGGACAAATGACTCAGCCTGGACCTGACCCGCGCCCGCGGCGCATCAAGGAAATGCGGCCGGGAGACATCGCGGCAACCATTGATGCCGACCCGCGACTCATCGTGCCCGTGGGCACGTGCGAGCAGCACGGGCCGCACATGCCGCTGGGATGCGACACCATCATCGTGGAACGGCTCGCCGACGAACTCTCCGCGGAGTTTGGCGTGCTGCGCGCCCCCACGGTCGAGTACGGCGTGAACGTCGAGAGCGAGCGCGACTGGCCCGGCAACGCCTCCATGCGTCGCAAGACGCTACACCGCATGCTCAACGACCTGCTCGATACCTGGGAAGCGACCGGCATCCGGGAATTCATTCTCCTGACCGCGCACGAGCACGACCCGCATCTGGAAGCGCTCGCCACCGTCATCACCTCCGGCGCGCGGCTCCGCGTGGTGGACATCTTCGCCATGAACTTCAGCGACCTGCTGGAGGGCCAGACGGATCCCATGCACGGCGACGAGATGGATACCTCGCTGCTGCTGCACCTCGCCCCCGAACTCGTCCAGCCAGACCTCGCGGTGGATTATATGATGTCGCGAGAGGAGGTGCGACGTTACCGGCGGGGGTGGCTGAAAATCCCACAGTCGAGTGCCGGATCGATCGGCCGACCCACGCTGGCGACCCGCGAGAAGGGAAAGATGCTCTATGAGCGCATCCACAGTCGCGTTCGTGAGCGGATTTTCCTCAGTGTCCCGCTGGAATCGTAAACGCGGCCGCAACCTGTGCGGCGCACCGGTGTAGTCTTCTACTGCATGCCCTTCCCCCGCTGGTCCATTCGCCGGTCTGTACGCTGCCTCGTGGCCACGCTGTCGCTGGCGCCGGGCGCCGCGCTCGCGCAGGCCAGCGCCCTCGTGGATGAGGGCACCTTCCAGGTGAGCCGCAACGGCAGTCCCATCGGGCGCGAGGCATTCAGCATCGTTCGGTCGCCGGCGCCCGGCGGACAAGTGTTCCTGGCAAAAGGCACCAGCGCGATCGGAGATCGCACGCTGACCACGGCCCTGGGAACGGACTCGGCGGGCGTGCCGGTCACATACGAGTCGATGCTGCGCGAGCGCGGGGCCATCACGGAGCAGACCAAGGGGCGTGGGCGCCCCGGCCGGTTCAGCGTACTCGTGCAGACCCGCAGCGGCGAGGCAGCCCGCGAATTTGTGCTGTCCAACGGCGCGCTGCTGCTCGACGACGACGTGTTTCATCAGCTGTACTTCGTGGCCATCGCCGGCCAGCATGCGGAGTTTGTCGTGGTCACGCCGGGAAACCCGCAGCCGGAGAGATTCCGTGTCGAGCCACGGGGCACGCAGGCGGTGGAGATCGCCGGGCTTAGGATCACCGGTCGGCGATTCGCGCTCCAGGGGCCCGCGGGCGACGTCCGCGAAGTCTGGCTCGACGCCGCCGGTCGCCTCCTCAAGGTGTCCATCCCGGACAGGGGGCTCGTTGCCCTCCGGGACGATCCGCCACGGAATTAGTTCTCGGCCGCCGCTTCGCGGCGGGTAGGTTCTCGGCGGCGTGCTTCGCACGCCGGTAAGCCAACAGGGCGGGCGTACCCGCCCAGAACCTGCTGGCGCCAAAGGCGCGGCCGACAATTCGTTGAAACACTGGCAACACCCTCTGCGTACACCAGTTAGACCCTCCCGACAGGATCCTTCCGATAATGCGTTTTGTCCTCCCTCTAGCAGCAGCTACGCTCCTCGCTCAGGTCGCCGTCGCGCAGTCGCCCAGTGCCCTGACCCTCGACGAGGCCATTTCCCTGGCGCGACGGAACAACCCGAACTTCCAGGCGACGGTGAACATGCGACGGTCGGCCGACGCGCAGGTGCGTACGGCATACGCGTCGCTCCTGCCGTCCGTCAACGCCAACTTGTCCGGCCGATACCAGGACGCCGGCCAGCAGTTCGTCCAGGGCGTGGCGCTTGGGAACAATTCGAACGTCGTCCAGTCGTCGTACGGGATCGGCGTGAACTACTCCATCAACAGCGACGTGCTCTTCGGCCCGCGTCTGGTGGCGGCCAACCGCGACGCGGCCGAAGCGGACGTGACGGGAGCGGCGGAGCAGTTGCGTTCCGGCGTCACCCAGCAGTACCTGCTGGTGCTCCAGTCCCATGCGCGCGCCGACCTGGAGGACACCCTGGTCCTGACGGCGCGGGGACAGCTCGACCTCGCCAAGGCCAGACAGTCCGTGGGTGCCGCGACGATCCTCGAGGTGCGCACGGCGGAAGTCGCGCTCGGGCGCGCCGAGATTGCCGCGCTCCAGGCAAAGAACTCGGCGAGGGTCGAGATGCTGCGGCTGTTCCAGCAGCTCGGTGTCACGCAGCCAACGTCGGTGGAGCTGACCACCCGATTCCCGATCGTTCCCGTCACGTTCCAGCTGGACAGCTTGCTCGACCTGGCGAAGGAGCGGAACCCGGGGCTGCTGGCGCTCAGGTCACGCGAACGCTCCGCCGGACTGGGCGTGCGCTCCGCGCAGGGCCGGTACATGCCCACGCTGAGCCTCTCCACCGGATGGGGTGGCAACACCAGTGCCTTCACCGACAGCGAGTTTCCCGTGCTGCGGGCGGAGGCCAGCCAGTTGGCGGGCTTCGCCGAGTGCAGCACGATGGATTCGCTGCGGACGGGCGCGGGACTGTCCGGGCTTGCCTGCGGTACCATCTTCGCTCCGCTGACGCAGGCGCAGATCGACGGGATCCGCGCGCAGAACGACAAGTTCCCCTTCAGCTTCACGAAGGCGCCACGATCGTTCAGCGCCACGCTGTCCATGCCGATCTTCAACAACCTGAACCGTGAGCAGCAGCTTCAGGAAGCGATGATCCGGCGCGACGACGCGCGGTTCACGGTCCGCGGCCGCGAGCTGCAGGTCACCGCGGACGTCACGCAGGCGTATCTCAACCTCCAGACCGCCATACGGACGGTCGAACTGCAGGACATCAACGCCGCGGCCGCCCGCGAACAGCTGACGTTCGCCGAAGAGCGGTACCGCGTGGGGGCGGCCACCTTTCTCGAAGTCACGTCGAGCCGCAGCGATTTCGAGCGGGCACAGATCGACCGGCTGAACTCCATTTATGATTACCACAGATCCTTCGCCGCGCTCGAAACCGCGGTGGGGCGTCCCCTCCGCTAGACCGAGGAACTCTAGAAATGACCAAAAAGGTGAAGTGGTCGGTCGCAGGTGTCATCGGCGCGGTCGTCCTGCTGGTGGTCGTCGTTGGTGCGAAGAAGAGCAGCAACAAGGCGACCGACGTGCGCATCGAGGCCGTGGAGAAGCGCGACCTCGTGTCGTCGGTGACCGCGAGCGGCCAGGTGCAGCCGCAGATGAAGGTGGACCTTTCGGCCGACATCTCTGGCAAGATCACCCGTCTCGCCGTCGAGGAAGGCCAGATGGTGAGCAAGGGTCAGTTCCTGCTGCAGATCGATCCCGATCAGGCGGAGGCGGCCGTGTCGCGCGCCGTGGCGTCGATGGCGGCGGCCCGCGCGCAGGCGGCACAGGCGCGCGCCAACCTGCTCCAGTCGGAACGGAGCTACGCGCGGACGCTGGCGATGCAGGAGGCCAACGCGCAGCTCGTGAGCGCCGAACAGCTGGAGCAGCTGAAGACGTCCGTGGACGTGAACCAGGCGCTCGTCGAGGCGTCCGGACACTCCGTCGATCAGTCCGCGGCGGCGCTTCGCGACGCGCGCTCGGCGCTCGGCAAGACCACCATTTTCGCCCCCATGGCCGGCCGCGTGACCCGGCTGAACGTGGAATCCGGGGAAACGGCCATCATGGGCACGCTGAACCGCGACGCGGCCACGCTGCTCACGATCAGTGACATGTCGGTGCTGGAGACCAAGGTGCGCGTGGACGAAACCGACGTCGCGCGGATCAAGGTCGGCGATTCCGCGCATGTCCAGATCGACGCCTTTCCCGACACCACCTTCGTGGGACGCGTGACCCGCATCTCCAACAGCGCGATTCGCAGCGCCTCCGCGCAGAGCGCCGATCAGGCTGTGGACTACGAGGTCACCATTCAGCTCGTGAACGCGCCGGAGCACACACGGCCGGACTTCTCGGCCACGGCCAAGGTCATCACGGACATGCGCACGACGGTGCTGTCCATCCCGATCATCGCGCTCACGGTGCGCGAGAACGAGGAGTTGTCCAGAGGCGACACCGCCATTGGCCTGGGCCGCCCGCGTCCCACGACCGAGGTGGGCCGCAAGGACGTGGAGGGTGTGTTCGTGGTGGGCGAAGACAACAAAGTGACCTTCCGGCCCGTAAAAGTAGGGATCGCCGGCGAGAAGCACTTCGAGGTCCTGACCGGGCTTCAGGAGGGCGACAAGATCGTGGCCGGCACCTACCAGGCGATTCGCGGACTCAAGGACGGCACGCTCGTGAAGTCCTCCACGCCGGATTCCACGAAGACAGCCACCAAGACAAAGGTCGCGCGCACGTGAGCCAGGACACGCAGGGCACCATCGAGGTCCCGATGCACACCACGGCGGAACGGCAGGTGGTCGTGGGACTGGCGGGAACCTCCCCGGATCCCAAGTGGATCATCGTCACGCGCGCCCTCACGCGCGAGTACGACATGGGCGGCGAAGTCGTCCGCGCGCTGCGCGGCGTGGACCTCGCCATCGGCCGCAACGAGTACGTGGCCATCATGGGCCCCTCCGGTTCGGGCAAGTCCACGCTCATGAACATCGTGGGCTGCCTGGACACGCCGAACGCGGGGGAATACTGGCTGAACGGCACGCTGGTCTCCTCCATGACCGACGATCAGCTCGCGCGAATCCGGAACAAGGAGATCGGGTTCGTGTTCCAGACGTTCAACCTGCTGCCCCGGGCCACCGCGCTGCACAACGTGGAGCTCCCGCTGGTGTATGCCGGGATCGGCGCGGACGAACGGCGCAAGCGCGCGCGCGAGGCGCTGGACCGCGTGCAGCTGGGTGACCGCATGGACCACCGGCCGAACGAGCTGTCCGGCGGCCAGCGGCAGCGCGTGGCGATCGCCCGCGCCCTGGTGAACCGTCCCTCCATCCTGCTGGCGGACGAGCCTACCGGGAACCTCGATTCGCAGACCTCGGAGGAGATCATGCGGGTGTTCGAGGGGCTGTCAGACCAGGGGCAGACGGTCATCATGGTGACGCACGAGGCCGACATCGCGGCGCACGCGCGACGCGTGGTGGTCCTGCGGGACGGCGTGATCCACTCCGACGATCGTCGGGCTGCATTCGCGGCGAAGGTCGGCCTCTAGGGAAGTTCTGAAGAAAGTGGACTGTCGTCCCGAGCGCAGCGAGGGATCTGCGGGGTGGCGCGCAGACCCTTCCGGATGACACACGCATGCCTCTCTACGAAGCAGTTCGACTGGCGCTGAGCCAGCTCCGGGTGCAGAAGCTGAAGAGCTTCTTCACCCTGCTGGGCGTGATGATCAGCGTGATGTTCCTCATCGCGGTCGTCTCGATCGTGGAAGGGATGGGCAAGTACGTCGAGCAGGATTTCGCCGCGAAGTTCCTGGGCGTGAACACGTTCAACCTGCGGCGCTATCCCGACTTCAACACCGACGTCACGGAGGCGGAATGGCGCGCGTGGCAGCGGCGCCCGCGTTTGCTGCGCGCGGATGCGGAGGCGGTTCGGGACGCCCTGCCGCCCGAGGCGACGTGGGCCATGCACGACGTCACCTGGGCCTACGGATCGTCGGAGTTCCGGAGCGGTGGCCCGCAGATGATGGCGCACGCGGTGACGCCGCACTACTTCAACATCAAGGACCTGGTCATCGAGCGCGGGCGGGCGTTCACCGAGGTGGACAACACGATGAGCGCTCCCGTGCTCGTCATCGGCGCGGACGTCGCCAGCCACTTCTTTCCCAGCCTCGACCCGGTCGGGCGCGAACTGCGCATCAGGGGCTTCCCGTTCACGGTGATCGGAGTGCTGGAGAAGCAGGGGTCCGTCTTCGGACTGAATCTGGACCGGCAGGTGATTGCGCCATACGAGTCGCACATGGCCACGATCACGGGGCGCGCGAATCTCTACGGCGTGGTGGTTCAGGCGCCGACGGCCGCGGAGCTCGCGAACTCGCAGGAGATCGTGCGCGAAGTGATGCGCAGGCGGCACGGACTGCGCCCCGCGCAGGGCGACGATTTCTCGTTCGAGACGTCGGAGTCGGCGCTGAAAACGTGGCAGTCCATCAGGCAGTTTCTCGTGCTGGCCGGCATCTTCCTCCCCGCGATCGGCCTCGTCGTGGGCGCGATCGTGATCATGAACATCATGCTCGTCGCCGTCGCCGAGCGCACCCGCGAGATCGGCATCCGGAAATCGCTGGGCGCGCGCCGCCGCGATATTCTCGCGCAGTTCCTCGTGGAGGCCGCCACACTCAGCATGGTGGGCGCCGCGATAGGCGTCGGGCTCGGCGTCGCGCTCTCGCAGGGCATCGCCGCGGTGTCGCCCCTGCCCGCCACGGTCGCGCTCTGGTCCGTGATCGCGGCGGTGGTGATCGGCGCCGGCGTGGGAATCGTCGCGGGCGCGTATCCGGCCAGTCGCGCGTCGCGTCTGGATCCCATCTACGCCATGCGGCAGGAGTGAGCGGATGAATTTCCGCACCTGGCTCACCAACCTGATGGAAGGCGTGTTCATCGCGCTCGACGCGATCCGATCCAACAAGGCGCGCGCCGGCCTCACCATTCTCGGCATCGCGGTCGGCGTGCTGGTGGTCACGGTCATGTCGGCGGCGGTGCATGGCATCAACGCGGGCGTCGCCAAGAGCATGGCCGCTGCCGGCCCCACGACGTTCTTCATCACCAAGTGGCCGGCGGACATCAACGTCTGCGCGGGTGGCGCCGCCAGTTGCCCCTGGATCCGGAATCCGCCGCTCACGCTGGATCAGGCGCGCGAAATCGAGGCGATTCCGGACGTGCGAGGCGTGACGGCGCACATAGGGAGTTCATCCCCCATCAAGTACGAGGACCGCGAGCTGCCATCCATCACGATCGATGGATTCACCGCGGGATGGCTCGACGTCCAGGGCGGCGACATCATCGACGGGCGCAACTTCACGCAGATGGAGTATGAAACCGCCGCGCCCGTGGTGATCATCAACGAGAAGGTCGTCGAGAAGCTCTTCCTCGGCGGCGTTGCCGTGGGCAAGGACGTGCGCCTGAGTGGCCGGCTGTTCACGGTCATCGGCGTGTTCCGTCCCATCGCGAACGTCTTCGACAGCGGCGATCGCGGCAAGGGCGTGGTGCCGCTGACGACGGCGCAGCGCCGGCTGAATGTCGGGATCCGCTGGCTGGATCTCACGGTCAAACCACGGGACGGCGCCAACCGGGACCTCGTCATGGACGAGGTGATTGCCACGATGCGGATCTCGAGGCACCTGCGCCCGGCCGCGCAGAATGACTTCTTTGTCTCGACCCCCGAGCGACTGATGGAGCTCTACGATCGGATCGTCGGGGTGTTCTTCCTGGTGATGATCGTGCTCTCGGCGATCGGCCTGCTCGTGGGCGGCGTAGGCGTCGTCGCCATCATGATGATCAGCGTCACCGAGCGCACGCGAGAGATTGGCGTGCGCAAGGCGCTGGGCGCCACACGCGGTACCATCCTCTGGCAGTTCCTGGTGGAGGCGTCCACGCTCACCCTGGTCGGCGCGATTGCCGGGCTGGTCGTGGGCTGGAGCTTCACCCTGCTGATTCGCTCCACGACGCCGATCGATGCGTCCACGCCGCCGGCCGCCATCGTGGCGGCATTGCTGGCCAGTGCGTTCGCGGGCATCGTGTTCGGCATGCTGCCGGCGCTCAAGGCGTCGCGGCTCGATCCCGTGGAGGCGCTGCGGTACGAATGAGCTCCTGCCTGCCTGCTGAAACCGCCCCGCGCGACGGGGAGTAGGGTCTCCATGTCCGTTCTCGAGTCCGTCCGGCTCGCGCTCGCCCAGATTCGCGTGCAGAAGCTGAAGAGCTTCTTCACCCTGCTCGGCGTCACGATCGGCGTGATGTTCCTGATCGCGGTCGTGTCCATCGTCGAAGGCATGAGCGTCTACGTGGAGCGGGACTTCATCGGGCGGCTCCTGGGCGCCAACACGTTCACGCTGCGCCGGTTCCCCTGGTTCGCGGAGGGCACGTCGGCCGACTGGCGCGCGTGGGTGCGGCGCCCCCGCTTCTACCAGTCCGACGTGCGCATCGTGGCCGCGTCCCTGCCCCCGGACACCCGCTGGGCCATCGAAAGCGCCAACAACGCCTTCGCGTCCTCGCCCTTTGCCCGGCCACGCCAGGTCGAGGCGCATGCCGTGGAAGGCGACTACTTCACCATCAAGAGCTACGACCTCAGCGACGGCCGCGCCTTTTCCCAGCAGGAGATGGTCCTGGGCAGCAACGTGGTGGTGATCGGCGACGAGGTCGCGAAGTACTTCTTCCCGGGACTCAGTGCCATCGGGCGCGAGCTGCGCATCGCTGGTATTCCGTACTCGATCATCGGCGTCATCGAGAAGCAGGGCTCGCTGTTCGGGCTGTCCATGGACAAGCTGGCGATCGCGCCGTTCAACTCCCCCCTGCACCGCGTGACGAATCCGCGCGGCGACATCGACGGCCTCATGGTGCAGGCGGCCACGCCGCTGCTCATGACCGAGACCATGGAAGTGGTGCGTGAGGTCCTGCGCGGCCACCGCCGCCTGCGGCCGGCCGAGGGCGACAACTTCGTCATGGAAACCTCGGCGTCCGCGCTCGTGGCGTTCGACCGGATGAAGGGCGTGATGACGATCGCGGGCACCGCGCTCCCCGCCATCGGCCTCGTCGTCGGCGGCATGGTGATCATGAACATCATGCTCGTCGCCGTCGCCGAGCGCACCCGCGAGATCGGCATTCGCAAATCGCTGGGCGCCCGACGCCGGGACATCCTCAGCCAGTTCCTGGTGGAGGCCGCGACGCTCAGTACGCTGGGCGCGATCATCGGCATCGCGCTGGGCCTGGCGCTGGCCAAGGCCATCGAGGCGCAAACGCCCCTGCCAGCGGCCGTGGCGCCGTGGTCCCTGGTGGCCGCCACGCTCCTGGGCACGGTGGTCGGCATCGTCTCCGGCGTGTACCCGGCGCGCCGCGCATCCATGCTGGATCCCATCGAAGCCCTGCGGCAGGAGACCTGATGCGGCTGACCGCGCGAATCACGCACGCCCTGGAGGGTGTCGGCATTGCGATCGAGGCCATGCGCGCCAACAAGGTGCGCGCCGGGCTCACGATCATGGGAGTGGCGGTGGGCGTGTTCGTGGTGGTCGCACTGTCGTCGGTGGTGCGCGGCGTGAACGAGAGCTTCGCGCGCGACGTGGAGGCGGCGGGACCCACGTCGTTCTTCGTCTACCGCCGCAACATCGGCGGCTTCGAGGTGTGCGACGGCACCGATGAGACCTGCCCGGAGCGTCGCAATCCGATGATCACGATGGCCGAGGCGAAGGCGATCGAGCGCCTGCCGACCATCCTGGCGGTGACGTCACACGTCGCAAGCGGCAAGCGGTTCCGGTACAAGGATCGGGAGCTGGGCGCGGGGGTCGAGGCCTACACCGCGAACTGGACGCAGGTGGACGGGGGCGACATCTACCCCGGTCGCAGCTTCACGGAGTCGGAGGCGGTCAATGGTGCCCGCGTCGTCATCCTCAACGAGAAGCTGGCGGAAAAGCTCTTCCTGGACTCGGACCCCATCGGCAAGGAAGTCGAGGTGGTGGGTGGCGTGCGGCTGGAGGTCATCGGGATCTACCACTACACCGCCAGTCCGATGGGCACGCCCACATCCGCGGGCGGCGGGGACTCACCGAAAGCGATCGTGCCGTGGGAAACCGCGCGCCGCCACTTGAACTTCTGGATGCGGGGCAACAACCTCATCGTGAAGCCCCTGCGTGGCGTCGCCGTCGAGGAGGCCACGGATGAAGTCATCGCGGTGCTCCGCTCCATGCGGGGGCTGCGCCCGGCCCAGCCGGACAACTTCGCCATCATTACGCAGGACCGGTTGATGGGGATCTACAATCAGCTGTTCGGCACGTTCTTCGTGGTCGGCATCGCGCTCTCCTCCGTCGGGCTCCTCGTTGGTGGCGTGGGCGTCATCGCCATCATGATGATTTCCGTGACGGAGCGGACGCGCGAGATCGGTGTGCGAAAGGCACTCGGAGCAACAAGGGGGACCATCCTGTGGCAGTTCCTCGTGGAAGCGGTGACGCTGACGGGCATCGGCGCGGCGACCGGGCTGGTCATGGGCGTACTGGTGGCGTTCGGCGTGCGCACCGCCTTCCCGTCCATTCCGGCGTCCACGCCCCTGGGCGCCGTGGCCGCCGCGCTGGTCGTGTCGGCCTTCACGGGCATTCTGTTCGGGCTGTTGCCCGCGATGCGCGCGGCACGGCTCGACCCTGTGGCGGCACTGCGATACGAGTAACGGCCGCGCCCGCGGCGGTACCTTGCGCTTCGTCGACGTCCTGCTGACCGCACTGACACAGCTCCGGGCGAACAAGCTCCGGAGCTTCTTCACGCTCCTGGGCATCATCGTGAGCGTGGCGTTTCTCGTCGCCGTGATCGCGATCATCCAGGGGATGAACGCGTACGTGAAGGAAAACATCGCCGACGCGATGATCGGGTCCAACACCTTCCAGGTGCGGCGGCTGCCCATAAACATCGGGCTCATCGACGACGAGGACTGGCGGCGGATGCAGCGCCGGCCAAAGATCACGCATGCGGACGCGGAGGTCGTGCGCGCGGTGATACCGGACGCGGAGGCCATCAGTATCACGTCGGGATGGCCCACGCCGCAGGCGGACCTGGTATGGGCCGGACGCACGCTCGGCGACGCCCTGATCTTCGGCATCAGCCCGGAGTACCAGGTGGTGCAGGACTACCGTTTCACCAGCGGGCAGCCGCTCACCGAGATCGAGGTGCGGCAGCGCCGCCCCGTGGTCGTCGTGGGCTCCGACATCCAGGCGACGCTGTTCGAGACGGTGCCCGCGGTGGGCCGCCAGATCCGCATCCGCGGCAACCTGTTCACCATCGTGGGCGTGCTGGCCCCCAAGGGACGCGTGCTCGGCCGGTCGTTCGACGGCATGGTGCTTATGCCGATCAGCACCTTCGAGTCCTTGTACGGCCGGCGCCAGACGACGACCATCTCCGTGAAGATGGCGACGGCCGAGGAGGTCGCCGGCGGGATGGCGCGCGCGGAGGAAGCGATGCGCGTGGCGCACCGGCTGCGCCCGGGCCAGGATCCGGACTTCTCGATCGAGACCGCCGATGCGCTCGTGAGCTTCTGGCGGCAGTTGACGCGCCTCCTGTTCGCCGTCGTCCCCGCGATGGTCGCGATCGGGATCGTCGTGGGCGGCATCGTCATCATGAACATCATGCTGATGTCGGTGAAGGAGCGCATGCACGAGATCGGGCTGCGCAAGTCGGTCGGGGCTACCCACCGCGACATCCGGCGGCAGTTCCTGGCCGAGGCGACGATGCTCGCCACCATCGGCGGTGCGATGGGCGCCGGAGGCGGCTGGCTGTTCGCGGCCATGATCTCCGCGGCGTCGCCGCTCCCCGCCCGCGTCACGCTCTGGTCCATCATGCTGGCCCTGGGGCTTGGCGCCGGCGTCGGCGTGCTGTTCGGCGTGTATCCGGCGGATCGCGCCGCACGGCTGGACCCGGTCGAGGCACTGCGCGCCGAATGAGGCGCCTGTTGCGTTTCTTCACCGACTTTGGCGAGAACGTGGGACTCGCGTTCGGCGCGCTCCGCGTGGCCAAGCTGCGGTCGGCGCTGACCATTCTCGGCGTCGTGATCGGCGTGGCGTGCGTGATGGGGATGGCGTCCATCGTGCGCGGCATCCAGGACCAGATTCTCAACACGCTCGAGGTGTCCGGTCCGACGACCTTCTACGTGATGAAGGTGTTCTCCGAAACGCCGCTCAATCCCGACAACCTGCCGAAGTGGGTACGGGTGCGTCCCGACCTGTCGGTCGCCGAAGGCGAACGCATCGCCGCGCTGCCGGAGGTGCGGTATGCCTCGCTCTGGGCGCAGGTCTTCAACCGGATCGAGTTTGGCGGGACGCGCACGGGGCTCGGTATCGTCACCGGCGCGGATGAGGGCTATCCGGAGATCTATGGCGGCGAACTGATTTCCGGACGTTGGTTCACGGCGGCGGAGGAGGCGGCGGGCACGGCGGTGGTGGTGCTCGAGAGTGACGTGGCGCAGACGCTGTTCGGCAACGTGCAGCCCGTGGACAAGTGGGTGCGCATCGGGGGCCGGCCCGCGCGCGTCATCGGCATCTATCAGGCGGCCGCAAACATCTTCGAGCCGCCGGGCCAGGAGCAGTTCGCCATCGTCCCCTTCCGCATGCTCGATCATCAGTTCACCATCGACCGGACGAACGCCCTGTTCATCCCGGTAAAGCCGCACCCCAGCGTGACGGTCTCCGACGCGCAGAGCGCCGTGACGGTCGCCCTGAGGGAATCGCGGCGCCTGCGTCCCGCGGATCCGAATACGTTCGACATGATCACGCAGGACCAGATCCTCGACCTGTTCAACAAGATTTCGGGCGCCTTCTTCCTCGTGATGATGGTGCTGAGCGCCGTGGGGCTCCTGGTGGGCGGCATCGGGGTGATGGCGGTGATGATGATCTCCGTCACCGAGCGCACGCACGAGATCGGGATTCGCAAGGCGGTGGGCGCCACGCGGCGCGACATCCTCCAGCAATTCCTGGTGGAGGCCGCGACCCTGACCGGCATCGGGGGTGTCGCCGGGATCCTCGTCGGGCTGCTGGTGGGCCAGGCGGCCAACGCGGCCATGAACATCTCCTCGATCCCACCCATCGATCTCACCCTGCTCGCGGTCTTCGTGTCCGTGGGTATCGGGATCGTGTTCGGCCTGCTGCCGGCCCGTCGGGCGGCGCGGCTGAATCCCGTGGACGCCCTGCGCCACGAGTCGTGCCTCGCGCCGGACGTCCGGCGCCGGTTGTGAGAACGAAGCTGCCCGCCCCATCTTTCCCGACGCATGGTAGACATTCTCGCAATCGCGGCCCATCGGGACGACGTGGAGCTCACGTGCGCGGGCACACTGATCAAGGCCGTGAAGCAGGGCCGCACGACGGCCGTCATCGATCTCACGGCCGGCGAGATGGGCACGAAGGGCAACGCGGCCTCGCGCGCGGCCGAGGCCGACGCCGCCGCCCGGGTGATGCGGCTCTCCGCCCGCGAGAACCTCGGGCTGCCCGACGCCGCGATCGTGAATGACCCGGCGACGCGGGAGCTGCTCGCGCGCGCCATCCGCCGCTTCCGGCCGCGCGTCGTCATCGCGCCGGCGCGGCAGGGCCGTCATCCCGACCACCGCGTGACGGCGGAGCTCGTACGCGACGCGTGCTTCGTCGCCGGCCTCGCGAAGGTGGCGCCCGACGCGCCCAGTCACCGCCCGCTCAAGGTGCTGCACTGCGTGAGCTACCGTCAGGACTTCGAGAAACCGACCTTCGTGGTGGACATCTCCGACGAGTTCGAGCAGAAGCTGGACGCCATTCGCTGCTTCGACAGCCAGTTCGCTGGCGCCACCCAGGCGGGTGAGGTCATGCCCACGGGCGAACCGCTGTACGACGCCATCCGCCATTACGGCGCGTATTATGGCGCCATGATCCGCACGCGGGTCGGCGAACCGTTCTTCACCACCGAAACCATGCGCGTCGACGACGTCGCCGCGCTGGAGGTGTCCACGTTTTGAGCGACGACGTCAACTACCCATCATACCTCGCCCTCGACGAGCTGCTGCGGCTCCAGCGCCCGCGGTCCAGCCCCGAGCACCCCGACGAACTGCTCTTCATCGTCGTGCACCAGTCCAGCGAGCTGTGGTTCAAGGTGCTGCTGCGGGACCTGGATACGCTCGCGGGCGCGTTCGAGCAGGGCGATGCGGGGCTCGCCCTCTGGCAGCTCCAGCGCGTGAACGGCCTGATGCGCATCGTGAGCGCGCAACTCTCGTCGCTGGCGCTCCTGCCGCCGCAGCACTTCGCCGCGTTTCGCGCCAACCTCGGCACGTCCAGCGGATCGCAAAGCGTGCAGTTCCGCGCCATCGAGGCGGCCTCCGGCCTTCGCGAACCCTGGTTTCTCAAGCTGCTCGAGGAATCGGGGCCGATCGCGCCCGACATACAGCGCTGGATCGATCGCCCGCCGCTCCAGGAGATGTTTTTCACGTTTCTCAGGCACCAGGGCACGTCGCTCGAGGAGCTGTATCTGGGGCCCGGGCCGCAGCTGTCGTTCTTCATCGCGGAGGCACTCCTGGAGTACGAGATGGAATTCGGCCAGTGGCGCTTTCAGCACGCGCAGCTCGTGGAGCGGATGCTCGGTCCGGGCACCACGGGCACCGGCGGCTCGCAGGGCGCGAGCTTCCTGCACCGCACCGTGAGCATCCGCTTTTTCCCGCAACTCGCCGAAGTCCGGGCGAAGTTCTTTGCCACCGCATGACCGACCTGTCCCGCCGTCACTTCGCCCGCCTGCTCGCCGTCACCGGTTCCGCGGCGTTCTGGCCGCACGTCGCCACAAACCTGGTGTTCACGCCCCTGCCGCCAACGCCGCGCGAACCCGACGAGGCGTTCTGGAAGGCCGTGCGGGCGCGGTTCATCCTGCCCGCCGACCTCTGCTTCCTGAACGCTGCCAATCTCTGTCCCACGTCCGCGCCGGTGCTCGAGGCGCTCGAGCGGAATACGCGGTACCTGGACGGCAATCCGTCGTCCGCCAGCCGCGCGCGACTCACCGAGGGGCGCGAGGAATCGCGACGGCTCATCGCGGACGCCCTGCGCGTCACGCCAGAGGAGATCGTGATTACCCGCAATACCAGTGAGGCCAACAACCTGGTGTCGAGCGGCCTGCGGCTGGGCGCCGGAGACGAGGTGCTGGTCTTCGGCGACAACCACCCCAGCAACCTCGAGGCATGGCGTCAGAAGGGAGCGCGCTTCGGATTCACGGTGGTCGAGGTGCCCGCGACGAATCCGCATCCCGGCGCTGCGCACTATCTCGACGCGTTCGCGCGCGCGCTCACGCCCCGCACCCGCGTCCTGGCGATGACGCATGTGACCAACACCATGGGCGACCTGCTGCCGATGGCCGAGCTCTGCGCCCTGGCACGCGCTCGGGACGTGCGCACGATGGTGGACGGCGCCCAGTCGTTCGGCGTGCTGGACGTCCACCTGCAGGAGATGGGGCCGGATTTCTATTCCGGCTCACTGCACAAATGGCCGTGCGGGCCCAAAGAAACGGGCGTCCTCTTCGTGCACCGGGCCGTGCACGATCGGATCGCGCCGAGCGTGGTGAGCCTCTACGCCGGCGCGGTCGGAATCTCGCGCACGCTGGAAGCGTACGGCCAGCGCGACGAGGCAGCGCTCGCGACCGTGGGCGCGGCGATGAAGTTCCAGAGCGACATCGGCCGCGCAGTGATCGAGACGCGCGTGCGCCAGCTCGCGCGGCGCCTCGCAGACGAGCTGCGCGGAATCGACGGCGTCACGCTGCGCACCGATCCTGATCCCGAACGGTCGGCGGCCATCGTCGTCTTCCAGCCGGGCGGCCATGATCCCCGCCGGTTCGCGTCCGCGCTGTACGAGCGCCATCGCATCGCGTGCGCGAGCACCGGCGGCGCCGCGCGACCGGGCGTGCGGCTGTCACCGCACTTCTACAACACGATGGATGAACTGGAGCGGACGCTCGCGGCGATCCGGACGTACATGTCCGCGGGGCTGCCCGGCTGACGATTACTGCCGCTCGGTCCAGTGAATCCGGGGGCCGATCCAGAGTCCGACGTGCAAACCCAGTACGTTTGCTGCGCCATGGCGTGGCGTCCTCAACCAGCTTCCGTCAGGTTGCTGCTGCACGCCGTCCTCGGTGAGGTAGCTCGCGTCGGCGTTCCGCACGACGCGCGCAGACAGCTCGAGCCCCATCTCCCTCCCGATCCGCGTGGTCACACGCCGAATGCCGGCGCCATAGGCGGAGGACACGTTGTTGGAGGAGAACAGCGTTTCACGCTCCGGCGTTCCCTGCGGATTCGACGGCGGAATGTTCGCGCTGCTGCGGAAGTACGTGATGCCGGCGAGGGCGAAGGCGAATGGGCGCCACGTGCCATCGGTAGCCATGAACTCCGGCCCGCCCTGAAAGACCATCATGCTGTGTTGTCGCGCCTGATACGTCGCGCGCTCCGTCCAGCACGAGTATTCGTCGCACACACGCTGGAATCCGCTGGCATACACCGCTCCGTACTGCATGAACCCCCCGCTCGCGCGCAGCACAAGCGGCTGCCGGCGGAACGGCTGGTAGCCAAGCATGAGATCGACCCCGCCACCGCCGTCTTCGTGATTCCTGAATTCACCGACGGGAACGCCGCCGAAGGCGCTCACTCCAAAGACCCAGAGGTCTCGCTTGCTGGGTGCGGCCGAGGGGAACATCTGGGCCTGGAGCGACCCTGACAGCAGCATGAGCAACAGCGTCGTTCGCATGAAATGCAGCCTGGGGGGAGTCGGGGACTACGAATGTACGACGAGGTCGCCATTACAGGGACCCCCGCAAAACTCCTATATTGTTGCCATGCCTGATCCTATCTACCTCGATCACGCCGCGACCACGCCTGTCCGGCCTGAGGTCCTCGAGGCGATGGCACCGTTCTACGGACCCCGCTTCGGCAATCCCTCCAGCCTCCACCGTTGGGGGCGCGAGGCGCGCACGGCACTGGACGAGGCCCGTGAGCGGCTGGCGGCATGCATCGGAGCCCGAGCCGATGAGATGTGCTTCACGTCCGGTGGCACGGAGGCCGACAACATCGCCATCCTGGGCGCCTGGCGCGCGCGAAAGGCGGACGGCCGCAATGCCGTGGTGTCCACCCCAATCGAGCACAAGGCCGTCCTGGGCGCCGTGCATCAGGCCGCAAAGGAGGGTGCCGAAGAGCGCCTCTGCAACGTGACGCAGGCCGGTACCGTGGATGCGCAGTCGTTCAACAAGCTGACGCGCCCCGACGTTGCGGTCGTCTCGGTCATGTGGGTCAACAACGAGATTGGCACCATTCAGCCGGTCGAGGACCTGGTGGCCACCGCGAAGGCCAACGGGGCCCTGTTCCACACGGACGCCGTGCAGGCGTTCGGAAAGATCGAGGTGGACGCCCGCACGGTGGCGTTCGACGCGCTTTCACTCTCCGGACACAAGATCGGAGCGCCCAAGGGCTGCGGCGCGATGTTCGTGCGTCGCGGGACGGCGCTCGAGTCCCTGTTCCACGGCGGCACACAGGAGCGCGGCAAGCGCCCCGGCACCGAGAACGTGGCCGCGGCGGTGGGCCTGGCCCTGGCGGCCGAGTTGGCATGCGCGGAGCGGGAAACGGAATGCGCGCGCCTGCTCGCGTTGCGCGAGCAGCTGGAGGCCGGCATCCGGGCGCGCGTGCCGGACGCGGTCATTCACGGCGCCGCCGCTCCACGCCGTGCCCCGCATATCGTGAACGTGTCCGTGCCCGGCACGGACAGCGAGTCCATGCTGATGGCGCTGGACCTCCAGGGTATCGGGTGCTCCGCGGGATCCGCGTGCCAGTCGGGAACCGCCAGCCCGTCGCACGTGCTGTCGGCCATCGGTGCGCCGCGCGAACTGATCAACGCGGCGATCCGGATGAGCCTGGGCTCGATGAGCACGTCGGAATCAATCGACCGCGTGGTCGAGGTCTTCGCCCGACTCGTGGACAAGGCCCGGCGGCTGGCGGTGGCATGAGGAAGGAACGGGTGCTGGTGGCGATGTCGGGCGGCGTGGACTCGTCCGTCGCGGCGGCGCTGCTCGTCGAGCAGGGCTACGACGTCGTCGGTGCCACGATGAAGCTGTTCTGCCATGGGGACGACGTGCCCGACCGCCCCTGCTGCTCGCTGGATTCCATCAACGACGCGCGACGTGTCTGCCAGCAGCTCGGCGTCCCGCATTATGTCCTGAACCTCGAGAGCGCGTTCGGGCACGACGTGGTGGACGATTTCGTGAGCGAGTACGCGCGCGGACGCACGCCGATTCCGTGCGTGCGCTGCAACACGTTCACCAAGTTCCGCGACCTGGTGCGCAAGGCGGACGCGATCGACGCGACGTGGGTGGCCACGGGGCACTATGCCCGCGTCGCGGACGGCCGGCTGCGGCGCGGTGTGGATCACGCCAAGGACCAGTCGTACTTCCTCTGGGGCATCGACCGCGCGGTGCTGTCGCGCATGCTCCTCCCCGTGGGCGCCCAGACCAAGGCGGAAACGCGCGCGGTCGCGCGCCGGCTCGGGCTGGAGATCATCGCCGACAAGGTGGAGAGCCAGGACATCTGCTTCGTGCCGGACGGCGATCACACGAAAATCATCCGGCAGAAGCTGGGTTCCGACGCGCCCGCGCTGCGCACCGGTCCCTTCGTGCTCTCGAGCGGAACCGTGATCGGCGAACACGAAGGGTACGCGCGCTTTACCATCGGCCAGCGCCGCGGCCTCCCCGGTGGCTTCCCCCAGCCGATGTTCGTCGTCGCGATCCGCCCGGCCGATCGCGCCGTGGTGATCGGGCCACGGGAGGAGCTGCTGGGACGCGGGCTGATCGCGCGCGAGGTCAACTGGCTCACCGAGGTCGACAGCGCGTCGCTGCTCGGCACGCGGCTCGGCGTCCAGGTGCGGCACCGCGCTCCGCCGGTGGCCGCCGAGGTGATTCGAGCGGAGGCTGGCGAGATCGAGCTGGCCCTGGACGAGCCAGTGTCGGCCATCACGCCCGGCCAGTCCGTGGTGTTCTACGACGGGGACGGCGTGCTTGGCGGTGGCGTCATCGAAGCCGCGCGTGGACAGCGCGCGTCGCTGCCGGTGCTAGCCGCCTAGGGAAGCTCTGAAAAAACCAGGGGGCCGGGGCGAGGTGTTCCGGCCGGCGCGAGCATAGTACCCAATACTTGGACGACTACG
>JBBDYA010000134.1:0-57522 GCA_040902005.1 Gemmatimonadaceae bacterium | reverse complement strand
CCCCCCCCCCCCCACCGGCGCGGGTGCGACGACGTCGCAGCCGCCACGCGCTCCTGGACCATCCCATCGATCCGCGGCGCGGCGTCATCATGATGGCCGTGCTGGGTCCGTGCCTCGGGCTGCAACCCCCGCGCCGCGACGTGTGAGCGGGCGCTGACCTGCGCTGCGCCTACGTTGCCTTCGCGTCGATGCGTGGCAGCGTGAGCGTGAAGGTCGAACCGTTGCCTTCGCGGCTTTCGACGGTGAGGTCGCCCTGCATCGCGCGCGCGAGGTCGCGGCTGATCGCGAGTCCCAGGCCGGCCCCCTCCTTCGGGGTGGCAAGGCCGCGTCCCACCTGAACGAACGGCGCAAAGATGGACTCGAGCTGTTCCTCCGCGATGCCAATCCCGGTATCGCGCAGGCGGACCCACACGACGTCGCCCGTGTTGCCGCACGTCAGTTCCGCCTCGCCGCCCTCCGGCGTGAACTTCACCGCGTTCGTGAGCAGGTTGATGAGGATCTGCTCCACCTTCGCGCGGTCCGCACGCGCCGCAAGCGACAGCGAGCAGGCCCCAATCTTCAGGTGCTGTCGCTTGGCGTGCGCCTGGAGCGCGACCATCGGTGCCACGGAATCCACCACCTCGTGCAGCGGCACCGCCGTGATCTCGTAGGACACCTGCCCCGCTTCCATCCGGCTGTAGTTCAGGATGTCATTGATGATGCTCAGCAGATGATGCTGGCTGCGCAGGATGCGCGTGAGCTGCTCCTTCTGCTCCTCTGTCACCGGCCCGCTCACGCCCATCTGCAGCAGCTGGGAATAGCCGCCGATCGCGTTCAGCGGCGTGCGCAGCTCGTGCGACATCGCGGCGAGGAACTGGCTCTTGGCGCGATTGGCGGATTCCGCTTCCACGGTGCGCCGCTCCAGCTCCGCCGCCTGCGCGCGCAGCTGGTCGGTGAGCGACTTGAGCTCCATGGCGCTCCGCTCCGCCGCCGAGCGCGCGGCCTCTTGTCTCACGATCCGATTGGCGTCTTCGATCGCGCGGTCGTGCGCCGCGTGCCGCTCCGTGAGGTCGCGCGTCACCTTCGCGAAGCCCACCAGCGTGCCGCGATCGTTCCGCAGCGCAGTGATGAGGACGTTCGCCCAGAAGCGCGTACCGTCCTTCCGGAACCGCCATCCCTCCGCCTCCACGCGTCCGTCCCGCCTGGCGTCGACCAGTTCGGTCTGAGGAATCTTCGCCGCGAGGTCATCCCGGCCGTAGAACATCGAGAAGTGCTTCCCGATGGCCTCCTCGGCGGTGTAGAGCTTCAGTCGTTCGGCGCCGGTGTTCCAGCTGAGAATGTACCCCCTGGGGTCCAGCGCAAAGATGGCGTAGTCCTGCACGCGGTCCACCAGCAACCGGTACAGGTCGCTGGTTTCCTGCGTGAGCTCATCGTCCGTATGGACGCGAAGGGCAGTGGCCTTGAGTTGTTTCGCCATTCAGTTCGACATCGGCCGGAGACTGGTCGCCTGCCATTGCCACGTGTGCACGTTCAGCGCCGTTTGCCAGGGGTGACGATTCGGGCGTCACTTCAGGGTGATCGGCACCTATTGCTGAGACTGCTATCCTGATGCCACCACGCAAGATACGTCACCGTCTCCCCAGCGACAAAGGCATTTCTCGATGCTCGCCGGATCGACACACGCGGCGTGAGGCGCTATAGCTTCCACCTCAACCCGGCGAGACGCGTGCGAAACCTTTCGCCCTGACGCCCACGTCTGGTTCATGAGGCATTCGGGCAGACACACGCGGGAGCATCAGCATGAAGAAGGAAGACGCCGTGGAACGGTTGGACCAGACCGGACGCAGGATCCACGAGCTGCACGCCAGCGCGTGGAACACCGCGCTGCACCCCACGCGGCACGGCTGGGGGTCCAGCATCGTTGGGCTCGCGAGCATTCCGGTGCTCAGCTTCGCGTCCATCGGCCACATGGTCGGCTCCGCGGTGGTGAACCAGATCGGCGCGGATACGTTCGAGCGACTGACAGACTTGCCGGGCAGGGACAGCGGCGAGAAGAAGTAGCTCGCGGCGGCCGAGCGTCATGGACGAACGCTGATGACGCCCCAGTCCCGCATCACGTTCACGTTCGGCGCGCTGGTGCTGAGCCAGACCGCTCACTCCGCCGAGGAGTATGTCGGTCGGCTGTGGGAGACGTTCCCGCCCGCGAGGCAACTCACGAGTCTCGTGTCCAGCAATGGCGAAACCGGATTCCTCGTCATCAACGTTGCGCTCGTCGCCTTCGGCTGGTGGTGTCTGTTGTGGCCCGTGCGCCAGGGATGGCGAACGGCATCGGGCCTCATGTGGTTCTGGATCGTGATTCAGACCATCAACGGAATCGGACATCCGCTCTGGTCGATGCGCCAGGGCGGGTACACCCCCGGAGTGGCAACCGCTCCGCTGCTGCTGGTTCTTGCGCTGTACCTCGCCGTTCAGCTCATGCAGAGACCAGACGCTGGGCGAGTCCCTAGCGCATCAGGATCGCCGTGATGATCGCGCCGACGATCGCGCCGGCGCTGGCGCCGGCGGCGAGGATGGTGGCGTACACGCGCGCTCGGGACGGATCCCGTGGTTTCTTCATCGCCGGCAGCCAGACCTCGGCGATCGCGAATGATTCCGTCTCCCCCCATCCGTCGGCCAGCGTCACGCGCTGTCGCGCGGCGTCGTAGGACACGACGGAGCACGTCCAGGCACCCCACCAGGGCCAGTTGCACACGACGCGCTCCCCCGGCAGGAACGAGCACGGCCGGATTCCATCCAGCGCCACGTCGTGTTCGCTGCCGCGGAGAAAGAGCACGCGGGCACCGTCCTCGCGCGATGCGAGCACTTCGGCGACGTAGAACTTGCCGTCAGCCGAGCGCGCCCACGTCAGGGCGCCCACCGTTGGCGGCAGGGTGGGCGCGCCGAAGCGCTCGACGATCGCGCGTTCGATCGCGGTTCGCGAGAGCCCCACCGCCTCGCCGGCGCTGATCACCGCGGAGCGCTCCGACTCCCACGCGTCGCCGCGCCGCGTGGCCCGCTGGATTTCTTCGGCGCGGGCGAGCACCTCCCGCAGTTCCTCGTCGGTCAATCGCATCGCAGGATAGATTGTCGCGTGATGACGGGCCGGCCGCAGCCGGCGCTCATTATGTTCGACTGCCGTTGAACGCGCCAGTCGCCCCCGCCGCCCCAGACAACACATGACGAATCGCGCGCTGTACCACGACCTGGTTCCGCGGTGCTCCTGATCTACGGTTCCACCGGATACACCGGCCGGCTCATCGTCGCCGAGGCGCTGGCGCGCGGGCTGCGCCCCACGCTCGCCGGCCGGAGCGCGGACACCGTGCGCGCGCAGGCGGAATCCCTGGGGCTGGAATGGCGCGCCGCAACGATCGACGATCCCGCCGCGCTCGATGCCGCGCTCGCGGGCGCCAATGTCGTGCTGCATTGCGCGGGACCGTTCGCGCGCACCTGGCGAGCCATGTCTGACGCGTGCCTCCGGCGGCGCGCGCACTACCTGGACATCACCGGAGAGGTCGCGGTGTTCGAGGGACTTGCCGGGCGGGACGCCGAGGCGCAAGCTGCCGGCGTCATGCTGCTGCCCGGCGTGGGTTTCGACGTCGTTCCGTCGGACTGTCTCGCCGCGCATCTCGCGCGCCGACTGCCGAATGCGGTGCGTCTCTCCCTCGCGTTTCGCGCGCTTGGCGGCGCGTCGCGCGGCACGCTCATGACCATGGTGAACGGTCTCGGCACTCCGGGCGCGGTTCGGCGAAACGGCCGGATCACCCCCGTACCCGCCGCGTGGCACACGCGACGGATCGACTTTGGCGACGGCGAGCCGCGCGACGCGACCACGATTCCCTGGGGAGACGTGTCCACCGCGTATCACAGCACGGGGATTCCGGACATCGCGGTGTACGTCAGCATGCGGCCGGCGCTGCGCCGCGCGGCGATCGCGTCGCGCTGGCTGGGGCCCGTGCTGCGAAGCGACATCGTGCGCCGCGCACTTGCCGCGCGAGTCCGTCACGGTCCCGCCGGCCCAACCGACGCCGAGCGCGCGCGCGGCGTGAGCCTGCTGTGGGGCGAGGCGGTCGCCGCGAATGGCGAGCGCGTAGAGGCAAGACTACGCGGCGCGAGCGGCTACACGCTCACGGCGCAGTCGGCGGTGCACCTCGCCACCAAGGCGCTCGGCGGGCTGGCGCCCGCGGGATTCCAGACGCCGTCGCGCGCGTACGGCGCGGACGTGATCCTCGACATCCCCGGCGTCACGCGCACCGACGTCGCGTAGCGGGTGGTCAGTTTGCGCCCTGCGCCCTGCCGAGCGTGGCGGCGGAGAACGATGCGGCCAGAAAGACCAGCGTGAGCGCTCCGGTCACGGCGATGACCGTGCTCCGCAGATCTGCGGCGCCGGCCGGCGGGCCCAGGACCAGCGCGTATACGGCCACGACGAACGCGACCACTCCCGCGACGGACAACGGATCGAACAGCGCGCGGATGCGCGAATACGCGCGGCCTGCGACGTCTCGATGCACCTCATGCGCCACGAACCACGCAACCATCGCCGCGGCGCCGGCGATCAGGGCCCACGCGCCCAGCGCGCCGAAGAACAGCACGATCGTGATGGGAAAGTCCGGTATGCCCGGGAAGGCACGGATGGCCAGCGCCGCGCTGATTCGCAGGATCGCATCCATCATCACCATGGCGATCAACAGCGGCGGCGCGCCAACCGGTCGGCGTCGACCAAGCAGAATTCCGGTCAGGACGCCGAGCGCGCCGTCAACGAGCCCGTATACGGTTCCTGCCTGAAAGGTCTCGATCCACGATGGATCGCGCGTGAACAGCCACACTGCGAACGCGCCGTTGACGCCGGCACGCAGCAGGAACGTGGTGACGAGCGGTGCCGCGTACGGTGCAGGCCGGAGGAATGGCAGCCGAGCGTGCGCGCCCGGCGCTGCCCGGGCCAGGTCACTCACGCGTATCCATGCGAGCCGACATCCGTGAATCGTCGTCGCCCGGCAGCCAGAGCGTGAACGTGCTGCCCTCGCCGGGTACGCTCGTCAATGCGATCGTCGCGCCGAGCGCGGTAGCCAGCTGCTGGCTGATCGCCAGCCCGATGCCGGATCCTTCGGTGGCGCCGGGATCGAAGCGCGTGAACTCGCGGAAGAGCGATCCCTGTCTTTCCGGCGGGATCCCCGGCCCGTTGTCGGCGACGGTGATGGCCATCCAGTGTCCGAGCCACGGCGCCTCGGCGTCGTCCGCGACGTGCGCCCGCACCGTGATGTGCCCGTCCGGCGGCGTGTACTTCACCGCGTTGGACACCAGGTTCGCCAGGATCTGGCGCACGCGTGCCGCATCCGTGAGGAGCACCAGCGAGTCCTCCGCACGCGGGGGCAGCACCTCGAGCGTCAGACGCTTCGCGTTGGCCGACGCCCTGAATTCCCCAACGGTGTCCCGCGTCACCTCGGCAAGGTCCACGCTGGCGCGCTCGATGGTGATCCGCCCGGCTTCCGCTTGCTCGATTTCAAGCAACTGCGCCGCGAGGCGCAACGCCGTTTTGATGGACCGCCGCACGCGCCCGAGGCTTTCGGCCTGTTCCGGATTGACGTCGCCGTACACTCCCATCTCGAGGAGCGAGAGATACCCGTCAGCGGCGCCCAGTGGATTCTTCACGTCGTGCGTGAAGCCGCGCACCAGCTGCTGGTGGCTCGCCACGATGCGTTTGCGATCGGTGATGTCCTCGGCGATGGTGGCCATGCGGTAGATCTCGCCGGCCGCGTTCCGCACCGGCACGCTCCTGGTCCATACCCAGCGCACATCGCCGCTGGGATGCACGACGCGGAATTCGATGTTGTACTCCGCGCGCGGGCGCCGCTGCACGGCCTCGCGCACCCGCTCCCGGTCGCCCGGGTATACGCCCTCGAGAAACGCAAGCGGGTTCGCGTACAGTTCCTCGGCGCTACGCCCCCAGATGCGCTCGTACGCGGAGTTCACGAAGAGCACTTGCGATCCGCTCGCGTCGCTCAGCGCAACGACATCATGCATCGCCTCCGCGATCTCGCGCAGAGGTTCCCCACTATCCATAAACCCCCGCTCGAGACTGGACTCGCGGGGCGCGTCGCCGCGCCGCGATGTCTCGCGTTTCTCCGGCAACGTGCCGGCATGCGTGGAGTCCGTAGCGGGGTTTTCTGACGGCGGCGCCTGAGAACCCGGCGAGGACACGCGGTGCTCGGCTGCCAGTGTCTGACAGGTGAACACGTGAACCTCCCGGTGCCTGGGTGTCCCTGATGATGCCGCCGCCAAGCGGCCTAATCTGTAGGGCTTTTTCCCATTTGAATTGGTGCAATCCCCCTACGGCGAAGCGAGCCCGAGCGAGTACGAGGGCAAACGATAGCGGCCGTTCAGCGATCCATGACGGGAAGGTACGCGCGCCACGGCCCCACGGCGTCGCGATACTGTTTGGCCATTACGCGCGCGGCCTGCGCGATGTGCCCCAGGTCGTGCGCCACCCAGGTGGCCAGCAACTGCCGCAGCGTGACCGTCCCCAGCTCGGGATGCTCGCCCTCCAGCGCGAACTGCGCGTCGGTCAGATGCCATGCGGTCAGGGTGCCGAGATTTTCCCTGCGCAGGCGCTCAAACTCGTCGAGCAATTCGGCGAGCGACTTTCCCTTGCTCTCGCGCAACTGCGCGAAGCGGTCATACGGCGTGAAGCGGCGCCGCGCATTCTGGGCGAGGATGATCCGCGCGCGCGGAATCCAGTCCGTGCGCTCGCCGTGAATCAGGTGGCCCACGATGACGTACGGGCTCCACGTCTCCGGGCCCTCGGTCGCGTCGGTCCACACGGGATCAAGTCCGGCGAGCATCGCGCGCAGCGTGCCCGGCGTCCGCTCGAGCACCGCGATACCCGCCGTGAGGTCGAAGTCCATGGTGTTGGGCGAGAGGCGCTGGCGCGCCGGATTACGCCTCCGGTACCAGCGCCCACATCACGAGGTAGACGAGCACTCCGGGAAAGCCCGCGGAGACGATCGAGAGAATCACGTACCCGACGCGGACGATCGTGGAATCCCATCCCATGTAACTCGCAATTCCGCCGCACACACCGGCGATCATGCGATCGCTCGTGGAGCGGGTCAGGCGGCGCGATGTGAACATACTGCCATCCGGTGCAGAGGTTTGCGGTGCTCTGCACCGGAAGTTACTTCCCTCGGCTATCGGCGGCGTCCGGGTCAGGGCGCGAAGCAGTAAAAGAGACCCGCGCCGCCCGATGCCACCAGGTCCGACTGGCCGCAGCCACGGCTTCCGTGCGCCGCGTTCCACGATGAGTTGCCGCCCCCCGACCGGTCGTGGTGACCCACCAGCGCACTCCCGGCCCCGTTGCTCGTCCAGTTGTTGCACGTGGTGTTCGTGGCGCTGCCGATCGGCAGCCGGCCGTGCGACGTGGAGCCCGTGAGAATGTCGTGCTGGTTGGGGGTGTCGCCGCGGCCGTTCACCGGCTGGCCCTTCTCGTTCAGCGCGAACTCCTTGTTGATGGCGTTGCGGTCCCGCTCCAGGTCGCCGTGCAGGTCTGTCACATTCCACGCGATGAGCGTTCCCTGCGCGTTGTACCAGGGTCCGGTGCCGATACGGTCGCGCGCGTTCACCGGCGCCTGACCGGCGGACGCGGCGGCGCTCAAGTACGCGCGCCACAGGCGCGCGCCCGCGCCCACCTCCTGCGCCAGCTTCTGGCAGTGCGCGTCCGCGCCGGCCAGTCCGCCCAGGTTCGCGCCGTCGCCCGTGCCCACGCTCGTGATGAAGAAACCCATCGGCTGCCGTTGTTGAGCCCCCCCTCCTGCTTGTCCTTCGCTCTCCGTGACGACACACAATGTGAGGGCGATGCACGCACCAGCGACGATTCTCATGACCTCTTCTCCTGTTGGTGGTTCGAACGGCCAGCGGCTCTGAAAGAAATGATCGGCGGCTACGGCTCCAGCGCCGTGTCGATCCGTACGAGCGCGTCTTCCAGGTGAATCCGCGTGTTGCGGTCCTGCACACCGCGCGTGAGCGTGGCGCGCAGCTCGCCGCGCAACAGCTTGAGCTGATCGCGGATCAGCGGCCGGATGTCGGACTGCGCGATCTTGAGCTCACCGTTCAGCCGGGGATCGGTGTCGCTTCCCACGCGCAGGTCGCCGGACCGGGGCGGACTCCACCCCGTGTTGTCGGCGGTGTTGAGCAGGTGATTGGCCTGCGCGATGTACGCGCGCTGGAGATTGCGTCGGTAGGTGTTCACCGCGGTTCCGGCCCGCGCGTCGCGCCACACCGCCGCCCGGGTGTCATCCAGCATCTGCGTGGGCCGGTACGTGGACGCGCCGTGAAAGGCCTCGTGCTCGATCATCCGCGCGATGCGCGCGTGGTTCAGCAGCCGCTGCACCGCCAGCTCCTGGTAGGCGCGAATGCGCTCCACCGCGCCCGCGTGCTCCAGCCGCCGCAGCACGTTCGCGTTCAACGCCCAGACGGGGGTGGCCAGCACCTGCTGGTCGATGAACGTCATCGCCTTCCGCTGGTACGCCGGCTCCACCGCGGTGTACACCACCCCCGGTTCGCCATAGCGCTTGTGATGCGTCCACGACCCCCCGATGGCGGCGGCCGCGTGCTCCGCGTACCGGTTCCACTGCGTCAGCGCCTGGAGGTAGTGCGTCTCCAGCTCGTAGTAGTCGTCTCCGTCGCGCAACAGCCAGGGCAGCAGGCTGTCCACCATCATCTTGAGATTCCTCATGCCGAGCGACGCCGCCTCCACCGGGTCGGCGCTGATCCCCTCGGTCATGCGATACGGGTCCCACTCCTCGTCCATGCCGAACTGCGCCGACGCGAAACGGAACCACGGCTTGTCCGCGCGCTCGGTGATCCACTTGTGCAGGGTGGCCGTCTCGGCCTCCGGCGTCTTCGCTTCGATGATGGGACGGTAGCCCCAGTACACCGCCCAGCGATCCCACACGCCCATCCGGCGTTCGGGCGACACGCCGTCGCCGGGTTGCGCGGCGTAGTTGAAGCGCGTGCGTCCCACGGACGACCCCGAGTGCCCCATGCGGCGCACGAAGTCGGGGTTGCGGATGGAATCGATCGGGAAGACGAAGTTGGCGCGCTGATTGTGCGGAAGACCCACGGAGTGCGCCGTCTCGTGCGACGTCACGTAGCGGATGGCTTCGCCCATGAGGTCGTCCGGCAGGCGCGAGGTGCGGTACCGCCGGTCGTCCGCCGCCGCGGCCACCTGCGACAGCAGTTGCCAGCGCATGCGCTCGGCCACCGCTTCATACATGTTGGTGTGCGCGCGCAGCACCTCGCCGCTGCGCGGATCCACCACGTCGCCGCTGGAGTTCGCGGACCGCACCGTGGTGGGCACGTAGCGCAGCACCGAATGGCGCGCGTCCAGCAGCGAGAACGTGGGGTCCTGCTGCGGCGTGGGCGCGCGGCGCACCTGGATCGCGTTCCTGAACCCCGCGTCCTCGAAGGCGCCGTTCCACTCCAGGATGCCCGCTTCTATATACGGGACCCACTTCTCGGGGGTCGCGGGATCGATGTACCACACCCAGGGTTTGACCGGCTCCACCAGTTCGCCGCGCAGGAATGCCGCCGTGTCGCGCGGCTCCATCCGGTACTTCCTGATGTACTCCTCGGCGCGCACCCCCTGAAAGTCGCGCGAGTAGTTGGTGCGCGTCACGCTGATGAATCCCACGCGCTCGTCCGAGAGCCGCGGCATCATCGGCGTGGCCGGCAGCAGGATCATCGAGTGGTTCACCTCCAGCGACACGGCGCCCCCGCGCGCGTTGCTTGGCGGCTGATCGGCCGAGTAGCTCTGCACCACGCGAATCTCCACGTTGGTGGGAAAGGCGCGCGCGAACTCCAGCCAGCTGCGATCGCGCTCGTACCGGCGCACCGCGAGTGTGGTGCGCTGCTGCCGCGGCAGCGTGAACGCCGGGTGCTCGCCCACGTACAGGTCGGTGACGTTCACGACGGTGCTGCCGTTGCCGCGCGTGGCCACCGGGAACGACTGGAGCACCGGGGCAAAGTTCTGCGCCTCCACGGCGATGGAGCGCGCGTCGCCCGAGTCGGCGGTGGTCTGGTGCGACGCCGCGCGCAGGTGCACCTGCTCGCCGCGCCGCTCCCAGCGGACCACGAGGTTCGGCGCCATGTTCGCGCCCACGCTCGAGAGCCCCTGCGGCACCTGCCCGTAGCGCGACATGATGATCATGTCACGTCCCAGCAGTGAATCCGGGATCTCGAAGAAGAGATTGGCGCCCACGCGGTGCACGTGGAACATGCCGCGCTCCGACTGAGCCCCCGGGGGGATGACGTCCGCGTACGGACGCACCTGGGCGCGGGCAATCGTCGCGGGTGTGATGGTCGCGAGAAGCGCGAGGGCGGAAAGTGCGCGGCGGGGCAGGATGCGTGGCATCGGACGGATCGGATTCAGGAGAAAAAGCAGCGGGCCCGAAACGGCGGAAACTCGCGGAATGTACGGCGGGGCGCCGGGGCGGGTAAGCCACCGCTGCTTCTCCATGGCGGTTCGGTCGATGCAAACCACGGAGGGCTCGCCCTTTTTCAGAGCTACGGCTCGTCCCCGCTCGGCCCGTAGATCTGCGGCACGGTGGACCCCATCGGGCGCAGGTACGTGGTGATTTGTCCGCGGTGGTGCACGATGTCGAAGAAAAAGCTCCAGGCCATGGGCGACGCGGGACGCTGCTTTCCGAAAAACTCGAGGCTCCCGCTCCAGCGATCGGCGGGCAACGCCTTCCAGCGCTCGATGATCTCCTTGCTCTGCCGTTCGTACGCGTCCACCACTTCCTTCATCGTCGCTGGCAGCGGCGGCGGCGCCCACTCCACCTTGCCGCTCTCCAGTGCCTGGATGATCATCTGCTCCTCGCAGACGATCTGCCACGCGATCTCCCGCGCGGTGCGCGACTTCGGGTCCGGCCGGTAGTCCGATCCTTCTGGAATTCTGGCGAGCACGTTGCGGGTGGTCTTCGCCTCGTTCGTCCAGAACGTCGTGTACAGCGCCTTCTCGTCCACCTTGGCCTCCTTGTACGGGTTGCCTGATCGTCACCGTGAGCAGCGGAGCGGCATGCCGCGAACGGTCAACCCGCGCCGCGGCCCGTCGCGATGCACTCCACTTCCACGCGCGCGCCCAGCGCCAGCCCGCTGGCACCCAGCGCGCTGCGGGCCGGGTAGGGTGGCGTGAAGAACGTCTGATAGATGGCGTTGAAGGCGGGCCAGTCGCGCATGTCCGCCAGCATCACCGTGCACTTCACCACGCTGGACATCGCGTAGCCGTGCTCCGTCAGCGTCGCGCGGATGTTCTCCATGGTCTGGCGCGCCTCCGCCTCCATTCCGCCCGGCACCAGCGTCATCACCCCCGGGGTGATGCCGATCTGCCCCGACAGGTACAGCGTGTTGCCGACGCGCACCGCCTCGGAGAAGGGCAACGTGGCGGGCAGCACCTTCCCCGAGTTGAGGAACTGGGGGGGCTCAGGGGTGGCGTCGGCGCGAGCGCCATCGCAGCCAGTCGCCGCGGCGCACAGGAGCGCCAGCAGCAACGCGGGTGAATGTCTCATGCGCAATTCCTCATTGTGTCATTGTGTCATTCCACGCGGATGTACTTCAGGGTGACGAATCCGGCCACCAACAGCACCGCGAACGCCCACGCCAGGCGGTTGAAGTGGCGATCGATGAATCCCTTGATCTCGGGGCCCTTCCAGTGGACGAGCCCGGCCAGGATGAAGAAGCGCGCGCCGCGCGAGATGGTGCTGGCGATGACGAAGATCGGGAACGAGATGGCGAACACGCCCGACGCGAGCGTGAACACCTTGTACGGCAGCGGCGTGAATCCCGCCAGGAACACCGCCCAGAAGTCGTACTTGTTGTACAGCGACTGCACCATGGCGAAGGAATGCGGCGTCACCCCGGGCACCCGCGCGAAGAAGAAGCCGCTCACCCCATCCCAGATCGCGTGGCCAATCCAGTAGCCGAACATGCCGCCCAGCACGGAGCCCACCGTGCAGATGGCGGCGAAGAAGAGCGCCCGCTTCGGACGTCCGAGGGCGAGCGCAATGAGCAGCGGGTCAGGCGGAATCGGAAAAAAGGACGACTCGGCGAAGGAGATCACGCCAAGGGCCGCTGGTCCGCTCGGGCGATGGGCCCAGGCCAGCATCCAGTCGTACAGCCGTCGCAACGGATTGCGCGACGGCGGAGTGGGCTCGGTCGGAATGTCGGTCATATCGGTGGCCGCAGTCTAGCGGGGCGCTCCACCGGGAGCCGCAACCGCGCGTGGAAGGCGCACCGTGAATGTCGTACCCTGCGCGTCCGAGGACTCCACTTCGATCTTCCCATGGTGCGCCCGAACGATCTGGTCGGCGATGTACAGACCCAGGCCGAGATTGCCCAGCGGACCGCTCGATCTCCCGCCGGACACCTTCAGTCCTTTCATGGCATGGAAGATCCCATCCAGCTCGTGGTTCGGAATGATCGGACCCAGGTTGTGTATCGCGACGGCAATGTTCTCGTCGTCACCCTGCACCACGACACCGACAGTGGTCCCGGCGGAGCCGTGCTCCAGTGCGTTGCCGATCAGGTTCGAGACCGCCTGCGTCAATCGTTCGCAGTCCCATTCACCGTCCAGGGAACCCCTCGCGTCGATGGTGATCTTTCGCGTCGGGTGTGCGGCCGACAGTTCATCGACCACGTCATGCACCACCTTGCCCAGATTCACCGGCGCCGGCACCACCGGGATTCCCCCGCCAAGCCTGCTCCGGGTGAAATCGAGCAGCGCGCCCACCATGTGATTCATCCGGATCGAGGCACTGACAATCCGTTGCGTGAGCGTGAGGTGTGGTTCCTTGAGGTCCCCGGTCTCGATCATGAACTTGGCCGACGTCATCACCGCGCCGATCGGCGATCGCAGGTCGTGACCCAGGATCCCCAGGAACATCTCCTTCGATTCGTCCAGATCCTGCGTGAACCGCACGACCGATTCGGCGAGTGCCTGGTCGATGGCTTCATTGAATCGGGTCAGGTCATCGAGATCGGTTGGCGTGATCTCGGTGCACGACTTCGTCCACAGCCGGATGACGCTCGCGCGGAGTGCGCGAAACTCGGCCACCATCTGGTCGATCGTGAACCCGCTCTCGGCGCGTCCCGTGCCATGCTTTTCCGCGGCGGTCCGCTTCGCGTCGTCCGGCTGGGGCGCATTGCCCTTCGACTTTTCGGCTTGCGCGTGTTCGCCCTGATAGGTGGCCAGATCCTTCGCGATCACGGTGAGCATTTCGCTCGCATGATCGCTCAGGGCCCTGAGGTCCATCGTGTCACTGGCCGGCTCGCACGATTCGGCGAACGCTTCCCATTCGGCGAGGATCGCGGCGCGATTTGCCAGTATGTACTCTGCCAGTCGCATAGCCTGCAAGATAGCACGTCGCCGCGACGCGTCGACGGTGGCGCGCCAGGAGCCGTCGGGTTGCGGAATACCTCCAGAAAGGCATCATGTAGCACGGGTTCCTCCCACCACTGACCACGCCATGGCCCAGCAGATCCGGTTCTTCGAGCAGGTCGCCCGCTACTTCGACAAGGCGGCGCCGCACACGAAACATCCCAAGGGATTGCTCGAGCACATCAAGCACTGCAACAGCGTGTTCCACATCGCGTTTCCACTGCGCCGCGACGACGGCACGATTCGCGTGATCCACGGCTGGCGGGCCCAGCACAGCACGCACCGGTCGCCCACCAAGGGTGGCATCCGGTACGCGCCGCACGCCAGCGAGGACGAGGTGACCGCGCTCGCCGCGCTGATGACCTACAAGTGCGCCATCGTGGACGTCCCCTTTGGCGGCGCCAAGGGGGCCGTGAAGATCGATCCGAGCGAGTTTTCCGAGGCCGAGCTGGAACGGATCACCCGGCGGTATACCTACGAACTGGCGACCAAGAACTTCATCGGGCCGGGGGTGGACGTTCCCGCGCCGGACTACGGCACCGGTCCGCGCGAGATGGCGTGGATCGTGGACACGTATGTCGCGCTCCAGCCCAACGCGATCGACGGACTCGGGTGCGTCACGGGAAAGCCGCTTTCGCAGGGAGGGATCCGCGGCCGGCTCGAGGCAACCGGGCGTGGCGTCTACTTCGGCGTGCGCGAGGCCTGCGATGCCGCCGAGGACATGGTGGCGCTCGGCCTGACGCCGGGCCTCAGCGGCAAGACCGTCGTGGTGCAGGGACTGGGCAACGTGGGCTATCACGCGGCGAAGTTTCTCCGGGAAGGCGGCGCCGTGATCATCGGCCTCGCGGAGCGCGAGGGCGCTATTCACAATCCCAAAGGGCTGGACGTGGATGCCGTCGTTGCCCATCGCGCGGAGACCGGCTCGCTGCTGGACTTCCCCGGCGCGACGAACCTCGCGTCGTCGAACGAAGCGCTCTACCTCGCCTGCGACATCCTCGCGCCCTGCGCGCTGGAGGGCCAGATCACGGTGGAGAACGTGGATCGTGTCCGCGCGAAGATCATCGCCGAGGGCGCGAACGGCCCCGTCACCGCGGACGCGAACGAGCGGCTCCTGGAACGCAACGTCCTGCTGCTGCCGGACCTGTGGCTCAACGCGGGCGGCGTGACGGTGTCCTACTTCGAGTGGATCAAGAACCTCTCGCACGTCCGATTCGGGCGCATGGGCAAGCGCTTCGAGGAGTCCAGCAACCGTCGGATCCTCCAGGCAGTCGAAGCCCTCACGTCACAGGCCTTTCCCGCCGGTGTCCTGAGCACGGTGAGCGCCGGAGCGGGCGAGCGCGACCTGGTCAACTCCGGGCTGGAGGACGCGATGGTCCAGGCGTACCAGGAGATGCGCGATGTGCGCCAGCGGCACGCCGTGGACCTGCGCACCGCGGCCTATGTCAGCGCCATCGACAAGATCGCGCGCACCTACGCCGAACGGGGAATCTTTCCGTAAGGCCGGTGTCAGTCTCCACCAGCTGATGCGGCGCGACAGACGGTCAGCAGCATTTCGCTCGACTCGAGCGCACGCACCGAGTGCACCTGCCCGGGAGCGAGCGAGAGGAGTTCGCCGGGTCCGAGCCGCACCTCACCGTCGGTAGTCGCCACGGAAAGCTGTCCGGTCAGCACGTGGATGGTCACCTCGCCGTCGGTGCTGTGCTCCTTCAGGATACCGTCTCGGTCGAATACGAAGAGGATCAGCGACACCGGCCCGTGGCGCACCAGCGCGACCTGTCGATGGCCCTCGACCGCTTCGTGCGGCTCGGCTCGCAGGCGCGCGGCGGCGTCCGTGAGAGAGATCCGCTGGACGGCGTCGTTCAGTCGGTCCTTCGGATGCGTGCGGAGTCGATCTGCCTTTGTCATCAGGATATCGGTGAAGGATGAGCGGCTACGTTACCTGCAATCTAGGGAGCTTCCCTAGGCGGGAACGCCGTCCTGGAGCATCTGGCGCAGCGCCCGCGCCAGCACCTCGATCGACACTGGCTTGGCGATGCGGAGGTCGATGCCCGCCGCCGCGGCCGTGTCGGCGTCCACGCCGTATCCGGACACCAGCGCGATCGGAATCGCCGGGTGGATCTCACGGAGCTGCTGCGCCAGAACGATGCCGGTCATCGTCGGCATCGCAAAGTCGGTGAGTACGGCGTCGAAGCTGTGCGGGCTGTCGCGAAAGTCGCGCAGCGCCGCGTGGGGATCGGTGTACGTCGAGCATCGGTATCCGTACCGTCTGATGACGCGCGAGAGAATGCTGCCGATCGCTTCGTCGTCATCCACGTACATCACGTGCTCGCCGTTGCCATGCAGCGTCTCCGTGGAATCGGGCGCCGCAGGCTGCGGCGCCGGCGCCGGCGTGGGCTGTGCGACGGGAAAGTACACGGACACCACCGTTCCGGTCCCGACCGTGCTGTCCACCGTGATGGCGCCTTCGTGATCCTTGACGATGCCGTGCACCACGGACATGCCCAGCCCGGTGCCCGTGAGCCCCTTGGTCGTGAAGAACGGCTCGAACAGGCGGTCGCGAGTCTCCGGCGACATGCCGGTTCCCGTATCGCTCACGGTCAGCCGCACATGCGGCCCCGGATCGAGGTCCACGGACAGGATGCTCGCGGTATCGTTCAGCTCCATCGCGTCGACCGCGATCGTGAGGATTCCCCCCCCCGCCGTCATCGCGTGGGCTGCGTTGGTGGCGAGATTCATGACGACCTGAAACAGCTGCGACGCGTCGCCGGAGATCTCCGGCAGCTCTGGGCTGAAGGAGGAGCGTACCTGAACGTTCCTCGGCAGGCTTCCCTGGAGCAGCTTGACCGCCTCCTCGACCACCGATCGCAGCGTCATCGCATTGCGCTCGGCCTCCTGGCGGCGGCTGAAGAGCAGGATGCGGTTGACGATGTCCGACGCGCGTCGCGTGGCCGCGAGAATGGCGTCGAAGGCTTTGGCCGACTGGTGCTGCGCACCGGCTTCGGCCTTGCCAAGGTCGGCCTGTCCCACAATCGCGCCGATGATGTTGTTGAAGTCATGCGCGATCCCGCCGGCCAGCGTCCCGAGCGCTTCCATTTTCTGCGACTGCCGCAGCTGCTCCTCCACTGACTTGCGCCGCCGCTCCGCGACGTCGCGCTCCAGCCAGGCCGCGAGCATGTCACCGAGCGACAACAGCACGCTGCGTTCCTCAGCCAAAAATGGCCCTTCGGCGGCGGGAGGCCGCTCCTCGAGGTACACGATGCTGATGATGCCGTCGCTCTCCGCCGTCGCGAAGGTCACGGTCTGGCGCCAGCGCGAGTCGCGAAAGCCCGGGGACCGCGCGTCCACGTCGCCGTAGGTGATGCGCGCGGCGCAGACCTCCGGATACTGCCAGGCCCTCGGAATCAGCCGGACGATCTCGTCGAGGATGGTCGGGTCGAACGAACGGTTGCGCAGCAGTTGCGACGCGTCGTGCAGCAGCCCCAGTTCCTCCACGCGCTTCGCCAGGTCTGCGTTGCTGGTGGCGAGCTCGTGCTGCGCGGCGCGGCGCTCGCGGAGCTCGGTCTCCACGCGGCGCATCGCGGCGCCGATCGCCTCGTTGGCGAGTTTCAGCAGCACGACCACCATCGCCATGTAGACGCAGAACAGGATCCATCGCGCTACCGGACGATAGAACACCGTTTGCGCCGGCAGGTAACCCGTGGCGTCGAGCAGCACGAGCGCAAGCCCGATCGCCGCGCACACGATGGCGGTGATCACTCCGGCGCGCTCGCCCAGCAGGATACCCGCCATCAGCACGAGAACGCTGTACATCGATACGCCGGGGCTGAGCACGCCGCCAGCGGGCAGCGCCATCGCCGCGATGGTCGCGACGATTCCGGCGACGATGCCGGTGGCGGCGAGCACGACGCGGCCGCGGCGATTGGCCTCGAGCACCAGGAGTCCCAGTGCCTGGACGAAGGCCACGAGGCCGAGCATGCGGACGCGATGTTCCGGCTGCGCCACCAGCATCGCGAGCGTCAGGGCCGTGACGATGGTCATGGCGGACAGGGCCACCACGTGCACCATCCGGGCGCGCTGCGTACGCTCTTCGGATTCGAAGCGCGGGGGGATATTCAGTCGTCGCAGCGTCGCGAGCATACCGTGGGTTGGAGACGGGGGCGCGGGAGACGCTTGCTGGCGGGCCCGCTACCCGCTCCGTGCTCTAATGAAGTATCGGCAATGAGCGCGCGTTTCTAAAGCAGCGTGGAGAATGGCGGTCGCGCCCGCTGACGGGTCCGGCATCCTGCTCGAGCTCGTTATCGCGGGACCCTTGCGGCGCATGCCCTTGCCGAACCTATTAGAGGTTCCTCGCACCTTCCACCGCTCTCAGGAGCTTCGTATGCGCCGCCGCCGCTCGCTCATCCTCTCCATCTTGATTCTCGCAGCGTGCAGCAAGTCGGAAATGCCCGCCACCGACAGCCCCGCCACGGCTGCCCCCGCGGAGGAGGCGCCTCTGACCGGCGCTGCCATCGGCGGCACATGGGAGGCTGAGGGGATGCCCATGAACCAGGACACGGTCGTTGTGAGGTTCACCATGAACAACACCGATACCGGCGAGGGGACGTCCATGGTCTTCCCGTCAGGGGAGAAGGTCATCTCGACGAGCCGACAGATCGCCGGCGACAGCATGGTTTCGGAGTCAGGCGCATTCAAGAGTCAGGTGCGCACAGGTCAGCAGGTCACTTCGACACGCATGGTCCTGCGGCTGAAAGACGGCAGGCTCACTGGCATCGCGACCTCGCGATACGCCAACGGCGATACGGCGAGCTTCCGCATCACCGCGACAAAAAAGCCGTAGTACGCGCCGGCGTTCAGCGCCCGCCCGACGCACGACGCACGACGCAGGAAGCAGGAGCGCGAGAAGGGCGTATAACGTCGAGGCAACAACAACGCATCAGGCGCCCTTGGATGCCCACTGCTCGAGATCGATCTTCTTCCAGTCCAGCCCGAGAGTCGCACCAACCTGCCTCGCCTCATCTGCGCTGATCCGACGTTTATCAGCCACTCACGCCTCCTTATCGGTGAAGCCTACACGTTCCCGTCATGAGATTCGCCTATTGCGTCAATGAGGCTTTCGAGCGTCGCTCGGGCCTTGCCTGCAATTCGCCGCACCACTGACCACACCAAGGCCGCGGTAATCCCCGTGCCACCCGCGAGGACCAGGTACGGATTGACAAACCCGCTGTCTCCAGCGGCGATCCCGGTGTACAGGGTCGCCAACACGCCGAAAGTCCCGAGCATGACAGGCAGGATCAACAAATTGCGGTGATCGACAGTGACTTGTACACGAGTCCCCGCAGCCTCACCGTGGGCGGAAACGAAGACATTGCCGGCTGCTCCTGTAGACCACGAGACGCCAGAGGAACCGGCATCTCCAACGCCATGGGTCCGCATCGTCGTCCGGGCCGAATTCACGATCCGTTGAGCGCGTTCATTGGTGAGCTCACCCGGCAGGCCAAAATCCTGTCGGACACGCAAAGCGCCGCCCATGACGCGGCGCAGGACGGAACGCTGGCCTACATCCGGGATGAGGCGAGCAGCGCGCGCGATCGAATCAGGATCCAGCCCAGCCTCAGCCGCGATCGATGTGATCTCCTCGAGGGTGAGGCCGTCCTCGATGCGGCCTACCGACCTGGAGGAGCCGGCGAGCTCCGCTGCCTTCGACAGGATCAACGAGAACTCTGCCTCCGTGTACCTCTTCGATGCGTCACCCAAGGTTGAGCTCCATGTGGTTATTGAAGCGCGCTCTGGCGTCGACAACGGCTATCTCATCTCGACCCGATGAAGCGGCGCGCCTCCTCCAACTCGGCCTGACGTCCTGCACCGGCCGCGACCGTCAAGAGTTCCTGATAGTAGTTGCGCGCGGCCACCGAATCTCCTGTCGCGGCAGCAGCGCGTGCGGCACCGATCAGACTGTTGAACCGCCTCGGGTACCGCTCCAACGATGTCCGATACATCGCAAGCGCGTCCGCGCCGCGCCCTTGCTCCATCAGCAGGTCGCCCCACAACTCATGGGCCGGAAGTGTGGGACCTGGAGTGAGAGCGTGTTTCGGCGTTGAGCTCTCGAGCTCCGCTGCGTCGCGGATCAAGTTCAGGCTCGTCGCCTCGTCCCCTTCGCCGTAGGCGAGCCATGCGCGTACTTCGAGTTCGAGAATGCGAATGTTGCGTGCGAAGAGGTCCTCACCTGCACGTCTGGCCTTTTCCCCAAGCGCGGCGAGCCGGTCAACCGGAACACGAGCCTCATCGATGCGTCGCTCCCGAACTGCCGCCAGGCCCTTGGCAAACCATGTCACCGCTTCGGGCCAGGCGAACGATCCCAGTCGAGGCCGGACGCTTCGCGCGGGACCAACAGTGCTGCCTCGCGCCACGCTCGCCGCTCCAGCGTATACCGTGCCTGCGTAGACGTGAGGTGAAAAGCGGTCTTGAACGTGGGCTCCAGGCGTGGTGTCCCGTGCAATCGCGTCAGCTGCGCGAGCGCCTCGTCATCCGCTCCCTGCTGCAGGTACGCATAGACGAGATACTCAATGGCGTGGGGGAACTCATCCCACACATACTGGCCACGGTCGCCCGCCGGATGCTCGAGCGCGGCCTCCGCGGCGAGCAGGTTGCCTCGAACGACTGCGCCCCAGTCCCCGAGCCGCGTGTATATGTGCGTGGGCATGTGCAGCGCGTGCGGATTGCGCGGCGCGCTCGCCTCGTACGTCCGCGTCACGTCGAGTGACAGACGCTCCCGGCCCGGAGCATCGTTCGCATGCACGAGGTAGTGCATGGCGCCCGGGTGCGCAGGATTCTGTCTGTAGACCTCGAGCAACAATTCGGCTGCGCGGGCCGAGTGTGCCGCGACCGAGTCATCATGTGTCGGCGCCGACGCGAGATGCGCCAGGGCGTAGAACGCCCCAATCTCGAGATCGCGCGGGAACGCAGTGTACGCTTTCGCCATCGCCTGCTCCCAGCGGCGAATGCGTTCCCAGTAGTCGGACGAGTCAGGCTCTGAGAAGAAGGCAGCCGCGGCGTTGATCAGGAAGCGTTCCCGCTCGGTGGCGGCCGAAAGACGTGTGGCGTTCTCCACGGCCTCCCAACCCTTGCGGCGCTCGGGCAAGCCGGGCCGCGTCGGCCACAACGGCTGGAACAGCGTCATCGCAACTCCCCAGTATGCCATTGCACACGTGGCGTCGATCCGCGCCACTTCCTGAAACGCTTCTCGCGCGCGGGGATAGGTCATGTGATGCAAAAGGGCGATCGCTCGATTGAACTCGGCCTGGGCGCCCGGCGAGCACGAGATCGGAAAGTCAACACTGACGGTCGCGTGTGCCTGATGACCCTGGCCTTGCACGACGTTCGTGTGCCCGTTGACGAGAGTGATCGATACGACTGCGACGCAGACCTCACGCCAGACAATGTTGGTCATAGGGAATCATCCGCGACACCGCGGTGCTTCCACCAGTCGCGAGTGGCGAGGATGCCTGGACCAAAGGCCAACGCCAGCCAAAGCAGGACGGAGGTCGACGACGCGGGCTTCAGCTCCTGCGCGCACGTGGATCCTGCCGCACACGGAGTGGCCGTCAGCAATGACCACACTATCGTCAGCGCCAGCGTACCCAAGATGCCCGCGGGCCACGCTGCGATCGCAATCAGCAGTCGCCGAGTCTGTGGTTTAAGAGGCACGATGCGGACGTCCTAGCGCGATCGCGGAATTCACTGGAGTATTTCGGCGACGAGATTACGGCTGGAGCGGAGGATAGCGCGGCACTGATGCCGGAATCCCCTTGTCGATCCTCGGACGCACCGGCCCGTCCGCCAACTGCCATGCGGTCGCGAAGATGAGACGCGCCACCTTCTCCATCTTCGCGAGATCCAGCTTGCGCGACTCGTCCCCTACATCGTGATAGTCCTCGTGAATCCCGTCCGCGAAACCGATGGTCAGTACCCCGCGCTCGATCATGGGGCCGGCATCGGTGCGAGGGTAAAAGAACTCGTGGGTCGCCAGATCGAACTGATGGTTCAGCTGTAGCCCGGTGAGGGCGCGATTGGTGCGGTGGATCAGGCTGTCCACTTCGGTGCTCAGCACCCGCGGACCCACGACATGGATCTCGTTCGCCCCAGCAAGCCGCGCGTTCGCTGAGCTGGTATCACCGGCTGCCTTCGACCGCCCGATCATGTCAATATTGAAATGCGCGATCACGTCGCGCAGGGGCACGGGTGGATTGGCCGCGAAGTAGCGCGAGCCCCAGAGCCCCACCTCCTCCCCGGTGTCCCACACGAAAATCACCGACCGCTTGGGACGCGGCGCGCGCAGCATCGCTTCGGCTACTGCGAGAATACCCGCGCTGCCGGAGGCGTTGTCGTCGGCCGCGTTGTAGATGCTGTCGGCGCTGGCCGGGGACGGCGGGCCGACGGCGCCGTCAAGATGCGCCATGATCACGACGGCCTCGTGCCGCAACCGCGGGTCGCTCCCCTCGATGCGCGCAACAACGTTGTGGGGCTGCTGCGTCGACGTCATTGAAACGGCGACGTTGAGCGTCGCCTTCCGCGCGGGATCGAGCGTGAAAGACGCGGGGTACACGCCGCGGTTGGCGCTGGCCAGCACTTCCGCGACGTTCAGTCCGCCGGCGCCGCCTAACAGCGTCTCGAGCAGCTCGGGCTTGAGCATCACCGACGGGAACAATGGGCGCGCGAAGGCCGAGGGCACGCTGGGATGCATCTCGGTGCTGTTCAAAAAGAAGTCGGCTGTGCGGAAGAAGTCCCAACGGCGTGCCATGCTGGGTCGCATGATCTGAATCAACGCGACCGCGCCGAGCTTGTGGGCGACCAGATTCGCAGGGGACCAGTCGGTTAGGGGAGTGCCGAGGCTGGCGAAGGTTTCGCCCGCGGGGTAGGCGCCCGGCCCGTGCGCGATGACAATCTTGCCGCGGAGATCCAGGCCGGCGTACGGGTCGATTGCCTTCTTGGGCGCCTGGATGCCGTGTCCCACGTAGACCATGGGCGCGGTGAGGCGCAGGGAGTCGGCGAAGCTCTGGACAAGGAAATCGTTGCCGAAGGTGAAGCGGTGGTCGCCGACCTCGAGCGAGGTGTTGGTCGTGTCGAGGGAGAAGGAGCGAATGGTGTAGTGCTGGCGGTACGTGCCGTCGTCTCCCGCGGGCGCCAACTTCATCGCCGCGAGCCGGCGCACGACGTACGCGGCGGCGCTGTCGAGTCCGGGGGAGGGCGTCTCGCGTCCGCGCAGCGCGTCGGCGGCGAGATAGTCGACGTCGCGTTTCAGACTGGACTGCTGGATGACGTCCGCAGCGGCGCGCACAGGGGCCGGGACCTGGGCCGGCTGCGCCGAGGCCGTCGCGGGAAGGAGCAGCAGGGTCGTTGCGGCGGCGAAGAGTTGGTTGCGCATATGTAATACTGCGATTCCCTCGGAAAACAACAAGAAGGTGCGAGAAACAAGACTTGCGTCGCGGCGTTGGCGTAACGCGATTGCGATTGAGCTGCGGCGCTCCACCCGTGATCTACTCAACCCAACGACTTCCCGTGAGCGCCGCCAGCTCCAGCCGCCCGTTAGGTGGCCGACTCGTGTTGCTCGTCGGCTGTAGCCCAGAACGGAGCACGAGGCAGACTACTGACCAGGAGTCCGATGAAGGCCGCCAGTACGGCGTAAGCCTGAGGCTCCGGGACGGCTTTGACCGCAAAGAATCCCAACGCACTCATCGACAGGTTTGCCGCGATTGCGCCGTAGCGGAGGAAGCGATCGCCAGATGAGGCCCGCCACGCGGCGACATTCACGATGGTCAGGAGCAGCATGCTCAAGCCTGTTCCGGCAAACCAGATCGAACCAGGCGACAACGTGCGATAGGCGACGAAGGTGACGCCGGTGTGTATGAAGCCCAGGAGGCCGCACAGGCCGGCGCTCAGCCAGAACAGTAGTCGGAGCATCGCGGACCCTGGAAAGTTGTGGCCCACCTAACGTGCCGGAGTCAAGCCGCGGCGCTGAGTGTGAAGGCGCTGTGAAGGCGCAATGATGTGCAACTGGACCGAGCCTCGCCAGGCGCGCAACCGAATGGCTTGGGGAGCGCCGTCGGCTTCAACTCCCCGTCAGGTGGCCCCCTCGACTACGGCCGAAACCGGACCCACCACAGAAAGCCGCTTATCAGCAACGCAAGCACTCCGCCAATCTGGAAGTGCCACGCGCGTTCTGGCGTGACACGCTGCAGTACTCGTAATGCGACTCGCGGAGCCAGGAAGCGTACGACTGCCTTGAGAACGTGCGCCCACCCAATGAGGGTGAGCAACAGCGCCGGACCGTGCCACACATTGTGAAACGCGACGACGATGGCGCCGAAGTTCAACAAAAGGAAGCCTTCGAGGAAAACGCCCGGGTTACCCCTCGCAGCGAGCGCTTGATAGAAGGCAACCCAGGATCTGGGTTGAGCTAAGTGCGAGAGGCCGATCACAAGGAAGGAGATCGCTGCAAAGACCTGAGTCGCCTGTTCCATCAAGGGATCGGGAGGAGCAACGCCAAAGGGCGCACCCAACGCGCCTCGTTAGGCGGTACGGCGCTGGCGTGTTCCCAGGAGAAGGACCAGCCCGACGAGGGTGCCAGCCACTCCGAGTGTCGCGTAGCCCGTGAGGCTCCAGCGCGTCGCATGAGTGGCTTGCGCGTGACCCCCATGATACAGCGCGCTCGCGTAGCCGGCGGAGTCGCCGGGTGCGCGATGCTGCTCGTACCAGGCGAGGGTCTGCAGGGGTCCCCTCGTGCTGTACCACTGGCCAAGAGCCAGGGCTGGGCTGACCAACAGAAGCGTGAGCCCTGTGACCATCGCTAGTCTACGGCCGTCGATGCCGCGAACGTCGGACATGATAGTTGATGGAATCTGGCGTGTTAGGCTGTCAGGGGAATGATAGCGTGCCCGACGTGTCGGCGGGGATGCCGCGAAGTTCGCCGCAGCGACGGTTGGGAGGGCCGGCGGGCGCTGTGTATCGGTGCAGATCGACATGCGCGGTATCCGTGGCTGACCGCGCGCGCGCGTATGCCTCGCGGCACTCCTCCGCGTCGTAAACGCGATGCAGTGGAGCGAGCGACAAGAAGAGGACAACCCCTCCGAGCACCGTGATCAGAACAAGGCCAGCGATGAGTTGCTTCGAGAGAGTCATGGTGGTCAACCTACCGCGCCGACTTCAACGCCACGTCAGGCAGCCGACGCCAGGAACGTGTCCTGAAAGAATGAAGGCCCACCGCCTCGGGCTCAGCGTATTCGTTGCGCTGGCGTGCCGCGGCCATTCACATAAAGCGTGAGCCCAGACACGCGTCCAGTGCTGTCCCGCCCGAAAGCGACCTGGACGTTGGCTAAGCGTGCGAAGAATTCGTCGATACTCGAAGGATGGATGTTGGCGTGGCCCAAGCCGACCACCTGGGCCACGAGCTGACTTCCCTCGAGGCGAACGCGGACACGTTGCCCGGCCGTGGAAGCATACTCGCCAACGTACCCACGAAGGGAGTCGATGGGCAGCGCGATCGACTCGCGCACGGGTATCAGAGGTACGCTCCGCGTTAGAATATGGAATCCGAGATCGTCGACTCCCATCCCGGAGTTCGCGCGCGCCGTGAGCGTACGGCGAGTTGTGACCGTTTTGGTCGTCGCCGCCGCGGCACGCCTTGGCGCGCAGCAGATTCCGCCTGCCAACGGAGGCGTAACGCATTCGCGGCGCGCTCGGGACCCGCGTCGCCGGCACGGCACGCCGCAGGGTCCCTCGCCGCCCCCGCGGCAGCGATGCGCAGCTGACGGCGTTCGTCGCGCGCACGTTCGCCGAGGCAGAGGCACGCTTCGGGCTTGACCGCACCGCGCTGGTGTCCGCGATGCGGGCGGAGTCCGAGCGGAGCCGCGGTCCGAAGCGGCCGCACGTGTTCGTCACGGAGTGCAGCCTGCATCAATGCGAGACGCACGCGCGCGAGATTCTCGACCGGTACGTGGTGGACGCGCGGCCGTGGATACTCTCCAACGGAGAGCCGCCGCCCGGGCCGGTCATCGCCACGTACTTCCATTACAACGACATCCGGCGTGCCTGGCCGCGGCGCCTGCCGGACATCCGCTTCATCACCATCCGACCGCGAGCGGACCTGCGCGACCGTCTGGCGCGCGCGTCTGGCGGCGTGCACGTGTGCGAACGGGACATGGCCACGGCGGAAGCGCTCATCGGGGACGTCTACGCGCTGCTCGGGCGCACGCGGCTGAAGCTGGAACCGCTCGTGACCCGCCGGCCGGCCGAGGCGCTCGCGAAGCGGGGGGGGGGGGGGGGACGTGCGGGACAGGCGCCGGTACTTTTCGCGCCCCGTGTGTGGGCGCAGCTCGACGAGCGCTCGCGCCAGGATCCGCGAGCCATCGAGTTGGTGTACACGCTCGACGCGGCCGAGCTGGAACGGTTCGCCGGTGACTGTGGATGGCGCGATCGAGCGCTGGGGGTGGGGGTGGGGGTGGGGGTGGGGGTGGCGTCGTGAGCGCGCGAATGCGTTGGCTGGCCGCCGTTGCCGCAGCGGCGGCGTGCACGTCGGGATCCTCCGCGCAATCGCCGCCCCCGTCGCCAGGCGCGCGTGCCGCCGCCGACTCGGCGCAACTCCAGGAGATCGTCGGTTGGTACCAGTTTGCGGAACTTGGTCCGGCGATCGTGACATGGGGCGCCCAGCAGGAGCTGACGCTCATGGTCGTCCGGGACACCATGCTCTGGGCGCCGATGGTGGCGGTGGGCGCCGACTCATTCTCCGTGCCGCAGCCCGCCGGCCGTCCACCCTCGGCCGTTCGGGTCACGCGCGACGCGCGTCACCGCCTCACCGGACTGCGCTGGACCGGGTATCGCGGCGTCCACGACGCCGTGCGCGATTCTCCGGGCGAATACAGCGCGCACGCGGTCGGGTACACTGCGGCCGACGGCGAACGTATCGCCGCGACGCTCTTCCTCCCGCGCGGCGAAGGGCCGCATCCCGGCGCCATGGTGATCCACGGCTCCGGGACGAGTACCCGCGACAACAGCTGGTACATGACGCTCGTGGACGCACTGGCTGCCAGCGGCATCGCGGTCCTGTTTCCGGACAAGCGGGGGAGCGGCAGGTCGGGGGGCGACTGGCGGACGGCGGACCTGGCGGTGCTGGGGCGCGACGTTCTGGCGGGGGTCGAATGGCTGCGCCGCCATCCCGCGCTCGACACCTCCGCGATAGGGCTGCTAGGCATCAGCCAGGGGGGGCACATCGCGCCCTGGGTGGCGAACCAGTCGCCGGGCATCGCCTGGGTCGTTAACGCGTCCGGATCGGCCGTGCCCCTGAACGAGCAGCTCCGGCACGAGCTGACGCAGGATCTGCGGCGCAGTGCCTGGCCACGATTCCTGCATCCGCTGGTGCGATCAGTATCCCTTCGCGTGGTGCGCGGGCGGCAGCCGGAGTGGTGGGAGCGCAACGGACACCTCGATCCGATCGCGGACTGGAAGGCGCTCCATGTCCCGGGGCTGACACTTTACGGCGCCGACGACGAGCGCGACAACGTCCCGGTGCGCCGCAGCGTCGAACGCCTTACCGCCCTCGGCAAGCCGAACCTGACGACGCGGGTGTTCGAGGGCAGCGGCCACGCACTGTATGCCCCGGGCACCATGCGGATTCGCAAAGATGTCCTGGAGCTGCTGCGGGACTGGATTCATGGCGTCGTCGGGAGCCTTGACCGTTAACGCTGCACTTCCTCGATCAATCGCCGCGCCTCAGCCTCCACTGCGTCGGCCGAATGAACCTCTCGCGGTAACAAAGCGGCGGCGCGCCGAGAGTCCTCGCGCGCACGCTCGCGATCGCCCATAGCGTACCACGTGGGAGGCTCCGGCCCCAAGCTGGTCGCAAAGTCCGCGGCGTCGGCGAACAGTTGATCCCACGTCGCCATCGTGCCGCGGAATTTCCTGAAGGCCACCGTCATTCGAGTTGAGCCCATATGAGGGATAGACCGTTATGGAAGGACGAGGGTCCGTCTAACGCAACTCCACGTTAGACGGCGTTTGGTGGAACCTCAAGCAGCGCTTGGAGATCGGGCAGAAGCACAAGACCGGTCCCGCGGTCCTTGAACAAATCATGAACTGCGAGACCCCAGACGTCAGGCGTCGGCTCCGATAACAGGCCGAGATCGCCGACCAGGACGGACCCGACGGTCACCTTCACGTGCATGTCGCATCCTGGGTCAAATGCGCGCCACACGGCGCCGGCCTTTTCGCGGACGGCCTGCAGCGCGGCGACTGCCTCTCGAGCGCTGTTCGCTGGGAACGCCATCAGCAGACCTTCACCGAGGCTCTTGATGACTCGACCGTGAGCACCGTCAACTGCAGCTCGCACGAGAGCATTGGCGGCGCGCGCGACTTCGAGTGTTGCTACGTCGCCGTGCGACCTGATGGCGCCAGTTGCCCCAGAGACCAGAGTGAGGGCAAGAACCAGGCGTTCAGGCTGCGCCGTCCGCTTCAACTCCTCGTTGGGCTGCACGTGACTAGAAGCCATTCAGAGCCTTGGCCTCGTCATAGCACGTTCCACACAGGATCTGAATGTGTGCGTGAGCACTGGCCTCGTCGGTCCAATCCCAGCCGGCAGCTTCGAGAACTCGATTGCATGCGGAGCACCAGGCATCGGGCCTTTGCTGATCCGACTCTCGAGGCCAAAAAAAGCCGAGGGGTATACGATCGCGAAGGCTCTGCACCACGTGCTGACAAACGAAGGTCTCCGCCTGTTGGCCGTGACGGTCGCACTGAATTGTTGTCACCTATGGTGTCGACTGCCGGCTTGAGAACTTGTTATCCGCCTCGGAACCTCAGGAGTGTCCACACAGCAGGGACATACAGAACTGCACCAACAGCAAAGGCTGCCACGAAGCCTGCGCCGCCGACCCAATGTTCGCTGAGTGCTCGCTTGAAGTACCACAGGCAGTACGGCGCCACCAGGGTGACCGCCGAGAACACCCCTGGCGTATACCCGCCCAGCAAGACGGAGCCAGCCACATGCGGAATGAACGCGTTCACAAAAAAGATGGAGTAGAGCGCGATGAGCGAGTGCACAGCCAGACTCCGCGGAGCCGCCCGACTCGCAAGCGCTACCCACCCCGCGGCGAAAAGCGTGACCAGCGTTAGTCCCACGTACAGTCGCTCGGCATCGACCGCCAATGGGACGACCCCGAACCGCTGCACGAGTTCCGGGAGACGAGGTTGAAGCCACCCTGGCGCAATCAAGGCTTCCTCGGCGTTGTGCGCAGCAATTACCAGGACGCCCAACCAACTGCGCCCAGCAAAGTTCATATGCCTGAACCACCTCCACCTGCTTCTAACGCGCCCGCGAAGACCGGGCCCGCACCCTGCGGCTAATTCTCGACCTTGTAAATCTCGCGCCGCCCAAATTCGACCAGATCGTGGTAACCCTTCATCAGTTCATCCATCTGCTTCTGCGTTTCTGCATCCATCGGTGCGCCCTGACCGGACATCATCTTTTCGAAAGCATCCAAGCTCTCGACCTCGAACTCTGACACGATTGTCCAATAGCGCTCTCCCACAAAATCAGTCATCACGCGCATCTTTCCCTGGCCTGCTTTCTCCATCAACGCAGACATGGCGACGAACTTCTCCACCATGGGCCGAACCTTGCCCGGCTTGCAATACATGAGTTCTCGCACGAGCAGCATAGCTAGTCTCGGGATTGAAGTGATTGTCAGTGGTCGCGATATGCGCCCTTTCGGGAAACCATGTTGTATCGGTCTTGCATCGAATTCTGCATTGAGTTTGTAGACATTTTGATCGGGGCGCCAGCTCGATTCGGTCTGGGCGATGAACACCGTGCGCTAGCCTGAGCGGCGTCACGATTCGGCCCGAGGAAAAGCGAAGGCTTCGGGACAGCGCCGGTGCGGCGGAGGGGTGGCGCTCGCCGGGGAACAACCCTTTTGGGACCGCCCGCTGTCTCAGTCAGTGCATGCTGAAACCACCAAACGGCCCGCGCGTATATATTCCCATCAACATTTCAGGGGAACAGGTGATGCGACCGGATCTTGACCTCGTCCAGGGCACGCTGGACGTGCTCGTTCTCAAGACACTGACTTGGGGACCGCGGCACGGATACGCGGTCGCCCACTGGATCCGTCAGACGTCCGGCAACGAGCTGCGCGTGGACGACGGCGCCCTCTACACCTCGCTGCACCGACTCGAAGCGCGCCGCCTGGTGCGCGCGGAGTGGGGGCTCTCGGAGAACAACCGCCGCGCGAAGTACTACGAGCTGACCGCTGCCGGACGGCGCGAGCTGACCGCGGAATCGGAGCGCTGGAACCGCTACACCGCAGCAGTGTCCCGCGTGCTGCGTACCGCCTGACGGGAGAGAGCATCATGTCACGAATTCCGGGGATCCGCCGCCTGTTCCGCATCGAGCGCGACGCTGCCGACATCCAGCGCGACGTCGACGACGAGCTCAGATTTCACATCGAACGCACCGTCGAAGAGCTGGTCGCGGCTGGCCGCTCGCCCGAGGACGCCAGGCGAGAAGCCGAGACGCGCTTCGCGGATCTCCGGGCAGTACCCCGACGCCTGGTGGAGATCGACCGCGGGCGCGTGCGTCGCGAGCGGCGCGCCGAATGGTGGGAATCGCTCTGGCAGGACGTTCGCTACGGCGGCCGTTCGCTGTTGCGGGCGCCCGGCTTCACCGCCGCGGCGGTTCTCACGCTGGGAATCGGCATGGGCGCGAACGCGGCGCTCTTCTCAGTCGTCGACGGCGTGCTGCTCCGGCCCGCGCCGTTCGCCGGACTGGATCGCGTGGCGATGATCTGGGAGACGGACCGTGCCAGCGGCACCACGCGGGAGCCGGCGTCGATCCCCGACTATCGCGACTTCCGCGAGCGGGTGCGCACCTTCGAGGAAATCACGGCATTCACGCCGCTCGAATTGAGCCTCTCCCCCGACGCAGCCGATCCGGAACGCGTCGCAGGGCTCGGCGTGAGCCACGAATGGTTCGCCCTGCTCGGCGTTCGTCCGCTCGTCGGCCGTGCCTTTACCGCGGAAGAAGACATGCCCGGCGGCCCGCGCGCCGCGATCATCAGCGAGGATCTCTGGACGCGGCTCTTCCAACGCGATCCCAATGTCACCGGACGTACGCTGCGTCTCAACGACGTGACATGGAGCATCGTGGGCGTGCTGCCGCGGGGTTCGGACTTCGGCGTGCTGCAAACCCTCGGTGCCGCGTCCTATATGCGCGGATTTGCCGACCGCGGCGATCGCGTCCGCGTGGATGTCTGGCTCCCGCTGCGTCCCGCACCCAATGCACAGCGGGGCAACCATCCGATCTTCGTGGCCGGACGGCTGGCGCAGGGCGCCAGCTTCACCGCGGCACAGCACGAGATGACCGCGATTACGGCGGACCTGGAGCGCGAGTATCCGCAGGAGAACGCGGCGCGTGGCGCATTCGTCGAACCGATGGAGGCGGTCGTGTTTGGCGACGTGCGGCAGGCGCTTCTCGTCCTGCTTGGCGCGGTGGTGATGGTGTTGCTCGTGGCCTGCGCCAACGTGGTCAATCTCCAGCTGGTGCGGTCCACGGCCCGGTCGCGCGAGGTGATCATCCGCACCTCGCTGGGCGCCGTGGCCTCCCGGCTCGCGCAGCAATTCTTCGTAGAGGCGGCAATGCTCGCCGCCGCGGGCGCCGCCGTCGGCGTCAGCATCGCGTTTGGCGCCGTGGCTGTATTGCGCGCGTTGGCGCCAGCGACGATCCCGCGCGCGGAGACGATGGCGGTGGACGGGCGTGCGCTGCTGTTGACCGGTGTGCTCGCAACGGTGATTGCGGTCGTCGTCGGGCTGCTTCCCACGCTGCGCGCGCGCCGGCTGGACATCAGCCAATCGCTGCACGCGGAAAGCGCCCGCGGCGCCGCGGGGGGAGGGCGCGCGCGACGCTCGCTGCGCGCCACGCTGGTGGTCGCCGAGCTGGGGATGGCGCCGACGCTCATGGCCGGCGCCGGCCTGCTGATCCGCAGTCTCTGGGAGTTGCGCGCGGTGCATCCGGGGTTCGACGCGTCCGGAGTGCTCAAGGCGGAGTTCCAACTCCCCGCCACTCGATATCCGATCGATTTCACGAACGCTTCGAGCGCGACGGCCCGGCTGGGGTTCCTGCACGAGGTGGTTGAGCGCCTGTCGGCGCTCCCAGGCGTGGAGTCGGTGGCGCTGGCGACGGCGAATCCGATGGACGCGGGCTTCACCAGCTCGATCCGCGTCATTGGCCGCGAGGCGGAGGCTGAGAACTGGCCGGAACCGTCGATCCGCACGGTCAGCGCGTCGTACTTCGAGACCCTGCGTGTGCGGGTGCTCGATGGCCGCGCGTTCGCGGCGAGTGACGGACCCGCGTCCGCGCGCGTGCTGATCATCAACACGGCGGCTCGCGACCAGTTCTTCGCGGGGCGTGAGCCGCTGGGAGCCCAAGTGAACCTGTGGGGCGCGAACCGCACGGTCATCGGCGTCGTGGACAATGAGCGCATCAGGGGACTCGCGTCCGTAGCCCCACCGGCGGTGTACATGCCGCTCGCGCAGATCCCGGTGCCGAGCGCAGTCTTCGTGCGAATGGAAGGGAGTGATGCGGCGGTCGCGGCCCCGCTGGTTCGACGAGTAATCAGGGAGATCGATCCGCAGCTCGCGCTGTTCGGCGTGGAGCCCCTGGAAGACACGATCAGCGGCACGCTGGCGCAGCGGCGCTACACGATGCTGGTGCTCGCGGCGTTTGCGCTGGCCGCGCTGGTACTCGCGGCGGTGGGCGTGCATGGCGTGCTGAGTTACGCGGTGGCGCAGCGGACGCGCGAGATCGGCGTGCGCGTCGCCCTGGGCGCGGATGCCGGCCGCGTACAGGCGTACGTGCTCCGCGACGGCGCGCGCATGGTAGGCCTGGGCCTGCTGCTCGGCCTCGCGGGGGCACTGGCTCTGTCGCAGGCGATGCGCGCGCTGGTCTTCGGCATCACGCCGCACGATCCTCTGACGCTGGCGGGCGTGACCGCGGTGCTGGGCGGCGTCGCGCTGCTCGCGAGCTGGCTGCCTGCCCGGCGCGCGAGCCGGGTCGATCCCATGGTGGCGCTGCGGTCAGAATGACACCGCGGATGCACTGGGCTCATGGCCTCTCGAATAGAGCGGTGTAGTTCCAGGCGGGACCGTACCGCTTGCGGAACCGGAAACCCCGCGGCTCCACCAGCGACCGCAGGGCCGCGAACTTGATGCGGTCTGGATCTGGGACGTGCTCATGGATGGCAAGCACGCCGCCGGACCGTATAGTCCGAAACAGGCTGTCGAGGCACGACGCTTGATCCGCTACCTCACCGAGGACGGCGACCATGACCGCGACATCAAACATCTGATCTGGGAACGGGAGTCCGACGCTGGCGTCGTGCACACTGTAACCGATGTTCTGGAAACCTCGCTTCTCGAGTTTGCGCCTTGCCTTGGCGAGCATCTGGGGTTGGAGATCGAGCAGTTCCAATCGGCCACGGGGAACACGGCGCGCGAGCTCGATGCTGAAGTACCCGGACCCAGCGCCTAGCTCGAGCAAGAAACCAGACTCAGTGAGAGGCAATCTCTCGGCGAGCTGTTGCGGGCGGAGTAGGAGCCGGCGGAGCGGGTTATCGATCAGCCAGGAGAGTTGGTGAGGGAAGTTCATCGATCCAGTTCCTCAGCACGCGCGTCCCAGCGGCGACAAGGTCCGCCGACTAAACGCGGATGGTCTCTACCGTCCGACGGGCACGGCTATGCTCAGCCGCAAACGCCATGATGTGGCTTTCGATGGATACATCGACCGTTGAACTCAGCAGGGACGCGTCCTGTTTCGCTACCGCTTCGGCCCAGTTTGCAGCAAGGCGCCAGTCACCGCCGCCGTGCCCGGAGCCTGAGTATTGATCAACGTCGAGGACGCGCGTCTCGAGCAGTGTGCGCTCGCCCGATCGGAAATCATGGATCTCCATCTTGTTCATATCCCCTTCGATGTAGCCCATGCTGCCCATGACGCGGGTTCGCCGGCCACCCCACGGAGTGAACGCCTCCATGCTGAAGCTCGCCGTCACACCACCGTCGAAGAGGATATTGGTGATGTAGTGATCACACTGATCATTCTCCATCCGATAGACGCAGCGGCCGTAGTTCGTGGTCCGCAGGTAGTTCAGGATGGCGGGTCCATGCTCGGCCGGGGCCGTGGGCAGATCGAACACATACAGGCGTTGACGATTCCTGTAATAGGTGCGGAGAGCGGAGTACGGACAGGTGCTCTCCACGGCGCACCCATCAGTGCAGCGCTCGGTGCTTCCAGCCGGTGCATTCTCAGGCCGGAACCAGCTCAACTCGCCGAACGCGTGGATGCTGCGGCTGTCCTTGCCCACCATCCACCGCAGGACGTCGAGATCGTGGCAGGACTTGGCCAGTATGATGGGCGTGGTGGTGCGGCTGTTGTGCCAGTTCCCACGGACGAATGAATGCGCCATGTGCGTGTGCTCGATCGGCTCGAGATGCTGCAGGCTCACGACGCGACCGATGGCACCGCCCTGGATCAGTTCGCGCAGCTTCACGAAATACGGCGCGTAGCGAAGGACATGGCACACGGCCACGACACGTCCGGTCTCCCGGACCCTCGCCAGGATGTCTCTGCACTCCTGCTCGGACGGAGAGATCGGCTTTTCGAGCAGAACGTCATATCCCAACCGCAGCGCCTCCATGCACGGCCCGTAGTGCAGGTCATCGGGCGTGCTGATGATCACCGCGTCTGCGAATTTGGGACGCTGAAAGACATGCTCCCACGTGACAAAGCGATGCTCAGCTGTGATGGAATGGGTTTGCGAGTAGCGTTCCTGACGAGCGGGAATGGGCTCGGCGACGCCTACGATTTTCAGCTGATCGGGGTACGCGACGGCGAAATCTCCGTACACATTGCCGCGCGAGCCGGCGCCGAGGGTAACAGCGGTCACAGGCCTTCGCGGCGTGTACAGGCGTTCCGGGTCGGGCAGGATCAGCGGTTCGCCGGTCTCGTTGGTGGCGTGAGCCGACCATGGAAAGAACGTTCCGGCGACGAACACGCCCAGGGCCTGTAGCGTTTCTCGCCGCGACATCTCTCGCGTCATAGTGAAAGCCGCTGATTAAGGGGACAGGCGACCGGCGGAAATGAAGCGACCCATGGTGCGCACTCCTTGGGGAAACGGTTACACCCCAAGGTGGTCGCGATCCCTTCGGCGCGCCACCGCGGTTCGAACGCGATGGCCAACTTTTGTAGTTCGCTACTTGCCTCGACCCTGATCGTGCGGCACTCGCACCATGACCGCGCACGATCCAGTCGCGCCATTGGCCCCAAACACGTCGTAGGTCAGCACGTACGTCCGGCCCTTGCCGGAGCCGAGGCGCGTGGCCCTCACGAACCCCTCGAGGTCCGCTGATCCGATCGACCATCCCGACACATCGGCGCTACCGGTCTCGTCGTTCGTGACGCTGCGCAACGAATAGCTCGTCACCCACCGAGCTTCTCGGCTGCGTCGAGGTCGACGGCCACGGCGCCGCCGCCGCGCTTTTTGCGCGCGCGTGCCTTGGCGTAGTTGATGAGAATGCGACGCATCGCCAGCGCGGCGACCGCGTAGAAGTGCGAGCGGCTGTGCCACTCCGTGCGCTCCTGTCCCACCAGGGCCAGATACGCCTCGTGGACGAGCGCCGTCGGCGTGAGCGTGTGTCCGGAGGGCTCGATCTTGAGGCGTCCGGACGCGATGGCGTGCAGCTCGTCGTACACGAGCGGCACGAGCTCGTTGAACGAGGCGCGATTCCCCGATGACGCCTGCTGCAAAAGCCGCGTGATCTCGCCGCGCGATTCCGTGCGGTGATCGGGATTCGAGGCTGCCGGCATCCCCGCCAACATGCAGCCGCGCGCACGCCTCGGCCAGAGGCGCAGGTGGTGAGAACCCGGTCGATGACCGCGCGCTGGGTAATGAAGGCGACGCTCGGCCCAGCGTCGGCGCGCCTCACCCAGGCATCCGCACTTGCGTCCAACCTTTTCAGGACATAGAGTGTCTATCCCATTGACCATCTAGGGCCACCACTCGATGACGCCTTCCTCCAAGCGCGACCTGCTCCCCGGCATGCTGGACATGCTCGTCCTCAAGACGCTCACCGTGCAGTCCATGCACGGCTATGGCATCGCGCAGCACCTCCAGCGCATCTCCCAGGAGGTGATCCGCGTGGAAGAGGGTTCGCTCTACCCCGCACTCCAGCGCATGCGCCAGAAGGGATGGATCAAGGCCGAGTGGCGGCAGACGCCCAACAACCAGCGGGCGCGGTACTACACGATCACGGCAGACGGCCGGCGCCAGCTCGGAGAGCAGGAAGACGGGTTCGCCCAGCTGCTCGCCGCCGTCAAGCGCGTGATGCGCCCAGCGTGACCCACCCCCCCGCTTCGCCCAGGATGACACCACATGCGTGAATGGCTTGCCCGACTGGCGGACTGGGTTCGCCGCGACCGGCTGGAGCGCGAGCTCACGGACGAACTGCGCTTTCACCAACAGCAGCTCGAGCGCGACGCGCTCCACGCCGGCGTGTCTGCCGGTGAGGCGCCCTGGACCGCGCGCCGCCGGCTGGGCAACACCACCACCGTCACGGAAAACGCGCGCGAGCGCTGGTCGCTCCCCTCGCTCGACCAGTTCCAGCAGGACGTGCGCTACGCGCTCCGCGGGCTGCGGCGGTCTCCTGGATTCACCGCGACGGCGATCGTTACGCTCGCGCTGGGCATTGGCGCCAACGCGGCGATGTTCGGCGTGGTGGACCGACTCATGTTCCGGCCATATGCGTACCTGAAGGACCCGCAGTCGGTGCACCGCGTGTACCTGCGCTCCACCTTCCGGGGCGACGAGAGAATCTTCAGTACGTTCGAGTATACCCGCTTTCTCGACCTCCAGAAACACACTACGTCGTTTTCCCGGTACGCGGCGTTCTCCGGAACGAGCATGGCCATCGGCATCGGCGACGCGTCGCGCGAGCACCGCATCGCGATGGTGAGCGGCACCCTCTGGGACTTCTTCGATGCGCGCCCCGCGCTGGGGCGCTTCTTCACTCCGGCCGAAGACTCCACGCCGCGTGGCGCCGAGGTGGCCGTGCTGGGACACGCCTACTGGCAATCGGAGTTCGGCGGGCGCGACGTGCGTGGCGAGCGCCTCCAGGTGGGGCACATCCTCACGACCATCATCGGCGTGGCGCCCGAGGGCTTCTCTGGCGTGAGCGACCGTGAGCCGCCGGCGGTCTACATCCCCATCACGCTGTACGCCGGCTCCAATCCCGCCGCCAGCGACCGCGCCAACTACTTCACGCGGTACCAGTGGGGGTGGATGGACATGATGGTGCGCCGCAAGGCGAACGTCACCATGCAGCAGGCGTCCGCCGACATGAACCAGGCGTACCGGCGCAGTTGGGAGATCGAGGGTGAGATCGAGCCGCCACTTACCCCACTCGCGGTGGCGAACCCGCGCGCGGAAGTCGCCGCCATGAAGGTGGCGGCCGGACCCGACCCGGGACTGGAAGCGCGCACCGCGCTGTGGCTCACCGGCGTGGCCGCCATCGTTTTGCTCATCGCCTGCGCGAACGTGGCCAACCTCTTTCTCGCGCGAGCGCTCCGGCGGCAGCGTGAGACCGCGGTGCGGCTGGCGCTCGGCGTGTCGCGCGGCCGCCTCATGCGGCAGACGCTCACGGAGAGCGTGCTGCTCTCGCTGCTGGGCAGCGCGGCGGGACTCCTGGTGGCGCAGTGGGGGGGCACAGGCATGCGCCGACTACTGATCACTACGCAGGGCGCGTCGCTCGACGTCATGACGGACTGGCGCACGCTGGGCGTGGTAATAGGCATCGCGCTCGTGGCCGGTGTGCTCACGGGGCTGGCGCCCGCGGCCACGTCTGGACGCGGCGATCTGGCGAAGTCGCTCAAGGCTGGCGCACGCGAGGGCACCTATCATCGGTCGCGCCTTCGCGTGGCGCTGCTCGTCACCCAGGGCGCGCTGTCCGTGGTGCTCCTGGTGGGCGCCGGCCTGTTCGTGAAGAGCCTGAACAACGTGCGGGGGATGCGCATGGGGTACGATGCGGAGGGCGCGCTGTTCGTGAGCCGCAACCTGCGAGGGACTACCCTGGACAGCGCCCAGCTGGTGCAACTGCGTCGCGAGCTCGTTACGGCGGGGCAGGCGATTCCCGGCATCGCGCACGTTGCGATGGTGAGCAGCATCCCCTTCTGGAGTACGTCGACCACCAACCTGTACGTAGCCGGCATCGATTCGGTGACCCGCCTGGGAAGCTTCACCTATCAGACGGCGACCGCCGACTTCTTCGGCGCCATGGGCACGCGCATTCTGCGGGGGCGCGGGTTCACCGACGCGGATCGCGAGGGCGCACCGCGCGTGGCCGTCGTGAGCCAGGGGATGGCGGGAGTGCTCTGGCCGGGACAGAACGCCATCGGCCAGTGCATGCGCGTGGGCTCGGACACGATTCCCTGCACGACGGTGGTGGGCATCGCGGAAGACATCGTGCAGCGCCAGAATCAGCTCGCGGACGCGCGACGCTTCCACTATTACCTGCCCAGCGATCAGTTCCGTCCGCAGCGCGGGGATTATCTCATCGTGCGCGTCCCGGGGAACGCGAGCGCGCAACAGGAGCCCGTGCGCAAGGCGCTCCAGGCAAAGATGCCTGGGCAGTCGTACGTGACAGTGCGCCCGCTCATGGACATCGTCGAAGGATCGCAGCGATCGTGGCAACTGGGCGCCACGCTGTTCGTCGCGTTCGGGCTCCTCGCGCTCGCCGTCGCGGCCATCGGCCTGTACGGCGTGATCGCGTACAACGTGACGCAGCGGATGCACGAGCTGGGTGTGCGCGTGGCGCTGGGCGCGCAGCGTCCCGACATCCTGCGGCTGGTGGTGGGACAGAGCGCGCGGTTCGCGCTGGCCGGCGTCACCGTGGGATGCGCGCTCGCTCTCGTGGCCAGCCGATGGGTGCAACCGCTGCTCTTCCAGCAGTCGGCTACCGATCCGGGGATCTACGTGGCGGTGAGCGCGATCATGGTCGTCGTCGCCCTCGGCGCCAGCATGTCACCGGCACTGCGCGCAGCGCGCGCGGACCCCAACAGCGCGCTGCGGTCGGAGTAGCCGGCGGCGGCCCCCCCCCACCCCCCCCCCCCGCTCAGGCGGTGAGCGCGAGCGGCTGCGTGGTGGTCACCCGCACGGTGCTGCCGGCGGGAAGGCACGCGTCGTACTTCCTGGATAGCGCCGCCGCGCCGGCGCCCGCTGCGGCGCCGGCGGCCGCACCGATCACCGTGGACTTCGTGTCGCGTCCGGCGATCTGGCCGATGATCGCGCCCGCGATCGCGCCGCCAATCACCTTCTTCCTGTCCGAGCCCCCGTCGCGCGCCACCTGCGTGCGCGCCAGGTCCGACACCAACGCCACGCTCCCGTCCATGTTCCTGGACTCGCCGTTGATGACGATGGAGCGCACGCGAAGCGTGATGCTCGCGTCGGCCGGCGTGTCACCCGGCGTGACGGACGCCACCTCCAGCACGACACTCGCGCCTTCGGGGATGTAGGCGCCCCCCTCGCCGGTGACGGCGCTCGTGAGCGTCGCGACGATCTTGTCACCGGGCCGCCCGGTGTTCGTGCAGATCTGCCCCTTGGTGGCGAGCGCGAAACTGGTGCCCGCGAGGATGCCCCGCATGCTCGGCGCTGGCGCTGGCGTCGGTTCCGGCGCACGCTCGGGCTCAACCGTGGGCGGCGGCTGTACGCGCGGCGCGGGGGTGGGGGGACGCACAATCGGCGTTTCGCGGCGCGGCGCCGCCGGCGACGGATTCGCCGCGGGGCGCTTCTCTGGTTCCGCGCTGAGCGCCGTGTCCTGAGGCAAAAGATGCGACTGCTGCACCGCGCTGGCGAGTTCGATGTCGCGCGCGAGTTCAGCGTCGATCGGTGCGGGTTTGTCGGCGCAGGCTGCCAGCATGATCGCGGCGGCCGGGGCGAATGCTCTACGGAGAAGTTGCATGGGCGTTCCTAGTTCCTAGCTCCTAGTTCCTGACATCTACTACCCGCGACCGTCAGTGCGAGGTCCGCATTGCCACAGCCCTCTGTGCCGCAGGAAAGAGCTCCGTCTGCGGCAGCTCGCGCTCCAGGCGCTGGCGGACGCGAGCGGAGATCTCCTCGGCCGCACCGGCCGGGTCGCGCACGAGATCGTATTCCCGCACGTCGATGAACAGCACCGGGCAGTGCCGGAACGCGCCGATCCACTTCACGTACCGCGCGTGCAGCAGCTCCCAGTATCCGCGATCTGTCTCCCGTTCCCTGGGACGGCCGCGCTCGGCGATGCGGTCGAGAATCGTTTCCAGCGGCGCGTGCAGATAGACCAGCAGCCGAGGGGGACGGGCCGCCGGCGCGTGCAGCAGCTCGGCGTACAGCTTTCGGTACAACTGCCACTCCTCGTCCGACAGCAGCGCCTGTTCGTGCAGGCCGGACGCAAATACCTCGGCGTCCTCGTACCAGGTGCGGTCCAGGATCCAGCTTCCCCCCAGGCCGCGCATGCGCCGCATGCTGGCAAAGCGCGTGGCCAGAAAGTGCAGTTGCAGGTGCAGCGCGTACGCGCGCATGGACTCCGCGCCGGACGCGTAGAACGGCTCGAGCCAGGGATTGTCCTGGTCCACGTTTTCCAGCGCGAGCTGCAACCCGAACCGCGACGCGAGGGCGCGCGCGAGCGTGGACTTGCCGGAGCCCACCATGCCGGCGATGCCGAGCAGCACTTACGCGCCGCTGTCTGCGAGCGAGACGAACGCCTGCGCCCACTGGGCGACGTGCTCGTCTTCCCGGTACAACAGGTCGAAGTTCACCATGAGTCGATCAGCTTCACGCCGAACGGCGAATCGGTCAAGCCCCCGCGTGGCGCGCCCCTCGATGAAGGTGCCGTCCGGCCGGTAGCGTGACTTGTGCTTGGGGCACTGGAAGCGCGTGTTGCGCTCGTCCCACCGCAGCGCGGTGTTCTGGTGCGGGCACGCCAGCGAGAAGGCAAACACGCGCTGGTCCACGCGAGCGACGATCACGGACTCGTCCTTGTCGATCACCGCGCCGTTGGCCGCCGGAATCGGATAGGCCTTGTCCGTCCGGATGCCCAGGCCGCTGACGTACAGCGCGCCCGCGAACGCGGCGCGCAGAAAGTCGCGTCGCACCATCGCGCCATCGAGGGGACACCCGTTGCAGTCCGTCATGCCCGATGTCTCATCACATGTTGACGACCGCGACGCCGGCGAACGCGATGGCGAACCAGAGCAGCATGCTGACGGTGGCCGAGAGGCGCAGTGACCGCCAGCCGGCGTCGTCCGCGGCGTTCGGCGTGAGCCCGATGCGCGTTTCCAGCCGCGTCATCAGGTACCCGTTCACCAGCAGGAGTGCGATCAGCGACATCTTGGTCCAGTAGATCCACGAGCCGAAGTAGGCCTCCACGTCCGCGGTGAACATGAGGATGCCGGTGACCACGGAGAGTGCGAGACCGGTGACGACGAGCCGGTGCGCGGCGCCGAGTTCCCTGAGCTGGCGCCACCGCTCATCACTGGAACCCCGCGCGGCGCGAAGAGTGCCGCGATCGAGCGTGACCGCGAGCCCGCCGGCGAACACGAGCGCGGCGATGTGCCCGAAAGTGATGAGCGTGGGCAGGATCGCGGAGTCGCCGTAGGTGGACGCCCACGGCTCGGTAAGTCGAATCAGCGTCTCAGGTGCTTGCATGGATGGCGTTGGAGCCTCTGAAGAATGAGATGGCCTGAGGCGCGGTGTGCCGCGTGGCGCGAGCGTAGTCTCAATACTTGAACGTGCATCGTGAAACTCCGTTCGGGGTCAGGTGTTGGCGTTCAAGTATTGAGACTGGCTCGCGCCACGCGGCACACCGCGCCTCCGGCCTCCATTCTTCAGAGGCTCCCTAATCATTGAAGAACCACATGAGCAGCCCGCTGGTCACCGAGATAGCCATGGATGTGATTGCAACGCTTCGGTGCAGCCGGCGTTTCTCCGGGTCCGTTGCGGCCTGCTGCGACAGCACGGCACCGGCCCAGGTGAACCCGGCCGTGGCGGTCAGCATGGACGCGCCGTGCAGGTACCGGCGCGTGCGTCCTTCCCGCACCATGCGCGAGTCCCAGAGGTTCCAGACACCGGTGACGGCGTTCGCGGTGAAGACGGTGCCGATCGCGTACGCGCCGATCAGGTGCCCGTCGCGCGCCCACGCGGGCGCCAGCCCCCGGCCCTCGGCCTGGTCCCATTTCTCCCTTCCGGCGGCATATTGAAACGCGAAGAGGGGAAGCACGGCATAGCTTAGTCGTCGGTGCAGCGTGAGCCGGCGCTGGTACCAGTCGCTCACCTCCACCGCTTGGGGGCGCGCGCGTACGGGTGGGGAGGGCGGCGGCGTGTCAGAGGGGACGGCGACCGTCAGTTGGGCGGCAAGGCCGAGAAGAATGAGCATCGGAATAGAGTGTCCGGGATGGACGTGAACCGCCAGTGCGAACGCACATCGTGATGCACGAACACACGCAAGGCACTGAGGACCCGCAGTTCAGTGCGCAGGGGCTCGCTGAATGGTCGGAGCACGTGGAGCATGTGCTGCGCGGCATCGCGCACGCGCTGAACAATCGCGCGTCGGCGATCTCCGCCGTCATCGAACTGACGCGCGACCCGGAAGACGATCCCGAGGTCACGCAATCCATCCTCGCCACGGAGCTGGAGCGGCTCACGGAGCTCTCGAGCGTGGTGCGGTGCATCGGCATGCCGCGCGGCGGGAGTGAAGCCTTCGCGCCCAACGACGCGGTACCGGAGGCGCTCACGGTGCTCAAGCTGCACGCGGAGCAGCGCGAGCGGGTGATCATGATCGATGCGCAGGGGGCGCCTCCCACGCGTGTGCCGCGCTGGATGTTCGTGCGCGCGCTGATCGCGCTGGGGGCCACCGCCGCGCCAGACGGCGATCGCGCGGCAACCACCCGGCTGACGGTGGTGGAAGACGGCGAGTGGCTGGTGGCGCGCGCGGCCGGGAATGGCGGCGCGTGCTCGCGTTATGCTGGGGAACTGGCCCGGGCCATGGGCGGCGGGCCGCTGGAGGGTGGGGGGCAGTGCGGCTTCCGCATCCCGACCCTCGCCTCGCTCAGGCGGCGCGAAGGCCGCTGAGCGACACGCGCAACTTCTGAAGTGCCGCGGTGCGAATCTGCGAGATGCGGCACACCGACAGATTCAGGACCGTCGCGATTTCCTGAAGCTTCAGCTCCTCGAAGAAGTTCAGGGCGAGCACCGTGCGCTCCTGCTCCCCGAGCGTCGCGATCGCGGCCTTCAACTGCACCACTTCCTGCTCGTGCGTCAACAGCTCGTCCAGCGACCGCACGCGATCGTCGGTCACAGTGTCGCCCAGCGAAGCGCCGGACATGTCGGCGTGATGCGGCTGGTCCAGCGACGCCAGCGTCGTGCACTCCGCGTCCAGTTCCCACTTGCGGATCATCTCCGTGGGGACGGCCATGTGGCTCGCGATCTCGCCGAGCGTGGGCGATCGGTGGAGCCCTGCGGCGAGCGAGTCGCGCGCGCGGGTGAGCTCGCGGGTGTTGCGCCGCACGCTGCGGGACACATGGTCCTGCTGGCGCAGTGCGTCGAGAATCGCGCCGCGGATCCGCGGCACCGCGTACGTGCTGAAGGTGAGTCCCCGGCTCCGGTCGAAGGAGTCCACGGCCTGCACCAGTCCGACGGCGCCCGCGCTCACCAGCTCGTCCAGATCGGCGGCGGTGCTCAGCCGGCCGGCCAGTTGTCGGGCCACGTGATGCACGAGACCGACGTTCTCCGTGAGGAGCGCGGCCCGCCTGGCGGATGGCATGCCGCGAACCGCGCGACGATTGGTGCGGGTGGCGACTGCGGTGCGCCTGGTGCCTGCGGACTGGCCAATTCTGGCGTTCATGGCTGGGCTCCGTTCCGACGTCGGAATGGGTGATTGCGCGGCACTGAGCTCCACGCATGCCCCACCAATAGGCATTTGGCACACCAGATGGCTGACTATTCCAAGTTATTGTCCTGTAAACGTTTGCGCTGTTAGTCGGGCGGGGAGGTTACTGGGAATAACTTTCCGAAGGGAAAATAATTCCCGTCAGAAACGGCGTTCGTCTGACGGCGTTCACTGACGCCGTTCGCTGAGGGCGTTCGCTGAGGGCGTTCGCTGAGGGCGTTCGCTATTGGCTCAACGCGCGCGGCTGGGTCGGCTACAGGTGGCTCGGAGCTCCGAACACGTAGGTCCGCGTCGAGAGTTTGTGGTCCGCGACCGCGTCCGCGATGTCCTTGGTGGTCACCATGCCGAGCAGCTTGCCGTCCTCGATCACCAGGACGCGGTGTATCGACGCATTGCGCATGAACTGCGCGGCCTCTTCGACGGACCTCTCGGGAACCAGCCACTGGATATCCCGGGTCATTGCTTCGCCGACCGTGTGTTCCTGTAGCGCGTCCCACTCCGGACCTTCCGGCGCGGCCATGCGTTCGCCGACTTCAGCGCCGGCGTCGTCCCAGAGACGCTGGAAATAGCTGGACGGCGGTTCCTCGCCCTCGGGGAGATCCACCGGCTCGTCAAACTCACCCCACTCCGCCTGCTCGGGATGCTCGGTCGGTACTCCCGGGGCCGAGGACGCGAGGTCGGCGAGGTCGGTCAGCGACACCACGCCGACCACATTCTGGCCCGAGACTACCGGCGCGCCGCTGATGTGCTTCGACGTGAGAATCGACATTGCCTCGCGCAGCGTGTGCTCGGGCGAGAGTGTCACCAGGTCCCGCGTCATGATGTCATGGAGCCGTAGCATGGATTCACCTCCGTAGCCGCAGGGTACGAGGCTTGGCGCACGGCGTCTGTCGGGCGCACGCGTGCGTCTTGTAGGCGCTTTGCCGACGGCGCTGCCGGCGGTCAGGTCTGCTTGTCGGCGGACAGCTTGTTTCTGAGCGTCCGCGTGGTGATCCCCAGCAGCTCCGCGGCGCGCGTGCGGTTGCCGGCGGTCTCTTCCAGCGCCCGCTTGATCAGCACCGCCTCCGCGTCGTCCAGGTTGCACGAGGTGAGCACGATGCCGGTCGCGGCCGCGGCATCCGTCGTCGCGCTCGCGGCCCGCTCCAGCGGCGAACCCCTGCCCGTGACGCTCGCGCGAATCATGTCGAAGCTCGACGCCAGCAGCACGCTGCCCTGTGTGAGGATCACGGCGCGTTCCACGGCATGTTGCAGCTCGCGCACGTTGCCGGGCCACTCGTAGCGTTGGAGCAGCGCCATTGCATCCGGGGCGATCGCCGTGATCTCGCGGTGTTGCTCCGTGGCGGTCCGCCGCGCGAAGTGGTGTGCCAGGATCGGGACGTCCTCGGGCCGTTCACGCAGCGCAGGGATCCGGATGGGCATGACGCTCAGGCGGTAGAACAGGTCCTGGCGGAACGTGCCGTCCTTCACCGCGGCCTCGAGATCGCGGTTGCTGGTGGCAATGATGCGCACGTCCACTTTGACGGTGCTGGTGCCGCCCACGCGCTCGAACTCCAGCTCCTGGAGCACGCGCAGCAGCTTGGATTGGAGGTCGGGTCGCATCTCGGTGATCTCGTCCAGCAGCAGCGTGCCGCCGTTGGCGCGCTCGAACGCGCCTTCCACGCGCTTGATCGCACCGGTGAACGCGCCCTTTTCGTGCCCGAACAGCGCGCTCTCGACGAGTCCCTCCGGCAGCGCGGCGCAATTCAGTTTCACGAAGGGACGATTGCGGCGGTCGCTCTGGTCGTGGATTGCGCGCGCAAACAGCTCCTTGCCGGTGCCAGACTCCCCGAGCAGCAGGATCGAGGCACGCGTGGGCGCCGCGGTGGTCACGGTCTGGAGCACGTGCCGCATCGTGGCGCTGTTGCCCACGATCTCGCGCTCGGCGCGGATCTCCATCACCTCGCGGCGGAGCGCGTCGTTCTCGCGCTTGAGCCGCGCGAACGCCAGCGCCTGCGCCACGGCGTGCGCCAGCTGCTCGGGCTGCACCGGCTTGGTGATGTAGTCCGAGGCCCCCGCCTTGATCGCGGCGACCGCGTGCTCGATGGTGGCGTGTCCCGTGAGGATGATGAGCGGGATGTCGCGTCCGTCCTCGCGCAGGAGCTCCAGGAATTCAATGCCGGAGAGCCCGGGCATCCGGTAATCGGAGATGATCAGGTCCACGTCCCCCTTGGCCAGCGCGCCGAGCGCTTCGGGAACGGTCGTGGCGCCTACGGGGCGATGGCCGAGGCGCTCCAGCGTGTCCTGGAGGATCAGCCCGATCGCCGGCTCGTCGTCGAGGTAGAGAATGGTGGCCACTGCCTGTGACGTTAAGCGCTGAGGGGCCGCGGCGCTAAACCACGCGTGGAAGGTGCCGATACTGGGGTCAATGGCCTCCCAGCATGGCTCCGATCCCGACGACCCCGCCACCGCCCAGATCCTGAGGGAGTGGGATGGGAACTCACGCGGCAGGCTCAGCGATGAGCTGCTGGTGTTGCTGCGCGAGCGCGTGCACTCCCGGTACTACGAGGACGCGCGGGTCATCGATACCGTCGCGCGCCGTTTGATCCAGCTCGGATCGTCGTAACTTGCGGGGGTGGCCACAGTACTCCTCGGCGGTTCCTCCGGCTTCATCGGCTCGTTCCTCACGCGCGCGCTGGAGCGCGACGGTCACAGGGTAGTTCCGCTCGCGCGCGGTAAGCGCGACACGGACACCGTACGCTGGGACGCGGAAGCGGGGACGATCGACACTGATGCCCTCGCGCGTCTCCAGCCCGACATCGTCATCAATCTCGCCGGCGAGGAGCTGGCACAGCGATGGACAGCCGCGCGCCGTCGCCGGATCCGCGACAGCAGGGTGAATGGAACGACTGCGCTCGCGTCCGCGCTCGCCATCCTGCCTGTGAAACCACGCGTGCTCGTCAACGCGTCTGCCATGGGCTACTACGGCGCGCATCGCGGCGATGAGTTGCTCGACGAAACCACCGGCCCGGCCGGCGACTTTCTGTCGAGCGTCACGCAGGCCTGGGAGCACGCCACGCATCCTGCGTCCGACGCCGGGATTCGCGTGGTCATGCCGAGGACATCCCTGGTGCTCGGTGAAGACGGCGGGGTGCTCGCGCGCCTGCTCCTTCCATTCCGGCTGGGCATCGGCGGCCGGTTGGGCGACGGCCACCAGTGGATGAGCTGGATCAGCATGGACGACTGGGTGCGCGCGCTCCAGTTCTGCATCGCGACGCCGGCGCTGGTGGGACCCGTGAACTTTGTGTCCCCGGAGCCGGTGACCAACCGCGAATTCACCGCGACGATCGCGCGCATGCTCCGGCGCCCGGCCGTTTTTCCGGTGCCCGCGTTCGTGCTGGAGCTGATCTTTGGCGAGATGGCGAACCAGACGATTCTTGCCAGCCAGCGCCTGGTTCCCAAACGACTCGCGGGCGCCGGATTCGAGTTCCGGCACCCGCGCCTGGAGCAGGCACTGCGCGCGGTGCTTACGCGATCAGGCGGTCCAACCGATCGCTGAAGACGCGGCTGGCCATGAGGCGCGTGCCGTCCTGGAGCAACACCACGTACTCGCCGTGGAACCACGGCTGCAGTTCGCGAATGCGGTCCACGTTGACGATGGACGACCGATGGATGCGCACGAACGTCTCACCATCCAGGCGCGCTTCCATGTTCTTCATGCTCTCGCGATACAGGTGTGACTCGGCGCCCACGTGCAGGCGCACGTAGTTCCCGGCGGCCTCCACCCAGTCGATCTCCTCGGCACGCAGGAAGAGCACGCGACCGCCGGTCTTGACCGCGAGGCGCGTGGTGCGACGGCGCTGCGCACGCAGCTCGGCCAGCAGCTCGGTCATGAGGGATGCGGGCGTGTGCGTGGCGGTGGCGTCATCCGGAACCTGGGCCTCCTCCGTCTCCACGAGCCGCAATCCCGACTCGGCCGGGGGCGTCTCCAGGTCCTCTTTGGTGACCACGCGGAACTCGGAACTGATGCTTGGAAGGCTCATCTCGGATGTCCAGTCCAGGGGTGAATGCCCTACGAAGGGATTGGACACAAAGTTTGGGGTTTTGGTTTGTTTACGATTAACAACGTTCTCGGCGCCGCCGCTCCGCGGCTCAAAACGTTCTCGGCGCCGCCGCTACGCGGCTCAAAACGTTCTCGGCGCCGCCGCTACGCGGCGGCGGTGGGTTCTCGGCGGCGCGCCCGTGGCGCGCCGGTCGGCCTGATGCACCGCCGCGGGTGCCCGCGTCCCAGACTGTCCGTTTTTGAACACCCTTCCGACGCTTAGGGACGGCGCTAGAAGCCGGGCGGCCTGCGCAGATGGAAGTCCGTGGCCCGCTGAAACGCGTGTGCCAACTCGAGTGGACGCTCTTCCTCGAACAGTGGCCCCAGGAACGTGAGGGAGACGGGCGTCTGTGGCCGGGGTGCTGGCGTCTGCGCCGAGTCAGCAGCCGCGCCGGCCGGGCGGGGGAGTGGCGGGGCCTCTCGGAATCCGTGTGGTATGATGACCGCGGGATTCCCGGTCAGGTTCGTGGCGAGCAGTTGGTTCGTGCCGCCCGTGGGCACCACGATGACGTCAAGGTTGCTGAACAGCTCCCACCAGTGCCGCATCAGCAACAGGCGCGCGCGATTGGCGTTGATGTAATCCACCGCCGGCACGAAGTGCGCGGACCGGAAGGTGTTGGGCCAGGCGCCCGCGTGCTGCTGCACCATCTCCTTTGAGCGGCCGGTGAGGACAAGTTCCTCGAAGGCGGCGCCGGCTTCCGGACCGAGGATCAGCCCCGAGCCCTGGAGCACCGACGGCGGCAGGTCCACTGGAATCAGGTTGGCGCCAAGCCGGCGCAGCACGTCCAGCGCGGCGTCGTCCTGCGTCTTCGTGGCGTGCAGTACCCGTTCCGGGTTCTCGGGATCGCGCTCCGGGCGGTCGAATGCGCTCTTCACGTAGCCGATGCGCAACGACGCCGGCGCGACGCGCGCGTTCCAGTTGAATGCACGCTCCTTCACGGACAGGTCGTGTCCGTCGGGACCGCGGATCGCGTCCAGCACGAGCGCGCAGTCCTCCACTGCCCGGCACATCGGGCCGATCTTGTCCATGCTCCACGAGAGCGCCATCGCGCCGGTGCGCGGCACGCGGCCGTAGGTGGGGCGCAAACCGGACACGCCGCACCGCGTGGCCGGCGACGAGATGGAGCCGAGCGTCTCCGTGCCGATCGCGAACGCCACGAGCCCGGCGGCGGTGGCGCTTGCCGGCCCGGCGGACGAGCCGCTCGACCCCTGCTCCGGCCACCACGGATTGCGGGTGACGCCACCGTACCAGACGTCTCCCTGCGCCAGCTCGCCCAGCGTGAGCTTGGCCACGAGAATCGCGCCCGCGGCATCGAGCCGCTGCACCACCGCCGCGTCCGCGTCGATGGTCTGTTCCTTATATGGGCCGGCGCCCCAGGTGGTCTTGTAGCCCTTCGTCGCCAGCAGGTCCTTTGCTCCCCACGGAATGCCGTGCAACGGGCCGCGCCAGTTGCCGCGCGCGATCTCCGCGTCGCGCGCCCGCGCCTGCTCCCGCGCGCGCGACTCGGTGAGCGTGATGACGCAGTGCAGCCGGGAGTCGAATCGCTTGAGCCGGTCGAGATACATCTCCGTCAGCTCGCTGGGCTTCACGCGTCGCGCGCGGACCATCTCCGACAGAACCGCCACCGGGAGGAACGCGAGCTCCTCGAGCGAACCGGGACGCGCCATCGCTGCCACACGCTCGCGCACCGGCTGCTCCTGCCGCTTCGCGGGCAGCGTCACGCCCGGCGGGACGGGATCGAAGGTGAGCACCGGGGCGATGCCGTTGTCGAGCGGAATCTTGTGGAGCGCGTCGATTGCGGCCTTTGTGTTGTTGAGACTGCGCACCATCATCGCGCGCTCGTCCTCCGTGAACGACACGCCGGCGATTTCCTCCGCGGCGGCAATGGTCGCGGTCGTTATCTCGGCGCCCTCGGCCACCTTTCCCCAGAGCACGCCAGGCAGCAGCGACGAGCCGAGTCCGATGGCGGAGAAGTACGTGAGAAACTCGCGGCGATCCGGGGGCGGGGTCGTGCGGGCGATGGGCATCATGCGAGACGGGTTGAGGTCGCTTATCGGTACGCCACTGTTGCGCGGCGTGCAAGCGGAAACATCCGGAGTCTGGTGGAACGTCGCTTGCCCTTGTACGGGGCTCCCACACGACGAGAGCGAGAAGGACAATGCAGCCTGGACGCAAATGGATGTACCTGGCCGCGGTGCCGATGATCGCGGCCTCGATTCCCGGAACGGCGATGCTGATGGGGAATGGCACACGCGACAGCGCCCGGGTCGTCGAGGAGGACCCGTCGCGGTTCCGGCTCGTGGCGGATCTGTCCGACAGGCGGCTTCGCATGTACGAGGCGGACTCGCTGCTGTGGCAGTATCCGGTCGCCGTCGGTGCCGACGGCTTCGAGACGCCCGTCGGCACCTACTCCATCAACAAGCTGATCTGGAACCCGCGCTGGGTTCCACCCGACTCCGAGTGGGCGAAGAAGTACACGCCCAAGCGGCCGGGTGAGCCCGGCAACCCGATGAAGGTCGTGAAGATCTTCTTCAAGGAACCCACGTACTACATCCACGGCACGGGGGAGATCAACTCGCTCGGATCGGCGGCGTCGCATGGCTGCCTTCGCATGGACCCCGAGCACGTGGCCGAGGTAGCGCGGTACGTGATGCAGTACGGAGGACGGGCCGAGTCGGACAACTGGTTCATGCGCGTGCTGCGTTTCCGCACCGAGGAAAAGCCCATCTATCTGAGCCAGCCCGTATCGCTGGAGGTCAGGCGGTAAGCGGGCAGACGGGGCACGACGTCCGGCGATAGGCGCCCCGCCGGGACACGGGGTCTGCCCGCTTGCCGTGTGCACGGGTCTGGTGCCTTTTTTCTCCCGTGCAACCCGAACCGCTCGCCACCGCTCTCGTCTTCACGACGTTTGCCGCCCTCGTGGTGGCAAGCGTCGTTTTTTCGCGCGTGTTCGAGCGCACGAGTCTCCCGGTCACGCTCGTCTTCCTGGCGATCGGCATGCTGGCCGGCTCGGAGGGGCTCGGCGGCATCGAGCTGAATAATTACTCATTCGCGTTCCGGGTGGGCACCGCGGCGCTGGTGCTCATCCTGTTCGACGGCGGACTGAACACGCCGCTCGAATCGGTGCGCCGGGTGTGGAAGCCCGCCGGGCTGCTCGCCACGGTCGGCGTCGCCCTGGTGGCGGGCGCCACCGCCGTCGGCGCCAAGCTCCTGGGATTCGCATGGCCACAGGCGCTGCTCCTGGGCGCGATCGTGTCGTCCACCGACGCGGCCGCGGTCTTTCTCGCGTTGCGCAACAGTGGCATGGGGTTACGGCGCCGCGTGGGCTCCACGCTGGAGGTCGAGTCCGGGCTGAACGATCCCATGGCCGTCATCCTCACGATCGCCATGACGGGAATGCTCGTGCGTGGCGAGGGACTGCACGTCGGCCGGCTCGCGTTCGCGGTGGTACAGCAGCTGGCGATCGGCGCGCTGCTCGGTTACGCCGGCGGACGCGTTGCGCGCGCCGTGCTGGTCCGGCTGCGCCTGCGGTCGCTGGGGCTCTATCCGGTGGTCACGCTCGCCGCCGCGCTGCTGGCGTTCGGGCTCACCACGCTGCTTCAAGGCAGCGGATTCCTCGCGGTGTACGTGGCCGGCGTGGTGCTCGGCAATGGCCCCATGCCGTACCGCGCCGGTGTCATCCGCACGCACGACGCATCCGCGTGGCTGAGCCAGATCGTGATGTTCCTCGTGTTCGGCCTGCTGGTGTTTCCGGGACAGCTGCCGGAAGTGTGGAAGGTCGGGCTCCTGCTGGCGTTCATCCTGGTGTTCGTCGCGCGCCCGCTCGTGGTGGCGCTCTGCCTGTTGCCGTTCCGCTACACGGCGCGCGAGATCGGCTACTCGGGGTGGATCGGCCTGCGCGGTGCGGTGCCCATCGTGCTCGCCATCTATCCCGTGCTCGCCGGCGCGCCCGGCGCGCACCAGATCTTCAACGTGGTGTTCTTCGTGGTGGTGGTGAACGCGATACTTCCGGGCGCCACCGTGGCGTGGGCGACGAAACTGTTCCAGATGGACACGGACGAGCCCCCGCGTCCGCACGCCGTGCTGGAGCTGGAGTCGATGGAGCCGATTCGCGGCGACCTGATGACGTTCTACGTGGACGAGGCGCTGGCCGTCACCGGAGCGCCGCTGTCCGAGCTGCCCTTTCCCGAGGGCGCGGCGATCGCGCTGATCATTCGTGGGAACGAGATGGTGCCGCCGAAGGGAACCACCGCCCTCCTGCCGGGGGACTATGTGTACATCTTCGCCCGGCCGGAGGACCGGCACCTGATGGTGCTGATGTTCGGCCGACCCGAAGACTGAACCGGTTTAGTATTCGAGCATGCCTGCCGTCGCATTCAAAGAGCTTCCCGACCTTGCGCGTGTGTGGATCTTCGCGAGCGATCGTCCCCTGCACGACACCGAGAGCGCCGCGCTGCTCGCCGAAGTGGACGCGTTTCTCGCGCAGTGGAAGGCGCACGGCGCGCCGCTGCGCTCGGCGCGCGATTGGAGAGACGCGCGTTTTCTCGTGATCGGCGTGGATCCGACCGCCGAGCAGGCGTCCGGATGCTCCATCGACGTGCTCTTCCGCGGGCTTCAGTCGCTGGAGCGGTCGTTGGGGACGTCGCTCGTCGGCGGTGGACGCGTCTTCTATAAGGATGCGGCGGGCGCGCCGCGCATGGCGCCGCGCAAGGACGTGCCCGGGTTGTTCGCCACGGGCGCGATGTCCGGCGACACCATCGTGTTCGACACGAGCATCACGAACGCCGCGGACTTCCGCGACCGGTTCGAGCAGCCGGCCAAGGAATCGTGGGTGGGCAAGCTCGTGGCGACTGCTGCGGGACGCTGACCGCTAACGGCGTTTGCTGACGGCGCTTGCTGACGGGCGTTCGCTGACGGCGCCTCACGCCAGCCAGTCGTCACGCCCGGCCTCGACGAACTCGTCGTCTGCCAGAAATGGATACGCGCGGCAAACCCGGTCGATCTCGGCGGCCTGGCCCGGCGACAGCGACTCGCGCGGATCCAGGCACCACGTTCCGGCGAGCAGGCCCTGACGTCGCAGCACTTCATGGATGCCCGCGATGCACCCGGCGAATCCGTTCGCCGCGTCGAAGATCGCGGCGTTCGCATCGGTGAGCGCCTCACCCTCGCGCAGCAACGCCGTGTCGATCATTCCGCCGGCGCGCGCGGTGTGCGCGCGATGCAGCAGGTCCACCGCGCGGCTGGTCCACACCGCCCACTGACCCAGCAATCCACCATCCATCCAGCGCATCTTGCGCTCCCCGCCGGCGCTGAACGGGAAGGGCGCCACCAGATCGCCGACGATGTGGTCGTCGTTGCCCGTGTAGAGCGCGATGTCGTCGCGCCCGGACTCACCAATCGCGCGTACCACCTCCAGCGTGCGGTAGCGGTCGAACGGCGCGATTTTCACCGCCCACACGTTCGGGATCCCGGCAAACTCGCGCCAGAACGCGTAGTCCAGCGCGCGCCCGCCAACGGCCGGCTGGAGATAGAAGCCGAACAGGGGCATCACGTCCGCCACGGCACGACAGTGCGCCAGCAACTCCTCGCGTGACGCGCTGGCCAGCGCGGCGAGACTGAGCAGCGCCGCGTGGTAGCCGTACGCGAGTGCCGTTTCCGCCTCGGCCACCGCCTGGCTGGTCGGGCCGCAGACCCCGGCCACCATCACGGGTTCCGCGTCGCGCGGCGCGCGCCACGCGCGCGCGGTCTCGGCGGCCAGCTCCAATACGGGGCGATACAGCCCGTGGTTCGTCTCGCGGATGGCGAACTGCGTGGTGTGCACCCCCACGGCCAGCCCGCCGGCCCCGGCGTCCAGATAGTAGCGCGTGAGCGCGCGCTGCCGCCGTTCGTCCAGCGTGCGCGCCGCGGTGAGCGCCAGTGGGTGGGCGGGAATCGCGACCCCCGAGCGCAATCGCGCGCGCGCGCTGACGGGGGGGGGAAACGACGCCTCCATCAGTACGCGCCGTCCCGCGCCTCGAAGTGGGTGGGCTTGCCCAGCAGCGGGCGGCCCTCGCGCACCCAGTCCGCGACCCACTCGATCATCGTGTCCACCGGCAGATCGGCGCCGCCCAGCAGCTGGCGGAAGCGCGCGGTATCGCTCAGCAGTGCGTCGCGCGCCTCGAGTGCGGCGAACCGCGGCGTTCTGCCCAGGCGCTGCGCGAGCCGAGTGGCGAGCGAGCGCACCGACAGCGTCTCGCTGCCGGTCACGTTGACGACGAGCGGCTGCGGCGCGGCGAGTGGCAGCAGCTCGAGCGCGGCACGGTTCGCGTCGCCCTGCCAGATGATGTTGACGTGCCCCATGGCGAGCGGAACGATCGCGTCGTCCAGGATCTTCTGCGCCAGGTCGGTGAGCACGCCGTAGCGCAGGTCGATTGCGTAGTTGAGCCGGACGATGGCGACGCGCGTGCCGTGCTCCAGGGCCGCGAACTCGAAGGCGCGCTCGCGGCCCAGGCACGAGGCGGCGTACTCACCGATGGGGCGCGGCTCCACCGCTTCGCTCGCTCCGCCGCCGTCCGCGGGTACCAGCGGGTACACATTGCCGGTGGAGAAGGCCACGATCCGCGAGCCGGCGTAGCGTCGGGCGCAGTGCGCGGGCACGACCACATTCATCATCCACGTGCGCGACGGCGCGTCCATGGTGCCGAACTTCTGTCCGGCCATGAAGATCACGTTCGGTGCGTCGGGCAGGCGCGCCACCGCGTTCGCGTCCAGCAAGTCGCAGGCAATGGTCTCCACGCCGTGCCGCTCCAGTTCCCGGGATGTGACGCCCGACGTGAATCGCGAGACGGCGATCACGCGACGGGGTGACGCGCCGTCCGCCGCGCGCGCCGCGCGCGCCGCCATCCGCGACAGCGTGGGGCCCATCTTGCCTCCCGCGCCCAGCACCACGATGTCGCCGGGTGCCAGGCGCAGCGCGTTCACCGTGGCGTCGCGCGGCTCGGAGAGCAGCGCGTCCAGCTCCTCCTCCGTGCGCGGCGCGCCCCGCGCGGCCACGCTCATTCGGTTTTGGGCGGCTGGCCCTCGACCTGCACGGCCGCCTCCGCCGCGCGGAACCCCATCCGGCTGTGCGTACCGTCGCAGAACGGCTTCTTCACCGACGCTCCGCAGCGGCAGAGCGTGACGGCGGTCTTGCCGGGCTTGAGTGGCGGAATGGGGATGGGCTCGTTGTTGTGGTCCACGAGCACAAAGTCGCCGGTAGTGACGTCGATGGCGTACGGGCCGTTCTCGCGAACCTTGATGACCAAGGGCATGGGCGCTATGTGCTGAAGGTTGGGCCGAAAGCTGATAGAATCATGTCGGGCCCAGTTCTGCAAGAACGCCCGCGTTGCACACCACTCATCCTCGGTACCCGCACCGGAGTCACAATGCCCACACGCAAAGCAAGCGCGACATGGAATGGCGGTCTGAAGGGAGGGAATGGCAGCTTCAAGGGGGAAACGGGCATCGGCGGCGCGTACAGCTTTGGCTCGCGCTTCGAGAGCGGCACCGGTTCGAACCCGGAGGAGCTCCTGGCGGCGGCAGAGGCGGCGTGCTTCAGCATGGCGCTGAGCGGCAACCTGGAGAAGAACGGCACACCGGGCACGAAGGTGGAAACGTCCGCCGCGTGCACCGTGGAAAAGGTGGATGACAAGATGACCATCACGAAGATGGTGCTGCACGTGAAGGGCACGGTGCCGGGCATCGACAAGGCCACCTTCGACCGGATCGTGAACGAGACGAAGGACGGCTGTCCCGTGTCGCGCGCCCTGAAGGGCGTGACCATCTCGGCGACCGCCGAGCTCGCGTAACCTCTCATCCATCCACTTGCGCCCAGGCAGGGGCGCGCCCATAATGTGCGTTAACTGAACGATTAAATCAGACAGTTGGCTCACAATACGATGAATGTCAAAGACACCTGCCAGTAAAGCGCGCCGCCCGGCGCAGCGCGCCGACGGCGAAACGGAGCAGCGCATTCTCGAGGCAGCGCGCCGAGTGTTCATCCGGCGCGGCACGGCCGGCGCGCGCATGCAGGAGATCGCCGCGGAGGCGGGCGTCAACCAGGCCCTGCTCCACTACTACTTCCGTTCCAAGGACCGGCTGAGCGGCGCGGTGTTCATCCAGCTCGCCAGCCGGCTCTTTCCCACGCTCGCGCGGATCCTGGGCGGCGAGCTGCCGCTCGAGGCCAAGATCGACGCGCTCGTCGCCACCTATCTCGACACCTTTACCCAGCACCCGTTTCTGCCCGGGTATCTCCTGTCGGAGATGCACCACAACCCGGAGCGCGTGGCGAAACTGCTCGCCACGGCCACGGGCGGCGATCCGCACCAATTGCTCGTGCCGGTGTTCGCGACGCTCGCGAAACAGATCAAGCAGCAGGTGAGGGCGAAACGCATGCGCCCGATCCCGCCGCAGCAGTTCGTGGTGAACCTCATCTCGCTCTGCATCTTCCCCTTCGCCGCGCGGCCGATGCTGTCGCTCGTGCTGGGGCTCGACGACGCCCGGTTCGCCGCGCTGATCGAGGAGCGCAAAACCCACCTGCCGGAGTTCTTCCGCAACGCGCTGCGCCCATGACAATCCATCCGCTTCTTCCCGTCCTCCTGCTCGCGCTCACCCCCACCCCCACCCCCGGCGTACCCGTGGCCGGCGCCACCCTGGGCGCGCAGACTCCCGCCACGGACACGCTTCGGCTCGCGTCACTGCAGGAACGCGCGCGACGCGCCGACCCGCGTGCCGGTCAGTTCGAGCTGCTCGCGCGACAATCGGCGCTGCGTCTGCACAACCTGGACGCCGAACGGCGGCCCGCGGTGACCGTCGAGAGCCACGCGCAATACCAGTCTGACGTGGCGCGGATTCCGATCGTGCTGCCCGGTGGCGTCTCGCCACCCACGCCGCCGAACGACACGTACGACGCCCGCATCGGCGCCACGCAGCGCCTCATCGATCCCACGCTCGGCGCGCGCCGCGACATCGAGCGCGCGCAGCACGCGCACGCGGAGTCCGCCGTGCGCGTGGCGCTGTTCGCACTGCGTCACCAGGTGAACGACGCCTACTTCGCGGCGCTGCGTGCGCAGGCGCAGGGCGACGAGATCGCCGCCGGGATCGCCGCGCTCGAGGCCCAGCTCAGCGTTGCCACCGCGCGCGTGCGCGAGGGCGCCGCGCTGCCCAGCGAAGAGCACACGATCCGGGCGGAACTGCTGCGCCGGCGCCAGGCGCGCGCGGAGCTGTCCGCGAGCCGGGTGGCTGCGCTCACCGTACTGGCCGAGCTCACCGGCGCGTCCGTCTCCACCGAGGTCGTGCTCGCGCTGCCGGACCACGCGGACGACGTGGCGCGCGCGCGCGGCGGCCCGAGCGACCCGCGGGCGCGTCCCGAGTTCGAGCGATTCGCCCGCTCGCGCGACGTGCTGGAGGGACAGGAGCGGGCGCGCTCCGCGCAGGACAGGCCGCGCGTCTCTGCGTTCGGCCGCGTGGGATACGGACGTCCCGGGCTCAACCCGCTGAACGATACGTTCGATTCGTACTGGCTGGCCGGGGTGCAGCTCGAGTGGTCGCCCTGGACCTGGGGCGCGGGCGGGCGCGAGCGCGAGGTGCTCGCGCTCCAGCGGCGGGTGCTCACCGCCGACGAGGACGCCTTCGCCCGGCAGCTGCACCGGGGCGTGGCGCAGGACCTTGCCGCCATCGACCGGCTGGAAGCGTCGCTCGCGATGGACGACGAGATCATCGCGCTGCGCGAACGGATCGCCGACGAAACGCGCGCGCGCTTCGCCGAGGGCGTCGTGACGTCCGCGGACTACGTGGACCGGCAGACCGACCTGCTTGGCGCGCGTGTCGCCCGCGCGCTGCACCGCGTGGAGCTGGCCCAGGCTCACGCGCAGTTTCTCACCACTCTCGGCATCGAGGTGAAGTGATGAAGACCGTTCTCGGCCGCCGCTTCGCGGCGGGTCCGTTCTCGGCGCGCCTTCGGCGCGGTCGGCC
>JBBDYA010000133.1:37892-57879 GCA_040902005.1 Gemmatimonadaceae bacterium | reverse complement strand
CAATACTTGGACGCGAGAACGCGAGAGATCTCAAGAGGCATGTAACGCTCGTCAGTCGTCCAAGTATTGGTACTATGCTCGCGCCGGCCGGAACACCCCGCCCCGCCCCTTGGTTTTCAGGGCTTCCCTAGCTCGTCGCGCCGATCCCCGCGCCCCACGGATAGTCCCGCTCGAATGCGTGATCGAAGTCGTACACGTGCTCGAAGGCGTCCGGTGTGTCGTCCGGCTGGCTCAACAGCATGCCCAGATCCACCAGCGCGAAGACGATGCGGCCGATGTCCGCGGTGGTGCGAATCCCCCAGTGATCGAGCACGAGTCGGGACATGACGCCAAAGCGCTCGAGGGCCAGGTCGCGGCACGCCCCGGCCAGCTCCTGGCCGGTGATGTGGCGCCGCTCATCCAGTCGCTGCTGCGAGTATTCGAGCGCGGCGAGAACGAACAGATAGGCGCGCTCGTCGTACCGCCGCTCACGCAGGCGAATCCGGTCCATGATGCCGTCGCGAAAACTGAGTTCCGACACGAGGCTCCTGTTTCGTCATCCACCACCGCGGAAGATGACCGAAAGAAAAAATCCGACGAAGCGCTGACATCTCGCCCCGTCGGAGAGACAAAATGTGGTCTTGCACGGCGTCCCACAACACCCAAATAGCGGGCCAGACAGCGCCCCTGCCATGCCCTAGCCGCTCTTCCGGAACGCCCGCCCCACCGTCAGGTAATACACCGGGACGCCCAGAAGGACGATGCCGAGCGTGATGGCGGTCGGCACGCGGCTCGAGGCGTCGATCAGCGCGTTGCTCAGGAGGTAGAGCGCGGAGGCGACGAACAGCAGGGGCACGATCGGGTACAGCGGCACCCGGAACGCCGGCGCATATCCCTCGCGGCGCCTTACCACGAACAGCGCCGCGACGCCCAGCGCGTAGAACGGCAGGATCGCGGTGACGAACGCGTCGGCCAGCTGCTCGAAGGTGCGCAGCAGCACGAAGACGACGCCGAGGACGATGTTGATGCCGATCGCGACGTGCGGCGTTCCGAACTGGGGATGCACGCTCGCGACGGCGCGGAAGAAGAGTTTCTCCTGCGCCATCGCGAAGAAGATGCGCGGCGACGTGAACAGCGATCCCGTGAGCGTGCCCCACGTGGACAGCATGACGGTCACGCCGATGAACACTACGCCGGGCGCGCCGAGCACGCGCTCCGCCACGTCCGCCGCCACCAGCGGCGACCGGCGCATTTCCTCGACCGGAATGACCGCGAGATACGCGATGTTCGCCAGCAGGTAGATCAGGACCACGGCGCACGTGCCGCCGATCAGCGCGCGCGGCAGGGTACGCTCGGGGTCCTTCACTTCACCGCTCGCGTAGCTCAGGTCCGCGTAGCCGTCGTACGCCCAGAGCGCCGAGACGAGTGCCAGCCCGAACGCGCCGATGGAGATGCTTCCCTCCGGCAGGGCCGGCGTATAGTGACCGCCGGTTTCCGGCAGGCCGAGCGCCATGGCAATGATGATGATGAAGATGAGCGCGCCGTACTTGGCCACGGTGGTCACGTTCAGCACGAGCGTTCCCCAACGCACGCCCAGGATGTTGACCGTCCCCATGACGATGATGGCCGCCGCGGCGACGTAGCGCGCGTACTCCACGGGATCCACGCCGATTACCCGCAGGAAGTACTCCGCGAACGTGGTCGCGATGGCACCCACGGCCGCGGCCCGGATCACCGTGACCTCTGCCCATCCGAAGAGGAACGCGGGCAGCCGGCCGAACCCTTCCTTGATGAAGACGAAGATCCCGCCGGTGCGCGGGAACGCCGACGCGAGCTCGGAGAACGAGAGCGCGCCGCAGAGGGCGAGCAGGCCGCCCGCCACCCAGACGATCGCGAGCGGAATCGGCCCCGGCAGCTTGTCGGCGATGCCGGCAGGCGAGCGGAAGATGCCGGACCCGATCGTCGTCCCGATGACGATCGCCACGGCACTCCAGAGGCCGATCTGTCGCTTCAGGTCCTTCGGTTGGGGCTCGGTCATCCCCTAATGTGATGGCACCGCGGGCGCCGGGTACAGGGGGAACGCACCGGCCAGTTCGCGCACGTCCGCGTGGACGGCGTCCAGCACGGTCCGATCCTCGGGCGCGCACAGCACGCGGTCGATCAGCTCGGCGATGCGCTGCATCTGCGGCTCGCGCATGCCGCGCGTGGTGACGGCGGGCGTCCCGATGCGCAGGCCGCTGGTGACGAAGGGCGAGCGGGTTTCGTTGGGCACCGTGTTCTTGTTCACCGTAATCCCGGCGCTGTTCAGCGCGCTCTCCGCGAGCTTGCCGGTGAGCGTGTCGGCCTTGCCGCGCAGGTCCACCAGCATCAGGTGGTTGTCGGTGCCGCCGGACACGATGTGGTAGCCACGCGCCATGAGCGCGGCGGCGAGCGCGCGCGCGTTGGCCACCACCTGCCGTGAGTAGATCTTGAAGGACGGCTGGAGCGCTTCACGGAACGCGACGGCCTTGGCGCCGATCGCATGCTCGAGCGGGCCGCCCTGCGTGCCCGGGAATACCGCCTTGTCGATCGCCTTCGCGTGCTCCGCCCGGCAGAAGACGACGCCGCCGCGCGGGCCGCGCAGCGTCTTGTGCGTCGTGGTGGTCACGACGTCGGCGTGCGGCACCGGCGACGGATAGACGCCGCCGGCGACCAGCCCGGCGAAGTGCGCCATGTCCACCATGAAGATCGCGCCCACCTCCCGGGCGATCGCGGCGAACCGCGCGAAATCCACCACCCGGGAGTACGCGCTGTACCCCGCGATGATCATCCGCGGCCGGTGCTCGCGCGCCTTGCGCTCCACGTCGTCGTAGTCGATCAGCCCGTCGGTCGTGAGGCCGTACGACACCGCGTTGTAGAGGATGCCCGAGAAGTTCACCGGTGACCCGTGCGTGAGGTGCCCGCCATGCGAGAGGTCCATGCCCAGGAACGTGTCCCCGGGTTTCATGAACGCCAGAAAGACCACCATGTTCGCCTGCGCGCCCGAGTGGGGCTGCACGTTGGCGTGCTCCGCGCCGAACAGTTCCTTGGCGCGATCGATGGCCAGCTGCTCCACCCGGTCCACCACCTCGCAGCCGCCGTAGTAGCGCTTGCCGGGCAATCCCTCCGCGTACTTGTTGTTCAGCGGCGATCCGAGTGCCTCGAGCACTGCGGGCGACACGAAGTTCTCACTCGCGATCAACTCGAGCCCGTCGTTCTGGCGCGCGATCTCGAGCTCGATGAGCTCCGCGATTTCAGGATCCGCGTCGCGGAGGGAATCCCCCGGCGGGCAGCGGTCCCAGTCAGACCAGTTGGTCATGCATCGGCTCCGGGCTTCCGTCCTTCCGGTGAGGCGTGTTCGATCTTCACGACGCGGCGCTCGTGCCGCCCGCCCTCGAAGGGCACCGTCAGCCAGGTCCTGAGAATCTCCACGGCCTGATCGTCCGTGACGAACCGCGCGGGCAGCACGAGGACGTTGGAATCATTGTGACGCCGCGCCAGCTCCGCCACCTCGGCCGACCAGGTGACGGCGGCGCGCACGTTCGGATACCGGTTGGCCACGTACGACATGCCGAGTCCGGTGCCGCAGAGCAGCACCCCGCGCTTCACCGTGCCCTCGGAGACTTCCTTCGCCAGCGGGTGGGCGTAGTCCGCGTAGTCGGTGGAGTCCGCGGAATCGGTGCCCAGATCGCGCACCGCGAAGCCGAGCCTGGTCAGCTCGGCCTCGAGCTTCTTCTTCAGCTCGAAGCCCGCGTGGTCGGCGGCGATGAGGATCGTTTCAGGAGTCATTTGTTGGGCCACTGCGGCCAGGTGCGGACCAGCGACCCCACCGCGCGAATGCGCTGCTCGGCGAGCCGGTCGGCGGCGACGTACGTCGGCACCTTGTCGATGCTCGCGATCGCGAACACCTTGAGCACGGTGTCGTAGATCTCGTCCGCCTTCCGGAACGCGCGCGCGGGAGTCCAGCCGGCGAGTTCGCTGTACACGTTGATGACGCCGCCCGCGTTGGCCACGTAGTCCGGCGCGTACATGATCCCCCGCTCCTCCAGCATGTCGCCGTGGCGCTCTTCCAGCAGCACGTTGTTGGCGGCGCCCGCCACGATGGCCACCTTCAGCTGCGGAATGGTCTGGTCGTTGATGATCGCCCCCAGGGCGCACGGCGCGAAGATGTCGGCCTCGATGCCGTAGATCGCGTCGGCCGCGACGGTCTTCGCGCTGAAATCCTTCACGACGCGGCTCACCCGTTCCGCGTCGATGTCGGTGACGATGAGGTTGGCCCCCGCCTCGTGCAACTCCTTGGCGAGGTAGTAGCCCACGTGTCCGCACCCCTGCACCGCGATGGTGCGCCCCGCGATGTCGTCCTTGCCCCATCGGGCCTTTGCAGACGCCTGGATGGCGCGAAACACACCGTGCGCGGTGACCGGGGACGGGTCACCCGACCGCCCCGCGAGACCGGTCACGCTCTTCGTCTCCATGTGGACATAATCCATGTCCGCGGTGCTGGTCCCCACGTCCTCCGCCGTGATGTAGCGGCCGCCCAGCGACTCCACGAACCGGCCGTGCGCGCGAAAGATCAGTTCGCGGTCCGTGGTCTTGTTGTCGCCGATGATGACGGACTTGCCGCCACCAAGGTTCAGCCCGGCCACGGCGTTCTTGTAGGTCATGCCGCGCGCGAGACGCAGCGCGTCCACGACGGCCTCGTCGTCCGTGGCGTAGCTCCAGAAGCGCGTGCCACCCAGCGCCGGACCCAGCACTGTGCTGTGAATGGCGATGATGCCGCGGTAGCCGGAGGCGGGATCGTGCCCGAGCACAACCTGCTCGTGCCCCATGCTGGCGATGGTATCGAAGATCTGCATTTAAGAAACGGGGAACCGGGAAGGGGGAGGCGGGAATGGGGAAAAACAGACGGCGGGAATGGGAATGGGAATGGGAATGGGAATGGGAAATCTACGACGGGTCAGCCCCTGCCGCCGCCGTGCGAGTACAACTCGCGCGCGATCACGATGCGCTGAATCTCCGAGGTGCCCTCGTAGATCTCCGTCACCTTCGCGTCGCGGAAGAGCCGCTCCACGGGATAGTCCTTCACGTAGCCGTAGCCACCGAAAATCTGGATGGCCTGCGTCGTGACCCACATGGCCGTTTCACTCGCGGTGAGCTTGGCCATGGCGCTGAACTGCGTGACGTGCTGGCCGCGATCGCGCGCGGTCGCCGCGGCGTGCAGCAGGGCGCGCGAGGCGGCGACGCGCGACGCCATGTCCGCGAGCTTGAACTGGATCGCCTGGAACTCCTTGATCGGCTTGCCGAACTGGCGCCGCTCCGCCGCGTACCGCGACGCATGCGAGAGCGCCGCCTGGGCGATGCCCACGGCTTGCGCGGCAATGCCGAGCCGCCCGGCGTCCAGCGACTGCATCGCGTAGATGAAGCCCATCCCGGGCTCGCCGAGCATGTTCCGCGCGGGCACTCGCATGTTGTCGAAGGTGAGCTGCACCGTGGGGGAGGCGCGCAGCCCCAGCTTGTCTTCCTTCTTCCCCACCGAGAACCCCGGCATGTCCGGCGTCACGATGAACGCGCCGATCCCGCGGGCGCCCTTGCGATCCTCCCGCGCGTCCGTGCGAGCCATGGCGAGAATGACGCCAGCGTGCGTCCCGCTGGACACCCAGGCCTTGGTGCCGTTCAGCACCCAGCAGTCGCCGTCGCGCGTGGCGCGCGTGCGCAGCGACGCCGCGTCGGAGCCGCTCTCCGCCTCGGACAGCGCGAACGCGCCCAGCAGCTCGCCGCGCGCCATGGGCCGCAGCAGGCGCTCCTTCTGCTCGTCGGTGCCCCAGCGCAGCAGCATCTGGCATGGCAGCGAGTTGTGGACGCTCAATAGCACCGCGGTCGACGCGTCTACGGCAGCGATCTCCTCGAGGGCCACGAGGTAGGTCAGCGTCTCCAGCCCGAGACCGTCGTACTCCTCGGGCACCAGCATGCCAAGAAAGCCGAGCTGGGCGAGTTTGGTGATGATGGAGGGATCGAAGTACGCATCGCGGTCCCACGCCTCCACGTTCGGCGCAAGCTCGCCGGCGGCGAACTCGCGCGCGGTCGACTGGATCGCCCGCTGCTCCTCGCTCAGGGGGGTGAGGGCCCAGGTCACTCGTCTTAGCCGTACATGTGGAAGCCGCGTCCGGCCTTCTTTCCGAGCCACCCGGCCGCCACATACTTCCGAAGTAATGGACAGGGTCTGTACTTCGGGTCGCCGAGTCCGGTGTGCAGCACCTCGAGGATGGCCAGGCAGGTGTCGAGGCCGATGAAGTCCGCCAGCGCCAGCGGTCCCATCGGGTGGTTCATCCCGAGCTTCATGACGGTGTCGATGGACTCCGCCGTCCCCACGCCCTCCATGAGGCAGTAGACGGCCTCGTTGATCATGGGCATCAGGACGCGATTGGCGATGAACCCCGGGGAGTCGTTCGCCTCCACCGGCGTCTTCCCCACGGCCTTCGCGAGCGCCACGGTCCGCGCGGTGGTGTCGTCGCTCGTCGCCAGACCGCGAATCACCTCCACGAGCTGCATCACGGGCACCGGATTCATGAAGTGCATGCCGATGACCGCGTCGGGACGCCGGGTCTGCGCGGCGATCTCGGTGATCGAGATCGAGCTGGTGTTCGTGGCGAGGATCGCGCCGGCGCTGGCGTGCGTGTCGATGTCCGAGAAGATCCTGAACTTGAGCGCGCGCTGCTCCGTGACGGCCTCCACCACCAGCGACGCGCCGGCCACTGCGTCCAGGGCACCCGCCGTCGTGATACGTCCGAGCGTCGCGTCCTTCGCGTCCGCGGTGATGGTGCCCTTCTTCACCTGCCGGTCCAGGTTTTTCGCGATCGTCTCGCGTCCGCGCGCGAGCGCGTCCGGCGAGACGTCGATCATCGTCACCGGGTGGCCCGCTTGCGCGAACACGTGCGCGATGCCGTTGCCCATCTGTCCCGCGCCAACCACCGCGATGCTATCGGTCGAGTTGCTCATGGCTCCGTCGTGAGTGACGCCAGTAAAGGTATGCCAGCCCGGCGAACATCCCCGCGCCCGCAACGACGCCACCTTCCGGTCCCCAGGGGCCGCCGGTGAGCCAGTCCGGACCATCGTCCGCGAGCTGATAGCCCGGCTGCGGCAGCGGCAGCCCGCTCACCGCCACGTGCAGAACCACCGCCATCACCCAGTTCCACGCGAGATGCGCCATCCACGCGGCGTAGAGACTGCGCGTCACCAGCAGCACCACCGCGAGGTATACGCCGGCGAGCGTCACCATGACGATCGGCAGCCCGTTGGATCCCCCTCCTCCCGGGTTGGGCACGTGAAGCAGTCCGAACGCCACGCTGGTGAGCGCGACCGTCGCGACCGGCCCCAGCCACGCGCCGAGCGTCGCGAACACGTAGCCCCGGAGAAAGAGCTCCTCGTAGAACGCCGCCGGAATCAGCAGGATGGATATGCGCGCGGCTGCCGCCCACCAGGAGCCGGGCGGCGCCTGTGTGACGTCCAGCTGGCCCGTCGCGATCAGGACGAGCGATGCCGCGCCGATCGGCACGGCGCCAAGGACAAAGCCGAAGAGCAGCACCCGTGGCTTCGCAGCGGCGCGGTCCAGCCCCACGTACGACGCCGGCTGGCGATCGAAAGTGCGCAGCGCGATGCCGTGCGCCAGGAGCAGGGCGATCGTGAGTCCGAGCGTTTCGGACGTGCCCGGGATCCCCGACAGCCCCTCGACGTACTGGAGCGCGAATCCCAGCGCCACGAACACCGCCACGGTGCACACGACGAGCAGGGCGAGAAACAGCAGCAGTCGCCAAACCGCCCGGAGTCGTCCGTCGGTCGCGACGAAGATCGACCCGGCGGTCACCCTCGCCGATCGAGGGCTTTCGGGCGGGCCAGCAGCGCCGCCACCAACGCCTTCACGACGTCGAACGCCGCGAACGGCGTGATCCCCTGCGCGATGGCAACGCCGAGACTTCCCGTCAGGATGGCCAGCTGCGTGATGCCACCGACGAACAGCACCGCGATGCCCAGCGTGGCGCCAATCCAGCGTCCCACGAGCGACGGGAACCGCCGGGCGAGAAAGCCGGCGGTGAACGCCGCCGCGGGAAACGCGATGAGATAGCCGCCGGTGGGCCCGAGCAGCCGCGCGACGCCGGGCGCGCCAAAGGGAGAGAACACCGGCAGCCCCGCCGCGCCCGCCGCGAGATACGCGATCATGCTCACCGCGCCCAGCGTGGGCCCGAGCACCATGCCGGCGAGCACGACGATCATGGGCTGGAGGGTGATCGGCACCGGCGTGCCCGGCACGGGGATCGCGACCTGTGCGCCGGCGGCTAGCGCGAGCGCGAATCCCAGCGTGCCCAGCAGCGCGAAGCGTCGGTCCTGCGTGAAGCGGAGCGGGAGTGTCGTCATGGTCAGTTGTCTCGGGAAACGCTGAGCGCGACCGCATCGCCGCCGCCGAGGCACAACGTCGCCACTCCGGTGCGCGCGCCGCGATCCTGCATCGCGTACAGCAGCGTGGTGAGGACGCGAGCCCCGCTCGCGCCAATCGGATGTCCCAGGGCGATCGCGCCGCCATGCACGTTGACGCGGTCCCAGTCCCAGCCCAGCTCCTGCCCGTTTGCCAGCGCCTGGGACGCGAAGGCCTCGTTGGCTTCGATCAGGTCGTAGTCGCCGACCTTGCGGCCGGTCTGCTGCATCAGGTTGCGCATCGCCAGGATCGGCGCGAAGAACAGGTCCTGCGGCTCCGTGCCGCCGGTCGCATAACCTGTGATCCGCGCCATGATGGGCAGGCCGCGCTCCTTCGCGAAGGACTCGGACGTGACGACGAGTGCCGCCGCGCCGTCGTTCAAACTCGACGCATTCCCCGCGGTGACCGACAGCTCGTTCTGCGGCACGGCCGCATGCGCGAAGGCCGGCCGCAGCTTGCCAAGCGACTCGGCGGTGGAATCCTTGCGCGGTCCCTCGTCGGCGTCCACCGTGGTGACGCCTTTGCGACCGCGGATTTCGACCGGCGCAATCTCCGCCCTGAACTTCCCCGCCTCCTGGGCGGCGACCGCCTTGCGATGCGACGCTGCCGCAAAGTCGTCCTGGATCTTCCGATCCAGCCCGGCCTTCTTCGCCGTGTACTCCGCATGCCCGCCCATGTGGACGTCGCAGGAGGCGCACCAGAGGCCGTCCTTGATCATGCCGTCCACGAGCGTCTGATCGCCGAGCTTCACACCGTTCCGCATGCCGTACATGTAGAACGGCGCGTTGGACATCGACTCCTGCCCGCCGGCGAGCACCACCTGGCGGTCCCCCGCCTTGATGGCCTGCGCGGCGAGCATCACGGCCTTGAGCCCGGAGCCGCACACCTTGTTGATGGTGAGCGCGGAGACGCTGGCGGGGATGCCGGCCTTGAGCGCGGCCTGACGCGCGGGCGCCTGCCCCACCCCGCCCTGGATGACGTTCCCGAGGATGACCTCCTCGACGTCGTCCGGCGCGATGCCGGCGCGCTGAATCGCGGCGCGAAGGGCGATGGCGCCGAGTTCCGGCGCCTGGAGCGCGGCGAGCCCGCCAAGAAATCTGCCGATGGGTGTGCGCGCAGCCGCGACGATGACCGGCTGGCGGGACGGATCAGACATGGCTTGGAAAATAGCTAGGTAGCTACTGAATCGGCCGGCGCATGCGCGCGCTGTGCACGCGGTTGGAGAAATTCAGCTCCAGCTCCTGCTGATCCGTGACGATGACGGCGTCACCGCCGCGGGCGAAGGACAGGACCTCGCCGCGCACGGGGTCGCGCACCATCACCACCGGGAATCGGTCCGCGTCCCAGCGCACGCGCGCCGCGCGCGGTCCCGCGCGAGTGACGGTCGCGCGCGGATCGGCGTTGACGGTCACCGACATGCCATTGCTCACCGTGCGTCCGCGGGCCGTAAGGCGCAGCGAGGCCAGCGTCCTGCCGCGCAGCATCGACGCGGGGATCGTGATGGCAAAGGACTCATCGTCGCCCGGCAGGTCGGCGATGACGTTCCCCGCGAACGCGACGCTGAACGCCTCGGAGCCGTCGGTCGCGGTCGCCGTGATGCGGTGCGGTCCCGGACGCGGAAGCTGGCCGCGCCCGGCGATCTCGAACGCCGGCTCCAGCACCGGCTGTCCGTTGACGATGCGTCCCCACACGAGCAGCATCGGCTCGCTCGCGGACGCGCCGGCCACCATCGGCAGCGTTTGCCTATTCGAGAGATTGTCCATCATCCGCACGTACATGTAGTCGCTGATCCACTCCGGGCCGCAGTAGCTCATCAGGTCGGCGTAGATCCCGGGATCCTTCAGCGTCTGCGTCTCGGCATCGTAGCCGAATCGCCCGATGCGGGCGCCGGCGTAGGGAAAGCCGGGATCGAGGAGGGCTGGTCCGCCGCACGGCGCATGCTCTTGCGCGAAGTTGTGCCCCAGCTCGTGCGCCACGGTTGCACTCGCACTCGGCAGGTGATGCCAGGTGAGCCCCACGCGACCTCCGACCAAGGCGATGCCGGCAATGCCACCGTTATAGGGCACGTTCACGATGCCGTGATAGAACCGGGCGGTGGGGGAGCTGATGGAATCCGCGACACGCGCCGCGTCGAGCTGGGTCACGATCCTGATCCACGTGTTGATATCATTCGGCCCCGAGATGCTGTCGTTTACGGTGAGCGGCTGGCGAAACGTGACGTCGAACGTCGCCACGGGATGCACCTTGCGCGAGAACGACAGGTACTGGTCCGCGTTCGACGAATTGATCGTGCTCTGGCCGGATCTAAGCGCGATCGGCACGAAGTGGATGCCGACCGGCGCCATGGTCCGCACGTTCACCATCCGTACACTGGTGGCCGGAAACCGGTTGTCGCTCTTGTCCAACTCGGGGATCGCGTTGTCCGGATCGATTTCGGCGTAATACGTCAGCCCTTCCTTCACCGCGGTGTCGGGAATCGCCACGTTCCACGTGGACGTCAGCACGCCCTCCGCGAGGCGCGTGCGGATCGAGCCCTCTCCGGCGGGAGCGTTGACGATTGTCCCATTGGAGAACGTGACGCGCACGGGGGGCGTGGACGTATTGCACTGGTTGGCGAGCCCGAACACACGGAGCAGCGCCGTCCGTCCCGCCACGATGGGCACGGTGCCGAGCGAATCCTGCACTACCTGGGTGACGTGCGCGTTGGCGATCTTGACGTTGAGCTCCGCGGGCGAGGCCACGCCTTCACTGTACGCAACGCTCGCGTCGGCGGTGGCCCCCACGGCGACGTCCACCGTCTGGCTCGGGGTGAGTGTCGTGTACATCGTGGGGCAGTCGCCCACGGCGCTGACCGCGGACACCGTGTACGTGCCGGGCGACAGTCCGCGGAGCGTCGCCGAGACCGTGGTTCCGAGCGCGAATGCGCCTGGGCCGGTGATCGTGACCGGATCGAAGGGGAGCGAGTCGGGGAGCCCTGAGAGGGTGAGGGCGATGGCACCGGTCGTCTGGCTGAACGCGACGTTCACCGGCACCGGCGTCTGCGACGCCGCGATCGTGACCGTCTGCTGCGGCGCGCTCGGCCCGAACTTGTCTCCTACCGCGGTCACCGTCGTGTCCGCGTGGATCGTATAGGAACCGGCCCCCAGGCCACGCTGCACGCCAGAGGCCGGCACCAGCCGCGCAAAACCATCCGCACGACGCACGATCACGTTGGCAGCGGCGCCCGCAGGGAGACCGGCGATGGTGAAGTCCATGCTTCCGCTCGTCAACGCATACGGAATGGTGGAACTCTCGGTCTCTCCCGCGGCCACGTTGAGCATCTGCTGCGTCACCGACGACGTGTACAGGTCGCCACCCACGGTGACGCTCTGCACCCGAACCAGGTATTCGCCGGGGATGAGCCCCTCGAGCGTGCCGGTGGCGGGAACGACGGTCGCGTAGTTGTCTGGCCCCGTCACGCGCGCCGCGACCGGGACGCCGGCTGGAAGCCCTTCGATCGTCAGGACGATCGTGCCCGTCGTGGGATTCGGTTCGCAACCGACGGCCGCGAGTGCTCCAAAGAGGAGCGGAATGCTGTTGCGAAGGAATGCCAACTGAAACCTCGGGGAAATGGGCTGCGGCAGACGGTCTCTGCCATGACACGCCATGCCGTCTGAGCCCCCACTCATACACCCATACATTAACGTTGTGCGCGGCGCGGGGCGAGCGCCTCAGCCTTAGGGAAGCTCTGAAAAAGCAGGGCCGGGGCGAGGTGTTCCGGCCGGCGCGAGCCAGTACCAATACTTGGACGCGAGAGCTCTCGACAGGCATGGCAGGCTCGTGTCAGTCGTCCAAGTATTGGTACTATGCTCGCGCCGGCCGGAACACCTCGCCCCGGCATCTGCTTTTTCAGAGCTTCCTCAGGGCGCCAGGGCGCGCTCCGACCGCTCCCGCACCACCCGCGCGACGAACTCGTCCACGGGGACGAACTCCTGCTTCTTGCCCGCGCCGCGCACGCGCAGCGCAATCGTGTTCGCCTCGGCTTCGCGCTTTCCGATGACCGCCATGTAGGGCACCTTCTGCATCTCACCCTCGCGGATGCGGTAGTTCAGCGTGTCCGAGCGGTCATCCAGCGTGGCGCGGATGCCGGCGGCCGTGAGCCGCTCGGTGACCGCGCGCGCGGCGTCGCGCACGTCGTCGGAGATCGGCAGCACGCGCACCTGTTCAGGGGCCAGCCAGAGCGGCAGCGCGCCGGCGAAGTGCTCGATCAGGATTGCGATGAACCGCTCGAACGACCCGCTCACCGCGCGGTGGATCACCACGGGGCGATGCTCGGCGTTGTCCTCGCCTACGTACGCGAGGTCGAACCGCTCGGGGGCGTTGTAGTCGAGCTGGATCGTGCCGAGCTGCCACGCGCGTCCGATCGAGTCGGTGACATCGAAGTCGATCTTGGGTCCGTAGAACGCGCCATCGCCCGGCTTCAGCTCGTAGGGCAGTCCGGTCGCGTCGAGCGCGGCCTTGAGCGCGCGCTCGGCGCCGTCCCACAGCGCGTCGGATCCGATGCGGGTCTCTGGACGCGTGGCAAACTTGAGCGACGCCGTGAGGCCAAACGTCTCGTAGTAGTCCAGGATGAAGCGCAGCAGGAAGTGTACTTCCTCCGGGATCTGCGCTTCGGTGAGAAAGACGTGGCAGTCGTCCTGCTGGAACTGGCGCACGCGCGTGAGACCCGACAACGCGCCGGTGAGCTCGTTGCGGTGCAGCACGTCGAACGTGACGTACCGGAGTGGCAGCTCGCGATACGAGTGCTTCCTGGCCTGGTACATCAGGTAGTGCGAGGGGCAGTTCATCGGCTTGAGCGACGAGTCGTGTTCCCCCGTTTCCTTGTTCTGCACCAGGAACATGTTCTCGCGGTACTTCCCCCAATGGCCCGACGTCTCCCACAGCGCCGCGTTGTAGAGCAGCGGCGTCCGGATCTCCAGGAAGCGCGCCTGCTGGCGTTCGCGCACGAAGCGCGTGAGCTCGTTGTAGACGATCGTGCCCCGCTCGGTCCAGAAGGCGGACCCGGGCGAGTACGGATGGAACATGAAGAGGTCGAGCGCCTTTCCCACCACGCGATGGTCGCGCCGCTTCGCCTCCTCGATCCGGTGCAGGTGGGCCTCGAGGTCCTCCTTCCGGAAGAAGGCGGTGCCGTAGATGCGCTGGAGCATCTGGCGCCGCTCGTCGCCGCGCCAGTAGGCGCCGGCGATGGTGAGCAGCTTGAAGTGCGAGACGTACGACGTGTCGCGGACATGGGGCCCGCGGCAGAGATCCACGAAGGGGCCGTCGGTGTACGTGGAGATGATCTCGTCGTCGCCCAGTTCGCCCAGCCGTTCGAGCTTCAACGGGTCACCGGCGAACACGCGTTGCGCGTCCGCGCGCGACACCTCCGCGCGCACGAAGGGAAACTTCTCCTTCGCGACCCTGGCCATCTCCTCCTCGAAGCGCGCCAGGTCTTCGGGAGTGAAGGGGCGCTCCACCTCGAAGTCGTAGTAGAAACCGTCCTCGATGGACGGACCGAAGCCGATCTTTGCCTCGGGATGCAACCGCCGCACCGCCGTGGCCAGCACGTGGGCGGTGGAATGCCGCAGCACGTCCAGGGACTTCGGGTCCTTCGCGGTCAGCACGCGAAACGTGCCGGACACGCGCAGGGGAGTCCCGAGATCCTGAAGCTCGCCGTTGACCTCGACCGCCACGGCGTCGCGCGCGAGCCGCTCGCCGATGCTCCGGACCACGTCGAGCGGCGAGGTGCCGGCGTCAACGACGCGTGTTGCCCCGTCCGGGAGCGTAAGTGTCAACGACTTCTGCAATTAACTCGCTGGTTGATGGCCCCTTCCCGTTGGCAGCCCCACGGAACGCAGGTCCAAGCGGCAGGTCTTGTTTTTGCGGATAGCAACCGTCCACGTGGTAAGCTATCGTTGCCTCCAATGTCTTCGCTACAGGGTTAATCCATGACTCCCCTCCGATACCACGACGACGAATCCTCGACCGGCACGTCGGTCGCAACCACGCTCCTGGGCGCGGTGGCCGGATTCGCCGTCGGCATGTACGTCGCACAGCGCATGGGCGGACTCACCGGGCTCACGGCGCGCCTGCGCGGGCAGCCCGCCGACGACGGCGTCGCTCCCGCATTCGAGTTTTCCGGCGACGAGTACGACGAAATCGAAGAGGACGCGTCGGCCGGCGCCGACGCCGTCGACACGGCAGACGACGACGTCGATGACGACCTCGATGACGACCTCGATGAAGACGACGACCCTGACGATGGGGTTCCGCAGATCGAGGAACGGGTCCTGGAGGCGTTCAACCACGATCCCATCCTCGCGGAGCGGGCCATCGACATCGGCGGCATCGGCGGCGGCGTCATCGAGCTCGCCGGTTGGGTGCAGAGCGACGAGGAGGCGGAGCACGCCATCACCATCGCCCGCGGCGTGCCCGACGTGGACACGGTCGTGAACCGGTTGATGATCGAGGACGAGGAAGACCAGCTCGACGACAACGTGCGCCGAGTCCAGCAGGGCGATCCTGCACTGACGGAGTCCCACTGGGAGGGCCAGCAGGTCGGCATGGGGAAACGCCGGCAGGGCACGTCCGGCGAGCCGGACCGGCACGCCGATCCCAAGCCAGCGCTGGAAAACCGCTGGCTGAGCGAAAGCGAAGCCGTACGGAATGCGGCGGAGGAGATCGACACCGTGGCCGCGGAACGTCGCAAGACCCGCAACCGGAATGCGAAGCCCGCGGACGAGGAAGCTAGGAGCTAGGAGGAACAGGAACGAGGAACGAGGAACTGGGAACTAGGAACGAGGAGCCAGGAACTCGGAACTAGGCACTAGGGAAGCTCTGAAAAATGGCGAGTAGGAAGCGCGGTAGCTCCCCGGGGCGCGAGCCAGTATCAATACTGAGACGAGTCCGCGGAACTCCTCCCAGGTGCATCCGAGCCGCCGTCTCAGTATTGATACTACGCTCGCGCCCCGGGGCGCTATCGCGCTTCCTACTCACCCTTTTTCAGAGCTTCCGCAGGATGAAAGTCTGGAATCAGGGGGCGCCGAGTGGCGCCCTTCCTTATTTCTCCTGGCTCTAGTTCCAAGTTCCAAGTTCCTCGTTCCTCGTTCCTCGTTCCTCGTTCCTCGTTCCTCGTTCCTAGTTCCTGGCTCCAGGTTCCTATCTTAATCCCATGTCCCTGCCCGACCGCTTCGACATCGCCGGCGAGTCCAGGATCTACGAGCGCTGGCTGGACGCCGGCTGCTTTCACGCCGAGGCCAGGCGGTCCGTGCGCGCGGGGGGTGATCGGGAGCCCTTCACCATCGTCATGCCGCCGCCGAACGTCACGGCGATCCTGCACCTCGGGCACGGACTCGACAACATCGCGCAGGATGTCCTGATCCGCTGGGCACGCATGTCGCGGCAGGAAACGCTCTGGGTGCCGGGCACGGACCACGCCGGGATCGCGACGCAGAACGTCGTCGAAAAGCTGATCGCGAAGGAGGGCAAGACCCGCTTCGACCTGGGGCGCGACGCGTTCGTGCGTCGCACCGAGGCCTTCGTTGCCGAAACGGGGGGCACCATCCTGCGGCAGTTGCGCGCGATCGGCGTGTCCGCGGACTGGTCGCGCACCGCGTATACGCTGTCACCCGCGCTCTCGCGCGCGGTGCGCGAGGCCTTCGTGCGCCTGCACCAGGACGGACTGATCTACCGGGGACATCGCGTCATCCACTGGTGTCCGCGCTGCCTCACCTCGCTGAGCGACGAGGAAGCGGAGTTCCACGACGAGACGGGCGCACTCTACCACATCGCGTATCGGATTTCCGGGGGCGCGGACCGCGCGTCGGGAACACGCCGCGCATTGACGATCGCCACCACGCGCCCGGAAACGATGCTCGCCGACGTCGCGCTGGCCGTGAACCCGGCGGACGAGCGGTATCGCGACCTCGTCGGCGCCACCGTCGTGCTACCGATCCTCGACATCGAGATCCCGATCATCGCCGACGAGTACGCCGATCCGGCGTTCGGTACCGGCGTCGTGAAGATCACCCCCGCGCACGACGCCAACGATTTCGAGGTAGGCAGGCGTCATGGCCTGGCGATGCCGGTGGTGATCGACGCGAACGGCGTGATGGCCGAGGACGCGAGTTCCACCGGGCGTGTCCCCGACCTGGTGCGTGGCGACGACCGCGTCGTGGCGCGCCGGAAGATCGTGCAGGCGCTGCAGGACAGTGGGGCGCTGGTCACGACTGAATCGCACCAGCACGCCGTGCGGCACTGCTATCGCTGCGACACGGTCGTGGAGCCGCGCCTCTCCGACCAGTGGTTCGTGACGATGGCGCCACTGGCGGCGCCGGCGCTCGCGGGGCTGCGCTCGGGGGCCATTCGCATCCTGCCCCAGAAGTGGGAGGGTGTGTACGTCCACTGGCTGGAGAACATCCGCGACTGGAACATCTCGCGGCAGTTGTGGTGGGGACACCGGATTCCCGTGTGGTACTGCAAGGAGTGCGACCCGCCGTACGACGTGCATGTGAGCCGGACGGACCTCACGGCCTGTCCGCGATGCGACGGCCCCGTGCGGCAGGACGAGGACGTGCTGGACACGTGGTTCTCCTCGTGGCTCTGGCCGCTCTCCACGCTCGGCTGGCCGGACGAGAAGGCCGAGGATCTGCGCGCGTTCTACCCGACCGACGTGCTGGTCTCCGCCCCGGACATCCTGTTCTTCTGGATCACGCGCATGATCATGTCCGGCTACTACTTTGCCGGCCGGTCGCCGTACCACACCGTGCTCCTGCACGGCATCGCGCGCGATGCGGAGCATCGCAAGATGTCCAAGTCGCTGGGCAACGGCGTGGACCCGATCGACGTGGTGCGCCTGTACGGCGCGGACGCGTTGCGCTGGACGCTGGTCTCGGGGATGGGACTGGGCAGCGACATCCTGCTCGACCCGAACGATCTCGAGAAGACCTTCGCACCGGGACGCAACTTCGTCACGAAGCTCTGGAACATCGGGCGGTTCCTGCTCGACAAGGCGGGCACCGCTCCCGTCACCCCACTGCGGAACATCGACGCGAACCAGCTGCACCGGTCTGACGCGTGGATCCTGTCACGACTCGACGCCGCGGTCGCCGAGTGCGACGACGCGTTCGGGCCCCTGCGCCCCGTCACGCCGGCAAGCGGCCCCGACCCGGTGCGCTGGACGGACGCCGAGCGAGGCAGCGGGATGCGGTTGAACGACCTCGCCGAGTCGGCCCGACGGTTCGTCTGGAGCGAGCTGGCCGACTGGTACGTGGAGGCGATCAAGGGACGCGTGATCGAAGGTGGCGCGGACGGCGAAGTGGCGCGGGCGGTGCTGGTGCACGTCTTTGACGCCGCGCTCCGGTTGCTGCACCCCATCGTGCCGTTCGTGACGGAGGAGATCTGGCGGCAGTTGCCGACGCACACGGAGGGCACCTTCCTCGCGTCGGCCGCCTGGCCCACCGGCGATCGCGCCGCCGGCGATCGCGCCGCCGGCGATCGCGCCGCCGGCGATCGCGCCGCGCGCGCGCATGAATTCGACCTCGTGCGCGAGGCAGTCGGCGCGGTACGGCAGATCCGCTCGGAGTACGCCGTGCCTCCCGGCAAGCACATCGATGCCGTCGCCGTCGTGAACGGCGCGACTCGCGACATCGCGCGCGTGTTCACCGAGGAAGCCGACCTCGTCGAGCGGCTGAGCCGCACGGCACTGCGCGTGTCCGACGCCGCGCCGCAGGGCGCGGCCGCGCACGCCGTCCTTTCGGGGGGCACATCGCTCGTGGTGCCCCTGGCCGATCTCGTGGACGTGGACAAGGAATGCGCGCGGCTGCGCGGCGAGCTGGCCGCGCTGGAGAAGCAATACGTCGCGCTCGAAGCTCGCCTGTCCAACGAGAAGTTCGTGTCCAAGGCGCCGCCGGACGTGGTGGACGGCGAGCGCCGGAAGCTCGCGGCGTGGAGCGCGCGCCGGCAGCAGTTGCGCGACAAGGTGCAGACACTGTGCGTCAGCTAGTCGCGACCATCACCGCCGGCGTTGCCGTGGCGTGCGCCTCTCCGGGCGCGCCGCCGGGCGGTCCGCTGCGCGTCGAACCGCCTGAAGTAATCCGAATAACGCCGGACTCCGGGGCGGTGAACGTGCGCGACGAGGCCGTGGTCTTCCACTTCGACGCGGTGGTCAGCGACCGTCCCGTCGGCGTAAGAGATCTGGAGAGCGCGTTCGTCATCTCTCCCACGGACGGGCAGCCGCGAGTACGATGGCGCCGCAACCGCATCGAAGTCCGTCCCCGCCGGGGATTTCTCGACAGCACCGCGTACGCGGTCACCATGCTGCCGGGCATCGCGGACCTGCGCGGCAACGTGCGGCGCGCCCCGACGACAGTTGTATTCTCCACGGGGCCGACGATCCCACAGTTCGCCGTGCACGGCCGGGTCTTCGACTGGATGAACCAGCGGCCGGCCCCGAACGCGCTCGTCGAGGTGATCCGTCGCCCCGACAGCCTTCCTTATATTGGCACCGCCGACTCCACCGGCCAGTTTGCCGTGGGTCCCCTGGAGGAAGGGCGGTACACGGTGCGCGCGTTCGTGGACGCCAACAACAACCGGACGCTCGACGCGATCGAATCCTGGGACAGTCTCTCCGTCCTCGTACAGGGGACCAACCCGTTCCTGGAACTGCTGGCGGCACCGCGTGATACGATCGCCCCGCGGCTGCTCACGGTCACCGCGCCGGACTCCCTCACGCTCGTGGCCACCTTCGACCGGCCGCTCGACCCGAACGTTCCGCTCACGCCAGCATCGTTCCGCGTGGCGGGCGCGGATTCGACGCCACTCAGCATCGCGACCGTGCGCACGCGCGCCCAGGTCGCGGCGCAGCGGGCCGCGCAGGACAGCGCCCGCGCCGATTCGATCGCGCGCGCGGACACCACGGCGCAGCCCGCGCCGGCCGCCGTGCGACCCGCGCCCCGCCCCCCCACTGTTCCCCAACCGACCATGGCCATGGTGGCGCGCCCTTCACGCCCCGCGCCCACCCGCGAGGTCACCATCGGACTGGATTCCCTCACCCCGATGCGGAGCGGCCAGTCGTATCTCGTGACCGCCCGCAACGCGCGCGGCCTGCTGCGCGCCACCGGTACCAGCGAACGCACCATCCTGATTCCCGTCGCGCGCGATTCCGCCGCCGCGCCGAGCCCGACCCCTCCGCCCCCCGCGGCGCCCGTCACCCCGCCGTGAGCGACTCGCGCCGCGAACTGCCCAGCGTGAACGCGCTGCTGGAGCGCGACGCGATCCGCGCGCTGCTCACCCACGCCCCGCGCTCCCTGGTGGTGGACGCGGTGCGTTCGGCGATCGACGGCGCGCGGGACGGCCATCGGGTGCCGGTCGGCGACGCGGAGTGGGCTGCCGCGGTCTCGGCCGAGGTGGACCGCCGCAGCCGGCCATCCCTGCGGCGGGTGATCAACGCCACGGGCGTGGTGCTCCACACCAATCTCGGCCGCGCACCGCTGGCGCCCGCCCCGC
>JBBDYA010000133.1:6317-37882 GCA_040902005.1 Gemmatimonadaceae bacterium | reverse complement strand
CCGTGCAGCGGGCGGCGGCCGGCTACTCCAACCTGGAGTACGACGTGGACGCCGGCGCGCGCGGCTCCAGGTACACACACTGTGTCGCGCTGCTGCGCGAGCTGACGGGCGCGGAAGACGCGCTGGTCGTGAACAACAACGCCGGTGCCCTCGTCCTCGCGTTGAACGCGCTCGCGGCCGGCCGCGGCGTGATCATCTCGCGCGGCGAGCTGGTGGAGATCGGCGGGAGCTTCCGCATTCCGGAAATCATGGAACGCAGCGGCGCCCGCCTCGTGGAGGTCGGCACCACCAACCGCACGCACGTTAGCGACTACGAAGACGCCCTCCAGGGCGATGCGGGCGCGATCATGAAGGTGCACCGCAGCAACTTCGCGATGGAAGGGTTCGTGGCCGAGGTGGAGCCGCGCGCGCTCGCGACGCTCGCCGCCGCGCGCGGCGTGCCACTCATCCATGACCTGGGCAGCGGGCTACTGATCCCACTGGACGAGCTCGGGCTCACCGGCGAACCGACCGCCGGCGAGGCGGTTCGCGCCGGCGCCACGCTCGTGACCATGAGCGGCGACAAGCTGCTGGGGGGACCGCAGGCCGGCATCGTGCTCGGAACCGCCGCCGCCGTGGCCCGGTTGCGCGACAACCCGCTCGCGCGAGCGCTGCGCGTGGACAAGTTGACGCTGGCGGCACTGGAGGCGACGCTCGCCCTGTACCGCGACCCGGCGCGCGCGCGGCGCGACATCCCGGTGCTCGCGATGCTGGCCACGCCGCTGACGGACCTTCGGCGACGCGCCGGCGCGCTGCGCGAGCGGATCGGTGGCGGGGTGGAGGTCGTCGAGAGCGAGGGCAGCGTGGGCGGTGGCGCCTTTCCGAACGTCCGCATTCCCTCCGTGGCACTGGCGTTCCCGGCGCCCGCGGAAGCCCTGGAGCAGCGGTTGCGGCGTGGCGAGCCTGCCGTCATCGGACGCATCGTGGACGGGAAGCTGCGTCTCGACGTCCGCACGGTGCTGCCCGACGAGGACGACACGCTCGTCGCGGCCGTCGTCGCGGCGCTCCGCACGTGAGCGTCGCCGCGGTCTTCCTCGACCGCGACGGCACGATCATCCAGGACGTGCGCTACATCGCGCGCCCCGACCAGGTGGCATTGATTCCGGGCGCGGCGGCCGCCATCGCGCGGCTCAACGCGGCTCGCGTGCCGGTCATCGTCGTCACCAACCAGTCGGGGATCGCGCGCGGGTACTACACGGCTGCCGATTACGATCGCGTGCGGACGCGCATGAACGAGCTGCTCGGGCACGAGGGGGCGGGGGGGGGCGCGCGCGTGGACGCGACGTACATGTGCCCGCACCATCCCGACCACTCCGGCGCCTGCGAGTGCCGCAAGCCCGGCACGCTGCTGTACCGGCGGGCAGCCGACGAACTCGGACTGGACCTGACGCGCTCGTGGTTCCTCGGCGACCGCCTGCGCGATGTGGAGCCCGCGCGCGCACTGGGCGGCCACGGCATCCTGGTGCCGTCCGCGGACACGCCGGCCGGCGACGTGGAGCGGGCGCGGGCGGAGTTCAGCGTGGCCGGGTCGCTGGACGAAGCGGTGGTCCGGGTCATACAATCCCCGCGATGACGGCACGGATCGCGGTCTTCGCCTCCGGCGGTGGGACCAACCTGCAGGCGATACTCGACTACCTGGGCGCCCGTGGCGACGCGCGCGCCGGTGATGTGGTGCTCGTCGCGTCGGATCGCGCCGAGTCCGGTGCCCTTGAGCGCGCCCGCGTGGCCGGGATCACGGCGTCGCTGATGCGCACCAGCCGCACGCCCGACGCCCCCACGCCGCTCCAGCTGGTGAAGAAGCACGCCGTGGACTTCGTGGCCCTCGCGGGCTACCTGCGACTGGTGCCCACGGAGGTGCTCGCGGAGCTCCCCTGCCGGGTGCTGAACGTGCATCCCGCCCTGCTCCCTGCCTTCGGCGGCGCGGGCATGTACGGCGATCGCGTCCATCGCGCGGTGCTCGCGGCCGGCGCGCGGGTGAGCGGGGCCACCGTTCACTACGTGGACGACGAGTACGATCGCGGCGCCATCCTGGCGCAGTGGCCGGTGCCGGTGCTCGCGGACGATTCCGTGCATACCCTGGCGGCGCGCGTGCTCAGGGTGGAGCACGTGCTCTACCCGCGCGTGGTCGACGCCGTGGCGTCGGGGCGGTGGCGATTCGACGTGCGTCCGCGCGCGGTGCCCGAGGCCGCGTCGTTCGCCCTCATGAACTGGGACGAGCGCCGCCTGGTGCAGGACATCGAACAGGCGTTCGGGCTGGAGCAATGATCCCAAGCGCTTCGAGGGTCCTGTGCCAGTAGCCATATTGAACTTCATCCACCCCTGTTCCCCCTTCCCCTTTCCCTGTTCCCCGCAGTAAACATGCGTGCATTGATCTCCGTCTCCGACAAAACCGGCATCGTCGATCTCGCGACGCACCTGGCCGCGCTGCAGTGGGAGCTGATCTCGACGGGCGGCACGGCGAAGGCCCTTCGGTCAGCCGGACTTTCGCCGCGGGACATCGCCGACGTCACCGGATTTCCGGAGATGCTCGATGGCCGGGTGAAGACGCTGCACCCCGGCGTGCACGGCGGCCTGCTGGCGCGGCGCGACCTGCCCGCGCACATGCAGGCGATCGCGGAGCATGGGATCGCGCCGATCGATCTCGTCGTCGTGAACCTGTACCCCTTTCGCGAGACCGCCGCGCGCCGCGACGTGGCGCCGGAGGACGTGGTCGAGCAGATCGACATCGGCGGGCCCAGCATGCTGCGCTCCGCCGCCAAGAACTTTGCCGCGGTGTATGTGGTGGTGGACCCGGCGGACTACACGCGCGTGCTCGGCGCGATCGAATCTGGAGTGGACGACCCCGAGCTGCGACGGCTGCTCGCGCAGAAGGTCTACGAGCACACCGCCGCGTACGACTCGGCGATCGCCACCTGGTTCGCCGAACAGCGCGACGACCTCTTTCCCACCACGTTCACCGCGGCCTTCGAGCGCGCGCAGGGGTTGCGCTACGGCGAGAATCCCGGCCAGGCGGCGGCGTTCTACGTGGAGCGGCCTGGCGCGGGACTCGCGGGACTCGTGCAGCGCGGCGGCAAGGAGCTGTCGTTCAACAACCTGCTGGACCTCGAGGGGGCGCTCCTCGCCATCGAACCGTTCGGCGACCAGACCGCCTGCGCGATTGTGAAGCACACCACGCCATGCGGGCTCGCCATCGGCGACAGCCCGCTCGGCGCCTACCGCAACGCGCTGGCGTGCGATCCGGTCTCCGCCTTCGGATCGGTGATCGCCTTCAATCGGCCGGTGGACGATGAGCTGGCGGAGGTCGTGTCCGGGCTGTTCGTGGAAGTGCTGGTGGCACCGGAGTTCACCGATGGCGCGGTGGAGATCCTGGGCCGCAAGAAGAACCTGCGCCTGCTGGAGGGTACGGCGCGGTGGCCGTCGCGCAGCTTCGACTACAAGCGCGTGCGCGGCGGCGTGCTCGTGCAGGAGCGGGCGAATACCGTCATCGAAGCGTCGGGATGGGACGTCCCCACGGCGCGCAAGCCCGGGGACGCCGAACTCCAGGACCTGCTGTTCGCGTGGCGGTCCGTGGCCGCGGTGAAATCCAACGCGATCGTGCTGGCACGGGACGGGATGACCATCGGCATCGGGGCCGGACAGATGTCACGCGTGGACGCGGCGTTCATGGCGGTGCACAAGGCCACCAGTGCGGGGCACGCCACGCAGGGCGCGGTCATGGGGTCCGACGCGTTCTTCCCCTTTCGCGATGGAATCGACCAGGCGCACGAAGCCGGGGTACGAGCCATCGTCCAGCCGGGGGGATCGGTGCGTGACGCGGAAGTCATCGCGGCGGCGGACGAGTACGAGATGGCGATGGTCTTTACCGGTAGACGCCAGTTCAGGCATTAGCTTTCGGCGTCCGACCATCACCCCGATCCAGGCACATGGCAACTAGCGCGACGGTATCCCCAGCCGCCGGTGACTTCGATTACCGCCCGTCCTACCTGGCCGCGGGTCTCGCCGCGCTCGGCGTCTTTGTCCTGTACCTGATCACGTTGTCCCCCTCCACCGCGATGTGGGACACGAGCGAGTACATTGCCGCCGCGTATACCCTCGGGCTGCCGCACCCGCCCGGCAACCCGCTGTTCGTGCTCATCGGCCGCGTGTTCGCGGAGATGCCCATCGCGCCGAACGTCGCCACGCGCATCAACATCCTTGCGGCCGTGTCCAGCGCGGGCGCCGCGGCGATGTGGTTCCTCATTACCGAACGCGTGCTCGTCAGCTGGCTGCCGGTCCGCTGGCAGCGCCTGGTGGGCGCGTCCGTGGCGATGGTGATCGGCGCCACCGCGTTCACCGTCTGGAACCAGTCGGTGGTGAACGAGAAGGTGTACACGGTGTCGCTGCTGGGCATCGCGATCATCTCCTGGCTGATGGTACGCTGGTCCGACAATCCGGACGGCCGCGTCGCGGACCGCACCCTGGTGCTCGTCGCGTTCGTGCTCGCGCTGGGCTACACCAACCACATGGCCGGCATGCTCCCGGCGCTCGCCGTGTCCGTGGCGGTGATGGTGCGGCGGCCCCGGACGATCCTGCGGTGGCGGCTGCTCCTGGCCTGCCTTGGCGTGATGGCGCTGGGCATGACCGTCTTCGCCACACAGCCGATTCGATCCGCGCACATGCCCGCGCTCAACGAGGGCGAGCCCACGGCGTGCCAGGACGGACTGAAGTTCGACTGCACGTTCAGCAAGGACACGTACGACCGCTTCATGTACAACTTCAATCGCGGCCAGTACGGCAAGCCGGATCTTACCACGCGGCAGGCGCCGTTCAGCGCACAGATCGGCATGTGGTGGTACTACTTCAAGTGGCAGTGGCTGCGCGACGCCCACAGCGAGCGGCAGGGACGTCAGGCGATTCTCGCGTCCATCTTCCTCGTCCTCGGCCTGTTCGGCGGCTGGGTGCACTACCAGCGCGACCGGCGGAGTTTCTGGTATTTCGGAACGCTCATGTTCTCCATGACGCTGTTCCTGATCTATTACCTGAATTTCAAGTACGGAGCGACGCAGGCGCCCGAACTGGCCAACAGCGTGAATCGTGAGGTGCGCGACCGCGACTACTTCTATTTGTGGAGTTTCTCCGCGTGGGGCGTGTGGGCGGGACTCGGCCTGCTGTTCATCTGGGAATCGGTGTCATCGCTCTTCGGCACCGAGAAGGTCCGGCTTGGCGGCCAGGCGGTGGACGAGCCGCGCCACGCGTCGTGGCTCAAGGGATCGCCGGTGCTCGCCATCGCCCTGATCCCGCTGTTCACGAACTTCAGCACGGCCTCGCGCAGCGGCCACACCGAGACCGCGGACTTCGCGGCGGACCTGCTGAACTCCGTGGAGCCGTACGGCGTGCTGGTGGTGGTGGGCGACAACGACACCTTCCCGCTCTGGTATGCGCAGGAGGTGGAGAAGATCCGGCAGGACGTCGTCGTCGCGAACACGTCGCTGTTGAACACGGACTGGTACACGCGCCAGCTGATCCGGCGCCCCATCTACGAGTACGACGCCGAGAAGGGACCGGCGATCTACCGGAACCGGCACTGGCCCAAGCCGGCGAACGCGCCGCTGCGCATGTCGCCAGCCGACGCCGACTCGGTGCCGCCCTACATGTTCATCAACCAGCCGATGCAGTTCAACGTCGGGGATCTCAAGGTGACGCTGGACCCCCGCCGGCTCACGCAGGATGGCGCGGGCAACGGCGTGCTCCAGCGCGCGGATATCTTCGTGCTGCGGATGATCGCCGATTCATGGCCCGGGCGTCCGTTTTATTTCAGCCGCACTTCGGGCGGATACGCGCGCGAGCTGGGCTTTGGCGACAACATCCTGACGCAGGGGCTGGCGTCGAAGGTGTTCGTCCCGCCCACACAGGTGGGCGGAGATACTGTGTACGTCCAGGGGGACGGCTGGTTCGACATCGCGCGGACCAAGGTGCTCTGGACGGACATCTTCAAGGCGCATGATGCCTTGATCAGGACTGGCGACTGGATCGATCAGCCGTCGATCGGCATTCCGTATCTCTACGTGGCCACGGGGCTCGAACTGGCGGAAACGCTGTCGCAGTCCGATCCTGCCACCGCGCGCAGCGTCGTCGAGAAAACGCGCGACGTGGCCCGCGCGATGCGTCTCGAGGCTGCGGTCGCCGGCGCGGAACAGATGCTGCCGTTGATGACGGCGCCGGCCGATTCGACGCGCGGAATTCTTCTGCCTGGGCTGGCGCCGCCGGATTCGCCGGACTGAGCTCTCGGCCGGCCGACTGCGTTCTCGGCCGGCCCGCGCGTCGCGCGGGCCGGGTACGTTCTCGGCGACGCGCTGCGCGCGTCGGTCGGCGTGCACACCCGTACGGTTCGCCCACCGACTCTAACCGGCGGCGTGCACACCCGTACGGTTCGCCCACCGGCGCGAGGCGCCGCCGAGAACCGACCCGCTGCGTAGCAGCGGCCGAGAACGTAGTTTCCGCTCCAGGAGGGCTGGCAGAATGGCTATTGCACCGGTCTTGAAAACCGGCGTCCGCAAGGACTTGGGGGTTCGAATCCCTCGCCCTCCGTTCGCGCCCGACGCCGCTCGCTGGATGAGCATGGCCCGGAGTACTGTCCGAATTGTTGCGGCGATAGCTCTGCTGCGGCCTGCGGCCTCGCCGCACAGGAGGTCCCTCGGCTGAATGATCGGATACGCGTCTACGGCATTCACGTCGATTCCGCCAGACCGGAGCTCACCAGCGTGGAAGGATCGTTTCTTGGCATCCACCACGGCGCCGTGGTCGTGGTTCGACGCTGGCGGAGTGATACGCTGCGCATCCCGCGTGCCGATGTCAGGCGGATGACGGTCGCGCGCGATCAACCGAGGCGCTTTCTGCATGACGCGACCTGGGGCTTGGTGATCGGCATGGGTGCGGGAGCGATCGCTGGTTTTCTGAACAGGAACGACCGCTTGGTTGCTGATCCCGGAGGCTTCGTCCTCTGGACTGCCTCGATTGGGGGCATTCTCGGCGGCCTGACCGGAACATTGGTAGCGGTGAAGCCTCGACTGCAGTGGGTGCCGGTGTATGCCGGTTTCTACGGGGCGGACGGGGCACCCGACCTGCGCTGAAACAGGATACGTAGCGCTGGAGCCCTCCTACGTACCGGTGCGTATCCCGCCGCCCGCCTGCGGCCGCCAATTTGGGGGCCATGACAATCCCCCGTGCGCGCTACCTCGCCCTGACGCCGGCCCTCGCGGCCCTGCTCCTCGGCTGCGCCCAGGCGTACCTCGATCCGGTGCTGCACCTTCGCCTCGCGCCGGCACTGGAGCGGCGCAGCGACTCGCTCAAAGTGCACATGCGCTCCGGCGACCTGTACATCCTCGGCCAATGGTCGGTCGCCGACTCCGGGCGCCAGATCCGCGGCAGTGGCACGCACTACGACCCGTGGCGCGTGGCGCAACGCGCAGACTCCGCCGTCATCGCCACCGAAGCCGTCGCGCTGTTCGAGACGAATTCGAAGGAGCTGGCCTACGCGCTCGGGCTTCAGGGCATCGGTGTCATGGCCACCCTGGGAGCATGGGTCTCCGCCGTCTGCCTCATGGATCCCAAGTCGTGCTTCGGATCGTGCCCCACCTTCTACGTCGAAGGCGGCGACACCACGAGGGTCCACGCCGAAGGATTTTCGGAAAGTGTCGCGCGCGTACTGGAGGCCCGCGACGTGGACGCGCTGGGTGACGTCCCGATCATCGATCGCCGGCTGGCCATCCGCATGCGCAACGAGGCATACGAGACGCACATGGTGCGGCGGGTCAACGTGCTCGCCGTTGCCAGGCCTCCCGGAGGACGGATCTTCGCGTCCGGCGACTCGTTGTTCTATCCCGCGACGTCCCTGACGCCGCCCACCACGTGCATGGCGTCCGGCGCCGACTGCCTTCGCGCCGTCGCGGCGCATGATGGCATCGAACGGTTCTCGCTCACGGATTCGAGCGACCTGGCGGCGCGGGAAACGATCCACCTGACATTCCGCGGCGGTGCGACGCGTCCCGGGCTGGTGCTCACCGCGCGCAACTCCCTGGTCAGCACGTTCCTGTTCTATCAGACCCTCGCCTACCTCGGAACGAAGGCCGGCGACGCGCTGGCGTCCATGGAGCGGGGCACGCGCGGCGCCGCCGAGGCGCACTTCGGCATGGCGCAACTGCTGGGCGGCGTGGAGGTGCAGATACGGGATTCCGCGGGCGCCTGGCGCACGGTCGGCACGTACCAGGAAGCGGGGCCGATCGCGAGCGACACCAAGGTCATCTCGCTTCCCGCGCTGCCGGACGATTCGGAAACCATCGAGGTCCGCCTACGCATGGCCAGGGGCAACTGGCGCATCGACTGGCTCGCGCTGGCCGACCTTGGCGATCCGGTGCGCGCCACGCGCGTCGCGCCCACGTCGGTGGAGCGCCTGGGGGGGGTTGGGGGGGGGGGCGTGCTGACGCGCGCGCTCTCACGTCGCTCACGGATTCGTCCGCCCATCTCGTGACGATGCCGGGCGACGAATTCCGGATCGTGTTCGACCTGCCCGCCGATTCGCTCGAGCTCTTCCTCGAGAGCGAGGGCTACTACTACGAGTGGATGCGCGGCGAGTGGCTGGCCGAGGAGGATCCGCTGATGGCCGCGCTGCTGATTCACCAGCCCGCCGAAGGGCTGCGCCGTCTGTCGCGGCCGTACAAGTCGCGCGAGGCCACGATGGAACAACTCTTCTGGGCAAGTCGCTTCAACACGAGGTCGCGATGAACGGAATCGGCAGGGTTTTGTGCGTGGTGGCCGTCCTGTCACTGCCCGGCTGCATTCATCCGGGCGCCGGCATCTCGCCGCTCGGGCGGCAGGCGACGATCCACCCCATCGGGGGCAGCCCGTGGAAGGGAGAACTGCTCGCGGTCTCGTCGGACACCGTCTGGCTCCTGACTGGCGACTTCGTGTCTGCGCTCCGGTCGGACGCCATCGACCGGGTCGTCATTCGACGCCACGACTTCGACGCGCAGCGGACATTCAAGTGGATGACAATCGCGGGTGCGGCGACCGGCGTGGCACTGATGATCTCCTGCACCACTTACAAGGCGTCCCCCGATGCAGATGGAGGCTCTGGCGGCTGCGTCGGGACGATTCCCTTCGCCGTGCTGACCTTCCTGCTGCCAGGCAGCCTCTTCGCTCTGTCCAATCATCTGTCGGCGCACCAGCGTTTCGCCCCACGCGACACGTACCGCCTGCTCCCCTATGCGCGATTTCCACAGGGGTTGCCCGACACCATCAGGATGGTCTCACGGGTTCATGCGCGGCCCTGACCTCTTCGCGGTAGCGAGCAGCCGCCGTCCGGCTAGATTACGTGCTCCGGGAGCGATGGCCGAGAGGCTGAAGGCGACGGTTTGCTAAACCGTTATACGGGCTTATACCCGTATCGAGGGTTCGAATCCCTCTCGCTCCGTTCACGACGGACTCATCGCTGCGATGAGTCTTTTTTTCTTCATCATGGCTGACCGACTTCGATTCGCCCCTTCGCCCACCGGATTCCTTCACGTCGGCGGCGCCCGCACGGCACTGTTCAACTGGCTCTACGCCAAGCACTACGGCGCCGACTTCCTGCTGCGCATCGAGGACACCGACCGGGCACGGAGCACGGACGAGAGCACGCGCGCGATCTTCGACGGACTCGAGTGGCTGGGCCTGGGCTGGGACGGCGACGTCGTGTACCAGGGGGCCAACCTCGCGCGCCACCAGGCGGACGCGCGCGCGCTGCTCGAGCGCGGCAGGGCATACCGGTGCTTCTGCACCGCCGCCGAGCTGGACCAGCGTCGCAAGGAAGCGGAAACGGGCAAGCGAGCGTTCCGCTACGACGGGCGCTGTGACCGGCTTGCACCGGACGAAATCGAGCGGCGCGTGGCCGCGGGCGAGCCGCACGTCATCCGGTTCCGCGTTCCCGACGGCATCTCGACCACCTGGCACGACGTGGTGCACGGCGACATCACCTTTCCGAACAAGGACATCGACGATTTCGTGGTCCTTCGGACCGACGGAACGCCGATCTACAACATGGCCGTTGTGTCGGACGACATCGCCATGTCCGTCACGCTCGTGATGCGCGGCGACGATCACATCTCCAACACGCCCAAGCAGATCATGCTGTACGAGGCGCTTGGCGCCGCCATCCCGAAGTTCGCGCACCTGCCGATGATCCATGGCACGGACGGCAAGAAGCTGAGCAAGCGTCACGGCGCCACCGCAGTCGGCGACTACCAGCACATGGGAATCCTGCCCGGCGCGATGCTGAACTTCCTCGCGCTCCTCGGATGGTCGCCCGGGAACGACATCGAAGTCATGTCGATGGACGACATGGTGCGGCTCTTTTCCACCGACCATCTGTCGAAGAAGGCCGCCGTCTTCGACCCGCAGAAGCTGGAGTGGATGAACGGCCAGCATCTGAGCCGCACCGCGGCCGAGGACCTGCTGCCGGTCGTGGCCCGTGGACTCGAGCGCGCCGGGCTCGCGACGCAACGCGATGTGGACGCGCGACGTGACTGGTTTCTCACCTTGCTGGAACTGCTCAAGATCCGCGCGCGCACCGTGGATGACATCGTGCGCCAGGCACTTCCCTTCCTGCGGGACGACATCGAGTACGACCCGGAGGCCGTCGCAAAGCAGTGGAAGGATCGCGACGCCACGAAGTCGCTGCTCAGTGCCACGCGCGACCAGCTCGCCGGGACGACGGACTGGTCGCCGGCCGCGCTCGAAAAGTCGCTGCGGACGCTGGCCGAATCGCTGGGCACCACGGGGGGGGGGGGCAAGGTGTTTCAGCCGCTGCGAGTTGCGCTCACCGGGCTCACGGTCAGCCCAGGCATCTTCGACGTGCTCCAGATGCTCGGGCGCGAGCGCTCGATGGCGCGCGTGGACGCCGCCATCAGGTACCTGAGCGCCTGACGGCCGGCGCCCCGGGGCGCGCTGAAGCAAACGTCTGGTTGACCCGCCCACGAGCCGCGCCCATATTGGCGCAAACACGTGAGTTGCCGGCCGGGGTCCATTCCGCGCACGGTCGCCACGTCCAGCTGACGGGCGCCATGACCGAGCCGCTGACTCCGATCGAGCGTCGAGTCTATCACTACATGATAGACTTTCTCGCCGAGAACACGTACCAGCCGAGTATTCGCGAGATCGCGAAGAAGTTCCGCATCAAGTCCACGAAGACCGTGTCCGACCTGCTGCACTCGCTGGCCAGCAAGGGGTATATCGAGCGCGACGAGTCACGGTCGCGCGGTGTGCGGCTGCTGGGATTCGCCGCGGCGGGCGCTACCCAGCCGGTGCCGTACTACGGAAAGGTGCACGCGGGCGAGCCCGCGCTCATCCCGGAACACCGCACCGGGTACGTGACGCTGGATCGCCGGTTCCTTCCCAGCGAGGATGTATTTCTCCTCAAGGTGCGGGGCGACAGCATGACCGGTCGCGGCATCATGGACGGCGACTTCGTGATGGTCTCGCCGTCCCTGGCTCCGAAGGACGGTGACATCGTTGCGGCGCGGATTGGCCTCGAGGCGACCGTGAAGACGTTCACGCGCCGCGGCGGCGTCACCGTGCTGGCACCGGCCAGTGCGGGCGAGCGCTCGATCGAGGTGGGGCCGCATGACGACTTCGCCGTGCTCGGCGTGGTGTGCGGCATCTTCCGGCCGTTCTTCGAGCAGGAGATCGCGCGCGAGACGAGCGAGGACGCGACCGTCCCGCAGCAGCTCCACTGATACCCGTGACGCGGGAGTAGTCACCGGTCACGCGTCAGGCGTTACTGGTCTGACGGCGGCTCGCGATTCGTTTCGGCGAGCTGGCGCGCGCGACGCTCGCTGTCCTTTCGCTCGCGAATGCGCTTCACGGCCGCGCGAAACTCGTCCTCCGAGACGGCGCGCCGCGCGTTCTCCATGATGTCGCGACGGATGAAGGCAGCCGTCCGCGCCTCGATCGGAGAGGTCGACGAGGACATGTTCAGGGGCAGCAGGGCCAGCAGCGCATTGGGGATCGAGAACTTGCCGAGCCGAATGCCCGTCTGGTCCCAGCCCCACACGTTGCCATCCTTGCCCTTCACGCTCCAGTCGCCCGGCTGCCGCTGTCTCGCGGCGATCTGCATCGAATCGTTGTAGATCCCGATCGCGAAACTCACGATGCTGTCCACGTCCTCCGACAGGCTCCGAGGCACGTGTGCGATCGGCCCCGTGAGCAGCGCGATGCGCGGATCCGGCCGTCGCGGCTCGACGCCGGTGGCCAGTCCCACCCCATCTGCATCCCGCCCGGACCCGGTGCCGCCGGCCGATTGCGACGCGCCCGTGTCGGGCGGCGGAACACGCACCGGCACGTCCCTCGGCGCCTCCAGCGGCGCGGGCGTACCCCCCGACGTGGGCGCGACGGCGCTCCCGGACCCTTCGATCGGCGCCGCGGGCAGGACGAGGTATTGAATCCGCTCCGGCCGCACCCTGGCTGGCGCATCCATGATCTGTCCCAGCGGATACCGGAACACCACGTTGGCGAGCGCCACGACGAGCGCGCCGTGCACGACGAGCGAGAGAATCCACCAGCGCGCAGGGCGCTCGGCTTTCTTCACGACACGCCCGCGGTGGCGCGCGCGCCGGGTTCGGCCGCGGCCAGCTGCTTCAGCACGCGTCCGGCGCGCTCCGCCGCCTGCGCGATGCGCGTCGGCGACGCGATGAACGAGATGCGAAAGAATCCTTCCCCGCCCGCGCCGAACCCGGACCCGGGCAGCACGATCACGCCCTCGTCCTCCATGAGACGCTCGGCGAAGTGCGCGCTCGGGATGTGGCCGGGGAGCGGGACCCAAAGGTACATCGTGGCCTTCGGCGTCTCGCACTCGAATCCCGCGGCGCGGAAGGCGGACACCGCCGCGTCGCGCCGCTCGCGAAAGATCTCGCGGTTGCGGGGGAGGAACGTGGCCCAGCTTTCCAGCGCCGCGACCGCGGCCGCCTGGACCGCCATGAACTGCCCCGTGTCCACGAAGCTCTTCACCTTCGCCAGCGCCCCCGCGATCTCCGGACGCGCCACCGCCCAGCCGCAGCGCCACCCCGTCATGTTGTACGTCTTGGACATCGAGTGGAATTCGATGGCCACGTCCCGCGCGCCGTCGATCTCGAAGATGCTCGGCGGCACGTACCCATCGAACGCCAATTCCGAGTAGGCGTTGTCGTACACGAGGAGGATGTCCAGTTCACGACAGCGTTGCACGACGCGCTCGAGATAGTCCCGCGGCGCGACCGCGGCCGTCGGATTGTTCGGGTAGTTCAGGTACAGGACCTTGGTGCGCTTCAGCACGTCCGCGGGAATCTCGTCCAGGTCTACCAGGAAGTCGGTGCGCGGCCGGAGTGCGTACTTGTGAACCTCCCCACCGGACAGCAGCGAGCCGCCGATATACGAGTTGTAGCCCGGTTCGGGGACGATCGCCACGCGCCCCGGCTCCATGTAGGCGAGCGCGAGGTGCGAGATGCCTTCCTTGGACCCGATCAACGGAACGATCTCCTTCAACGGATCGAAGCGCAGGCCGAATCGCTTCTCCATCCACGCGGACACCGCTTCGCGATACGCCACGAGGCCCATGCCGAAGCCATAGCGGTTCATGGATGGGATGTACGCCACCTCGGTCAGGCGTCGGAGCGCCGCTTCCGGCGGCATGAGATCGGCGTCCCCCGCGCCGAGATCGATGACATCCACGCCGCGCCCGAGCAGCTCGCGCTTCCGCTGTGGGATACGCGCAAGCACGTACTCCGGAAGCGTCTCGAATCGTTTGGCGAGTTGGGGCAAGTCGGCCTCTATGGTCCCACGACGGGATTTCGCACCAGGCTCACGCCGGGTACCTCCACTTCTACCACGTCGCCGGGCTGGAGGGTCCCGACTCCCGCTGGCGTGCCGGTGCACACGAGGTCACCGGGCTCCAACGTCATGACATTCGAGATGTACGACAACAGCATGGGAATCGAAAACGCCATCTGCGAGGCACTACCCCGCTGGCGCTCGACCCCGTTGACTCTTGTAAGTACTTGCAGTGCCGCGAGATCGTTGGGTACCTCACCCGGCGGTCCTACCGGACAGAACGTATCGAAGCCCTTCGCACGCGTCCATTGCGAGTCGGACTTCTGCAGATCGCGTGCGGTGACATCGTTCACGGCCGCGATCGCCAGGATGGCCGCGCGCGCTTCGCGCTCTCCCGCCTGCGCCAGACGCGTGCCGATGACGACGCCGATCTCCCCCTCGTACTCCACGTGCTTCGACACGGCTGGAAGGCGGATTGGTTGCCCGTCGCCGATCAGGCTCGACGGCGGCTTGAGGAAGATCAGCGGCTCCCTGGGCACTTCATTGCCGAGCTCCCTGGCGTGCTCGACGTAGTTCCTGCCCACGCAGACGATTTTCGTGAGTCGCATTCCAGTGAATCTAATTTCGCGGATTTACGCGGATTTACGCGGATTTCGCGGATTTCGCGGATCAGCTCTGCTTCGATGCGTTCAGCCGGTAGAACTTGCGGACGTCGTCGCGAAGGTCAGCCCAGCTTCCCACGATCCGGCGCGCGGGCGGCAGCCCGCGCAGCAGGTGCGCGCCGTACCCCATCCGCACCACGCGCGGATCGGCCACGACCACCACCCCGCTGTCGGTGCTGGTGCGAATGAGTCGTCCGAACCCCTGTTTGAGACGCAGCGCGGCGTGCGGCAACATGTAGTCCGCGAACGCGTCGCCGCCCGCGCGCTCGATCGCCTCGCAGTGGGCGGCGGTGAGCGGCTCGGTCGGCACCTTGAACGGCAACTTCGCGATGATCAGCCCGCGGAGTGCGTCGCCCGGCACGTCCACCCCCTCCCAGAACGACGCGGTGCCGAGCAGCACGCTCTGCCGCGACGCGCGAAAGCGTTCCAGCAGGTGGTCCCGCGAATGTTCGCCGTGCACCAGCAGCGGCCACCGCTTGTCGAAGCCGCGCAGGCGCAGCTCCGCGGCCATCAGGCGAACATCCTTGTGGCTCGTGAACAGGCCGAACAGCCCGCCGTCCGACGCCTCGGCAACGTCCAGCAGAATCTCGATCACCGCCGCGGCGTGGCCGCGCGGATCGGCGTTCGGCACCGGAATGTCCGACGGAATCGCCAGCAGCGACTGGATGTCATAGTGAAAGGGCGACGCGAACACCGCAGTGGCCGGCTCGACGTCGTCCTCGGTCAACCCGAGGCGCTGCCGGAGGAACGCAAAGCTGCCGTCGGTGGCAAGCGTCGCGCTCGTGACGATCGTCGTCTTCACACGGCGAAAGAGATCCTCGCGCAGAATGGGCGCGAGATCGAGCGGCACGCTCGTGGCCGTCACCGATCGCTCGCGCCCTCCCTCCCCCCTCCCCCCCCCTCCCGCGGCCCTGGCCTCGAGCCAGCGCACGGTTTTCGCGCCGGGCGCTGGCTGGAGCGTCTCGCGCAGTGCCTCGCCGGCTGACTCCAGCCGTCGCGTCACGGCGCGAATTTCGGCGAAGAGCGACGCGCCCGCATCGTTCAGATTCGCGTTGCTCTCCAGCCGCTCGCCAACGATCTGCAATCCGTCCCTGAGGATCGCCAGTTCGCCGAACGTATCCTGGAGTGCCACCCGCAGCCCCGAGTCCCAGGCGCGATGCGCGGCGAACCCGTCCGTGAGGCGCAACACCGGCGTGCCGGATTCCTCCAGCAGCGTGTCGAGGAGATCGAACAGCATGGTGGACCGCTCACGCGCGCCGCGCACCGCCGGCCCCAGGCGCTCTTCGACCAGGTCCACGCTGGCGACGCTCATGAGATCGCGCGTGCTGTTGAGCCGCGTGACCAACGCGGGAAGCAAGCCGCGTCCGCGCCGCTCCAGCCGGCCGAACAGGCGCTGGAGCCCGCGGCGTGTGACGCTCACGCCCAGGTGGCTCGCCGCAGCGTCCTCCAGGTGATGGCCCTCGTCCACCACGAGGCGCGAGTACGCCGGCAGGACGGACGCATCGGCCCAGTTGTTCGTCGCGCGTCGCACCGCGATGTCCGAGAGCAGCAGGTGATGGTTCACCACGATGACGTCGGCTTCCGCCGCCGTCCGCCGCGCCTGGAACACGAAGCACTTCTCGAAGTGCTTGCAGGAAAAGCGCTGGCACAGGTCCGGCTCCGCGGCCACTTCGTCCCAGACCTCGGAGCGCGGCGGCGACGGCAGGTCGGCCAGCGACCCGTCTTTCGTGCGCGATGCCCAGCCGGCGATCGCGGAGACGTCGTCGCGCATGCCGTCGTCGAACAGCGTGGCCTCCGCCGACTCCGCCTGCTCCAGGCGCAACAGGCACAGATAGTTCCGCCAGCCTTTCAGCAGCGCGAATCGCACCGGCTGGTCGTCGAGCGCCTTCTCCAGGAAGGGCAGGTCCTTCCCCACCAGTTGTTCCTGGAGGTTGATCGTGTTGGTGGACACGATCGTGCGTTCCTTGTTGCGCGCTGCCCAGCGCAGCGCGGGAACGAGGTACCCCAGCGACTTGCCGACACCGGTGCCCGCCTCGAGCAGGCCGATGCCGCCGGTGTTGTACAGCGTGGCGATGCGCGACGCCATCGCCCGCTGGCTGGGACGATCCTCGTAGCGCGGGTGCGCGCGGGCAATCGCGCCGTCCTCCCCCAGGTCGCGGTCCATCTCCTCGCGCGCGATGGGCTGCTCCGGCGTGTCGCTCGGCACTTCGACCACGACATACAGTGCGTCCGCGTCGTTATTGATGATGCCGAAACCGATCCCGTCGTCGTAGACGCGCGCCGCCACCTGCATGTCCGCGTCGGACGGCTCCAGCAGTCCGGACGGGTGGTTGTGCACCAGCATCTCGCCGCGGGCGGCGAACCCCGGAAGCGCGAGCACGGCGGCGGCAGCTCCGCGGGCCACGACGCGCGCGGTCACGATCGTCCGGTCGTCGTCGAGCGCGCAGGCGAAACACACTTCACGTCCGCCGGCCAGCCGGATGGCCGCGCGCATCGCCGCGGCGGCTTTGGGATTCAGGCGGGAGGTGGCCGTGGGCAGGGTCGCGGGCACGACAGCAAGATACTCGCGCGTCGCGACTAGGTCTTGAGCGGTTTCTTCTTTGCCGCGGGAAAAAGCACGTTGTTCAGGATCAACCGGTACCCCGGGCTGCTCCGGTGCAGCGACAGGTCCGTGGGTGGGCTGCCGATCGCGTGCTGCGGATCCTCGGGATCGTGTCCGCCGTAGTAGGTCCACGTGCCTTTGCCATAGTCGCCGTGCACGTACTTCACCCACGGCGCGCCTTCCTCGAAGGCGAGCACGGTGACGTTCGGCTTGAGCGCGGACCGGTTGAAGCTGGTGGTCACGCCATAGAAATCGCTGATGACGGTGCGGTGACCCTGCACCAGCATCGCCGCGACCGGATCGAACTTCGCCGAGAAGTTGAACAGGGTGAACGCACCCAGCGGCTGGCGTCGCCCCGGCACGTTCACCTGGTGCCCGTCGATGCTGCTCATGGAGTTCACGAACGGCGACTGCTCGATGCGGGCGGCCTGGAACGCGAAGGAGCGCTTCCATTCCATCCTGGCGTCGGCGTTCTGGTCCATCGGCGTGCCGTCCGCGAAGGGCCCGGCGAGGTCCACGGCGGCGCCCGCCATCGCCAGCTCGAGCGTTTCGGTGGCGCCGCACATCGCAAACAGGAACCCGCCACGCTCCACGAACTGGCGGATCTGCTCCGCGACGCTCTTCTTCAGTTCCGGAATGTTCGAGAACCCGAGCACGCGGGCCGTGGTGGTGTTCTTCTGCACGAGATCCACGAACCAGGGCGCATCGCGATAGCCAAGGTGGAACTTGTTCATCTGGCCCGTGAAGTCCTCGTGATGCAGGTGCAGCCAGTCGAAGTTCGCGAGGTCGCCCCGCTGCACCTCCACATCATAGATGGGCGTGTACTCGATACCGGCATACTTCAGCGCCAGCGTCACGGCGTCGTCCCATGGCAGGGCGTCCGGCGGCGTGTACACGGCCACGCGCGGCGCCTTCTCCAGTGGGATCGCGTCCATGTTGCCGCCTGCGATCTCGCCGCGAATGGTCGCCAGCCCGCCCTGGTCCAGCGCCTGAAGAGAGATCCCGTCGAGCCCGGCGCGCCGCCGAAGTTCGGGCGTGTCGGGCAGCAGGAAGGATCCTCCGCGATAGTTCAGCAGCCACTCGGCCTTCATCCCCGCCTTGATCGCATGGTACGTGAGGCCGTACGCCTTGAGGTGGTTGCGCTGGTCGTCGTCCATGGGAATCACGAGGTGCTGCGCGGCGGCCCGGGGCGGGAGCAGCAGCGCCGCGCCGACGACGGCCACGGCGACGATGAGGCGTGAACGTCCGGACCTCATGGCGTTGGCGAGGGGGGAGGGGGGGGGGAATCGTATTGCCCCCCCCCTCGTATTGCGCAGGAGCTCGAGATCGCGCCGCGCCTGCGGCACCAGCGCACTGCCTGGATACGTGAGAATCAGGTGCTCCAGCCGTCCGGCCGCCGACGCACGGTCGCCGCCGCGCCGCAGCGATCGCGCCCACTCGAGCTCCGCCGCCGGGGCCTCCGCGCTGGAGGCATACTCTTGCACCACGCGCGTCCAGAGGGGGACCGCGCCCGCCTCGTCCCGGGATGCCAGGCGCAGCTGCGCGGCGGTGTACAGCAGCAGCGACGCGACCGTAGGCAGGTGGTCAATGGATTCCAGCAGCGCCGTCGCCGCGCGCGCCGTGTCGCCGCGCGCCAGCGTCAGGAACGCCTGGCCCAGCTGCACCGCGGTGTCGTCCTTGATGCGCGCGATGAGCGCGAGCGCCAGGGCGAGCTCTGGCGAGGCGTCCCCGCTGGAACGCAGCAGCTTGCGCGCGCTCTTCAGGTCGCCGGTGTAGAGCGCCAGCCATCCGGCCGCGTCGCTCGAATCGGCCTCCGGCCCCGCGGAGCGTAGCGCGCCGCGCGCCCGCGTCATGTCGCCGATCCGCACCCAGCCGAAGGCAATCGACCGCGCCAGCGTCGCCTTGCTCGTGGGCGTGAGCCACCGATCGTAGGAGGCAACCAGCCGTTCGGCCGTGGCGGGGCGTCCCAGCGCGGCCAGCGCGCGCACGTGTACCGGCAGGAGGGTGCGCGCCACGCGGGCCGAGTCCGCACCATCGGCGGTCAGCGGCGCGATGGCGAGGGCTCCGGCCGGATCGCCGCTGTTGAGAGCCGCGATCGCCGCCCGCAGCGAAATCTCCGGCGACGCGCGCCAGCGCAGCACGGACGACAGGGCTTCTCGCGCGTGAGTCCAGCGCTCCTCCGCCTCCGCCCGCCCCGCGAAGTCCAGCCAGGCCGCCGCGCTCGTGCTGTCCGGCGGCAGGTCGCGCAGGGCCAGCCATCCGTTGGCGGGCGAACCCCACGCCGCCTCCAGCGTGGCGAGCGCGCGCCGCGCGGCCACCAGCAGCGGCGGCGCGAAGAATTGCGCCCGGATCGCGTCGCGAATCGCGGTCGGCGCCGGCGTCAGCGCATACCCGGCCGCCTGCTCGAGATACGGCGCCGACGCGAGCGCCGCGCGCCAGGCCGCCGCGGATTCCTCCCACTGCCCCATCGCCGCGCGCGTCTGCGCGATCTCGAGTTGCAAATCGCCGGTGGCGCCCAGCGCGGCGCGCGCGCGCAGCAGCACGCTGTCCGCGCGCTGCGCCAGACCACGCTCCAGCAGCAGCCGCGCGTACTCGCGATACGGCCGCGGATCCCGCGGCACGTCCTGCGTCCAGCGCTCGAACGCCACGGTCAGGTCCGTGTCGCGTCCCAGGGTCTGCAGACTGCGCAGCTGGACCGCGCGAAATATCGCCTCGTGCGGATTCGCGCGGATCATGGTGTCGAGCGGCGCGAGCAGCGAGTCGGTCCATCCGATCTCGGCGTACGAGCGCTCCAGCCCGAGTAGCGCGCTCACCGCCGACGGGCCGGACAGCGCCTGGCGAAACAACGCCGCTGCCTCGCGGTACTTCCCCGAGTCCTCGAGCGCGAGCGCGCGAAAGAACGACGTCGAGTCCCCGGTGGGCGGCGCCTGTGCCGGTAATACGTTGAATGCCATCACGAGCAGCACCGCCAGCGGCTTTCGGCACGCCGCTGACAGGAACGCGCTACGGCCGGGGCGCATTGATTCGCTTGAAATACTCGAGAATCGCCCGACGCTCATCGGCCGTCAGCCCGCGCAGATCGCTCCACGCGGGTTCGCGGAACCGCGACGCCGCGCTGCCGGAGGCCGCGCCGCTCCCCGGGTCGAAGCGGTCGTCGCCGGACGCCGCACGGGCTTCACGCTTCTCCTGGTCGTCCTCGCGCTCCTCCTTCTCCAGCGACCGTCCGGCGTCGAGCAGCCGGCGGAAGAGCTGCTGCTGGCGCGCGACCGTCGCCGCGTCCACACGCGTCTGCTCGAGCGCTTCCGCAAGCTGCCGTGCCTCTTTCGCGAGTTCGCCGGCCCGTTCGCCGCCCGCGGCGTCGCCCAGCTCGTCCAGCTGGTTGGCGATGCCGCGCTGCTGGCGGGCAAGGGCGCGCGCGGTGGCCTGCGCGTCCGCGCCCATTTGCCCCTGGCCGGGCATCGGCATCAGTCCCTGCGCCTGCGCGTTGATCGATCCCTGGCGACGGGCCATCTCCTGCAGCTGCTGCATCATTTCCGCGAAGCCGGTTGCCGAACTCGCGCTGTTCGCGCGTTCCCGGTCGCGCGCCAGCGCGGCCGCCGCCCGATTCAGCGCCTCGGCCGCCTCGCCAAGCGAACTCGCGGTCTGCTGTCCGCCGCGCGGCTCCGTCGTCTGCTGCATCGCCTGCTCCACGCGCTGCGACGCCTCGGCCATCGCCCGCTGCGCGCGACCGGACACCAGCGATGACTTCTGCGCTTCCCGCTGCAGGCGCTCCGCGGTCCGCTCCACTCCCTGCTTCACGGCGCTCTGCTGGCCGCGCAACTGGTCCCGCTTCGCATTGTCCTCTCCCGCCGCCCGCGCCTGCTGTTCCATCGCGGACTCTTCGCGCGCCATCTGGAGCAGCTCCTGGATGGATTCGTCGAGCGCCTCGGTCAGCTCCTTCTTCCATTCGCCCACCTGCTGGTCGCGGGCATCCTGCATGTCCTGCGCGGCCTGCTCCATCTTCTCGGAGGCACCACGCGCGTCCTGCTGCCGCATCGACTCCTCCGACGCAGACGCATTCTCCCTGGCGGAGGCGGCCTTCTGCGCCGCGGCGTCGGCCTTCTGGCCGGCGAGCCGGTCCTGCAGCTTCCCGACATCATTCGACAGGCGCTCCGAGCGATCCGCGAGCTGGCGCCCCTGTTCGTTACCCTCTCGTTGGCCCATCGACCGCGACGAGTCCGCCAGTTCGCGCTGCTGCCCGGCGATGTCCTTCGCTTCATCCTTGAGCGTTTCCATCGCGCCTTCCAGCGCCGCGCGCTTGAGCATTTCCGCGCTCTTCTCCAATTGCTCGCGCAGGCGCCGCTGCATCTCGGCGAGGTCCTTCAGCGCGTCGCGCGCCTGTTCGCCCGACAGATCGCGCGTGGCGTTCTCGAGCTTCTGCATCTGCGCCAGCATGTCCGGCGTGAGCGCGTCGCGCAAAAGGTCCTGCGCCTCGCGCAGCTGGCTGGCCAGGGCGGAGTCGAGGGCAGACGCCTGCCGCAACTGCTCCTCGAGTTGCGCCGCCGCCTCCTTCAGCTGCTCCACCCGGTCGGCCAGTTCGCGCTGTTCCTGCGCCAGCGCGCGCGCCTTTTCCGCGGACGCGAAGCTCATTTCGCGTTCGCGCGCTCCCCCCCCCCCGCGCCGCGTCGGCGCCGGGGCTCGCGGCGTTCTCGTTCGCCCGGTCGCCGCGCTCGCGGGATGCGTCCGTCGTGCGCTGTTCGAGCGACTTCTGCGCCGCCGCGGCGGACACGGCCTCGTTGACCACGGAATCCGCCGCGTCCCGCGCGAGCGAACGCCGCTCCTCCATCGTCGGCACGCGCAGCACCAGCTCGCGCGATTCACCGCGCTGGGCCCACGGCGAGTTGTCCACCGCCACGATCGTGAGCCGCAGCGCGTCGCCGGGGTGCAGCCCGCGCGTGGACATGTCCACCGTGGGGGTGCCGTTCCACACCGTGCCCTGCGACGACGACAGCCGCTGCGCGACCACGGCCTCGGCGCGCCCGCCCGCGGGGTGCCGCGCGGTGTGCAACTCGATGGACGACAGCCCGTGATCGTCGGTCGCGGTGACCTCGAGCATCACGCGGTCCGTGGTCGCGATGACCGTGTCCGTGGCCGGCGAGACCAGCTCGATGCGCGGCGCGGAGTCCGGAATGACCTCGATCTCCAGCGGGAGCGGCACGTCGTCGATGGCACCGCGCGGCCCGAACGCGAACCAGTCCCAGCGTCCGCCGGCCGTGGGCTGCATCCGCCCGGCGAACGAGTGGCCGCTGGTGCGGAACACCACCGAGTCGCGTTCGCCGCGCACGTACACCCGATCGAGCGTGGAGGACGCGCGCCCGTCGATCTCGATGATGGTCCCGCGCGGCACGCGCGCCAGCTCGCCCACCGGCAGTCCTTCCGGGCCGCGCCCGAGGTACGCCGGGTAGAGCGCGCGCAGCACCACGCCGCCGACGAATGGCCGGTCGGTCACGCGGACGATCGTTGTGTCGGTGGCGCTCCGCCCATCGGACGCGACCAGGATCAGGTCGCCGCGCACGGGTCCCAGCGTGGTGCCGGCCCGGCCGGTGAGACTGTCCACCGTGAGCGTCATGTCGCGCCACCCCTCACCGGTGGCGCGCGACCGCAGCTGCAGCGTGCGGCGCCCGCCCGCCTCGATGACGATGCGCAGCGACTCCCCGCGCAGCAGCTCGTCCGGCAGGTCCGCGAACCGGAGCGCCGGAATCAGCGTCCCGCGCCAGGCGGCGATCGGATGGCGAATGGCGAGCAACCCGTCGCTGAGCCACGGCGCGGCCCCCAGGAGCAGCGCCAGCGTGACAACCGCCACGCCGAGCGCGCGCAGGGCGCGCAGCCGGCTCGCGCGCTGCATCGCGGGCGCGAGACGCGGGCCGCGTCCGGCGAGCTGCGCCGCCAGCGCCCGGTCCGCCCGCCGGCCCAGCGCGCTCCCCTCGTCCACTTCCATGACGCCCCGCAGCGCGCCGGCGCGCAGCGTCTGCTCCCGCTCGATCACCGCCGCGACCGCCGGCCGCGCCAGCTCGCGGCGCAAGCGCCGCCCCGCCCACCAGATTACCCCGCCGTTCGCGAGCGCGAGCACGGTCCACACCAGCGCCGGCGTCGCCCGGGGCAGCGCGATCCACCGCGACTCACCGAGCAGCAGGGCGCCCGCCGCGATGATGCTCACGCTCACCACCAGCAGCAGCGAAACCGCTGCCGCGACGTCCATCAGGCGCAGCCGGGCGCGCTCGCGCTCGACGAATTCGATGACGGTCATGGCAGGGGCCTGCTGGAGACCGCGTACGTGAAGAGGTTGATGCCCATGCGGAGCGCCGCCTCGTGCAGCTCGGGTGGATCGTTGTGCACCGTGGGATCCTCCCAGCCGTTGCCAAGGTCGCTCTCATAATCGTAGAACACCGCCAGGCGATCGCCAATGAATATCCCGAACCCGCGCGCGGGTTTCCCGTCGTGCTCGTGGATCTTCGGCACGCCGTTCGGGAACTCGTACACCAGATGGTAGATCGCATGCGTCACCGGCACGTCCACCAGCGGACGCTCGGGAAAGACGCGGGCGATCTCGCGTCGGAACGCGGTGTCCAGGCCGTAGTTGTCACTGACGTGCAGGAACCCGCCGCGCAGGAGGTACTCCCGCAGTCGCGCGACCTCCGCGTCGCTCAGGCGGATGTTCCCGTGCCCGGTGGCGTGCAGGAACGGAAAATCCCAGAGCCGCTCGTCAGTGAGCCGAACCCGGACTTCTGCCTGCTCTACCTTGAGCGACGTGCGCAGCCGGATCGCCTCCAGCAGGTTCGGCAGGCTGGACGGGTTCGCATACCAGTCGCCACCGCCGTCGTACTGGAGGCGCGCGATGGTCAGACGGATGGACGCCGCATGACCGCCGGCGGCTGCACCGTGTCCGTGGGACAGGGGACGTGGCGCATGGGCGGCCGAGAGCAGCGTCACGGCGACGGCTGCGCCCAGCAGCACCAGCGCGCGCGACCTAGACATCGTCCACGTCCGCGACCGATTCCGCGCCCGTTGCAGATGTCGCATCTCCGATCTCCGCCGCGCGCGCCAGCCGATACGCCACATTGCGCGGCACGCCACGGCTGGCCAGCTCGGCCGCTACGTCGCGGACGCTCAGTCCGCTCGCGCGCAGCGCGCGCGCGTCGCCCGACAGCGCGGCTTCGTCCGGCACCGCGGGCGCGGCTCCGGCAATCACGATCACGACTTCCCCTCGCGGCGGCGCATCTGTGTAATACGCGCACAAGGCCTCCAGCGTTCCCCGCCTGAACTCCTCGAATTGCTTGGTCATCTCGCGGGCAACGACCGCCGCGCGCTCGCCGCCCGCCCGGTCCGCCAGATCCCGCAGCGAATCGGCCACGCGTCCGGGCGCCTCGTACAGGACGGCCGTATGCCGTGACGAGGCGATCGCGTCGAGCACACCGGCCCGCTCCTTCCCGCGACGCGGCAGGAACCCGAAGAAGGTGAAGCAGTCGGCGGGCAGCCCGGACGCGACCAGCGCCGGCAGGAGCGCGGAAGCGCCAGGCACCGGAACGATGGAGATCCCCGCGTCGATCGCGGCCCGAACCAGTCGTTCGCCCGGATCGGACAGCAGCGGCGTTCCGGCGTCGGTGATCAGCGCGATGTCCTCGCCGGCCCGCAGGCGCTCCACGAGCCGTGGCGTAACCTTCGCTTCGTTGTGCTCGTGGTACGACGACATCCGCGTCCCGATGTCATACCGGTCCAGCAGCGCGCGCGAATGGCGCGTGTCCTCCGCCAGCACCACGCTGGCGGACCGCAGCACCTCGACCGCACGGAAAGAAAAATCCCCCATGTTGCCGATGGGGGTGCTGACGATGTACAACGTCCCTGGATCGCGCGTCGATGACGGCTCGTCGGGCGTCATGCCGTCACATCACCTTCCACGGCATCCGGTCGTAGAATCCGGCGGACTGGAACATGTGACGCCGCTCCCACGTGAGTTCCTTCAGCAGCGCCTCGGGTGGCGCCGAATCGTGATCGGCCGCCGCCCACATGACCTCCGCGAGCCAGGACGCGATCGCGCCCGTGAGCCGGTCCGAGTCGGCGATGGGCTCGCGCGTGGGCCGGTTGCCGATGGAGAAGCTCTCCAGCTCCGGGTGCTGGTGCATCAGGTTCTGGCGCGCCTGTTCCGCGATCGCGGGCGCGCTCTCGCGACCGTCGGACACGAGTCGCTGCACGAGGGCGTTACTCAGATCGCGGTAGGCCTGGATCAGCGCGGGCGCCGCCTGCACCGGCAGCGGATCGACAGACTGCCACCGGCGGAACTTCCCTTCCGTGACCCGGCTGCCCGGGGCGAACAGCTTGGCCACGCGCTCCACGATCGACCCGGTGGCCTGGAAGGACAGGAAGGCGCGCTCCACCGCCCCCGCGCGAAACAGCAGGTAGTTCACCGTGCCATCGGACACGATCTCCACGACGCCGTCGAACATCACCGACATCAGGAACGGGAACAGCGCCGCGGGATCGGCCACCTGGAGATCGTGTGGCCACGGATCCTCCCGTTCGGTCTGGGCGGTGAACATGGACGCCAACTGATCGTTGTCGGCTTCGTGAAAGCAGATCTCGCCGTATTCGGGTTCCGCAGGGATGCGCTCCAGCGCCGAACTGATCGCGGTGGGACGCCAGCCGGTCTTGTCCATGATCGTCGCGTTCACGATCTCGCCGCGCTGGAGATACAGCAGGACGAACTCCTCCGGCAGCCACACCGCCACGTAACCGGACACGCGCGCCGACCGGTCGCGCTTGGCGTCGGTCAGCAGGTTGCGAAGATGGACGTAAGCGAGGCGGGTGCGAGGCAACAGCACTCGCGCGTGCGGGAAGCGAAGCCCCGCGACGATCGCAGGCATGTGAACGCAATATCGGCCGCGGCATCACCCCCGGCAATGCCGGGAGCCAGCCACCGCCCGGCGTCTTATGCCGCGTGCTGCTGAAGCTTGGTTTCGATGTGCGTCTTGGGCACGGCACCGACGATCTGATCCACGACCTTGCCGTCCTTGAAGAACAGCAGCAGCGGAATGGACCGCACGTTGAATCGCGTGGCGGTCTTGATGTTCGTGTCCACGTCGAGCTTGGCCACCTTGACCTTCCCCGCGTACTCTCCGGCCAGCTGTTCGAGGATCGGCGCGATCATCCGGCACGGTCCGCACCACGTTGCCCAGAAGTCAACGACGGCGAGGCCATCGTGCTGTTCGATCTCCGCCTCGAAGTTCTCGTCCGTCACCGCGTGGGTGTTGTCCGCCATGTCCACTCCCCTCCCTTCATCGTGAGAGACCCGAATGCCCGCGCGCCGGGCACTCTATTCTATAGATTCTGTGCGCCCCCCCCCCCCATCGCAGGAGCGCCCCCGCATGAACAACGCCACGGCCCGTGGCACCCGGATCGCGCACATCGGCATCGCCGTTGAAGTGCTCGACCAGGTCCTGCCGTTCTATCGCGACGTCCTGCAACTGCCCCCCACCCTCGAACCGCTCGATGACGCCGACGGCGCCCGCATCACTGGCCTGCGCGCGGGCGACTCGCTGGTGGAATTGCTCGAGGCCGAAGCCCCGGACTCTCCGATCGGCAAGTTCATCGCCCGGCGCGGACCCGGCATTCACCACATCTGTTTCGCGGTCGACGACCTCGCGGCCGTCCTGGACCGCTGCCGGCGAGCCAGCATCCGGTTGATTGACGACACACCCCGCATCGGCGCCGAGGGCAAACGCATCGCCTTCCTGCATCCGGCGTCCACCGCCGGCGTTCTCATCGAACTCACCGAGCACTGACCCCTATCGGGCCTGGCAGATCGTCTGCAGCGGATCCATCTCGAAGATTTTCACGTACCAGCGGCCCGACGGTCCGACGGTCATCGAGAAATTTGTCGTGGGCGTCAAGTCCCGGTACTTCAGCTCGACGGGGATCACGCGCTCGCCGCCAGGGGCGGCCGTTTCACCAAGCATTCGATAGCTGTCGTGCTTGAGGCAGCCCATCATGATGATCTCGCGCTGTTCCCATTGCTCGCGGGACAGGGTCGCGCGCGCGGGCCCCGCCGTGGAGCCCCAGATGTTCGACATGGCCTGCAGGTCCTGCGCCTTGGCCGCGGCCATGAACGTCACCAGCGCTTCGGTTGGCGTCGAGGCGCCTGGCGTATTCGGCGTCGTGGGCGACCCGACCTCCACCTGCCGTCGGCAGGCCACCACCAGCAGCAGGACTATCGCTAGCTTCTTCACGCGCGCACTCTCCGGCTTCGCCCGATGTTCGAACCTTAGCGGGTGGCGGAAATGCCAGCAACACGGAATCTCACGCGGCGGCAGCGGCTCTACATCAACATCGATCACGTGGCCACGTTGCGGCAGGCCCGGCGCGGCCTCGAGCCCGACCCGGTGGCTGCCGCGCGCGTCGCGGAGGACGCGGGCGCCGACGGGATCACCGCGCACCTGCGGGAAGACCGCCGCCATATCCAGGACCACGACATCGAGGCGATGGCGCGAGGCGTTCGCACGGTCCTCAACCTGGAAATGGCCTGCACCGACGAGATGATCGGCATCGCCACGCGGCTGCGTCCGCATCAGGTGACGATCGTCCCCGAGCGCCGCCAGGAGATCACCACCGAGGGCGGGCTCGACGTCACCCGGGACGGCGACCGCCTCCGCGACGGGCTGGCGCGACTGAAGGACGCGGGCATTCGCACGAGTCTCTTCATCAGCCCCGACCCGAGCGTCGTGGAGCTCTCGCGCGAGCTTGGCGCCGCGGCCGTCGAGCTGCACACCGGCGCGTATGCGCACGGCGGTGGCGATGACGCCCCGTTGCGCGCGCTCGAGACGTGCGCGCAGCTGGCCGCCTCGCTCGACCTGGCGGTGCACGCCGGGCACGGGCTCACCGTGGCCAACGTCGCCCCCGTCGCGCGGATTCCCGCGATCGAGGAGCTGAACATCGGGCATGCCGTGGTGAGCCGCGCGGTGTTCATTGGACTCGCCGAGGCCGTGCGCGAGCTGCGACATGTGATGGACTCGGTACGAGCGTCGTCCTAGACTTCGGTATGAGCTCAACGCCAGGCGCATCGTTCCTCGACTTCTTCGTGCTCGAAGCGGGCGAGTACGTCGAGCAGATCGACGGGCTGTTGCTGCGCGCGGCTCCGGCCGGACCGGACGCGGAAACGCTCCAGCGGCTGGCGCGCGCGCTGCGCGGCAGCGCGACGATGGCCCGGCTCGCGTCCTTCGCGGAGCTGGCGTCCACGGTGGAGGTGGTGGGCCGGTCCCTGCGCCAGGGCGCGCTGGCGTGGGACGAGGCGCTGAAGGGTGCGCTCACGGCGGCGATCGATGATCTCAAGATCCTGGTGCGGTCCGCGCGGGCGTGGTCCCCGGCGGAAGATGCCTGGGCGCTGAAGCGCATCGCGGATCTCTCCCAGTTCGTCCAGCCCCTCTCCGCCGACGCGTCGGGCGGGAGCGCCATCGCGAGCAACGCCTTCTTCGGCGCGGAGAGCACCAACATCGCCGCCGGACTCGAACTGCTGGCCACGCGCCCCGACGATCGCGCCGCCGCCACCGCGGTCCTCACGCGCGTCCGAGCCCTGCGCGGCGTGGCGGGCGTCAGGGACATCCCGGGACTCGGGGAAGTCGCGGGGGCGGCGGAGTCCGCCATCCGGCCGCTCGAGATGGGCGAGGGTGCGCTCACGCACGAACAGGTCGCCCTGCTTCGCGCGGCGGCCGATCTGATGCGCGCGCTCGCCGCCGGCCTCGCCGGTGGCCAGCGCATCACGATGACCACGCCGCAATACCGCGGCTTCCTCACGGCGCTGGACGCGCTGGACGCGCAGGGGCGCGGGGCGGACCGGGTCGTCCCGATCGCGAATCTCTTCTACAACGATGCCGGTCCGCACATCATCGAGAAGTCGCAACACCCGCCCACGACGCCGGGGCAGCGGTTCCGCATGGAGGTGGTGAGTCTGGGCGAGCACCTGCACCGGGTGATCGACGAGGCACGCCTGGCCGCCGACGACATCCAGCGCGAGCAGGCCAAGGGTGAGCTGGGCCGCGCGCTCCGCGCCATACGCGCGACCGCGGCCAGCTTCGACCAACTGGCGGTCGCGCAGACGGTCGAGGGGTACCTGGAGCGCACCGGCGACCTCACGGCGCACGCACTGGACGCGATCTCCAGCTTCGCCGCGACCATCTCGCCGCCGCCGGTCGCCCGCGCCGTGGATCCGAATTCCGTGCCCATCCGGATGACCCAGGTGCGCTCGGCCGTGGGCTCGCTTGGCTCTGCCAATGCGCCCGCGGCGCCCGCGGCGCCCGCGGCCGCGCCCCCGCCGCCACCCCCGCCGGCGGCAGCGCAGCCCGCACAGCATGCGCGCGTGTTCTCCGCCGTGACACCACCAGCCGCCGCCCCACCCTCGCCCCGGCCGGCGCCCGCGCAACCGGCGCCCGCGCAGCCAGCGCCTCCGCGCCCGGCGGCGGCGGCGGCGGCGGCGGCGGCGGCGGCGGCAGCTTCGTCGCTGGACGCCGCGATCGCATCGTTCGATTCGATGTCGAGCGAGCGCTTCGCCGAGCCGGTCGCGCTCCCGGAGGACGCGGTGCCCGTGGACGCATTGCTGTACCGCGGGCGCGCGGCGCTCGAACGCGCCATCGCGCTGCGTGATTCGCTGCGAGCCGCCGGAGGAGCGCCGGCAACCGACGTGCTCGAGGAGATCTACGACCTGCTGGATCTCGCGCGCGTTCCTGAACCCAGCTTCTGACACACTCCCGATGAAGATCCCGTGGCGCGGGGCGATCGGCCTGGCGCTGACCGTGTTCCTGCTCTGGTGGGTGTTTCACGACGTGCACTGGGCCGACGTTCGGGCGCACCTGCGCGAATCGAACCCGTTCCTCGTGGCGATCGCGGTCGTGGTGGGCACGCTGATGTTCCCGCTGCGCGCCCGGCGCTGGCGACCGATCCTCGACCCGATCGCGCCGAATCTGCCCTTCGACCCGCTCTGGCGCGCGACGGCGATCGGCATGATGGCGAACAACGTGCTGCCGGCGCGGGCCGGCGAGCTGGTGCGCGCCTTCATGCTGTCGCGCCTTACCCCCGTGCCGTTTTCGGCGTCGTTCGCCTCGCTCGTCGTCGACCGCGCGTTCGACGCCGTGGTCGTGCTGGCGCTCATGGTCGTCGCAATGCTGGCTCCGGGCTTTCCGGCGGATGTCGCGATCGCGGGGCGATCGGCGGTCGAGATTGCGGTGCTCGGCGCCGCGCTCGTGGTTGCATTGGCACTCGCGATGTATGCGATCGTCTTCTTTCCCGATCGCCTCATCCGCCTGTACGAGCTGTTCGCGCGTCGCGTCGCGCCAACGTTCGAGGAGCGCGGGCGCGCCATGCTGCGCTCGTTCGCCGACGGGTTGAGCGTCCTGCGGCATCCGGCGCGATTCGCGTCCGTTCTCTGGTGGGCGCTGCTGCACTGGATGGTGCAGGCCGCGGCATTCTACATCATGTTCTTCGCCGTGGGCATCGACGCCCCCTTCACGGCGGCGTTGTTCGTCCAGGGGCTCATCGTCATTGGCGTGGCACTCCCGTCCACACCGGGATTCTTTGGCCTCTTCGAGGCGGCGGCCGTCGTGAGTCTTTCCCTGTATGGCGTAACGGAGAGTCTCGCCATCGCCTGGGCGCTCATCTACCATGTGCTCTCGATGATCCCGATCACGGTGTTCGGCCTCTACTACCTGGCCCGCTCGGGGTTGAAGCTCGGCGAGCTGAAACAGATCCAGCGCTGATGCGGGCCGCGCGCGTCCGGGCGCAGGCCAAGATCAACCTCTGGCTTCATGTGGGCGGGACGGATGACCACGGCTACCACGAGCTCTTCACCGCCTTTCAGCGACTGGACCTCGCGGACGAAATCACAGTGCGCGCGAACGACGACGGTGCGCGGACCCTGACGTGCTCGGGGCCAATGCTCCCGCCTGCCGGACTCGGGCCGCCCGAGGACAACCTGGCGTTCCGCGCCGCGGCCTCGTTCGCGGAGCGCGCCGGGTGGCCGCGGGGATTCGCGATCGAGCTGGTGAAGAACGTCCCGGTGGGCGGTGGGCTGGGCGGCGGCAGCTCCGACGCCGCGGCCGTGTTGCGCGCGCTGAACGCGGTGGCCCCCCCCCCGTCACCCCTGGATGACGCCGCCCTTCATCAGATCGCCTCGGCACTCGGCTCCGACGTTCCCTTTTTCGTCTCGAACGAAGTGAGCGCGATCGGGCAGGGCCGCGGCGATCTCCTGACGCCGTTCGACACCCCACCACCAGTGCGCGGCGGCAACGTGCTGCTCGTCGTTCCGCACTTCGGCGTCGCCACCGCCGCGGCGTACCGCTGGCTGGACGAGTCCCGCGCGCAATCGCCGTTGGCTGACCGGGGGGGGGGGGGGGGGGGGGGGGGGGGGGGGGGGGGGGGGGGGGGGGGGG
>JBBDYA010000133.1:3422-6307 GCA_040902005.1 Gemmatimonadaceae bacterium | reverse complement strand
GGCCGGCCCCCCCCCCCCCCCCCCTTGGAGCGCGGCATCCGGGTGATCTCGGCATACGGCCACGCGGAGTGGCGGAACGATTTCGAGCCGGCGGTCGAGGCCCGGCATCCCGAGCTGCGCGTCTTCCGTGACCGGCTGGCTACGGCGGGCGCCACCGTGGCACGACTGAGCGGATCGGGATCCACCGTCTTCGGGATCTTCGACGGCACGCCGCCATCGGCCCAGCGTCTCGAACTCGACGCGCGCGTCATCGTCACTCGCGCCAGCACGAACGTTGTCCAAGTCGAAGTGCTGGAATAGCTTTACTGGCTCGCTCTCGTGCGCGTCTGCCCCCTCGTCCAATGGCAGGACATGCGGCTTTGGACCGCAGAATGGTGGTTCGAATCCACCGGGGGCAATGGGATTCGATTGGATGCATCTCCGCTCTTCTTCTAGCCCAGCATGGACGGCCTCTCAGTCCCAAGTCACGGATTCAAGATCCTCTCCGGCACGGCGAATCGCCCGCTGGCCCAGGAGATCGCATCCGAAATCGGCGTGGAGCTGGGGCGGGTGAAGCTGGAGCGGTTCGCGGACGGCGAGATCTTCGTGCGCATCGACGAAAACGTTCGCGGGAACGATGTCTTCATCATCCAGCCGACGAACGCGCCGGCCGAGAACATCTTCGAGCTGCTGTTGCTGATCGACGCCGCGAAACGCGCCAGCGCGGCCCGTGTGACGGTGGTGATGCCGTACTATGGTTACTCGCGCCAGGACCGGAAGGACCAGCCGCGCGTGGCGATCGGCGCCAAGCTGCTGGCAAACATGATCGTCACGGCGGGCGCCAATCGCGTGCTGGGCCTGGACTTCCACCAGCACCAGCTCCAGGGATTCTTCGACATTCCGGTGGATCACCTGTACGCCATGCCGGTTTTCACGTCGCACTACCGGAAGAAGGGCATCCCCGAGGGAGAACTCGTGGTGGTCGCGCCCGATGTGGGCTCGGCGAAGATGGCACGCGGCTTCGCGAAGCGGCTGAACGCCACGCTTGCCATCATCGACAAACGCCGCCCCAAGGCGAACGTCTCCGAGGTGATGAACGTGGTGGGTGACGTGGAGGGGATGCACTGCGTGCTCGTGGACGACATGATCGATACGGCCGGGACCGTCTCCGAGGCTTCACGCGCGCTCAAGGAGATGGGCGCCAGGGATATCTTTGTCTGCGCCACGCACGCGCTGCTCTCCGGTCAGGCCCGGGAGCGACTGGTGAACGCGCCAATCAAGGAAATAGCGGTCACCAACACGATCCACATTCCCGACGAGCGGCGGTTCGACAAGTTGACGGTGCTGTCCGTCGGTGAGCTGCTGGCCAAGGCCGTGCGGTTCACCCACGCCGAGCAGTCGGTGAGCTCGCTGTTCGAGGAGCAGTCGAAGGACGGAGGGTAGGACCCGTTTCGTCGCGTATGGTAGGGAGGACGCAGCCTCCTGAGAGTACGAAGCGCGTCGGGACGTTCGCTGCGCAGTGTGAAACGATTTGAGACAGGTACAAACGAACCATGGCAACCGCATCACTCAACGCCCAGCTCCGCGCGGACCGCGGCAAGGGCGTCGCCCGCAAGCTTCGCGCGGCCGGACAGATTCCCGGCGTCATCTACGGCCACGGCCGCGAGCCGCAGTCCCTCACGATCGACGCGCGCGAGTTCAACCGGCTGGCCGAGCGCATCCGCATCACCAGCACCGTCATCGAACTCGCGCTGGACGGCAAGACGGCGCGGACGCTGGTACGCGAACTCCAGCGCGATCCGATCAAGCGCAGCGTGCTGCACGTCGATTTCCAGGAGCTCGTCGCTGGTGAAACCGTCAACGTCAGCGTGCCCCTTCGCTTCATTGGCGTGCCCGACGGCGTTCGCGTGTCCGGCGGCATTCTCGAGGAAGTCGTCCACCACATTCATCTCGAGTGCGATCCGTCGCTCATTCCGGACCACGTCGACGTGGATGTGACCGCGCTGACCATCGGGCATAGTGTCCACGTGTCCGACCTCAAGCTCCCCGAAGGCGTCCAGGTGACGGACGATCCCGAGCTCACGCTCGCCGTGGTGTCGGCGCCGAAGACCGAGGCCGAGCCCGTGCCCGCCGAGGGCGCGGTTGCGGTCGAAGGCGCGCCCGAGCCCGAACTCATTCGCAAGGCGAAGGAAGACGAGGACGAGGACAAGGAGAGCTGATCCGCGACCTGCTGTCCGCGCTGTTTGGCCGAGCCGATTCCGGCGATCACGAGCCAATGAAAATCGTGTTGGGGCTGGGGAATCCCGGCCCCGAGTACGAGCGTACGCGACACAACGTCGGCTGGTGGGTGGTTGACCACCTGGCCGACGTTTGGCGTTTCGGCAGCTGGAAAAAGGATGGCCAGGCGCGCGTCGCGTCGGGGACGGTCAACGGACACCGCGTGCGCCTGGTGAAACCACTCACCTACATGAATCTCAGCGGGGCGGTGCTGCGCCCGTACCTGCGTCGCGACGGGTGGAGTGCGATGCGCGACCTGCTCGTCGTCGTGGACGAGGTCGCGCTTCCGGTCGGCAGCTTCCGCATCCGCGCGGGCGGCTCCGCGGGCGGACACAATGGCCTCAAGAGCGTGGAAGGCGCGCTCGGCACGCAGGAATACGCGCGGCTTCGCCTGGGCGTGGGGCCCGAGGATCCGTCTCGCCGCCGCGGCGATCTCGCGGACTACGTGCTGTCCCCCTTTGGCAAGCACGAGGAATCGCTGGTTCGCGAACGAATTCCAGAGCTCACCGAGCTGGCCGAGCTGTGGCTGACCGATGGCGCTCACGCCGCGATGAACCGCTTCAACAAGCTCGGCAAGGGCGAGGCGCCGGGGTAGTTCACCGGCGCGCGGCGCGCGCCGCCGAGAAACC
>JBBDYA010000133.1:0-3412 GCA_040902005.1 Gemmatimonadaceae bacterium | reverse complement strand
GCCCGACCGTAGGTGCCGAATACGGCCGCGCTTCGCGCGGGCCGGCCGAGAACCCTAGACGTTGAACCGAAACAGCATCAGGTCGCCGTCCCGCACCACGTACTCTTTCCCTTCCGAGCGCACGACACCCCGTTCGCGCGCGCCCTTCCAGCCGTCGTTCGCCACGAACTCGTCGTAGCTCACCGTTTCGGCGCGAATGAAGCCGCGCTCGAAATCGGTGTGGATCGCCGCGGCCGCCCGGGGCGCCGTGTCACCCACGTGAATCGTCCAGGCGCGCACCTCCTGTTCGCCCGCGGTGAAATACGTGTGGAGCCCCAGCAGGTGGTATCCGGCGCGAATCAGCCGGTCCAGCCCCGCGGACTCGATGCCAAGGGATTGCAGGAATTCCGCGCGCTCCGCCCCGGCCAGCTCTGACAGCTCGGCTTCGATCTTCGCGGAGAACGGCACGATCTCGGCCGGCTGATGGCTTTTCTCGACCGCGTCCCGCAGCGCCCGCAGGTGCTTCCCTTCCTTCCCCGCCAGTTCGTCTTCCGTGACGTTGGCGGCGTAGAGGATCGGCTTCACGGTCAGCAAGGTCAGCGGCGCCAGCAGCTCGAGCTCCCCGGCGGAAAACGCGCCTTCCCACAGCCCGCGCCCCTCCTTCAGCAGATCGTGCGCGCGCTGGACCACGGGCAGCTCCGCCTGCGCCTCCTTGTCACCGATCCGCGCGGAGCGCTGCGTCTTGTCCAGTCGTTTCTCCACCGTGCCGAGGTCGGCGAGCGCGAGCTCGAACTCGATGACTTCACGGTCGCGGGCAGGGTCCACGCTCCCCATCACGTGGGTGACGTCGGGATCCTCGAAACACCGCACGACGTGAACGATCGCGTCCGTTTCGCGGATGTTGGCCAGGAACTTGTTGCCAAGCCCTTCGCCCTCGGCGGCGCCCTTCACCAGCCCGGCGATGTCGACGAACTGGACGGCCGCGGGAACCGTGCGCTTCGGTTTGATGATGTTCGCGATGCGACCGATGCGGGAATCGGGCACCTCCACCATGCCAACGTTCGGCTCGACCGTGCAGAACGGGTAGTTCTCGGCGGCCGCGCCCGCGGCAGTGAGCGCATTGAACATTGAAGACTTCCCGACGTTGGGAAGTCCGACGATTCCAAGCTTCAGCATCGGGTAAACCTAAGCGGAGCTTCGGGCCACACCGTTCCGACCTCGTTTGGCGTTTCACCGCAAGCGCCAAACCTCCTACGCCACACTCCCAACGGTGTTGCCCGAAACTGTGCCGTGGTGAACGCCCCGCGCCGGGCGTAGCTCCGAGCAACACCGTTGGGGGTTCGGGGTTGGGCGATTGGCGTTTGACGTTTCACCGCATACGAACCGCGCCCCGGAGCCGGGAGGGCTCCGAGCAACACCGTTGGGGGTTCGGGGTTGGGCGTTTTGGCGTTCGACGTTTCACCGCATACGAACAGCCCCCAGAGCCGGGGGGGCTCCGAGCAACACCGTTGGGGGTTGGGCGTTGCCCGAAACTCTCCACGCGCGATAGGAGCCAATGGTTGCAATGATTTGATGCCGGCGGTGAAGGGCTTGAGCGCCACCCTTCGGGATGCAGGACTTCAAGAAACTCACGGTTTGGCACGCCGCCCACCGACTGCTGCTCGATGTCTACCGCGCGTGCGATCGGCGCGTGTCGAGATTTCCGGGCCTTCGCTCCCAGACCTTGCGAGCCGCGCACTCGATTTCGTCGAACATTGCGGAAGGCAGCGGCAGCGAGGGAGCCGAGTTCGCGCGATTTCTCGCGATGGCACTCAAGTCATCCAAGGAACTCGAGAACGACCTGATCGTCGCCCGGGATCTCGGGGCGTTGAGCGCTGACGAATTCCACGGGCTGAATGCCGGCGTGGATCACGTTCGGCGCAAGCTCATCGCCCTGATCCGGCGAGTTCGAGAGCCGTGATCCGAGATCGTTCGGCGTTTTCACCACAAGCGCGACACCCCCCTACGCCACACTCCCAACGGTGTTGCCCGAAACTGTGCCGTGGTGAACGCCCCGCGCCGGGCGTAGCTCCGAGCAACACCGTTGGGCGTTCGGGGTTGGGCGTTGGGCGTTGGGCGTTCGCCGTTGCACCACAAGCGCCACACCCCCTACGCCACACTCCCAACGGTGTTGCCCGAAACTGTGCCGTGGTGAACGCCCCGCGCCGGGCGTAGCTCCGAGCAACACCGTTGGGGGTTCGGGGTTGGGCGTTGGGCGTTCACCTACCCATAACCTCCGCACCCGACTATACTTGCACACTCACAACTACCCTCCCCCGGCACGCTAACTCCGGGGGCGGAAAGACCAAAGGGAGGTTAGCCCATAATGGTTCGCCCATACGAGGCGGTCTATCTCTTCGACTCTGCACTCGAAGATACCGCTATCACGGAGCGGCTCGACCGCTACCACGCCCTGCTCGGCAATCCGTCCGATCTCAAGATCGACCATTGGGGCCGCCGGCAGCTCGCCTACCCCATCAGCCGCAAGGAGCAGGGGTACTACGTCGTCGCGCGCTACAGCGCCGAGGGCACCGCGCTTCCCGAATTCGAGCGCGCGCTGAAGCTCGATGACGGCCTCCTTCGCTATCTCCTCACGCTGCACGACCGCGACCTGGGCGCGCCGGAGATGACCGAAGAGCAGCTCGCCGCCGCAAACGCGCGGCGCGAAGACGACGACGACGAGGAGGAGTAGACCATGCGTCGCCAAACGAAATCCTGTCCGTTCTGCGAGACGCGCGTGCACTTCATCGACTACAAGGATGACCGCACGCTCGGCCGCTTCATCACCGATCACGGCAAGATCCTGCCCAGCCGCCTGAGTGGAACCTGCGCGCGTCACCAGCGCCAGCTGGCCACCGCGGTAAAGCGGGCCCGGTACCTCGCGCTCATTCCGTACGTGCGCGGGATGCAGGGCTGACGCGCGACCCACTCGCATCGCCAACGCCGTGACCGAGTCTCCGCCAGCCGCCTCTGCCATACCCGCCCTGCCAGCGGACACACCGGCGATGCCTCCGGGGGAACGCGGCTGGGGCAAGGTCATCCTGGCGCTGGTGGCCTTCCTCCTGATCCCCACGGTGCCGCAGTTCCGGGCGCTCCTTCCCATCGACAAGACCATGCTCCTTTTCGTGCCTGCGCTCGCCGCGTGTGCGCTGGTGGGCTGGTGGGCGGGCGGGCGCATGCTGCTGGCGGTCGCGTGGGTGGGGCTGGCGATCCTGGTTTCGTTCCAGCCGGCGGGGACGAACGACGTGTTTCACAATCTGTCGCGCGGGTGGAGTCTCGTCCTGGCCGGCGCGTTCGGCCTGGTCTGTCTGTTCGGACCAGGGCGCGCGTTTCTGCCGCGGGCGCTGCTGACACTCACCGTGTCGCTCGGCCTCGCGCTCATGATGAGCGCGAT
>JBBDYA010000132.1:0-10485 GCA_040902005.1 Gemmatimonadaceae bacterium | reverse complement strand
GGTGCCCGCGACCAGGACGAGCGCCGCGGCGGCGGCGAGCCAGCCGTTGTGCCACCAATGCGCGGTGCGCGTACCGGCGCTCGTGCCGGCGCGCTCACGCGCGATACGGGCACGGATCTCCGTCCACACCTCGGGCGGCGGCGCAGCCGAGCGCGGCAGGTCGTGCGCGGCAGCCACCAGATGGCGGACGCCCTCCAGTTGCGCGCGGCACGCGGCGCACGCGTCCAGGTGGCGCTTGGCGCGGGCGGCGACGACGGCATTGAGCTCGCCGTCCGCGTGCGCACTCAGCGTTTCGAGGTCGAGATGGTCGGTGAATTCAATCATTTCTCCAGCGCCTCCATCAGCAGCTTGCGCGCGCGGTGCAGCTGCGCGCGGCAGGTTCCTTCCGCAGTCCCCGTTATCCGGGCGATCTCATTGTGTTGGTACCCCTCCACGTCGTGCAGCACGAACACGGTGCGCGCGCCGTTCGGCAGCGCGGCAATGGCGCGCTCGAGGTCGATGCCCTCGGCGACGGACGCCGGGCGCGTTGCCATACGAGTCTCCGCGCGAGGGTGGGGCGCGTTGCCTGGCACATCGTCACCGTCACTCATCTCCCATTTTTGACGCCGGGTCTCGCCGCGAACGTTGCTCAACACGAGATTCACCGTGAGCCGGTGGATCCAGCTCGCGAGCGCGGACTCGCCGCGCCAGGTGGCCAGCCGCTGCCACAGGTGCACGAAGACGTCCTGCGTGAGCTCCACCGCGCGCGCGCGCGATCCGCTCATGCGCAGACAGAGCGCGAACACGCGCCCCGAATGCTCCCGGTACAGCTTCGCGAAGGCCGCCTCATCACCGGACACCGCCGCCCGGACGAGCGCGCGCTCGCCATCAGGGTCGTCGGGCACGAGCTCCAGGGACGCGGTCATTGATTGGAAGTATGACTCCGGCCGCAGTAAAACCGCTTACAAACGCGGATAGGACGCGGATTTACCCCGCGTCCATCCGCGTAATGTTCTGTCAGACAGGCGTTTACTTGTGTTTTGTTCTGCATTTGCTACGTTTTGCAGTATGATTGATGAAATGGACCGCCGAATTCTCTCCCTGCTCCAGCAGGATGCCCGCCTTCCAAACGCGGAGATCGCGCGACGGGTGGGGATGGCGCCCAGCGCCACGCTCGAACGCCTGCGGAAGCTGGAGGAGCGTGGGGTCATCGTGGGATACGAGTGCCGGGTGGACGCGCGCAAGCTTGGGCTCGGACTCACCGCGTTCATCTTCATCACGGCGCTGGACAAGGAAGGCGAGCGCGACACGGGGGATCGTCTCGCGCAGCATCCCAACGTGCTCGAGGTGCACCACATCGCGGGCGAGGACTGCTATCTCGTGAAGGTGCGCGCCGCCGACACGGAGGACCTGGGCCGGATGCTCAAGTCCGAATTCACGAGCATGCCCGGCGTGCGCTCCACGCGCACCACGGTGGTGCTCGGCACCCTGAAGGAATCGGCAAAGTTCCCCATCCCCGAAGAGGCGCGAGGAATCACGCTCGCATGAGCCCCCCCCCCTCGGACATCGTCAGGCGCAACAAGACGCGCATCCTGCTCGCGTTCGCCGCCGTCTATTTCATCTGGGGGTCCACGTACCTGTTCATCAAGTACGCGATCGACTCGATCCCGCCGTTCATGATGGGCGCGTCGCGCTTTCTGGTCGCGGGCGTGCTGCTCTATGCCATTGCGCGCTGGCGCGGCGCGCCACGCCCCGACGCGCGCGACTGGAGAAGTGCGGCGATCACCGGAATCCTCATGCTGGGCGTCGGCAACGGCGCCGTGATCTGGGCGGAACTCACCGTGCCGTCCGGCGTGGTGGCGCTGATCGTGTCCACCGTGCCGATCTGGATCGTATTGATGGATTGGCTGCGTCCCCGAGGCGTTCGTCCACGCATGACGGTGTTCCTCGGGCTCGCGCTCGGACTCGTGGGCATGGTGATTCTCATTGGGCCGCGCGCGATCATTGGCGAGGGGCACGTGGACGAAGTCGGCGCCCTGGTGCTGCTCATCGGCTCGCTCGGCTGGGCATTGGGCACCGTTCTGGTGCGCGGCTCGCGACGGACCGGAGCGCCGCTGGTGTTCTCCGCCCTCCAGATGCTTTCCGCGGCGGGCGCCATGCTGGTGGCGTCGCTCGTGTTTCGCGAGAGCGCCTCGTTCTCGCTGGCAAACGTGACGCTCAAGTCCGCGCTGAGTTTCGTGTACCTCGTGATCGGCGGCTCGATCATCGGGTACACCGCCTACGTGTATCTGCTGGGACAGGTCAGCGCGGCGAAGGCGTCCACTTACGCGTACGTGAATCCGATCATCGCCGTCGTGCTCGGATGGGCGTTCGCGAGCGAACCCATCGGGTTGCGGACGCTGGTGGCGGCGGGAGTGATCCTCGCGGGGGTGGCCATCATCACCACGACGCACAGCCGCGGTGGGGAAGGACCAGCGACGGGGGGGGGGGAGCATCCGCTACCCCACGCACCCGTGCGGGCGCAGCGACCGGCTGCCTGACCGGAGCGCGACAAGGAACGAGGAAGGCCACTCCGGCGCAGTAGCTTACCTGGACAATGAGCTTTCTCCCCGCAGGCTGGCAGCCCTGGCTGGCCGCGTTCGTGTTCCTGCTGGACGTGGCTGTCACGCTCCACGTCGTGTTGCGCAAACGCGACTCGCGCGCGGCGATCGCGTGGGTGGGGCTGATCTGGCTGGTGCCGTTCGTCGGCGCGCTGCTCTACCTCCTGTTCGGGCTCAATCGCATACGGCGGCACGCGATGGAGATCCAGCGCGAGCGTCGTCGCATCCTGTCCGGGATCACCCAGCACGACGCGCCCGAGTGGGTGACGGGGAGCGTGCGTCCCCGGCTCGCCGGCATCGCGCGGATCGGCGCCACCCTCAGCGGCCGGCCGCTGGTGGGCGGCAACAGCATGGAGGCGCTGATGAACGGCGACGAGGCGTATCCCGCCATGCTCGCCGCCATCGACGGCGCGTCACGGTCCGTCTCGCTCTGCACCTACATCTTCGCGGACGACCGGATGGGCAAGCAGTTCGTCGAGGCGCTCGCGCGCGCCGTGCAGCGCGGCGTTCAGGTGCGGGTGCTCCTCGACGACGTGGGACTGCGATACGGCTTTCCTCCGGTGCACTGGGCGCTGAGGCGCGCGGGCGTGCCCGTGCGCCGCTTCCTGCCGCTCATCTCGAAATCGCTGATGGCGTTCTTCAACCTGCGCAACCATCGCAAGCTGCTGGTCGCTGACGGCCGGATCGCGTTCGCCGGCGGGATGAACATCCGGGCAAACCACGTGATCGGCGACGGGCCGAAGAACCCGGTGCGGGACGTGCACTTCCGCATTCGCGGTCCCATCGTGCGCCAGTTGCAGGACGCGTTCATGGAAGACTGGACGTTCGTGACCAGGGAAACGCTCGACGGGCCGGCATGGTATGCGGAGCCCGAGCGGGCCGGGTCGATCTCGGCGCGCGCGATCACCGCGGGGCCGGACCTGGACTTCGAGATCATGCGCAACGTGCTGCTCGGCGCCATCTCGTCCGCGCGGGAATCCATCCGGATCACCACGCCGTACTTCGTGCCGGACACCTCGCTGCTCTCGGCGCTGTCCATCGCGGCGCTGCGCGGGGTGCGTGTGGAGATCGTGCTGCCATCCAAAGGCAACATCCCGCCGGCACAGTGGGCGTCGCGCGCGCTGGTCTGGCAGGTGCTGCGCCCCGGCTGTCGCGTGTACCTGTCGCCGCCGCCGTTCGATCACGCCAAGCTGTTCGTCGTGGACCGCTCGTGGGCCCTGATCGGCACCACCAACTGGGACTCGCGCAGCCTGCGACTGAACTTCGAGCTGGACGTGGAGTGCTACGACGAGGGATTCGCGGGCTCGATGGACGACCTGATCGGCAGTCGCATCGCGCAAAGCCAGCCGTTCACGCTGGCGGACGCGGATGGGCGTCCATTTCCTGCTCGCGTGCGGGACGGACTCGCCCGGCTGTTGACGCCCTATCTATAGTCAGCCCGCAGCGGGGGGGGGGCACGGATCGGTTGCAAAGGGGTGAACGCGGTTGCAGTCTTGTACGTATGCCAGACATGCTCCCCCGCACGTTTGCCCTGCTCGCCCTGGCCGGATCGCTCGCCGCGCAGCAGCCACCCGCGCCGGTTCAGCCCACGAACAGCGCCCCCAACACTTACGAGACCGTCGCCGGCTGGGCGAAGATGCCGGAAGGACGCACGTGGGGCTCCAACAGCGCCGTCGGCATCGACAAGGACGGTGTCAGCGTCTGGGTCGCGGAGCGGTGCGGCGCGAATTCGTGCATCGGTTCCACGCTGAATCCGGTGCTGAAGTTCGACGCCAGCGGAACCCTGGTGCACTCGTTCGGCGCCGGGATGGTCCAGGTGCCGCATGGGTTGCACGTGGACCGCGATGGGAACGTCTGGGTCACCGACTGGTCCAGCCCCCGCGGCGCGCAGAACGGCGCCGTTCGCGACACCACGAAGGGGCACCAGGTGCTGAAGTTCAGCCCCGATGGCACGCTGCTCCTCGCACTCGGCAGGCCGGGAGGCGCGCGAGAGCCCGCCTACTTCTGGCAGCCCAATGCGGTCACGACGGCGCCGAATGGTGACGTGTACGTGACCGAGGGACACTCGGATGCGCCGACCGCGAACGCGCGCATCCTCAAGTTCGATCGATCGGGCAAATTCCTGCGCGCCTGGGGGCATCGCGGCCCTGGGACGGGCCAGCTGCTCCAGCCGCACGCGCTGGCGATGGATTCGCGCGGCCGCCTGTTCATCGGCGACCGCAGCAACAATCGGATCCTGGTGCTCGACCAGGACTTCAACCTGCTGGCCGAGTGGTACCAGTTCAGCCGGCCGAGCGGCATCTACATCGACGCGAACGACATGATCTACGTCGCCGATTCGGAATCCGGATCGGTGGCGCCGTCGCGTCCCGAATGGAAGCGTGGCATCCGCATCGGCAGCGCCCGGGACGGCACGCTCACGGCGTTCATCCCTGATCCTGCCGCAAATCCGCCGAGCACGAGCGCGGCGGAGGGCGTGGCCGTGGACGCCCGCGGCAACGTGTACGGCGCGGAAGTGGGCCCGCGCGCCTTCATGCGCTATGTGAGGAAACCATGATCACGTTCAAGGTGAATGGCGAGACGAAAACGGTGGATGTCGCTCCGGACATGCCACTCCTCTGGGTGCTGCGCGACGTGCTCGACCTCAAGGGGACGAAGTTCGGCTGCGGCATCGCGCAGTGCGGCGCATGCACGGTGCACGTCAACGGCACGCCCTCGCGCTCCTGCCGGCGCGCGGTGAGCACCGTGGCGAACGCCGAAGTCCGCACGGTGGAGGGGCTGTCGCCGGACGGCACGCACGCGCTCCAGAAGGCGTGGCAGGCGCTGGACGTTCCGCAGTGCGGGTACTGCCAGGCCGGACAGCTCATGTCCGCGGCCGCGCTGCTCGAGCGGAATCCCAAGCCCTCGGTCGCGCAGATCGACACGGCGATGAACGGCAACATCTGCCGGTGCGCCACGTATCTGCGCATCCGTGAAGCGATCCAGGTCGCGGCGGGCGTCACGACGCAGGCCGGCGCGGCAACGCCCGGCGGGCGGGAGGAATAGGCCATGACTACGACAACGAGTACCCGCCGGGACTTTCTCCGGGTGACCTCCATAGTAGGCGGCGGGCTGCTGTTCGCCACGCACATCGACGCGCTGGAGTCCGCGGCCGGAATCCTGTCGCCGGGCGCGACGGATTTCGTGCCGAACGCGTTCATCCGCATGACGCCGGACGGCATCGTCACCATCGTGGCGAAGAATCCGGAGATCGGACAGGGGGTGAAGACGATGCTCCCGATGCTGATCGCGGACGAGCTGGACGTGGAGTGGAAGCAGGTGCGCGTGGAACAGTCGATGCTGGACACCACGAAGTACCAGGGACAGTCCGCCGGCGGCAGCAACGCGACGCCCGCCAACTGGTTGCCGATGCGCAGAGTGGGCGCGGCCGCGCGCGCGATGCTCGTCACCGCGGCGGCACGGACCTGGGGCGTTCCGGAATCGGAACTCACCACCCGCGACGGCGCCGTGCACGATCACGCCCGCCGGCGGCACCTGCCGTACGCCCAGCTGCTCGACAGGGCGGCAACGGTCCCGGCGCCGGATCTGGCCACCGTGAAGCTCAAGGAACCGAAGGACTTCAGGATCATCGGCACGCGTCAGCCGAGCGTGGATAACCTCGCCATCGTCACCGGGAAGCCGATCTTCGGCATCGACGTCACCGTCCCGGGAATGCTGTACGCGGTGTTCGAGAAATGTCCGGTGTTCGGCGGCAAGGTGGTGAGCGCCAACCTGGACGAGGTGCGGGCCCAGCCCGGCGTGCGGCGCGCGTTCGTCGTGGATGGCGGGGATGCCCTGGAGGGGCTGCTCGGCGGCGTTGCCATCGTGGCCGACAACTGGTGGGCGGCGCAAAAGGCGCGCGAGAGGCTCCAGGTGGTCTGGAACGAGGGTGCCACGGCGCAGCAGAGCAGCGCCGGCTTCGCGCGTCGCGCGGCCGAGCTGTCGCAGCAACCGCCCACGCGCCCGCTGCGCAACGACGGCGACGCGGATGCCGCGCTCGCGTCTGCCGCGAAGACGCTCCGCGCTGAGTACTACTACCCGTTCCTGGCGCACGCGGCGCTGGAACCGATGAACACGACCGCGCACTTCGTCAACGGCAAGCTGGAGATCTGGTCGCAGTCGCAGACGCCGGCGAACGGCCGGCGGCTCGTGGCGCAGACCCTCGGCATTCCCGAGACGGACATCACCGTGCACATGGCGCGCAGCGGCGGCGGGTTCGGCCGGCGCCTGTTGAACGACTTCATGGCCGAAGCGGCCTGGATCGCGAGAGAAGCGGGCGCGCCGGTGAAGCTCGTCTGGTCGCGCGAGGACGATATCCGCCATGACTTCTATCGTCCGGCGGGATGGCACTACTTCGCGGGCGGGCTGGACGCGAACGGACGGCTCGTGGCCATGAAGAGCCACTTCATCAGCTTCGGCGAAAAGTTCCGGCAGCAGAACGGGCAGGAGGCGGAGCGCGGCGTTCGCGCGGCGGACATTCCACAGCTCGAGTTCCCCGGCCGGTTCGTCCCCAACTTCTCGCTCGGCGCCTCGTACATGCCCCTCGGCGTGCCCACGGGCTGGCTGCGCGCGCCCGGCAGCAACGGCATCGCGTTCGCGTTCCAGTCGTGGCTCGACGAACTGGCGCACGCCGCGGGACGGGATCCGATGCAGTTCCGGATCGACCTGCTGTCCGTTCCGCCAATCGGCGACAACCCGGCGCAGGCGTACAGCGGCGAGCGGATGCGCGGCGTGGTGGAGCTGGTCGCCGAAAAATCCGACTGGGCTCGCCGGTCAAGGTCCTTGCCGAAGGGCACGGGGATGGGCGTGGCGTTCTACTGGAGCCACCGCGGCTACTTCGCGGAGGTGGTGCAGGCCACAGTGAGCCGCCAGGGCGCGCTCACGGTGGACAAGGTGTGGGTGGCCGGCGACGTGGGCAGCCAGATCATCAACCCGAGCAACGCGGAGAACCAAGTGCAGGGGTCGGTGATCGACGGCCTGGCCGAGGCGATCAGCCAGGAGATCACGATCCAGAACGGCCGCGTGGTGCAGGGCAACTTCGACGACTATCCGATCCTGCGCATGCGCGAAGTCCCGCCGGAGATCGAGGTACACTGGCGGATCACGGATTTTCCGCCCACGGGACTCGGGGAGCCCGCGCTGCCACCGGCGCCGCCAGCGCTGTGCAACGCGATCTTCGCGGCCACGGGGAAGCGCATCCGTTCACTTCCCCTGAGCAACCACGACCTCAGCTGGAGCTGAGGTCGTCGGGTCACCTCGGCAGGGCGAGCGCCACGAGCGACGTGCTGGCGCCCTGACCGGTGGCGAACACGATGTACTGCTTCCCGTTGTGCAGGAATGTCATCGGCACCGCGGTGGTGCGTGAGGGAATGCGAAGGGCGCCCACCGGCTTCCCGGTGGCCTTGTCCAGCGCGAAGAGTCGTGCCTGCGCGTTGCCGCCCACGCCGCCGCTGCGCCCCGTGCCATGGATCATCAGCGTTCTCGTGGTCAGGATCTGCGCCTGGCCCCCCGCGGGCTGAGGCAACAGCGTCACGCCGGCGAACAGCCCGGTGTCGATCTTCGGCGTGGGGAGATAGCCGCCGTTGGAGCTCCACCACTTCTTGTCGCCGCTGTTCATGTCGTACGCCGTGATGCCGCCCATCTCCTTGGGCTTGAGGATCGAGATGCCGCCGATGCGCGCGAATGCGGCGCGCCCGGAGAAGCTGTCCATGGGATTGTCCGTGCGCGCCGAGTATCCCGGCGGCGGATCGAGCGCGCCGATCTTGCCGCAGTTGTCACGCGGCGAGCTGTAGCGGAACTCGGAGCACGGGTCCTTCTGCACCTGCGCGGTGCTCAGCCCCGAGAGCGACGCGACGTACAGCATGCCGGTCTCCGGGTCCCACGATGCGCCGCCGTCGATGTTCACGCCGCCGGACGCGCCCGGCGCGTACCACGAGCAGCGATAGCGCCCCGTGCCATCGGCGGGTGACGGCGGGATGTAGTACGGCCCCATCCGGCATTGGCGCGCGATCTTGAGCGCGGAATCCCTGATCGCCCGCGTGTAATCGATGACGTCCTGCTCCTGGAGCCCCTGCTGCGCGTATGGCGCCGGCTTCGTGGGAATCGGCTGCGTGGCCCAGCTCTTCTCTCCGGGCACCTCGCTCTGGAGTACCGGACGCTCGACGATGGGCCAGATCGGCTCACCGGTCGCGCGATCGAAGGTGTACAGCCACCCCTGCTTCGTGGGCTGCGCGATGGCCCTGCGCAGGCGGCCGTTCACCGTGATGTCCATCAGGTTCGGCGCCATGGGCGTGTCGTAGTCCCAGATATCGTGGTGCACCATCTGGAAGTGCCACTTCCGCTGCCCGGTCTTCACGTCGATCGCGACGATGCTGTTGCCATACAGGTTCGCGCCCGGCCGGTGGCCGCCGTATTCGTCCATCAGCGGCATGCCCACCGGGATGTACACGAGCCCGAGCTCCGGATCGGCGGAATAGGTGGCCCACGCGTCGTTCTTCCCCACCCCCTCCGTGCCGATCTTCGAGCCGCTTTCCCAAGTTTCCGCGCCGAACTCACCGGGCTGTGGCACCAGGTTGAACACCCACAGTTGCCTCCCCGTCCGGATGTCGAAGCCGCGGATGTAGCCCGGCAGGTTGCGCACGCGCACCGGGTAGTAGCCGTGGATGGCCGAGTTGCCCACGACGATCACGTCGCCGACGATGATCGCGGGCGAGCTGTTGGCGATCTGTCCGTGCACGGGATCGATGCCAACGGTGCCGTCCGCGCCGATTTTCTTCACGGGATCCCAACGCTCGCCGGGGCGCGCCGCGCGCGCGGGATACACGTCGCTGAACTGGATCGGCCCGGAATCGTCCACGGCAAGGCGCACGAGTGGAAAGCCGAGACCCTCCATCAGGTCCACTACGCCGCCCTTTCCGAAGTTGGGATCGGGGATTCCGGTCTTTGCGTCGAGCGAGGCCATATGGTAGCCCGGCGTGACGAACACGACGCGCTCGGCGCCGCCATCCGTCCAGTACGACAGCCCGCGTCCCGCGAACTGGCGCGGCGCCTTCTGCCAGCGAATTCCCTCGTCCAGCCGCCACATCCATAGTGTCTCACCCTTCTCCGGATCGATCGCCATCGCCACGCGCCGCGTCGTCGCCACGGTGAAGAGCCGTCCGTTCGCGTACAGGGGCGTGGTGCGGTAGTACTCGTCGGCGCCGAACGGCGCCGCGCTCCACTGCCAGGCGATCTCCAGGGAATCGAAATTGGACGCGTTGATCTGGTCGAGCGACGAATAGCGCGAGCTCCACGCGTCTCCGCCCCAGTAGCGCCACTCTCCGGGCACGTTGCCGCGGACGGTTTGCCGCGCGCCCTGCGCCTGCGGTTGTGCGGCGACGAGGACCAGCGCGATTCCGGCCAGCAGCAGAGTTCTCATGGATCTTTCCTCACGGGGATCGTGGTAACGAAGCGGATCGTGTGCAGCGCGGTTGAATCGGTGGGAAGGTCGTCCTGCCCCGCGGGCATCCGGTTCAGCCGGAGGATGTACGCCAGCACGTCGGCGTACTCCTGCGACGTCATGCTCCCCGGATCGGCTTTTGGCATGTTCCCGCGAATGTACGCGTACAGCTCGGAGAGCGTACGCCCGTTCCATGTGACGTTGAACATCGCCCCCGCGTGCGACTCCGGCGTGTGGCAGCTGCGGCAATTGCCCGCGTACAGATCCTGGCCGCGAAGCCACTGCGCGCGGCTGTACACGCCATCCTTCGTCGTCCGCGCCGGCGCGGGCTCCTGCGCCCGCGCGGCTGGGACGAAGATGCAGGCCAGGAGCAGCAGCGGCCAGCGGCTCACGTGGGGCTCCGGACTTCGGGGTGGGGGGGGGGGGGGG
>JBBDYA010000131.1:0-10543 GCA_040902005.1 Gemmatimonadaceae bacterium | reverse complement strand
GTCTGCCTGTCACGAAACGCACCGGCTCCGGCCGACTCGAACGTCAGCCGGCGACCTTCCAGCTCGCGCGCGAACACCCCCGTCGCACCTACGTCCCTGCCCTCAGCAATGGCGGCGCGATCGAGCGCGCTCGCGGTCCCGGGCGTCCAGAACACGACTACGTCGGTCCCGCCGATCTCGTCGTTGACGACGTACACAGTGCGCAGCCGTGAAAACGGATACGCCACCGCTTTAGTTCCGATGCGCACCGTCGCGACACGCTCCATCGCGGGGAGCCGATCGTCGCTTCTTCCAGTGAAGAAGCCGGGAAGCGGGCGGCCCGTCGGCGCATCGTAGCCGGCGTACGGGTTACGCCCGTACGGCCGGCCGGATCCCGGGCGTGAAAGGACCTCACCATCCATGTGCGCGGACTTGAAGTCACGCCAGCTCACCGTCTGCGACTCGATCGTACGGAGCGAGTCGCCCGCAAGCGTGCCTACGATCGCCCTGCCGGTCGCCTGCTGCCACCAGCTCTCGGTCTGCCGGTCGTACATCACGAGGTCCGAATGCCGCAGCCTTCCCGTGGTTCCGAAATCCAGCACGCGTCCCGCGTGTCTCCGATCGAACACGAGCGCGATATTGCACAGCGGGCAAAATGTGACGGCGATGGGCATGTCGCCGATGCGGTCGTTCACGATCTCGTGCCAGACGAGTATCTGATACGGGTACGCCCGCGCGATACCGCCATGCTCGACCACGATCACCGGTTCGCGGTCGTTCAGCCAGCGATTCGCCCGGCGCACGTCCTCGAAGGCGGGTTGGTCGATCGCGGGAATGCCGTCCTTTGGAGGACCGCCCTGCACGATCTCCTCGAGCGGAACCGTGTGCCGCGTGAAGTCCGTGCGCCATTCGCCGGACGTCTGCGCCTCCTGCTCGTTCGGCGCCGCGCACGAGACGGCGATCAGAGCGCCGAGGGTCCATAAAGCCCGTGTCCTCATGCCGGACAAACTCGCACGCGGACGGGAAAGTTCCATCGATCCCCGGGCGACGCTGCGGACTCGCAGGCTCTGTACGCTATAGCTTCCGCACCGCCCAGAGCAGTCGCTGGCCGGCCGTCGCCAGCACTAGCAGGCTAGTCACGAGGAAGAGGACGGTCAGGTGCCGGGGGAACAGAAAAAACAGGGTGTACAGCACGATCGTTTCCGTCCCGCCGATCAACCCCGTTGGCATGGTCACTGACGTGAGCTCGCCGCGCGCCCTGGCACCGGCATCGCGCCGCTCCAGGATGGCCGACAGGTACATCCACGATCCGGCGTTGACGTAGAAGCTCCCCAGCATCACGGCTGCGGCGACCGCGATCGGCGCCGTCCGGTTGGCCATGACCAGCGCCAGCGGAATGGCCGCGTACACGATGAAATCGAGCAGGATGTCGAGGTAGCCCCCGCGGTCCGTCTGCGATCCCTGTACGCGAGCGAGCGTTCCGTCCAGCCCGTCCAGCGCACGATTCACGGCCCACAGCGCGAGCGCCGCGCCGTAATTCGCCCGCGCGGCGAAGGCGGCCGACGCGATGCCGAAGGCGAACCCGAGGACCGTGACGGCGGTAGGATGCGTGCGGTCGCCCAGAAGAATCGCGAACGGAGTCAGCGCGCGTTCTTTCACCGGCCGGAGCAGCTCGTCCAGCATGCGAACGCCGGTCAGGTGGGAAACATGAGGACACCGTCAGGATCGATAACGACACCGACTTCGGCTCCGACGGCCGCGACTGCTCCGCCCGGCAAGACGGTTGCCTCGACCCGGGCGCTGTTAGCATTTTCCCCCACATGGAGAACGAGGCTCGTGCTGCGAACACGCTGGCGAACGGCCACGACCCGCGCAGCCGGAGCGCCGGGCCTGACAGGTCCGATCCGGATCGCGTCCGGCCTGAACACAACCGCGACTGGCCCCTGTGGCACCCGCTGGCCGGCGGCCAGTATGCCGAGCGCGCAGGCAACTTCGCCGTCCTCGCCAGCGCAGCCCTCCATCTCCTGAAAGATACCGAGAAATCGGGCGACGGCGAGCGATTGCGGCCGCGCGAAAAGCTCCGCCGGTGGCGCGACCTGCGCGATCCCGCCATCGAGGAGCACCGCGATGCGGTCGGCAAGCAGTCCCGCGTCATCCAGATCATGGGTGACCAGCAGAGCGCCGGGTTCGTATTCATTCTGCGCGGCGACGATCGCCGAGCGGACCTCGTCCCGCAGCGACGGATCGAGCGCGGACAGCGGCTCGTCCAGGAGCAGGGCCGCGGGCCGTGCGGCAATCGAGCGAGCGAGCGCGACCCGGTGCCGCTGGCCCCCGCTCAACGTCCGTACCGCGCGGGGGCCGAACGATTCAAGCCGCACAGCCCCGAGGGCCTCGTGCACGCGCTGCTGTACGTCCCGGCCGCGTCTGCCGCGAACCCGCAGCGGAAACGCCACATTCTCCGCGACGGTCAGATGCGAAAACAGAACCGGGCTCTGGTGCAGGTACACGGCGTCGCGCTCTTCCGGCTTCAGCGCCGTGACATCGCGTCCGCCGACACGCACGCGTCCCGCCGTAATCGGAGCGAGCCCGGCTATGGCGCGCAGCAGCGTCGTCTTTCCCACCCCCGACGGCCCAACGACAGCGACGCGCTCGCCCTTGCCTACCGTGAGAGACACGTCGGTCAGCCCTGGTCCCGCTCCGAACGGAACGACCAGCCGCTCGATCGCCAGGGCCGCCTCCCCTGGCCGCAGTTCTGTCCGTGATTGTCTCACGCGGGCGCAAGAGCTGTCCGCCTTGTCGCCCAGCGGAGTCCCGCCAGCGCCGCCAGCGCCGGGACCAGTAACAGCAGCGCGCCGACGGCCGACGCGCGGTCCTCGCCGGCGCGGACGAGCGCGAAGACTTCCAGCGGAAGCGTCCGGACCGCGCCGCCACCGACGACCAGGGTCAGCGCGAATTGCGTCCAGGAGATGAGAAACCCTACCGCCATTGCTTCGACGATTGGGCGCCGCAACAGCGGAAGCGTAACGCGCCACCACGTCTGCGCCGCCGTTGCGCCGAGAGTGCGTGCCTCAGCCTCGGCGCGAGTGTCGAACAGGGTGAAAGTGCCGAGAAAGAACAACGCCAGGTAACCGACGGCCGGCACTATGTGAGCGAATAGCACGCCGATCGCGGTACCGCCGACACCTGCCGCGAGCGCCATCACCTGCAACCCCGTGCCGAGCGCCAGTGGAGGCGAGGCCACGGGCAGAAACGCCGCCGCCGCTCCCACATGCCGTCGCCACCCGCGGAGCCGGGCCAATGCGCGGCCGATCGGCAGCGCGAGCGCGCAGGCAATGACGGCGGTCGCGATCGCCAGGGCCGCGCTCGTATAGATGGCGGATGTAAGCGCGCCGGCACCGATCGCGTGCCACGCCTCCGACGTGAGCTGGCCCGGCAACAGCGAAGGAAAGAGCCACCCTCCGCTCACCGACCACAGCAGGAGCATTCCCACCGGCGCGAGCGTCACGACTACCAGGATAGCCGCAAGTGCCGCACGCGTCGCGAGCCCCGGTACCGTCGACCGGCGCTGCAGGGCCCGCGCAGTCATTCGCCCAGCGGCTCCCATCCCGCGCGCGCCCACTCGTGCACGACCACGGCAATGGCGCCGAGCGCGAGCAGCAACAAGCTGATGACGTACGCGTCGCCGCGCCTGGCAAGGTCGGGATCAGCAGCGCGCTCGCTCACCAGGAGCGGAAGCACGACCGGATCGCTCGGCGCCAGCAGCGCGGCAGCTTCGTAGCTCCCAGCCACGAAAACAAAGACCGCGATAACCGCCGGAAGCAGCCCCCGCCAGAGCACCGGCAACGTTACGCGGCGGAAGGTTGCCCATGGGCCTGCGCCGAGTGTGCGTGCCGCCTCCTCCAGGTCGGTCTCCTGGGTCGTCAGCAACGCGGCCGTAACGACGAGGAGAAAAGCGAACTCCTTCCACGCCATCGTGAATGCGAGACCCAGGCCCAGCGGATCATATACCAGCGCGGGCATCTGCGAGGGCGCGGCGATGAGGCCCACCCCCACGAGAAACCGCGCGATCATGCCGCTCTGGGCGAGAATCCACACGCCGAGCGCGCCCGCAACGATGTGCGGAACCGCGAGAGGAACGGCTGCGATCGCGCGCATCGCGCCGTCGAAACGCGTGGAGCGGCGGAACGTGACTGCAACGGTGACAGCCGCTGCGGTCGCGAGAGCTGTTGCGACCCCGGATATCCAGAGCGTGAAGCCGAGCCCGTTCCACGTTGCCCGCTCGCCGAGTACACGCACCAGCCGTCCCGGCTCGACGCCGCTGGCGCCGGGTCCGACGCTACCCAGGCTGGCGGCTGCCGCGTACGCGATGCCCGCCAGGACAGGAGCCGCAATCAATGCGGCGCCCACAAGCGCCCGGTTGTCGCGCGAGTTCGATGACATCGGCGCGCTCCCGCTCATTTCGGCCGGGACATCGCTGAAGTCAGCGCCGATTCGCTCGCACGTGCGCCCGCCAGTCCGCGGCCAGCAGCTCGTGATAGCGAGGCGCGACTTCCGGCCGCGCGTATTTCCGCAAAGAGTCTCGCGGCAGCTGGCGCGCGTCCCTCTCGAGTGCGTCGAACCGCGCGCGCCACGGCGGCGAAAGCTTCAGCACGTCCAACACGGTGCCGTCCGCCCATACTTCCACCCGCTGTTTCTCCAGCTGCGCCTCCGGCGAAAGCAGAAAGTCCGCCACGACCATCGCGCCCGCTGCATTGGGTGCGTTCACCGGAATACCGAGAAAGTGCGTGTTGGCGATCGTGCCGTCGCGGAGCAGAAGCGCGCGCGACGTCGCGGGCAGAATCCCCTGGCGCACCTTGGTGGCGACTTCATTGTGATTGTTGGACATGCTGAAGTCGATCTCCTGGTTCGCGAACAGCCGGTGCATCGCGGCGACGTCCGGCGGAAAGGTCGCTCCCCCGCGCCAGAAAGCGGGACGAACCGAGTCGATCCACGCGAACACCGCCGCGCGGGAGGCGACGTACCGGACGGAGTCGAACCCGCCCTGAAGCATCTCCACGCCCCCGGCCCGGGCGTACAGCAGCATCTTGAGAAAGGTGGTTCCGCTGAATCCCTGGTCGTGCGTGAAGCGGCCGGGGCGCGCACGTATCCACTCGCCGAGCTCCTCGAAGCTGCGGGGCGGCGCCGGCGTTCGCAACGTGTCGTAGATGAGCGCGAACTGCACCTGCCCCCAGGGACTCTCGTAACCCGCCGGGTCCTGCTCGAAGTCACGGGCTATGATCGGCGACGCGCTGTCGACGTAGGCCGCGCCGGGCAGGCGCCCGGACCACGGCCCCGCCAACAACCGCTCCTGCCGCAGGTTTGCGAACGTCGCTCCATTGATCCACACGAGACTCGCCGTCCCCCGCCGTCGCCCGGCCTCGCGCTCGATGATGAGTTGATTGACGATTTCCGGGCCCTGCCCGTCCACGGCCCGAAGCGTGATGCCGTGCCGCGCCCGGAGGCGAGGCGCGACCCAGCCGTCGATGTACTTGTTAATGGATGGATCTCCGCGCCACATGCGCCAGACCACTTCGGCGCCACGCGCCCGGGCGACGACGCTATCCCACGGCAGGGCAGCGAGAGAATCGATAGCAGCTTGGCCCGCATCCACGCGATCGTCCCGTGGACCACCGCCGCATGCTTCCGCGGCCGCCGCGACCCAGATCAGAGCAAGCGTAATTCCCGGTCGAAACATCAGAACGCATACCGCGCGGAGAATTGGATCTGGCGGGGCGCCCCCGCATTATTGACGACCACAGGATCGCCGGGCCGTCCGACCTGCGTGCGCGTGCCGCCGCCCGGAATTCCGTTGGCCACACCGCTCACATTGACACTGTTGAAAAGGTTGAATGCGTCGGCGCGAAGCTCCAGCGCGCGCCTGGAGCCCGAAAACGGTAGCGCGTAGCTGACGCTGGCGTGCATGAGGAACGCGTCCGGGAGCCGCTCGCCGTTTCGCGGCACTCCATGGAAGCGATCGTGATTGCCAAGAAAGCCGTTTCCGAACGTATCCCCCGAGCCGTCAAGATCGCGAAAGTGCGCGATGCGGTTGATCGGCGTCCCAGTCTGGTAGTCGCCAATCCCGGCCACGGTCAGGCGGGGAACGGCGGTGTACGTCGCGCGTGCCGTGATCTTGTGCCGCCGGTCGTTCACTGCATCGGCCCACTCCAGGTCGAACCGGTTTCCTTGCGTTGCGTTGAAATTGATGTCCTCGGTGTCGTTGCGGGACCTGGACCAGACCCAGTTCGCGTCGAGCAGGAGCGAACGCGTCGCGTCGTAGCGCAGCGAGGTAAACAGCGCGGCATAGGTAGAGCGACCTCCGCTCTCGCTCGTCGTGCGCCTGCGAAACCCGCCCGGCGCCGGAGTCACGGGGCGGAAACCGTCCCCCGCGGAAGGCGGCAGCGACACACTGTCGGCCGGGCTTATCCCGCGCGTGTTGGGGTTGAGATCCCACGACCGGGGCAAATTCCGCGTATCGACCCAGACGCCATCGAATGAAACCGCGGCGCGTCGGCCAAGCTGGCGCTGAACGCCCGCCGAAAGCTGGCGGCTCATCGGTTGCTCCAGCCCCAGCGCGAAAAGCTCGCGAATCTCGCCCGGTGGCAACGCGGAGCGGTCGAGCGTCGCAGTCCGCGGGCCCGCGAGAAACGCCGGCGCGGCGCTGCCGTCGAAGGTGACGGTCTGGTTTCCGTCCGGCCCGAACTGGATGGCATCCGAATATATGGCATAGGGAAACTTGCCCGCGTACAGTCCCGCAGCCGCGCGCAGCACCGTCGATGGACCGGCCACCCAATTCACGCTCGCCCGCGGCTGGAAATTGTTCAGATCGGGCGAGCTGCCGCCACGGCTGGTCAGGTCGTCGTAATCCCAGCGAAGGCCGAGCGTCACGGTGAGCGAGGGCGTCGCGCGCCAGCGGTCTTCCACGAACGCGCCAATGAGCGTCTGTGAGAGATCGACCTGCTTTTGCGCGGCGTCGACGGTGTAGGCCAGGACCCGCACATCAGCGGGTATGTCCCGAAACGCATACCGCCCGTCAGGCTGTCGGGGAATGTTTCCTTCATCGAGCACTACGTATGAACCGCTCGGATTCGTGCTCGACGCCGTCAAGCGGAATTGCGAGCGCCAGCCGTCGGCACCAAGGCGCAGCGTGTGGCCCGCCCACCGCCCGCCCGGCGTCGCCTCGAATACATCCTTCAGCTGAAGCTGCGTCTCGCGCTCGTCGAACACAAAATTGCTCGAGCCGGCGACGCCGACGACCACGGTGTCTTCCCGTCCCTGGGCATCCGCCTGCACCTCTCGGATCGTCACTTGCGGGCGGGAGAAATCAGATGCTGCCGGGGGGAAGTTCCAGCGGAAGGACCCCACCTGCACGCTCGCCTCGTTGCTCGCGCGCCCGTCCCGCAGCGCCGAGCGATGAACGAGCGCCGTCGCCGATCCGTTACGCTGGACGGTGATGTCCGCCTCAGGGGCGACGATTCCGCTGCCGCGGCCTTCGCGGCTGACCCGGCTCGTCGTCACGCGCAACGTCGTCGTCTGCGTCGGGCTCCATCCGTGATCGACGCGGCCAAACGTCTTCCACGTGTCCCGCACCTCGCGGCCGGTAAAGGTCGCGCGTGCAGTCGAAGCGATGCGATCCTCATTCTCACTGGTGTATTCGACGGCACCGAATACACGCGTGCCCGTTCGCCGCTCGCGGTCGCGGCGGAGCGGTCCGCCGAGGGCCCCGCCAACCTGAGTCCGGCGAAACCCCTCCAGCGCCCGGCGAAAGTCGTCGGGATCCTGGCCAACCGGCACCACAGCGGGATATGCATCCACGGGAATGCCGGGCCGGCTGTAGGCGAACACCTCGCCCGTCCACGAATCGCCGCCGGAGCGCGTCTCCATGTTCACGACGCCGTTGGATGAGCGGCCGAAATCCGCGCCGTACGTGGCGGAAAGAACGCTGAAGCGCGCGAGCGCGGACAGCGGTACTTCGACGCGGGGACCGCCGAGAAACCCTTCGTTGTTCTCCAGCCCGTCCAGGGAGTACTGCGTGTAGAGACCGTTCGCTCCGGCGAGGCTGAGCTTCGGGGCGTCGCCAAAGAAACCGGTGGCTTGGGCCACGCCTGGAATGTTGTAGCCAAGCGCGATCGGATCCCGGGCATCCGTGGGCAGTCGCTCCAGCTCGCGCCGCTCCACCGTGCCCCCGGTTGCCGCATCAAGCGTGTTCAGCAGCGGTCGCTCCCGCTCGGCCACGACGGTAACCACGTCGAGGCGCACCGGTGCCGTCAGGGTGACGGCGATGTCGTGCTGCACCGCAGCGCGCAGCGGGGCGATGGCCAGCGACACGGAATCGAATCCTGCCTGCCCGATCAGGAGCATGCCGGCCACGCCGACGGGAATGCGCAGCGAAAAGCGTCCGCCGGAATCCGTAGTCGTGGCGTGATCGCCGGGCGTGAACCGGACTTGCGCCCGCGTCACGGGCCGACCGTGCTGCTCTCGCACGACACCACGGAGCAAGCCTGATTCCTGGGCTTCCGCCGCCGGCACGATCAGCAACAATGCGATTGCGGCGGCGAAAACTCCCGCGAGCCAGTCAAGGACCGCGCGGAACCCCAGGCGGTTCAGCGAGGTCATGTCGGCTGGGAAAGAGCTGTCACGTGCCGGGTGACGATGGTCGCGCGGATCCGCGGCCGGCGTGCGCGTCGAGCACGAGCACGACCGACACCGCCATGATCACGATAGAAGCGAGAAAGAGATGAGTGCCGCCCGGGCCGATGCCGAGCGCTCCCCATGGATCGAGGATCTGCCGCCAGCTGGCGACTGTGGAGATCGCGTTGATCCCGAGGACGATCCACGCGACCGCCCGGCGGTAAGCTCCGGCAATGAGCAGGACCGCGAGCAGGATCTCGGCTACACCGGCCACCTGAACGAGCGTTGCACTGGCCGGGATTTGGTACATGCCGGCGAAAATCCGACGCGATGCTTCCACGGCCGCAAGCTTGTCGATTCCCCAAGCCAGCAGGAATACGCCCATTCCGATGCGCAGCACCGGCATGCTCCAGCGAGAGCCGCGTACGCGCGCGTCTGCCCGATCACCAGGGGTCGTGGCAGGAACGTCGTCAAGCAACCTGCCGAACCTCGGCCGCACGCTCGGCGATCCGGATGATCTCCGCTACCGTCATTGAATCTCCTTGCGTTGGTCGAGTAATGTGTTCCCATGGCAAGTCGCGGAAGCTTCACAAAGTTCCCGCCGCCGCGGAATGCCGCCTTCGGCAGCCCTGGCGCACGATCCCGTCAGGCCGCGCTGAACCCCTCGTGTTCGAGCGCCGCCAGAAGCGCGCGCCGTAGCCGGTCTGGATCGGGGTGCGACGGCGTACTCGCCGCGATCGCGTCAAGGAAAGCGTGCTCGAACTCGTACTGTGGATGGCACCGCTTGCAGAGATCCAGGTGCGATCGGATCACGGACTTGCGGTCGACCGTCAGCTCGCCGTCGAGGTAATCCCAGAGCTGCCGCATAACCGATTCGCAATCCAGCATCGGGGACATGCCATCTTCCGGCATCGCCGCGCGTCCGGGGCGACTCCGAAGACGGGCGAGAAGCCGCGCCAGTTGGCGTCTCACGATGCCGCCTCGGCTCCGGACTGCGATCCCACGAGCCCGGCATCGAGCGCGTGGCTGATGAGCATCTCCTGGAGCAGACGCCTCGCACGGAAGAGGCGCGATCGAACGGTCCCGATGGGTACGCCCAACGTGCCCGCTGCGCTCTCGTATGACTGGTCGAGGACGTCGATGAGAACCACGACTTCACGGAACGCGTCGGGCAACGATTGCATCGCGGTCCGGATGGCGTCGGAAAGATCGAAGCGGGCGAACAGGTCGGCGTAGCCCCCCTGCAGTGCCGATGCGTGCACGGCGGACGCGGCGAGGGCCTCCAGCTCCGGATCGTCGCAGGCCACCTGCCGGTCCGCGCGCTGGCGGGCGCGGATGAACGTGTTGCGGCAAATGGTGAACAGCCAACCCCGGCATTCCGTGCCAGGTGTGTAGCTGTCCCATGCCCGATACGCTTTCAGATAAGTCTCCTGCACGAGGTCGTCCGCGTCGGACTCGTCCCGGGTAAGGGATAGCGCGAAGCGCGTCACATCGGGAAGCCACCGTAGCGCTTCCTCCTGGAACCGCGTATCGCGCGCCTGCTTCGTGGACTCAGGCATCACAGAACCGCACGCCGCTCCGGGGCAATACGGGAGCGGCGGCGATAGTTCCCGGGCGGAGCGCTCTCGCCGCCCGGCCGGGGGCGCCGCGCGTGTTGCGCTCCGCATTTACAGCTGTCACGACGCCGTGAACGTCGACTTTTCCCACATGACGTGGAGCACTCCGCCGGGGACCTGGTACGGCTTGCCCTCCGGCGGCATGAGCATGAGGTGCAACTGCTCGATCGGCTCACGCGTGCAATCCCAGCACTTATACGCGAAGTCGTCCCCCCGCGTATCGGACGTCAGCATCGTATGCACCCCGGCGTCCCGCGCCACCAGCTCACCGTTGCGATAGA
>JBBDYA010000130.1:0-10652 GCA_040902005.1 Gemmatimonadaceae bacterium | reverse complement strand
CGCCGGCCGGCGCGCCGATGCCCTCACCGCGCTGGGGCACGGCGGCGGCCGGCGGCGCGGAATCCGCCGGGGCGTACGCGACCCACGCGCCGCTGCTGCGGGGCAGCCGGAACGAACGCACGCGCTCCAGCGTCGTGACGTTGCCGTCCGCCAGGCGAACAATCGCGAGATCGGTCCGGCTCGTCACCGCGGACGCGCCCCGCCCGCGCCCCGCCCGCGCAAACTGCGCCTGCGTGGGATACGTCAGCGCCAGCACGTGCCGGCTGTCGTGCGTCAGCTGCGCCGGTGCGACCGTCGGTCCGGCCGGTTCCGCTTCGGGATTCCCGCCGGCGCGTGGACGCAACCCTCCGGGCGTGTTGTTCGCGCGTCCCAGGAACCCGCGGGGCACCCGGTATTCCGTGCTGCTGCTCGTCGCGCGGATCACCAGCCCACCGTCGCCCACGAGCGGCGAGATCGAATACACTGCCCATTGACCATCGGGCGTGAGCGCAGCCCCCGATATCGATTTCCAGGTGTCCCAGTCAGCCTGGGTCAGGACCTTCTTCTGGGAGAACGCCGTCGCCGGCAGAAGAATCAGGGGGAGTACGAGCAGTCGCCGGAGTGCTGACATGGGACGCGGGGCAGGGGGTGGGGGGGGGGTGGGAAGCCTGCGTGGAAGGGGAGGCTCCTCACAAGGTACGATACTGCGCGGGGGGCCGTTGGACTTCCAGCGAGTGGGTTCCGCGGGCTTGCATGAGCTCGGCACGCAGTGATTGTCTCGCCTATCTCCCCTCAGGGAAATCGCGCCGAGAACATCGGCTGCGACACCGGCTCGCCGGGCGCGCCGTTGAGCACCAGGATCGTCGTCATCCCGATGTCGCCCGCGAGTGACGCCGCCACGGTGCAGTACTTCTCGATGGAGAGTGCGATCGCGCGTTCCGATTGCGTGCGCTCCAGCCCGTCGCCGTCGATCCTGAACATCACCTCCAGGGTCATCACGCGGCGCGGAAACTCGGATCGCCGCGTGGCCATGACGTCCACCTCGAGCCGGGACGGCGGCGTGCGCTGCTTGGTCAGGATGTCCACGACGTCGCTGCCGGCACAGGTGCCGACGGTGCCGAGCAGCGTCTCCACCGGCGAGGGCGCCAGCTTCGAGTTGCCGTCGATCTGGTGGACGCGCTCGCCGACGCCGGAGTCGAAGAGCAATCCGCCCTTCCACACCGAATGCGATCGGGCGATGGGATTGCCCAACGACGGTCGCGCGGGCACCGCGGGTCCTGACGTGGGCGTGCGCATGTTCTCATTCATGGGGTTCATCCGATGCGGGTGCCGTCGGGCACACGCCGATCCGGTGTCAGGAGAATGACGTCAGCCGCCGACGGCATCGCGCCCAGCACCAGCACTTCGCTCGCGAACCCCGCGATGCGCCGGCTGCCCAGGTTCACCGCCGCGACGACCTGGCGGCCGACGAGCTCCGGGGGAGTATAGTGGCTCGTGATCTGCGCGCTTGACCGCTTCACGCCCAGCTCGGGGCCGAAGTCGATCGTGAGTTTCAGCGAGGGCTTCCGCGCTTCAGGAAAGGCGTCCGCCGCCACCACCGTGCCGACGCGCATGTCGATCGCGCCGAAATCAGGCATGCACGAACTCGTCGAGCCACGCCACCACATCCGCGGCCGGCTGCTCCCACCCGGGCTCGCTCATGATGTGATGCGCGAATCCGTCGTAGGCGCGCAGCGGCGCGTTGTACTTCTTCGCCAGCGCGCGCGCGACGCGCGGCACCACGAACTGGTCGTCGTTGCCGGTGACGACCAGGACGCGCGCCGTGACGCGCGACGCGTGCACCGCCGGGATCCCGAGCGCCAGCTCGAACCCCGCGCGCCCGCTCTCCGGCACGATCCGGGCGAAGAACGCGGCGCGCTCCTCCACCGGCGTGCGGTTGAACATCAGCGCGTCGGCGTCCTGCCGCTCCGGCAGCAGCGGCCCGTGCAGGAGCATGGCCTTCAGATATCTGAACTGGAGCATCGTGCGCGCGAGCACCGGACCAATGGCGGGAATCCACCGGGGCGGCGCGGCCGACATGAGCACCAGCGCACGGCACGCGCCGGCCTCCCCGACCTTCTGCGCGATGAGGCCGCCCATGGAGTGCCCGATCACGATCGGTGAGCCGAGCGACCGCGCGACCTCGATCGCGTCGTCCACGTAGTCGCCGATGGAGACGTGGCCGATGTCGCGAACGGGACGGCTGCCGTGATGGCCGCGCAGGTTGATCGCGTGACTCGCGTACCCGTGACGCGCCAGGAATGCCTGGTATCCCTCCCAGTACCACGCGCCCCCGAACATCCCGTGGATCAGGAGCACGGGCGGCTTGGCCGTGGGCGGGGGGGGGGGGGGCGATGGTGTCTCGACTGCGACCGTCAGGTCGCTCACGTGCGTGATGTGCGGCGCCAGGATTCCTCCCCGTTGAGATCGCGACGTGGGGTCGCGAGTATACCGCGATGCAGCCGGCGATGGAACGTTACAGCAGACACGTGCTCGTGTGCACCGGCGGCTATTGTTCGCCCAACCGGGGTGGACGGGAGCTGTACGCACTACTGCCGACGCTGCTCGAAGGCGCGGGCTTGCTGTTCGGCCCCGGCCGCGTGAAGCGGGGGGAGACGCCCTGCCTTGGCGTGTGCGCCGGCGGGCCGATCGTCGTGGTATACCCGGATGGCGTCTGGTACGGTGGGGTCACCCCCGCGCTGTTGCGGCGGATCGTGGACGAGCATCTGGGGGCCGGACGCGTTGTCGAGGACGCGGTGTTTCACCAGCTCTAGGGAAGCCCTGCAGAATGGAGGCTGGAGCAGTGTGCCTCGCGCGCCGCGGCACACCGCGCCTCCAGCCCCCATACTTCCGTGCCTCCCTAGCGCAGCCCCTTCGCGCGCAGCAGCCCGGCGATCGCGCGATCGTCGTCCGCGTCCGGCTTGAGCGCGTCGATCACCTCCGCCTCCGTCGCGCCCTCGGCCTTCTTGAGCGCCGGGGGCGTGCCCCCTTCCTTTTCCCTGGGGGTTCCGGCGCGCCGGTCAACGTCCAGGACCGCGATGACAGGCGTGGCGCCCGCCTCCGAGACAAGGCGGATGCGAACCTCCGGGCCGTGCGGCAGCTTTCGCCGATAGAGGATGCCGTCGGACATGGCGGGAAGCTACACGGGCCAGTCCGCTTCGGCATGCGGCGCAGGTCACATCCGCCTGGCGACCCCTAGGGAAGCTTCCTAGACCTGCATGGCGCGGAGCTTTGCCACCCGCAGCTCGGTGGACGGGTGCGTCGAGAACAGCGACGCGATGCCGCCGCCGTGCGCCTGAAGCGGGTTCACCTGCGCGAGCGGCGCCGCCGACGGCGCGATGTCCATCGGGATGCGCTTCGCATAGCTGTCGAGCTTGGTCAGCGCATTCGCGAGTCCGATCGGCTTGCCGCTGATCTGCGCGCCGACGAAGTCCGCCTTGAACTCACGCTGCCGGCTGATCGCCATCTGCACGATGCCGGCAGCGAGCGGCGCCAGGATCATGACGAGCAGCCCGACGATCGGATTGCGGTTCTCGCCGCGGCCGCCGAAGAAGTAGGCGAACTGCGCCAGCATCCCGATGGCGCCCGCCATCGTCGCCGTGAAGGTCTGGAGCAGCATGTCCCGGTTCTTGATGTGCGCCAGCTCGTGCGCGATCACCCCCTCCAGCTCCTCCTTCGACACGAGCTTGAGAATTCCCTCGGTCACGCAGACCACGGCGTTCTCGGGGTTGCGCCCCGTGGCGAACGCGTTCGGCTGGTCGTGCGGCGCGATCGCGACCGTGGGCATCGGCAGGTCGGCGCGCTGGCGCAGTCGGTCCACCATGGCGTACAGCTCGGGCGCTTCCTTCGCCGTCACCACACGCGCCTTGTACATGCGCATCACCATGGACGACGACTTGTAGTACATGACGAAGTTCATGACGCCGGCGAAGCCGAGCGCCATGATCATGCCGCTTTGGCCCCCGAAGTACGTCCCGATGGCGCCAAACAGCGCGGTCATGCCGGCCATCAGCCCAAAGACTTTGACGTTGTTCATCAGATGCTCTCCGTTCCCATGCTCATGCAGCGAAATTTACCCGGTATACAATTCGGTTTGTACCCGAATCAGGACTCCGGCTGGGCATGCCCCACGCAAACGCGTACCTTCCCCAGCACGATGGACCCCAATCAGCCTCGCCGCCTCCTGCTCGGCGCCGCGCGCAAGTTCTTCACGGACCTCGAGCGCCCCGCGCAGGATGCCGCCGACGATGTTCCCCGACTGACCTTCAGCGCCCTCGAGAGAATCCGCATGTCACGCTCGCGCGACCGCATCATGGACAACCTGGAAACGATGTACCGCGAGGCCTTCGAGCGCGCCAAGACGGCCGGCGACGACTCGCAGCTCGCCACGCTGGATTTCGCGTACCGGCGTGAGCAGCTCTACCTCGAGATCCTGCTCGACATTCGCGAAGCCGTCGAGCGGCGCTGACGGATTATTCCTTGGTCCCGCCGTCCTTCGGCATCACCGTGCCGAAGATCGAGCCCGTGGTACCCTCGTCCGGGCGGAACGGCACCGGCGCTTCGTGCGGCTTGGGCCAGATCAGCGAGCCGATGATCGCCAGCGTGAGCGTGCCCAGCACCACGCCCAGCGACACCATGATCGGAATGTGGAAGAACGCTTCGCCCAGCATCTTCACGCCGATGAACGACAGGATGAGCGCCAGTCCGAACTTGAGCAGGTAGAACTTCTCGATCACCGCGGCCAGCAGGAAGAACATCGAGCGTAGTCCCAGGATCGCGAAGATGTTCGACGTGAAGACGATGAACGGGTCCTTCGTGATCCCGAAGATCGCCGGAATCGAATCCACCGCGAAGATCAGGTCGGTGAACTCGACCAGGATGAGCACCAGGAACAGCGGGGTCGCGATGCGCCGGCCATCGATCCGCGTGAAGAAGTGGTTCGAGTGATACTCCTTCGTCATCGGCACGTGCCGACGCACGAACTTCACGATCCGGTTCTCATCGCCCTCGAACTGCTCGTCCTGCTTGACCATCATCCGGATGCCGGTGATCAGCAGCATCGCGCCAAAGACGTACAGGATCCACTCGAACCGGGCCAGCAGGAACGCGCCCACCCCGATGAAGATGCCGCGCATCACCAGCGCGCCGAGAATGCCGTAGAACAGCACGCGATGCTGCGACTCCGCTGGCACGCGGAAGTAGTTGAAGATGACTACCATCACGAACAGGTTGTCCACGCTCAGAGACTCTTCGACGACGTACCCGGTGAGGAACGTCAGCGCGATCGTCTTCCCCTCGAAGTACCAGAGCCCGGCGGCGAACACCATCGCGAGCGACACCCAGACGCTGACCCAGAGGGCGGCCTCCCGGGGCCGCACCACGTGGGCCTTTCGGTGGAACACGCCCAGGTCGAGCGCGAGCATCGCGAGCACGAACGCGATGAAGCCCACCCAGAGCCAGATGTTGGTAGCCATTGGCGCGAATATTAACCAACTTCGGCGATGCGCCTTTCGCCGCTGCTCCTTCTCCCGCTCTCGCTCGGTTGCAGGATGACTTCCTCGTCCGAATCCATCACGCTCACGCCCACGCTCGCCGTCGTGAACGCGCGGGTGTGGACGGGCGACCCGCGCCGCCCGTGGGCGGACGCCCTCATCGCCACCGGCGATCGCATCACGGCGGTGGGCTCCAGTGCAGAGGTCGCCAAGCTCACGCGCCCCGCCACGCGCGTGATCGATGCCGGCGGGCGGATGCTCGTGCCCGGCTTCAACGACGCGCACGTGCACTTCATGGATGGCGGGTTCGGACTCACCTCCGTGCAGCTGCGCGACGCGCGAACGCCGGAGGAGTTCACGCGCCGCATCAAGGCGCACGCCGCCGCCATACCCGCCGGCGCCTGGATGCGCGAGGGAAACTGGGATCACCAGCACTGGGGAGGCGACCTGCCGCGCCGCGAATGGATCGACTCGGTGACCGGCGCCACGCCCGTGTTCATCCAGCGGCTGGACGGACACATGGCGCTCGCGAATTCGGTGGCCCTGCGCGCGGCCGGCGTGACGCGCGACACCAGGGACGTGGCGGGCGGTGAAATCGTCCGCGACGACCGTGGCGAACCCACGGGCGTGCTGAAGGACAACGCGATGTCGCTCGTGGCCCGCGTGATCCCCGACCCGCTACCGACGCAGGAGGACGCCGCCCTGGACGCCGCCATGCGCCACGTGGCGGAGCAGGGCGTCACGTCGGTGCACAACATGGGTTCGTGGGGCAACCTCGCCGTGTTCGAGCGCGCGCACCGCGCCGGCCGGCTGGGCACGCGCATCTATGCGGTCGTGCCGCTGGCGTCGTGGCAGCGGCTGCGCGATACCCTTGCCGCGCGCGGCGGACATCGTGGCGATGCGTGGCTCCGCATCGGCGGGCTCAAGGGGTTCGTGGATGGCTCCCTCGGTTCCCACACCGCTGCGATGATCGAGCCGTTCACCGACGCGCCAGGCGACCGGGGCCTGTTCGTCAACAGTCGCGGGGACCTGCAAGCCTGGACGACGCGCGCCGACTCCGCGGGGCTGCATGTCATCATCCACGCGATCGGGGATCAGGCCAACCGTACGCTGCTGGACATCTTTGAAGGCGTTGCGTCCGGTGCGCCAGGGCGCACCGCGGCGCAGCGCAGGTTCCGTATCGAGCACGCCCAGCATCTTGCCCCCGCGGACATCCCCCGCTTTGCGCAACTCGGCGTGGTGCCCAGCATGCAGCCGTATCACGCGATCGACGACGGCCGCTGGGCCGAGAAGGTGATCGGAGCGGAACGCGCGAAGGGGACATACGCCTTCCGTTCCCTGCGCGACGCGGGGGCGCGGCTCGCGTTCGGCAGCGACTGGTTCGTGGCGCCGCCCACGCCGCTGGAGGGGATCTACGCGGCGGTCACGCGTCGTACCCTGGATGGCGGAAATCCCGACGGCTGGGTTCCGAACCAGAGAATCACCGTCGAGGACGCGCTGCGTGCCTATACCACCGGCAGTGCCTACGCGGAGTTCCAGGAAGGCGAAAAAGGGATGCTGGCGCGGGGCATGCTGGCGGATTTCGTTTTGATCGATCGGGACCTCACGCGAATCGCGCCCGAGACGATTCGGGACGCGCGGGTGGACCTGACCGTCGTTGGCGGCAGGGTGGTGTATGAGCGGCAATGAGGGTTTCTCGGTCGGTGGAGCGTGCCTCGGGCTGCTCCTGCTTGGCGCGTGCGCCCGCACCGATCCAGCAGCCGAGGTGCCTTCGGGCACCGCGATGGCGGAGTCGGACTCCGTCACGATCGCGCGGCTGGAACGTGAGGCGCGGGCGCTCGCGCGCATCGACGGGTGCGGCTCCGCGGATCAGTGCATGACCGCGCCGGTGGGCGAGCGCCCCTGCGGGGGCCCCCGCGAGTATCTCGTCTTCTGCGCGCGGACTACGGATACGGCGGCCTTGAACCGGAAGCTTGCCGAGCTGCGGACGGTGGAGACGGCGTTCAACCAGAAGACGGGCGCGATGAGTACGTGTGAATTCCGCGAGCCGCCGCCAACGGAGCTGGTCGCGGGCGCCTGTCGAGCGCGTTAGGGAGGTTCCCTAGCCATGCCCTGCGCGCGGCGGTATGCTTTACACCCCGCGCGGTGTGACGCCGCGCCCCTCGCCACGGAGTGCGACGTCGCACCTGCCCGCCGGGCACGGCCGAGGTTTTTTCCCGGAGGAAGACACATGCAACACACCGCTCGTTCAATCCCGCTGCGTCGCGCCGGCGTGCTCGCCGCTCTGCTGCTCCTTCCCGCCGCGCAGCTCGTTGCGCAGCGGCCGGCGCAACGCACCCAGCCGGCCCAGGCCCCTGCCGCCAAGGCAACCCGTGTGGCCAGCGTCGAGGGCATCAGCGAGTACTCGCTGCCGAACGGGCTGCGCGTGCTGCTCTTTCCCGACCAGTCCAAGCCAACGGTGACCGTCAACATCACCTATCTCGTGGGCTCACGGCACGAGGGATATGGCGAGACCGGCATGGCGCACCTCTTGGAGCACCTGCTGTTCAAGGGCTCGAAGAGCCATCCGAACATCCCGCAGGAGCTCACGGACCACGGGTCGCGTCCGAACGGCACCACGTCGTGGGATCGCACCAACTACTTCGAGACCGTGCCTGCCACCGACAGGAATCTGGACTGGGCACTGGACCTCGAGGCCGACCGCATGGTCAACTCGTTCGTGGCGCAGAAGGATCTGGAGTCGGAGTTCTCCGTCGTGCGCAACGAGTTCGAGTCCGGGGAGAACAACCCGTTCCGGGTCACGCTGCAGCGGATGATGGCCTCGGCCTATGAGTGGCATGGCTACGGCCGGTTCGTCATCGGCAACAAGTCCGACATCGAGAACGTGCCGATCGACCGACTTCAGGCGTTCTACCGCAAGTACTACCAGCCGGACAACGCCGTGCTCGTGGTGGCTGGAAAGTTCGATCCCGCGAAGACGCTGGCGATCATCGAGACGAAGTTCGGCGCGATCCCGCGTCCGGCGCGCTCGGGGGAGAAGGGCAACCTGATCCGCGCGACGTATACGCAGGAACCGGTGCAGGACGGCGAGCGCTTCGTGGAGATCCGCCGCGTGGGCGACGCGCAGATGGTATGGATGGGCTATCACGTCCCCGCCGGGTCGCACCCGGATTTCGCGGCGCTCACGGTGCTCGATCACGCGATGACCAACAACCCCTCCGGGCGGCTCTACAAGGCGCTGGTCGAGACGAAGGTTGCCTCGGGGGTCAGCGGGATCCCGTTGCAGCTTGCCGAGCCCGGCATGTGGATGACGTTCGCGCAGTTGCGGATGGAGCAGTCCGTGGATTCCGCGCGCACGGTAATGCAGTCGGTGCTCGACACGGCGCGGACGTTCACCACGGAAGAGGTGAACCGCGCCAAGGCGGCGCAGTTGCGACAGATGGAGTTGATGCTGACGAACTCCGAGGCGGTCGGCTACCAGCTCACCGAGTGGGCGGCGATGGGCGACTGGCGGCTGTTCTTCATCAACCGTGACCGCATCGAGAAGGTCACGCCGGACGACCTGAAGCGCGTGGCGGCGGCGTATCTCAAGCCGTCCAACCGCACGGTGGCGCTTTTCGTTCCGACCCAGGCGCCCGACCGCGCCGAAATTCCGGTGACGCCGAGCATCGCGGCGCTGGTGGCCGATTATCGCGGCCGGGAAGTCATGCAGGCGGGCGAGGCGTTCGACGCCACGCCGGCCAACATCGACGCGCGGACCAAGCGGTCCACGCTGCCCAACGGCATGCACGTGTCGCTCCTGCGCAAGGAAACGCGCGGTGATCGCGTGGTGGCCAGCATCACCCTGCGCCATGGCACCGTGGAGGCGCTGTTCGGCAAGGGACAGGTGGCCTCGCTGGCGGCCGCGATGCTGTCGCGCGGCACCACCGCGCTCACCCGCCAGCAGGTGAGAGACTCGCTCGACAAGCTCAAGGCGCAGGTCTTCATCGGCGGCGCCACCAACAATCTCGGCGTCAGCGTCCAGACCGTGAACGCCAATCTGGTGCCCGTGCTGGATCTCGTGGCGCAGCAACTCCGTTCGCCGCGGTTCGACGCCAGCGAGTTCGACAACCTGAAGCGCGAGCGTCTGGCGCAGATCGAGCAGAGCAAGTCTGAGCCCCAGCTGCTGGGGCAGCTGACGATGTCGCGACGGCTGAGCCCACAGCCGAAGGGGCATGTGTTGTACACCGCGATGCCGGACGAGCAGATCGCCGAGGTCAACGCCGTCACGCTCGACCAGGTGAAGGCGTTCGCGCGCCAGTTCTACGGCGCGTCGTTCGCGGACATCGCCGTAGTGGGCGACTTCGACGAGGCGGCTGCCGCGGCGGCGATCGCGCGGCTCTTCGGCGACTGGCGGAACCCGCAACCGTTCTCGCGCGCGGTGCGCACCTTTGCGGCGTCGGATTCCGCGTTCGAGTCCATCGAGACCCCGGACAAGGCCAACGCCATGTTCCTCGCGGGGCAGAACATCGCCCTCAAGGACGATGACGCGGACTATCCCGCCATGCTGCTCGCCAACTTCATGATGGGCGGCGGCTTCCTCAACTCGCGCATCCCGCAGCGGCTGCGGCAGAAGGAGGGCATCAGTTACGGCGCCGGCACGTCCATGCAGGTGCAGTCGCTGGATCGCTTCGGCACGTTCATGGGCATCGCGATTCTGAATCCCACGAACATCGATCGCCTCACGAAGGCGTATCGCGAGGAGATCGACCGCGTGCTGAAGGACGGTTTCACAAAGGAGGAAGTCGAGGCGGCCCGCAGTGGCTACGTGGAAGGACGGAGCCAGGGCCGTGCCAACGACCAGGAGCTGGTGGGGATGCTCATCGCGCGCCGGTTCAACGGACGCACCCTGGCGTGGGACGCCAATCTGGAAGCCGCGGTCTCGGCGCTCACGCCGGCCCAGGTCAACGCGGCCGTGAAGAAATACATCGATCCGTCAAAGACCGTGATCGTGCGGGCGGGAGACTTTGCCAAGAATCCGCCGCCGCCGGTCACGCCGTAATCACTCTGGCCGCTGCTCTACCGGCGGGACAAAAGGATCTACCCCAACCGGGGTAGATCCTTTTGCATTTCCGGCGCAGCCGGGGGGGGGGGGGGGGGGGG
>JBBDYA010000129.1:47989-59621 GCA_040902005.1 Gemmatimonadaceae bacterium | reverse complement strand
ATCAATACTGAGGCGGCGGCTCGGATGCACTTGGGAGGAGTTCCGCATAGTCGTCTCAGTATTGATACTGGCTCGCGCCACGGGGAGCTATCGCGCTTCCTACTCGCCCTTTTTTCAGAGCGTCCCTAACGGCCAAAGAGCTTTCCGAGGAGTCCGCTCTCGGCGGGCACGCCGCCCGCGCCGGCCGCGAACGCATCAGCGAATTCCGTGACGCTCTGGTATCGATCGTCCGCGTTCCGCGCCATCGCCTTGTTGAGGGCCTTTTCCACGCCCTCGGGCAGGTCGAAGTCGGGACGCATGCGCCGGATCGGTATGGGATCGCTGCGCAGCCGCGCAATCATCATTTCCTGCTGCGTGCGACCCTGGAACGGAAGCTTGCCCGTGAGCATCTCGTACGTCATGAGCGCCAGCGAATACACGTCGGTGCGCGGGTCGAGCGGCTTGCCGCGCAGCTGTTCGGGGCTCATGAACTCCGGCGTGCCAAGGATGATCCCGGTCGCCGTGAGCTTCTGGAGCTCGCCCTCCGCCTTGCGCTCCTTGGCCAGGCCGAAGTCCATCACCACGGCATACTCGGTGGCGTTGGGACCACGGCAGATCATCACGTTCTCCGGCTTCAGGTCGCGATGCACGATCTTCAGCTCGTGCGCGACGGACAGCCCGGCCGCCATGTCCTTCACGAACTTCACCGTATCCGGCAACGACAGGTGTCCGAGGCGGTTGTTCCGGTCGGCCAGGATCTCGCCGTTCACATACGGCATGACCACGTAGACCAACCCGTCTTCCGTTTCGCCAAGCCGCATGATGTGGCAGACGTTCGGATGGGCGAGGCGCATGCCGAGTGCCGCCTCGCGCCGCAGGCGCGCCATGGCATTGCCGTCCTGCGAGAGGGCCTCGGAGAGCACCTTGATCGCGAACTGCTCCTGCGTGGCGATGTCGGTCGCGAGGTAGACGAAGGACATGCCGCCTTCGCCGAGTTTCCGCTCGATCTTGTAGCGCTTGTCCAGCACCTGCCCCACCAGATTCATGTGGGCGAGGGCGGGCTTCGGCTCGCCGCGCGAACTCGACGCGGCCGTGGCCCGCGGGCTGCTCACCATCATCGGATTCTGTGGCGGCGCCTGTACGCCGGGTCCCGGTCCCCCCTCCCCCCCGGCCTGCGGCACCAGCCGCGTCCCATCCTTGGTACAGAACTTGGAGTCCGTGGCGTACGTCGCACCACAGGTTGGACAACGATTCATCAGGTGCACACCTGGTTACGACCGCCGGATTTGGCTCGGTACAGCGCCTCATCCGCGCGGGCGAAGAGGTCTTCGGTAGACGCGACGCGAGGAGCAGGAAAGGTGGCAACGCCGATGCTGCACGTCAAATGGAACGTCCGCTCGCCATTCAGCTCGAACGCCTCCTCCGCCACGCGCTCCCGCAGTCGTTCGGCGAACACCGCAGCACCCTCGGTGGCTGTTTCCGGGAGGATGAGCACGAACTCCTCGCCCCCATACCGTGCCACCACGTCGATCGTGCGCACCACGCCGGCGAGGAGTGTTCCCATCTGCCGCAGCATGTCGTCGCCCGCCAGGTGGCCATGCTCGTCGTTGATACCCTTGAAGTGATCGAGGTCCAGCATGAGGAGCGAGAGCTGGCTCTTGAACCGTCTGGCGCGGTCCACCTCGATGCTGAGCCGGTCGAGCAGGGCGCGTCGGTTGATCAGCCGCGTCAGCGCATCCGTCGTGGCCAGTTCCTCCAGCCGCCGGTTGTCGGCCCGCGTGGACTCGAGCGCATGCGCCCGGCGGATGGCGGCCACGGCGGCCCGGATCACGATCTCGGCGAAGTCGGCGTCCTCCGCGCTGAGGGCGCGGTCGCCTCGCTCGGTGCGAAGGAAGAAGATGCCCGAGTGCCGCCGGTCGAGCGCGAACGGGATGGCGAGCACGGACCGGATCGGCGGTGTCAGCCCCTCGCGGCGCCACAATTCGCGCGTCTCCGCGAACATCGGGTCCGCGCTCACATCGGCAACGAGCACCGCGCGGTTGGTGCGGAGCGCCGTGACCAGCTCGGGGTAGCGCTCGATCTGCACCTGGAGATTGGTGATGGATGGATCATCGTACGCCGCCACTACGGTTCCCCCCGATTCCCCCGGGTCCGCGAGCACGATGGAGCAGTGGCGCAGGTCGAGCGCGCGCGCCACGCGCCGCGCCAGCACCCGGTAGATCTCCGCGGCGGAGAGTTCGGCCGTCACCTCGTTGAGGATTTCCACCAGCTGCCGCGTGGTCGCGATGTCGAACTGCGCGCGCTGCAGCTCGTCCTCCTTGCGCAGCAGCGTTTGCCGCATGGCGCGCACGTCGGCACGGCCGTTGAGTTGCGCGGCCACCCGCCCCAGGAGGTCCGGCACGCGAAGCGGCGCGAACACCCAGTCGTCCGCGCCGGAGCGCACCACCAGGTCCATGTCGGCGGGGCGCGCCAGGCCGGACACGATGATGGCCACCGCCCGCCCGTGCTCATCCGCGCGAACGCGTCGCAGCGTGTCATCCACCGGGCCGTCGCGGCCCGTGGCGGCGAGGATCACGAGGTCCGCTGGCTGCTGGCGCAGCAGGTCCAGCAGGCCATCATTCACCCGCGTGGTGGATACCTCATGCCCGCTCTCGCGCAGCAGCCACGAAAGCACCGCCGACTCGCGCGGGTCGTCGTCCGCGATCACCACGTGTGACGTCGTCGTTACCCCTTCCCCAAACTCGCTGACAGTCCTTCCCACTCGATGTTCCCGCCGCTCAGCACCACGACTGTCGGGCCGCTCCACGTGACGGCGCGCTCCATGATCGCGGCCGCGGTGATGGCGCCGCTCGGCTCGGTCACCAGTTTCGCTCGATCGAGCAGCGCGCGCATCGCGCGGCACATCGCGTCGTCATCCACGAGCACCACGTCGTCCAGATATCGCCGGTGGTGCGCGAACGTGAGATGCCCCACTTCCACCGCCAGCAGACCGTCGGCGATGCTCGCGGACGTGTCGAGCTTCACGGGCGCTCCTGCCGCGCGAGCCCGAGACAGTTTCGGGGCACCCGACGGCTCCACGCCCACCACACGCGCATTCGGGCGCCGCAGCTTCACGGCGGCGGCCACGCCTGCGCTCAGGCCGCCGCCCCCCACCGGGACCAGCACGGTCTTCACCTCGGGCAGGTCGCGCACGATTTCCAGCCCCACGGTCCCTTGCCCCGCGATGATGAGCGGGTGGTCGTACGGCGGCACGAGCGTGGCCCCCTCGTCACGGGCGATCGCGAGCGCCCGCTCCATGCGGTCAGCCGTGGTGGTACCCGCGAGCTCGATGCGGGCGCCCAGCCGCTCCGCGCCACCGCGTTTGGCAGCGGTCACCGTCGTCGGCATGACAACGATGGCGGGGACGCCAAGCAATTGCGCCGCGAGTGCGACTGCCTGCGCGTGGTTGCCGGACGAGGGCGCCACGACCCCCCGGGCGCGCACCCCGGGATCGAGCCGCGTCAGGAAATTGTACGCGCCCCGAAACTTGAAGGCGCCCCCCCGCTGCAGCATCTCCGGCTTGAGGAAGATGCCTTCGCCCAGAAAGGGCGCGGGAAGAAGGGGCGTGTGCACCGCGACACCGCGCAGGGCGGTCTCGGCTGCCTCCAGATCGGCGATCGTGATGAGGTCGGAGGCAGCGGCGGTCACGGTGGAAACCTACCCGCTTGCCCGCACTAGGCGAACACGCGATTGCGACCTTGTTGCTTGGCCTTGTACAGCGAGCGATCGGCTTCCTTGAGCAGCTCCTCCGGCGAGATCGGGTCGGTGCCGCGCGCGAGCGCGACGCCCACCGAGATCGTGATCGTCATCGGCGAACCCGGCGGCCCGAACGTGAAGTCGTCCACCCGCCGGCGGAGTCGCTCGGCGAACGTCAGCGCGCCCTGCCATCCCGTGTCCGGGAGGAGAATGACGAACTCGTCCCCGCCAAATCGCGCCACCGCGTCTGTATCGCGCGCCGTGCCCTTCATGATGCCGGCGAGCTGCTGCAACACGACGTCGCCAACGGGGTGTCCACGCGTGTCGTTGATCTGCTTGAAGTGATCCAGGTCGATGGCCACCACGGCGACGTGCGTACCGCGACGCTTGGCATGCCGCCAATCCGTCTTGAGCTTGGCCTCGAGCGCGCGCCGGTTCATGCACGCCGTGAGCGGATCTGTTCCGATCTGCTCGGCGAGCCCATTGCGCATCGCGTCGAAGCTGCGCGCAAGGAGCGTGAGGTCATCCGGGTATCTCGCGCTCGTCAGATCCAGGCTGCTGGTGAGATCGCCCTCCTCCACCAGCTTGCAGAACAGGCGCAGCCGGTTCATGCGCGCGCGGAATCGGCCGAAGGTGTAGGTCAGGACGCCGGCGGAGAGCGTGAAGAGGGCAACGTTGGCCACCACACTGATCGGTGGTGGTCCCGCGACGAACGGCGGGAGCACCCGCGCGATGAGCACGTAGATCGTCGCGGAAAGCACCGTCGCATACACCCCCAGCCCCCAGCCGAAATAGAAGGCCGCGAGTGGCACCGGCAGCAGTGCGAGAATCAGGAACCGGTTGTGGATCAGCGGCACCGCCGACACGTAGAAGATCGCGCCCATCATCACCAGATCCGCCGTGACCAGCAGCGCGGGTAGCCACGGGCTGGGCTGTTCCGGTGACGAGTGCTGTACCGCCCAGCCGGCGGCATACACCACGATCACATAGGCGACACCGATCGCGAGCAACGGCAGGAAGGACTGACTGGCGTCGTCGCGGGTCAGCACGAAGCCAGCGACCAGCAGCACGACCAGCGCGAGATACCGCACCCACCGCTGCCACTGGATGACCTCCTGCTGCAACTCCGCCTGGTCGCGCAGCAGCGCCTCTCGAATTTCTGATGACGGCTGGGAGGGCTCGGCGCCGCCGTCCGCCAGCGGCGTGAACATCGATGGTGACGGCGGACGGCCCATCGCGGCTGCCGGCGACGACGCTGGGTTCAGCTCCGGTGGCGTGCCTGGTGACGTGGAGGGAAGGGTCATGAAGATGGCATCACAGCGCACGGCGGTGCCCGCTGAGGTGGCCTAAGGTATCATTTGGCCCATGAGTGGTAAAGCGCAGCGTTCCACGCTGATTGGCGCCGCCTTTCTGATGGCGACGTCCGCGATCGGGCCGGGCTTCCTGACGCAGACCGCCGTGTTCACGGAACGCCTGATGGCGAGCTTCGCCTTCGCCATCCTCGTCTCGATCGTCGTGGACCTGGTCGCGCAGCTGAACGTGTGGCGGGTGCTCACGGTCAGCGCGCGGCGCGCGCAAGACGTGGCCAACGACGTGCTGCCGGGGCTGGGCTGGCTGCTGGCGATCCTGGTGGCAGCAGGCGGACTTGCCTTCAACGTCGGAAACATCGCGGGAACCGGGTTGGGGCTGGAGGCGCTGCTGGGCCTCGATCCGCGGCTGGGCGCGGTCCTGAGCGCCGCCGTCGCCGTAGGGCTGTTCCTCATGCCGGAAGCGGGACGCGCGATGGATCGTTTCACCCAGCTCCTGGGTCTCGTCATGATCGTGCTCGCGGTGTACGTCGCCATTGCGGCCCGCCCCCCCTACGCCGAGGCCCTGCGTGAGAGCGTGATGCCCACGCGGCTGGAAGTCCTGTCCATCGTCACGATCGTCGGCGGCACGGTGGGCGGCTACATCACGTTCGCCGGCGCCCACCGGCTGATCGACGCGGGCATCGTGGGTCGGGACGGCCTCGCGGCCGTGACACGCTCGGCCATCCTGGCCATCGGCGTCGCCTCGGCCATGCGCATCATCCTGTTCCTTGGCGCGCTCGGCATCGTGGCCCGGGGGGTGACCCTCAATCCCGCCAACCCTGCCGGCGACGTCTTTCGCCAGGCCGTCGGCGACGCGGGGTACCGGCTGTTCGGCATGGTCATCTGGGCGGCCGCGATCACGTCGGTGGTAGGCGCCGCCTACACGTCCGTGTCGTTCCTGCGCACGCTGGGGACCGCGGTGAACGAGCGTTGGCGGGCGGTCACGATCGGATTCATCATCGTGTCCACGATCGTGTTTCTTGCCGTGGGCCGTCCCGTGAAGACGCTCGTCGCGGTGGGCGCGCTCAACGCGCTCATCCTGCCGCTGTCACTGGGCGTGGTGCTGGTGGCGGCGCGGAAGCGCGACATCATTGGGGACTACCGCCACCCGGCGTGGTTGTTCGTCACCGGTATCGTCGTCGCGCTCGCCATGGCCGCCATGGGCGGCTACACGGTCATCAACGAATTGCCGAGGCTCTGGAGCCGGTAACCGCCGGGACTCCTACTCCTCGTCCGGCTCCGCGCCAACCGGCTCGAGCACGTCCTCGCCCTCTTCGCCCTCGCCTTCATCTTCGGGGATGACGCGCGCGACGTCGTTCACGAAGTCCGCATCGTCCAGGTTCACGAGGCGCACACCCTGCGTGTTCCGGCCAGACACGCGAATGCCCTTGACCGGCATGCGGATCACCATCCCCTGCTTGGTGATGAGCATCAGCTCGTCGTCGGGCAGGACTTCCTTGATGGACACCGCATCGCCGGTCTTGTCCGTGCGATGGACGGTGATGATCCCCTTGCCGCCGCGCTTCTGGACGCGGTAGTCCTCGATGGGCGAACACTTGCCCATGCCCTTTTCGGTGACGACGAGCAGGGCGGCGTCGCGCTTGATCACCACCATCCCGATCACTGCGTCCGTGCTCGCGAGCTCGATGCCCTTCACGCCGGTGGTGTCGCGACCCATCTGCCGCGCGTCCTGTTCGTGGAAGCGGATGGACAGTCCATGCCGGGTGGCCAGCACGATGTCGTTCGTGCCACTGGTGATCTGGACGTCGATCAGCTCGTCTCCGTCGTCGATCTTGATCGCCTTGATGCCGGAGGAGCGCGGGTTCGAGTATTCCGACAGCGCGGTCTTCTTCACCGTGCCGTTCCGGGTCACGAACAACAGGAACTGATCCTCCCGGAACTCGCGCACGGGCATGAGCGCCGAGACTTTCGTTTCCGCGCTCACGTTCACGAGGTTGACCACGGGCTTGCCCTTGGTGGCGCGTCCCAGCTGCGGAATCTCGTGCACCTTGAGCCAGAAGCAGCGCCCGTCATCCGTGAAGATCAGGATGTAGTCGTGCGTGGACGCGATGAAGAGGTGCTCGACGAAATCCTCGTCCTTCAGATTCTGTCCGTTCAGCCCCTTGCCGCCCCGCCGCTGCCGCTTGTACGTGGACACCGACGTGCGCTTCACGTAGCCGGAGTGGGAGATGGTGACGACCATGTCCTCTTCGGCGATCAGGTCCTCGACGGTGAACTCGCCTTCGTCGCTCGTGATCTCCGAACGGCGCTCGTCGCCGAACTTCGTGGTGATGTCGCCCAGCTCCTCCTTCATGAGCTTCATGCGCTTCGGCTTGGAGCCCAGCAGCTCGCGCAGGCCCTTGATCTGCGTGTGCACTTCCTTGAGCTCCGCCTCGAGTTTCTCGATCTCCAGGCCGGTGAGCTTGGCCAGGCGCATGTTGAGGATCGCCTCGGCCTGGCGCTCGGAGAGCTTGAACCGCTTCTGGAGTTGGGCGCTCGCGGCGCGCGGGTCGTCGGCTTTCTTGATGACCTTGATCACCTCGTCGATGTTGTCGACGGCGATCTTCAGTCCCTCGAGGATGTGCTCGCGCTCGAGCGCCTTGTCGAGCTCGTACTGGGCGCGGCGGACGATCACGTCGTGGCGGTGCGCGATGTAGTGCTCCAGCACTTCCTTCAGCGCCATGACCTTGGGCACGAGCCGGCCCGTTTGCGAGTCCGGCACCAGCGCCAGCATGATGACGCCGAACGTGGACTGCATCGCCGTGTGCTTGTAGAGCTGGTTCAGCACCACGCGGGGAATCGCGTCGCGCTTCAGCTCGATGACGATGCGCAGCCCGTCGCGGTCGGATTCGTTCCGCAGGTCGCTGATGCCCTCGAGCTTCTTGTCCCGCACCAGGTGCGCGATGTCCTCGATGAGCTTCGCGCTGTTCACCTGATACGGGATCTCGGTGACGACGATCTGCGACTTGCCGTTCTTCAGCTCTTCGATCACCGCGCGCGCGCGCATCACGATGCGCCCGCGGCCGGTCTCCTGGTAGTCCTTGATCCCCTGTCGGCCGTAGATGAAACCCGCGGTCGGAAAGTCCGGACCCTTGATGTGCTTGCGAATGTCGGCCGGGGTGGCGTCCGGGTGTTCGATGAGGTGCAGGATCGCGCTCACGACTTCGCGCAGATTGTGCGGCGGAATGTTCGTCGCCATCCCCACCGCGATGCCGCTGGAACCGTTCACGACCAGATTCGGAAGGCCGCTGGGCAGAACGCTCGGCTCCTGAAGTCGGTCATCGAAATTCGGGACGAAGCCGACGGTGTTCTTGTCGATGTCGGCCAGCAGCTCCATCGCGATCGGCGTGAGACGCGCTTCGGTGTAGCGGTAGGCGGCCGCGGGATCTCCCTCCACGGATCCGAAGTTTCCCTGTCCGTCGATCAGCGGATATCGCAGCGAGAAATCCTGCACCATGCGCACGAGCGCGTCGTACACACTGGAGTCGCCATGCGGGTGGTACTTGCCGAGCACGTCGCCCACCACCGTCGCCGACTTCTTGTAACCGCGACCGGGCACGAGACCCAGTTCGTTCATCGCATACAGCACGCGCCGGTGCACCGGCTTGAGTCCGTCGCGCACATCGGGCAGCGCGCGCGAGACGATCACGCTCATCGAATAATTGATGAACGACTCCTTTACTTCGTCGTCGATCGGACGCGTCAGAATGCGTTCGCGGTTGTTCGGAGCAGTCATTGGGCGCTGGTGGCGTGCGTCTGAGTGGGGTGCCGGCGGGACATGGAAAAATAGCCATTTGGGCCGATTATATCAACACAGCCGACACGGTCTAAATGATTATGACCAATTGATTTAGCTGCTGTCGACAAGTGTTTACGGCACCAGCTTTGTGACCCGCGCGTCCCACCCCGCGCTGAACGCACGCGCAGGGCCGCCCAGGGGGGGTCAGGCTCTACGACTCCGTGATGGGGCGTGAGGCGGCTGACGTCGTGCCGCTCTCGTCGTCGTCATCGAATTCGTCCTTCTCGCGGGCCATCGCCGCGTCGCGCTCCACCTTGTAGCGGTCGTACCACTCGCGTGTGATTTCCCCCGCGAGCTCACGGTTCCCGAGACCGAAGGACAGCGCAATCGCGAGCGCGATGGCGCCAAACAGGATCGCGAACGCCGTGGAGACGATCTCGGAAGCGATCCCGAGCTCCTGGAGCGCCATGAACACCGACAGCAGGATGATGCCACCGCTCCCGACCCGCGCCAGCGCGCGCCCGCCGTGCAGCGCGCCCGCGCTCGCGGCGATGAGCCCACCGACGAACTGGCCCAGCACGATCCCGACCAGGATGATGACGATCGCCGCAATGACGCTCGGGATGTAACTGACCAGCTGCCCGAACACCCCCGCGAGCGACTCGAGCCCCAGCGCATTGGCCGCCACCAGGATCACGGCAAACATCACCAGCCAGAAGACCAGATTGCTGATGACGCGCGTGGGGTTCACGTGCGCGCCGGAACGCTCCACGGCCTCCATGATCCCGCCGCGCGCCAGCATGGAATTGAGTCCGATGCGCCGCAGCCCGCGGTCGACGAGTCGCGACAGCACCTTCGCCACCAGATAGCCGGCGAAGATGATGATCAGCGCGCCCAGCAGATTGGGAATCAGGTCACCGAATACTTCGCTGAAACTCAGCTGCAGCCGCTGCGCGAAGTTCAGGCTGTCGGCACTCTGGATCTGGAAGCTCATGGAAGTCCGGGTTCTGTGGCCGTGAGTTCAAAGACGTGTTCCGCGATCACGATCGAAGATGACGCTTCGACGGCACTCGGGACAGAGGAGCCATTGGCGGCGACGGGCATAGCCCAGGCCGAATGATCCGCCGCCAATGGCGCGTTCGGTCATCGCGGCACCGTCGCGCGGGCACACCGGACGCTCTCCGGCCGCGTAGCGGTCCCGGATCTCGCGTTCCTCCTCCGGCGCGAAAGCCGCTTGTTCGGTCATGCCCCCCCCTCACTCGAGTGAGAGGACGACCTTGCCGAATTGCGCGCCCGCTTCGAGCCGCCGGAACGCGTCCACGCCCTGCTCCAGCCGCCAGACGCTGTCGACGGGCGGAAGGAGTCGGCCGGCGCGCAGCTCCCGCACCACCGCGTCGAACTCCTCATCGTTGCCCATGGTGGAGCCCATGATGGTCCATTGGTTCCAGAAGAGCCGTCGAACGTCGATCTCCACCGCGGGACCGGTCGTTGCGCCGCACGTCACCAGCCGCCCCCTGCGTCCCAGCGCCTGGAGCGATCGGCTCCAGGTGGCCTGGCCAACGGTGTCGATGACGACATCCATCCCGGCTTTGCCCGTTTGCGCCCTGACCTCGGCCGCAACGTCGCCGCGCGTTTCCAGGATGTGGTCCGCGCCCAGCGCGCTCGCCCGTGACAGCTTCCCGGGATCGCTCGACGTCACCCACACCTCGGCGCCGATCTGCTTGCAGACCTGGAGCGCGGCGAGGGCCACGCCGCCGCCGATGCCCCAGATGAGCACCCGCTCGCCCGACCGCACGCGCGCGCGCGTGTGCACCATCCGCCACGCCGTGAGCGTTGCCAGGGGAAACGCGGCCGCGACTGTTGGGTCGATCGCGGCGGGTACGGCGCGGAGATTCACTGCTGGAACCACGATGTATTCCGCGGCCGTCCCCGGCAGGTGCTCGCCAAGCAGCTTGTACTTCAGGCAGAGCGAGTGCTCGCCCTGACGGCAGTAGTCACAGGTGCGATCGCTGATCCCCGGATTGACGACAACCGCGTCCCCCACCGACACGCTGCGGACATCCGGACCGATCTCCTCCACCACGCCGCTGGCGTCCGCCCCGAGAATCCAGGGCGGCACGATCGTGACTCCCGGGAGGCCCTGCACCACGAGGAGATCCAGGTGATTCAGGGCGGCAGCGCGAACCCTGACGCGCGCGTCGGTCCGCGCCCGCAATGGCGGGATGGGCAGGTCGTCTCGCACCTGTACCTGCTCGAGGCCGCCGTGCGCGGCGATCGTGAGTGCTCTCACACCACGGAATGTATATTTTCCGGCGACAACCATGACTTCCATCAAAGTGCCGCCGCTTGGCGAGTCCATCGTCGAAGCCATCGTGTCCCGCTGGCTCAAGAACGAGGGCGACGCAGTCGCGCCGGGAGACACCCTGGTCGAGCTCGAGACCGACAAGATCACCGTGGAGGTGCCTTCGGTCACCGGCGGCGTGCTCACGAAGCGCCACGCGAAGGAAGGCGACGTCGTGAAGCTCGACCAACTGCTTGCGGACGTGGACGAAAAGGCCGAGGGCGGTGCGGCCGCACCCGCTGCGCCTGCCCCCCCTGCGCCCGCCGCGAAGGAACGGGCCCAGCCCTCCGCTCCTGCTGCCGCGTCCGGGGGTGGGGCGCCGGGGAAGGTGGAGAAGGTGTCACCACGCGCTTCTCCGGCCGCTCAGCGGACGGCCGCCGAGCGGGGCGCCGATCTCTCCGGCGTCCAGGGCACCGGCCGCGGCGGCGTGATCAGCAAGGCAGATGTTCTCGACGCGAAACCGGCGGCGAAGCCTTCCACTCCGGCGAG
>JBBDYA010000129.1:17508-47979 GCA_040902005.1 Gemmatimonadaceae bacterium | reverse complement strand
CCCGGCGCCACCGGTGGCGCGCACGGGCGAACGCGAAACCCGCGAGAAGATGTCCACGCGGCGCAAGCGAATTGCCGAGCACTTGCTCGAGTCGCAGCACGCCACGGCGCACCTCACGACCTTCAACGAGATCGACATGAGCGCCGTCGAGGCGCTGCGCGGGCGGATCAAGGAACGCGTGGAGAAGGAGCATGGCGTGCGGCTGTCCTTCATGCCCTTCTTCGTGAAGGCGGCGTGCCTGGCGCTCGAGACGTATCCGACGGTGAACGCCAAGGTGGACGGCGACTCGATCCTCTACAGTCACTATGTGAACATGGGGATCGCGGTGGCCTCGGACGCCGGGCTCGTGGTACCCAACATCAAGGATGCCGATCGCCTGGGGCTGCTCGACGTCGCACGGGGCATCATCGACGTGGCGACGCGCGCTCGCGAGGGCAAACTGACCATGGACGACCTGTCCGGCGGCACCTTCACCATCACGAACGGCGGCGTCTTCGGCTCGCTCGTCTCCACACCGATCATCAATTATCCCCAGGTGGGCATCCTGGGGCTGCACAAGATTCAGGAGCGGCCCATCGCGGTGAACGGACAGGTCGTGGTTCGCCCGATGATGTACGTAGCGCTGTCCTACGATCACCGCATCATCGACGGACAGCAGGCGGTGCTGTTCCTCGTCCGGATCAAGGAACTGATGGAAGATCCGGCGCTGATGCTGGTGGACTGAGTGGCGGCCGCACAGAACGCCGACGTCGTCATCATCGGCGGCGGTCCCGGCGGTTACGTCGCCGCGATTCGCGCCGCCCAACTCGGTCTCTCCACGGTGTGCGTTGAGATGGACAACACCCTCGGCGGCACGTGCGTCAACGTCGGCTGCATCCCGTCCAAGGCCCTGCTCACCAGCAGCGAGCACTTCGAGTTCTCGCGGCACGCTGCCGCGTCGCACGGAATAGTCCTCGGCAACGTGGAGCTGAAGCTCGACACGATGCTGAAGCGCAAGGACGACGTCGTCGGGCAGAACACGAAGGGCATCGAGTTCCTCTTCCGGAAGAACAAGATCACCTGGGCCAAGGGGCGCGGAACGCTCGGGAAGAACAACGTCGTCACGGTCGCGGGCGCCGACGGTGCCACGACCGAGTACCAGGCGAAGCACGTCATCATCGCCACCGGATCCGTTCCCGTGGAGCTGCCCTTCCTCAAGTTCGACGAGGAGCGCGTGCTCTCGAACATCGGCGCACTGAAAATCCCCAGGGTTCCCGGGCACCTCGTCGTGGTCGGCGGCGGCGTCATCGGCCTCGAGCTCGGGTCCGTGTGGCGCCGACTTGGCGCGAAAGTCACTGTGCTCGAACTCATGCCCGACATCCTGCCCGGCATGGATCACGACCTCGTGAAAGAAGCGGACAAGGTGTTCCGCAAGCAGGGACTGGCGATCCGGGCAGGAACCAAGGTCGTCGCCGGCAGGGCTACGAAGGGCGGCGTTGAAATCGAGGTCGAGAAAGACGGCAGGAAAGAGACTCTTTCGGGCGATCACGTCCTCGTGTCAGTCGGCAGGCGCGCCTCACTCACCGGCATCGACGCGGCCGCGCTCGGATTGCAATTGTCGAAGCGCGGCGAGATCGTGGTGGACGATCTGATGCGAACAAACCTTCCGAACGTATTCGCCATTGGTGATTGCGTTCCCGGCCCCATGCTCGCGCACAAGGCGGAGGAGGAGGGCGCGGTCGCGGCGGAGGTGATCGCGGGAAAGCCGGCGCGCATGCACTACACATCCATCCCCAGTGTCGTGTACACCTGGCCGGAGATCGCGAGCGTCGGACTCACGGAGACGCAGGTGAAGGAAAGCGGCCGCGAGTACAGCACCGGCAGATTCCCCTTCTCCGCCAATGGGCGGGCGCGCTCCATGGGCGAGAGCAGCGGCTTCGTGAAGTTCGTCGCGGACGCGCGAACGGACGAACTGCTCGGATGTCACATGATCGGGCCGAACGTCTCGGAACTGATCGGCGAAGTCGTGCTCGCGTTCGAGTACCGAGCGTCCGCGGACGACATCGGCATGACGGTGCACGCGCATCCCACGCTCTCCGAGGTGACGAAAGAAGCGGCGCTCGCCACGCTCGGGCGCGCCCTGCACATCTGAGCCCCAGCGGGTGACCGGCTACTTCAACGCCGCGCCGCGACCGCTGCACCCCGGCGACGCTCCGGCGGCGCGCGCGCTCGTCCTCGGATCCCTCGGCGCTACGCCGTACGTGGACCGGGTCCTCGAGCTGTTGGACCAGGCGATCGCTTGGCACCCCGAGCCCCGGGGGGGGGGGGGGGGGCTGCTGATCGAGCGTGACGGTACTGCCGCGGCGCTTGCCTTGTTCGGCCCGGTGGAGGGGTCCATCGCCTGGAGGCTGGACGCGGTGCTCATCGCGCCGGATGTCGAGCTGCGTGAGATCGGCGGAATCATCCTGGACGCCGTGGCCGATCAGGTGAGGCAGGGCGGCGGCTCGCTGTTGGTCGCCGAGCTGCCTGCGGACGCCGCCGTGGGTCGATCGATCACGCTGCTTCGCGCCAACGGGTTCCGGCAGGAGGGGCGCATTCCCGATTACTTCCGGGACGGCGTAGCCCTCCTCTTCCTGCGCCGGGCTCTGTAGGACACACTATCCCCATCATGCGCTCACTCTCCCTCCTGCTCATCGCCGGCACGCTCGCTGGGTGCGATCAGCGTCCCGCCAGTCAGGACGCCCTTGCTCAACTGCCGAACGGTGCCGAGGCCGTTTCGCTGCTGGGCGACACATTGTTTCGTCCCGAGTTCGCGCCCGCGGCGCTCGAGCGCATGCAAGGCGATCTGGGCCGGGCGGAGTCCGACGCTGCCGCAAAGCCGGATGACGCGGACGCGCTGATCTGGGTGGGTCGGCGCCAGGGATATCTCGGCCACTACCGCGATGCGATCAACACCTTCAGTGATGGCGTGCGCCGTTTCCCGAGCGATCCCCGCATGTTCCGCCACCGCGGCCACCGCTACATCAGCGTCCGCCGCTTCGACGACGCGATCGCGGACCTGGAGGCCGCCGCGCGCCTCATGGCAGGGCGTCCCGATGACGTGGAGCCCGACGGCCAGCCAAACGCGCGCAACATTCCGATCGGATCGCTGCAGTCGAACGTCTGGTACCACCTCGCGCTCGCGCACTACCTGAAGGGCGACTGGAACAATGCGGCGCTCGCGGCACGTTCGGGCGTCGGAGTGTCCTCCAATCCGGACCGGTTGGTCTCGCAGACCCACTGGCTGTACATGGCACTACGCCGCGCCGTGGACAGCTCGTCGGCGCTGACGGCCCTCGCGCCCATTCGCGACGACTTCGACATCATCGAGAATGAGAGTTATTACCGACTCGTGCGGATGTACCGGAGTGGGGCGTCGGGCGCGGCCGTCGACAGCCTCCTCATCGCGCCGGGCGCCGGCAGCGCGAGCGATGCCTCCTACGCCTACGGGCTCGCCAACTGGCTGCTGTACAACGGTGACACGACCCGCGCGATCCAGGCATTCGAGCGCATCCTCAGCGGCGGACAGTGGGCGTCCTTCGGTTACATCGCGGCCGAAGCAGACCTGGCGCGGCTCCGATAGGAGCGGGGTAGGCGGCAGCCATCGCCCCCCCCCGTTAGCGCGACAAGGCACGGAGCGCTGGGGCAACCAGGAGTGCCGCCCAACGGCGATACATCTCCCCGGATGGGTGCAGTCCGTCTGCCGTGACGAGTGCCGGATTCCTGCGCATCTCGCGGGAGCTCTCGGTGACGTCCACCCAGCCCACCTCCGCGGCCGCCGCCTGCGCGCGGACAGCGGTATTGTACGCATCGATGTCTCGCCGGACGGCCTGGCGATCGCGTCCCTCGGCGAATGGGGTCTCGCTCCAATCCGGAATGGAGAGCACGAGCGTCCGGGACGGCGCATTGCCGGCCAGGTCGATGGCCGTCTGAAGCAACGCCTCGAACTGCGACGCGAACGACTCGAGCGCCCGGCCGCGATACTGATCGTTGACGCCTATGAGGAGCGTCGTGAGAGCGTACGGACCCTCGGGTGACGCGCCAGCAATGGCCTCCGCCAGCTCGTCCGTGGTCCACCCGGTGCGGGCAATGATGGCGGGATCAGCGATCTCGACGTCACGATGCCGCAGTTCCTGTACGAGCTGGGCCGGCCATCGCTCCGTGTCGTCTACGCCCTCGCCGATCGTGTAGGAGTCGCCGAGCGCGAGAAATCGGCGCACTAGGGAAGCTCTGAAAAAGGGCCGGTAGGAAAGCGCGATCGCTCCCCGGGCTCGAGCGTAGTATCAATACTGAGACGGTGGCTCGGATGCACTTGGGAGGAGTCGCGCATAGTCGTCTCAGTATTGATACTACGCTCGCGCCACGGGGAGCGATCGCGCTATCCTACTCGCCCTTTTTCAGAGCTTCCCTAGGCGGACTTGTTTCGCCTCTGACGCTCCGCCTTTGCGAGCGGCTTGGCGTCCGGGCCCTGCCCGGCCATCGGGACGCTGACGCCGTCGCTCCGAAGCTGTCGCAGAAACGCCGATGGGCCGGCCGCATCTGGCAGCGCGCGCAAAGCGCGCAATGCATCCTCGGGGCGAATGGCAAGCATGGCGCTGAACGTGTCGGGATCCACACCGACACGACGAAACTCGTTCAGGAGCACATCGAACGTTTGTTCATCAGCCATCCTCGCCTCCCGGTTGGAGGTACACCGGTCCCCTGGGGACCGCCCATAATATGCCCGTTGTACGCTGTTTCTACGCTTGGATCATGCCAATGCAGCCTCAGCCTTATTGGCCTCAGCGTTATTCAAGGTACGCGGGAGCAGGTGTAAGTGTTGGAATGGCAGGGGTTTCGCGGCGCGAAAGCGGCGCCGGCGGACAAGAAAAAGCCGACCCGAAGGCCGGCCTCAACGTGCTGCTGCAACGACCCGTGTGCCGGTCAGGGCACCAGAAGCGCGACGGTCACCGCTGCCGTAAGGGCGATGATCGCGGTGGTAGCCGTGACCGCGGCCACCGGCGTGATCACGAACTCGCGCTCGAACCACGGCGTGATGAGCGCCGGCGCGTGATGCGGCAGTGCAGCCATGATCTGGGCTTCGACGTGCTCCGGCGTGCGCATGCGGCGCGTGCGCTCCATCTGACCCGACAGGTTGCGCCAGAACTCGACGTCCCTCGTCGCGTTACCCTTGCGCGCAGCCGCTTCCGGCAGCTCACCGTCCAGCCAGGAATGAACGGCCGCCGAGAGCGATCGCTCCGACTGCTGTCCGAGCGGCACCTCGCGCTCAACGACCGGTCGGACCTCCTGGTCCCGTTGGCCTTTTTGCGTGCCCTTGTGTCCGTCGCGACCGTCGCGGGAGCCGGGGTTCAGGTTATCAAGCATGTTAGGCGTACTTTTCCTCTAGTAGGGCCTGGAGCGCCTCACGCGCGCGATGCACGCGCATCTTCAACGCTCCGACCGTGGTGCCGAGCAGGTCGGCCATTTCCTCGTACGAACGTCCTTCCACGTGCTTCATGATGAACGCTTCCCGCAGGGACGCCGGTAGCGCGGTCAACGCGGAGTCGAGATCCGTGCGCAGCTCGCTGCGGTCCAGATCTTCGTCAGGCGTCGCATATGACGACGGCTGATCGTCCTCGTCGTAACTCAGATGGGACCGGCGGATGTTCTTGAGCCAGTCCTTGCACCCGTTGGCGACGATCCGGAAGACCCAGGCATCGAAACGACCTCGCACCTCCGCCAGGTGCTGGTACGCCTTGATGAAGGAGAGCTGGAGGATGTCCTCCGCCACATCCGGACTGCCCGTCATGCACAGGGCGTGTCGGTACAACGGATCACTGTAACGGGCGATCAATACTCGGAACGCGTCGCGATGGCCGGCCAGCACGCGCTGAATGATCAGCTGATCGGTATCCGGTTCGGCGGCAACACTCGGTTCCGTCTCCGTCGTCTTCACGACGGTAGAGTAACGCCGCTGCCGCACATAGGACAGGGCGGAAGGAGCCGCCAGGGTTCGGAGGACGGTCGCCACGTTCCAAAGACGAGACAGCGTCACCACAGGTAACGGTCCTCCGCACGGACCCTCGACGGACCGCGGTCAGGCGTGTTCCGGGGAGCTGAACGCGGCCCACCCATGGCGACGAACCGCCTCCCCATGCTCGTTCAGCCGGGGCGGCGGCCGGCGGAGTGCACCGCCAACGCTGGAGGGCATTCCGGACACGGGAGACGCACCGGCCGCTTCCGTCAGCGCTTCGCGGACCGTCTTCACCAGCCCACACGGCACATCGGCGCCAGCCAGGTCGCGCATCCATTCGGCGGCGGTTCGACCGCCGAGCACCTGCTGCATCGCCGTCACCACCCGTGCGCGATGCGCGAGGCGGCCGGCGTTGGTCGTCAACGCGTCGTCACCGGCAAGCGCATCGAGGCCAAGGACGCGGGCACAGGCCCGCCACTGTTCGTCGCTGCCACAGGCGATGACGAGCTCACGGTCGCTGGCCCGAAAGAGCTGATACGGGACCAGGTTCGCATGGGCATTCCCCCATCGCCGGGCCTCCTCGCCAGTCAGCAAGCTGTTCTGCGCCACGTTGACCAGGGCGGAGCGCGCACTGTCCACGAGGGAGATGAACAGCCGGCGTGCGCCCCGCTGACTGTCGCGGCCCACGAGCGCGGCAAGGATCGCGATCGCCGCGTCCCGCCCCGCGATAAGATCCGTGACGGCGACACCGGACTTCATCGGAGCACCATCCGGCTCGCCCGTGATGGCCATCCAGCCGGATTCGGCCTGCACGACGGCATCGTATCCCGGCCGGGGGCTGCGAGGGCCGAAGCCGGTAATGGTGCACCAGATCAGGCGACCGTTCCTCTGGAGGCAATCGTCCGCGCTCAGTCCGGCGCGAGACAGCGCGCCCGGACGAAAGTTCTCGACGACGACGTCGGCTTCGTCGATGAGCGACGCGATCAACGCGCGATCGGTCGCCGCGTTCAGGTCAGCGGTCACACTGAACTTGTTGCGATTGGTGCTCAGGTAGTATGCGCTTTCACCGCTGGCGTCGAAGGGAGGCCCCCACCCCCGGGTGTCGTCTCCACGCCCGGGTCGCTCGACCTTGATGATGTCGGCGCCGAGGTCTGCGAGCATCATGGTGCATAGCGGCCCGGCGAGCACTCGGGAGAGGTCGACGACCTTGACGCCGTCAAGTGGTAGATTCGTCATAGTGGCTTGTTAATGCGTCTATGATGTCACGAAACGATGGCATTCTTGAAGGATATTCTTGCGGTTGAACGCTGCGGCGGGTCACCGCACCGCGCTCCTGCCAATGTGCTCGTCCGATCGATGAGCGGCGCTTGCATAGCTTGCGGCACATCATATACTTGCCGCGTGTTGGACCTGCCCGGCGCCATTCGTTTTTTTCACATCTGGCGGCAGGGTTCGCGATTCCAAATCCCCACCGTCCTGACCAAAAATGGCCGAGAAAGCTCAGTCTGCAGTTGTGAAGTCTGGTGCCGCGCAGCCGGCGGTCGTGAAGCGGAGTCCTGGGCACAGAGCCGTGGATGCCCGCGACGCGATCGCGGAACTCACCGAACGCGCACAGGAAATTAGTCTCGAGGCAGGCACCAGGGTTTCGCTCGCGATGAAGGACGTGATCAGCGCGGCCGCGGGCATCGCGGGCTTCGCCGTGGAGAGCGCGCGCGATCTGGTGCAGTTCATGGTGCGCCGCGGTCAGATGACGACCGAAGAGGCCGACAAACTGATTCGCGAAGCGGCAGCGGCCCATGCCAGGCGCCCTGCGTCCGAGCGCAAGAAGGCGACAGCATCGGAGATTGCGACCAAGGCGCGTGCGGCGCAACGCGCGCAGGCGGCTGCCGCGCGCGAAGCGATGATGCATCACGTGGTGCGCGCGCCCGCACATGTACCCGGCGTCAAAAAAGGGGCCGCGAAGCCCACCGCAGCAAAGCCCGCGGCGAAGAAGCCCGTGGCGAAGAAGCCCGCGGCGAAGAGGCCCACAGCGAAGAAGTCCCGGCCGGCAAAGAAGGCTACCGGGAAGAAACGCCGCTAGGAAAGCTCTGAAAAAGGGCGAGCCTCGGCACGCTCCCCGACGGACGATGGCGACGCGCTCGTGCGATTGCGGGAGCCGACGCCGCACGTACGGCCACGTTGCACGCGCGATCGGGCTCGCCGCTCACGGCGACCTCCGGCACCGGTGGGACGCGGGCGACGGGTCTCCGAAGCGCGGGCTGTGTCAATACTGGCAAGCGCCCTTCTTGCCAGAATTGAGCACAGTCGCGCGGAGCGAGACCCATCGCCCGTGTCAATACTAGGACGGCGGCCCGCGTGCATCTGGGCGGCTACTCACCCTTTTCAGAGCTTCCCTGGCGCTCCGGCGCGCAGCCAGCCATTCGAGCGCGACTCGCAGCTCCGCAGGCGATGAGAGCGCGAACTCCGCCTCGGTCGGCACTCGAAACTCCGGGGCTTCATCGGCGACGATTCGCACCGTGACCGCTGATCGGGAACGCGCGCGCAGCGCGCGAAAAGCATCTTCGTCGGTGCGATCATCGCCGGCGTAGATCACATTCCCGGCACCGGTCAGGCCGCCAAGCCGTTCTGCGAGCGCCACCGACGCGGTCCCCTTGCTGATCTCCACCGCAGGACGCAGCTCCATCACCTGTTTGCCTTCGCTGGCGCGGAGCCCGGCGCGCTCGCCCGACTCGCGCACCCGTTCTTTCAGGGAAGGAACCGCGGCCGGATCCACCAGGCGATAGTGGACGCTGAGGGTCCAGCGCTTGTTCTCCACGAGTGATCCTGGCACGGAGGATTCGAGCACCGCCAGGTCGCGCGCCACATCGGCAACGGCGCGCTCGAACGGCAGCACGCGATCGTCGGGCACGATGTCGCCCCGCGGCTCACGGGATTCGAAGCCGTGATTGCCCACGACCCAGAGCCCGTCCACGCCCGCCAACGAGGCCGCGTCCTGCGCCGAGCGACCGGAGACCACGGCGAGGAACAGCCCCGGAGTGGCGATCAGCCGTCGGAGCACCTCCTTCGTTTCCGCTGGTACCTGCGCCCCTTCGGGTGTCGCGGCGATGGGAGCGAGCGTGCCGTCCAGGTCCAGGAGCACCACGAGGGGCGCGCCATCCAACCGGTTTCCGACGGCGTCGGTAAGGCGGCCGGCGCCCCGATGCGAAGACGCGGTCACCCGCCGACGCGCGCACCGGCGCTCCCTGAGGGGGGGGGCGTCGCGATCATGTCACCGCAGCGGGCAAGAATGCCATCCAGCCAATCGAAGATGGTGTTGGTCCGCAGGTGGCGGCGCATGCGGTGCATGCGGCGGCGGCGCTCTTCCGCGGGCATGTCCAGCGCCGTGCGCATCGCGGAGACGAAACCGTCGATGTTGAATGGATTGATCAGCACTGCGCCCTCGATTTCTTCGGCGGCCCCGGTGAAGCGGCTCAGCAGAAGGACGCCACGCTCGTCCACCTGCGCCGCGACAAACTCCTTGGCCACGAGATTCATCCCATCCTGGAGCGACGAGACCAGACACAGGTCGGCGGCGCGGTAGACCGCCGCCAGCAGATCCGCGTCCACGTTCTCGTTGATCAGCACGATCGGCGTCCAGGTGGCGGTGCCGTACCGGCGGTTGATCGCCTGCACCGTGCTGTTCACCTCCTGTTCCAGCTGCGTGTAGGCGGGCAGGTTCGTGCGCGAGGGCGTGCAGACGAAGATGAAGGTGAAGCGCTCCAGCAGCTCCGGGTGCTCCGTCCACAGCAGCTCCAGGGCGCGCAGCCGCTCCGGGATTCCCTTGGTGTAGTCCACGCGGTCCACGCATACCCCCAACTGCCGTGTACCGTGCGCATATCGTGCGCGCAGCGTCTCCACCGTACGCTCGCTCTCCGGCCGTCGCGCCATCTCATCGTACTGCTCGTAGTCGATGCTGATGGGGAAGCTTGCCACCTGAACGATGCGATCCTGAAAGCGGATGGTCTGATCCGCGAGGTCGACGGACGCATCGGGCACAAACTCGGCCACACAGTCGAGAAAGTTCAGCGCATGCCGGTCGATCTGGAACTCCATCAGGTCATTACCCAGGAGGCCTCGCAGCAAGGCCTCGTGCGCACCGCTGGGCAGGAGGCGCAGGATGTCCGGCGGCGGAAACGGGATGTGCCAGAACTGATGGATGAACAGGTGCGGCCGGATCGCGCGAAGGAATTCCGGCACGAGCGCCAGATGATAGTCCTGGATCCACGCCATGCTGCGTCCCGTACAGCGTTCCGCCTCCTCGGCGACCGCGTGCGCGAAGCGCAGGTTCACGGCACGGTACCGGTCCCAGAATTCCGTGCGGTACTCGAAATAGTGGATCAGCATGTGGCAGAGCGGCCACAGCGAGCGATTGGCGAAGCCGTGATAGTAGGCGTCCACCTCGTGGTCCTCGAGCCACACGCGACGCAGCGTGTAGGATTCCTCGCCGGGCGGCACCTGCAGGCGCCCGGACTCGTCGGCGCTCTCGGCATCGGCGGATCCCGATCCCCACGCGACCCACGTTCCCTGAACGCGACGCATCGTGGGATCCAGGGCCGATACCAGGCCGCCCGCCGGGCGCCGCACCTCCATTTCACTCGGGCCGTGTACGTGCTCGTACGGCTCTCGATTGGAGACGAGAATGAACTTGCAGTCGCTGAGGTACTGGAGGAAATCGGGCATGGAGCGCCAGCAGCCAGCAATGGTCATGCCCTGCTGCTCTCATCGGTCGACGAGATGCCGGCGCTGGCAAGCGCACCGGAGCGGGCTACGTTTTATCCCTTCTGTTACCGAGTTCACAATATGATCAACCAGCGCGAATTGTGTGTGGCGCGAGCGCCCACGCGCATCGATCTGGGAGGCGGCTGGACGGATGTGCCTCCCTATTGTGAGCGCGAAGGGGGATTTGTCTGCAACGTCGCCATCACCCGATATGCAACCGCCCGTCTCCTCGACGCGGGTGGGCACGCGCATGATGCGGCCGTGCGCGATCCGCTCGTGCGTGCCGTGTTCCATCACGCCGCCGTCTCCGGGGTTCATGCCACGCTCGACAACGACTTCCCGCTCGGTGCCGGACTGGGCGGCTCCTCGGCCGCGAGCGCCGCGCTGTTCGGCGCCATCGCCGCATGGAAGGGCGAACCGTGGGACCGCAGCGCGATCGCGGAGGCGGGACGTCGGGTGGAGGTAGAGACGCTTGGCATCGCTGGCGGACGACAGGACCACTACGCCGCCACCCACGGCGGTGCGCTTGCCCTCACCTTCGGGTCCTCCACGCAGGTCAGGTCCATTCCGATCACCGCTGATGTGCGGTCGCGGCTCGCCGAACGGTCGGTGCTCATCTACACGGGACAATCCCGCATCTCGGGCGACACCATCACGTCGGTGCTGGGCGCTTACGAGAGGGGCGAGGTGCGTGTGCTCGATGCGCTGCGCCGGATGCGCGCGCTTGCGGAGTCGATGGCCGCCGCCCTGGAATCGGGAAACCTGGACGCAATCGGAGCCCTGGTGGGCGAGCACTGGGCACACCAGCGGTCGTTGCATCCCAGCATCCCCACCGAACGCATCGACGAAATCGTCAGCCGGTCGCTGCGCGCGGGTGCCCTGGGCGCGAAGGCGATGGGCGCGTCGGGCGGTGGCTGCGTCCTGATCATGTGCCCGGATGGCCGCACCGACGCCGTGCGAGACGCCGTCGCGTCGCTGGGCGACCTGATGGATTTTGCCGTCGACGAAGCGGGACTGACCATTCTGGCGGAGTCGCCGGCGTGAGTGTTCCCACCGGCGATGCCGTGGCGCTCACGAGCGCACTGGTGCGTTGCGACTCCCGGAATCCGTCGCTGGCGCCCGGCGCGACCGGCGAGGGCGCGATCGCGGTCGTGCTGCGCGATGTCCTGGCGTCGTGGGGCATGGACGCACGCGTCATCGAGGTCGCACCCGAACGGCCGAACGTGGTCGCGATCATCCACGGGACCGGTGGCGGGCGCTCGATGATGTTCAACGGTCACATCGACACCGTGGGCGTGGAAGGGATGGTGCACCCACCGTTCGATGCGTCGATTCGGGATGGTCGCCTCTACGGGCGTGGCAGCAGCGACATGAAGGGGGGGGTTGCCGCGATGTGCGCCGCCGCCGCCCGCGTGCGGGGGGGGGCGGGGGGCCAGCTGAAAGGGGATCTCGTGATCGCGGCCGTCATGGACGAGGAATGGACGAGCCTCGGAACGCGCGCCTTGCTCGACTCGGGTCTCCGAGCCGACGCGGCGATCGTCACGGAGCCCACCGGCCTGCGGATCATGCCGGCGCACAAGGGATTCGTGTGGCTCGAAATTGTGGTGGCAGGACGGGCATCCCACGGCAGCCGCTGGGACATAGGCGTGGATGCGATCCGTGGAGCGGGACTCTTTCTCGCCGAGCTCGATCGCCTGGACCGTGAAGCGCTTCCGCGCCGCACGCATCAGCTGCTGGGGAGACCCTCTGTCCATGCGTCGGTGATCGAAGGCGGCCTCGGCCTGAGCACGTATCCGGATCGCTGCGTCATCAAGGTGGAGCGGCGAACCCTGCCGGGCGAGCGGGCGCAGGACGTGCTCGTGGAGTTCCAGAGTTTGTGCGCGCGGGTGCGCGCGACTCGCCCTGAATTCGGCTTCGAGACCACGGTGTCGTTTGCGCAGCCGCCCAGTGACGTCCCGCTGGACGCGCCCGTGGTGGAGGCCCTCTCGACTTCAGTGCGCGAGGCGGGGCACGCGATGTCGATCGCCGGAATGAGTGCATGGACGGACGCCGCGCTCCTGAACGAGCGTGGGATTCCGGCCATCTGCTTCGGGCCGGGCGACATGGGGCTGGCCCACGCGGCAGAGGAGTACATTGCGGTGAACGAAATCGAACACGCTACCGCGATTCTTGCGTCGCTCGCGCGCCGCTGGTGCAACTGATGTCGCAACTCACCTTCGAGCAGTATGATCGGCTGGAGCGCGCCGTCGCGCGCGGCGAGCGCGTTGCCATGTACCGTCGCGGCGCCGAGTACGTGGTCATTCCGCTGGCACTGGCGAGTGACGGTGGGCGCGAGGTGGTGCACACGCGGAATCCCACCACCGGCGACCGCATCTCACTGTTTCTCGATGAGATCGAGACCGTGGAGGCCGTGGGACAATGAGTGCGCTGCCGATGGTGGCCGTCTATGCCGACGAGTCCTGCCTGGGCAACGGCCGCGAGGGCGACAATCCCGGTGGTGCCGGCGGCCTCATCGAGTCTCGCGGAGTGAATGCGTTCGAGCCCACGCTTCTCGACTACTGGCTTTCCGAGCCGTCCACCACGAACAACAAAATGGCGCTGCGAAGCGCCATCGACGCCCTGCACATCCTGTCGCGGAAGGGCAATCGCCTGCGTGTCTTCTTCACCAGCGATTCCCAGTACCTCGTGAAGGGCATCAAGGAATGGGTGCCCGGCTGGAAGTCGCGCGGCTGGCGTCGGCGCGGCGGCGCGATAGAGAACCTGGACCTGTGGCAGGAACTGGATCAGGTGGCTCGATCGCATGATGTGAATTGGCAATGGGTTAGGGGCCACGATGGCCATCCGCAGAACGAGTACGCGAACCATCTGGCTACCCGGGCGGCCCGGGAACAGTCCAATTCCGCCGGGCCGGTGCCTTCCTTATATGTCGAGTGGCTCGCGGCGCAGCGGGCCAGGGGCAAGCTGGCTCCCGCGCAGCCCACCTGGTGACGCACATGGACGCAATCGAGCGGATGTTTCAGGTGCTGGTGGCGACGATACAGGCAAAGCACCCGAACCTGCTGAGCGCTCCGTTCACCGTCGGCGACCTGCACCAGCAGCTGCTCCCTTACCGGCACTTCCGTCGCGAGCTCGGTCTCGAGACGAATCAGGAGTACGAACTCGTGCTCATGCAGCTGCTCAGCGGCGCGCGAGGATATCTGGACGTGGATGATCGACTGCGCGATGAGCTCGGCAAGGAGCTTGCCTCATCCGCCCCGGAGCCGTCACGCGTTCGAAGCTTTGCGGATGCGCAGGTCTCGATCAATCAGGCCGCGCTCGCAACGTTGGGACATGCAATCCCGTCCCCCATCCCACCGCCCGGTGGCGCGAAGACTGCCACGCAGGCGCCCTCGGCCGCGGACGCGGGCACGTGTCGCTATTGCAGCGGCGCGTTGCCGAAAGGGCGAGCCACGCACTACTGCCCGCACTGTGGTCAGAACCTTCAGGTCCACAATTGTCCCGCATGCGGAGCCGAACGTGAGGCCGGCTGGAAGTTCTGCGTGGCATGCGGCAAGGGCATGGCTTGAATCCATGAGAACGGGCGAACAAGGGGAATTCCCATGAAGAGAATCTGTGTGCTGTATCTGCTCGCGGTTGTCGGCTGCTCTTCGGCGGTCTCGGGCGGAGGGGCCGCCGCCGACCCGGCAGGCACCTCATCCTCCGCGGCCGTGTGGCCCGTACGCACGCGAATTCACCTGGACCTCTGGCTGCACGGCTACGCCATGCTGCTTCGGGACAGTGCCAAGGTCCCGGTGTTCAACCCTGGCTACCGTGATCGCTTGCAGGCGGAGAAGAATCGGCGGGGACTCAATACCCTGCTCGACGCCAACCGCGAACAGCTCCAGTCACGTCTTTCGATCAGTCCCGCCCTGACCAACGGTCAGTTCGCGCCACTGTACTTCGGGTCGTTCGACCAGATGAGAACCACCATCGATCGGTTCATCCAGGCACAGGGGGATCCGCGCGCGGCGGGCGATCAGGCGATGGCCCAGTACTTCGCCATTCTCGGACAGTCGTTTCCGGCAGCCGCTGACCGGGAGTGGCTTCGCTTGTTCACCCTGGCGGTGGAGGACGAACGGCGCCAGTTCTACCAGGAGTACTGGACATCCCAGAATGGCGCCCGCCTGGGCGTCGTTCGGGCCGCGGACTCGCTGTGGCAAAGCGCCTACCGCCCCAGGTTCCAGGGGTTCCTGAACAACACACAGCAGGAGACCGGAGACTTCCTGCTTGCGTTGACGCTTGGCGGAGAGGGTCGGACCGTCAATTTCTCCGCGCGGCAGAACGCCATCGCGGTCACCATGCCCGAAACGGACCCGCTCGAGGCGATCTACGTGTTCGCGCACGAGGTGGTGAACTCGATCGTGGGCACCGCGGTGCACGACAACATCACCCCCACGGAGCAGCGCGCCGGGACCGGGGCGCAATACGCTTTGACGGGGACGGTTCGGGCCGGCGCCATGCTCCTGCAGCGGATCGCGCCGGAACTCGTGACCGGCTACACTCGTTATTACCTGGCGCAGGCACGCGCCGCGACCACGGGCGACATCAACGCGCGTCTCGCGTCAACGTACCCACTGCCGCAGGGGATTCATGACGCGATCAATCGCCAACTCGACGTCGTGCTCGGCGGCATCTAGAACCACAGAGCGGTGCACATGGACCAATCCAGGCGTCCCGTGACCAGAGGAGCGTTGGAGCGCGTGCTCGCCCGGGCGTCGGAGCTTCAGGGCGCCATTGGCGACGAATCGGAGACGCGTGACACGCTGACCGAGGGCCAGGTGGTCGAGCTCGGCCGGGAGGTTGGCCTGTCACCGGAGCACATCCGACAGGCGCTTGCGGAGGAGCGGGCCAGGATCGCCCCGGACACGGCGTCCGGATCCGGCCTCGCCTACCAGTTGTTTGGCGCGAACAGGGTCACTGCCCAGCGTGTGGTGCGCGGATCGCCGGCGCGCATTCTCGATACGCTGGACCGCTGGATGCAGCGCGATGAATGGATGCGCGTGATCCGGCAGCGTGCCGATCTGATCGTGTGGGAGCCGAAGCGCGGACTGCTGGCGTCACTGCGCCGTTCGTTCGGCAGCCGGGATTACGCGCTCTTTCGCGCCAACGACATTGCCGCCACGGTGGTGCCCGTGGATGCGGATTCGACGCTCGTGCGCATGGAGGCCGACTTCAGCGTGCTGCGGGAGTCGGTGGCGAAACAGACGGTGGCGGGCACCACGCTTGGGGTGGGGACGAGCGCGGCCCTGATCCTGATGAACGTGATGGTACCCGTCGCCGCGATCCCCGCGGTGCTGATCACCGCAGGCGCCTATGCCCAGTCGCGGCGCATGCAGCGGCACGCCACGGAGCGTGCACTGCTCACGATGCAGTTGCTGCTGGACCGGGTGGAGCGTGGCGATACGGAACCGCCCTCGCTGCTGCGAATGATCGAATCCGCGCTTCCACGATAGCGCCCGCGCGGTGCCCCTCGACACTCCGGCCGGCTTCCGCGGCGCCTTTCGCCTCGACGACGATGCCCGCGCCGTGTATTCCGAGGCGGCGGGCATCGGTCGCGCGTGGCCGCGCGCGGTGGCGGTGCCGCGTGACAGCGCGGACGTCTCATTGCTCGTGCGGTGGGCGCGGGACCGAGGCCACGCGATCATTCCCCGCGGGTCGGGGAGCAGCATGGCGGGCGGCGCCATCGGCGACGGGATCGTGCTCGACCTCAGCCGGCTGCGCGACGTCGCCGAGCCGCTCGCGGACGCCACGTCGATCCACGCCGGGGCCGGCGTCCTGCGCGGCGAGCTGGATCAGCACGCGCAACGCGTGGGGCAGCGGTTCCCGGTGGACCCGTCGAGCGGAGAGTTTTGCACCTTGGGCGGGATGGCCGCGACGAATGCCGCGGGCCCGCACTCGCTGCGGCACGGCCCGATGCGTCCCTGGGTGCTCGGGCTCGACTGTGTGTTCGACGATGGAACGCTGGCGACGATTCGCCGCGGCGAACCCCCGCCCGCGACGGTGCCCGCGATCGCGCGCTTTCTGGCGGGCGCGCAGACGGAACTCCTCGATCGCGTCGGTCGAGGCGGGATTGTGCACGACGGTGTCCTGAAGGAATCGTCCGGGTACGCGGTGGGCGTCTACGCGCAAACCCGGGAGCTGATCGACCTGCTGGTGGGCAGCGAAGGCACGCTCGCGATCTTCACCGCTGTCGAGGTGGCGATCATCCCGGCCGCCGCCGCACGGGCGAGCGTCCTCGTATCCTTCGCGGAACTGGAGCGTGCGGCCGAAGCCGCTGTGGCATCGCGGGCGCATGGCGCCGCCGCGTGCGAGCTGCTGGACCGCACCTTTCTCCTGATCGCCGCATCGGGAGGGGTGGCCCTGCCGGTGTCACCGCTTGCCGAGGCGGTACTTCTGATCGACGTGGAGGCCGACTCGGCCGCCGCGGCGCGGGCCATGGCCGAAGGAGTGCTGGCGCAGTGCCGGTTGCATGGCGTGCTGGACGCGCACCTAGCGCTGGAGCCGGCACGGGAGGCGGCACTGTGGTCGCTGCGTCACGCGGCAAGTCCGGCCCTCGCGCGCATGGATTCGCGGCTGCGGTCCATGCAGTTCATCGAGGATGCGGCGGTACCGCCGCAGGCGCTCGCCGAGTATGTGCGCGGGGTGCGAGCGATCCTGGCGAGTGCGGGGACCGAGGGCGTGATCTTCGGCCACGCCGGCGACGCTCACGTGCACGTGAATCCGCTCCTCGACGTGGATGATCCCCGATGGCGGGAGCGTCTCGAGCACATCCTGCTGGAGGTGACGGAGCTGGTCGCTCGCCTGGGTGGAACGTCATCCGGCGAGCACGGCGACGGGCGGCTGCGCACGCCCCTGCTCGACAAGGTCTGGTCACGGGAGGCGCTTGCCTGTTTCTCCGCGGTGAAGCGCAGCTTTGATCCGTCCGCCATATTCAACCCCGGCGTCAAGGTGCCGCTGGCGGGACAGCGCGCGGTGGACGCGGTCAAGTACGACCCCACGCTCGACGCGCTGCCGGCACGGGCACGGGCGGCACTGGAGCTGGTGGACCGAGAGCGCGCGTACGCGCGATTCCGAATGGACCTTCTCTAGATAGTTTTGCCTGTCATGGAACTCTTCTACGCACCGAAGGTGTCGCTGCTGGCGCGGCCGCAGTTCACCGAGCCCGCTCACCTGCCGGTCTCCTGGCTGGGCGAGGGCACCGACGGCGAGCGGCTGGCCGAGTTCGCCGGCCGGCTGTGCTACATGAGCCAGGCCAACCCCGCCAAGCGCCCGACGAGGGAATACCTCGAGAACATCAAGAAGCAGGGGCATGGGAGCGTCCTCGAACACGCCACCTACTCGTTGCTGCTCGAAGGCGTGAGCCGTTCCCTCACACATGAACTGGTCCGTCATCGCGCCGGCTTCGCCTACTCGCAGCTGTCGCAGCGCTATGTGGACGAGTCCACGGCGAGCTTCGTCGTTCCGCCGGCGATTATCGGCGAGGACAAGCTGGAGCAGGTGTGGCGCGATCACGTCGAGGGGGCGCAGGCGACCTATATCACGCTCGTGGAGCGGTTGATGGAGCACTATGGCTGGGTGGCCGATCGCGTGCACCGCCGGAAGATGGCGCGTGAGGCAGCGCGCGCGGTGCTCCCGAACGCGACGGAGACCAAGATCGTGGTGACCGGTAATGCGCGCGCCTGGCGGACGCTGCTCGAGCTTCGCGCGGGCGAGGGCGCGGAGATGGAAATCCGGCGCCTCGCCGTCGACGTCCTGCGCCTGATGCAGCGCGAAGCGCCCGCCTTCTTCTCCGACTTCGTGATCTACGTCGCCGACGACCGCAGGGAGGCGGCGAAGGTGGAGTATCACAAGGTCTGACCATCCGAAAACCGGGACAACGGAATCGGCAAACGGTCGCACGACCAACGGTGAGCGCCCGTTTCCGTTTTCCGTGGTTCGCTGTTTGCAAAAAAAGTTGTTGCGCGAAAAAAAAATAAGTTCTATCTTGACGCGTCTTCGTGCACGGCATCGCTTTTGATCTGTAGTGGTCATTTGCGATTAGCACTACCGGTGACCGGGACCGGATGACGCGCATCGGCTTCGCCTACAATCAAAAGCCTGACTGCACGACTGAGTTTGAGTCCAGTACAGGCGCTCTCGACGAAGAGACATCCAGCTTCGTACGCGCAACAGGCGCGAGATCGGACGTCGCCGTCGCTGTCAGAACCGCTCCCGCCGCCGCTCGCCCCGACGACGCATTCGCCGAATGGGATGCGCCGAGCACGATCGCCGCGGTCGAACAGGCGCTCGGCGCGCTCGGCGAGGTCATCCGACTGGAAGCCACGCCGGATTTCCCCGAGCGGCTGCGAGACGCGCGTCCGGACATCGTTTTCAACATGGCCGAGGGACTCTCGGGACCCAATCGGGAGTCGCACGTCCCGGCGATCTGCGAGTTCTACGGCATTCCATACTCCGGCAGCGATCCATTCACCCTGTCGCTCTGCCTGCACAAGGGTCGCACCAAGCAGATGCTGGAGTTCTACGGAATCCCGACGGCGCCGTTCGCGCTCGTCGGGACGCTGGCCGAGGCCCGGGCCGTGAAGCGCGCCGGACTCCTGCGATACCCGCTCTTCGCGAAACCCGTGCAGGAGGGGTCGTCCAAGGGGATCACCGAGCGGAACTTCATCCGCGACCGGAGCCAGATGCTGGCGTGCGTGACCGAGTTGCTCGAGACCTACGACCAGCCGGTACTGCTGGAGGAGTTCCTCCCCGGCCTGGAATTCACCTGCGGCGTGGTTGGGAATGCGCAGGAAGCCCGCGTGCTGCCGATCGTCGGCATCCGGTTCGACGCGCTGCCTGCCGGCGCCCTGCCGATTTACGGGTACGAGGCCAAGTGGATCTGGGACACGCCGGAGCAACCGCTCCGGATGTTTGACTGCCCGGCTCCGATCTCCGAGAGGCTGCGCGCCGCGATCGAGCGGGTCACGCTGCGGGCGTATCACGCCCTCGGCTGCCGCGACTGGTCCCGCATCGATGTTCGGCTGGACGGCGCTGGCGTTCCGAACATCGTTGAGGTCAACCCGCTTCCCGGCATTCTCCCGAATCCGGAAGACAACTCGTGCCTTCCCAAGGCCGCCGCAGCGGCCGGGATGAGTTACGAGGAGCTGATCCAGAGCGCGTTGATTGCCGCCGCCAGGCGTCAGGGGGTTCGCCTTGGCCGAAGCCGCCGGGGAAAGCGTTGAGAGTCGCCCTGCTGTTCGACGGCGCGTCCACCATGGGCACTTCGCCCGACATGCTGGTCGTCCAGACCGTGGAGGCGATCGAGACCGCCCTGATCAATGAAGGCAACGCCGTCGTCCGGGTACCGGTGCTGTCCAACGGAAAGTGGATCGACCGCATGAAGCGCGGACGGTTCGACGTCGCCTTCAACATGTGTGAGGGGATCGACGGCGTCGCGGACATGGAGCCGCCGGTCATCGCTGTGCTGGAATTGTTCGGTGTGCCGTATACGGGCAGCTCCAGCTACACGACGTCGCTTTGCCTGCGCAAGCATGTGGTCAACGCGCTGCTGGAGAGCGCCGGACTTCCCGTGCCCCCCTGGAACAGCATCCGGCGCGGCGGCCGCGTGCGCAGCGTGGGATATCCCGCGATCGTGAAACCCGCGGCTGAGGATGCCTCCATCGGCGTGGAACAGCGATCCGTGGTTCGTACCGCGCGCGCGCTCAAGGCCAGGGTGGACGCGATGCTCGAGACGTTCGACGAAGTCATCGTGCAGCGGTATGTGAGCGGGCGCGAGTTGAACGTCGGCATCGTGGGCGACTCGGTGCTGCCGATCGCGGAGATCGACTTTTCGACCATGCCGAAGGGGATGTGGCCGATCGTGACGTACCGCTCCAAGTGGGAATCCGGCAGCGACGAAGACCTGGGGGCCATTCCGCGCTGTCCCGCCGACCTGCCTGCGCGGACGGCCAACGACATGCGGCGCGTGGCGCTCGAAGCCTGGCGGATGGTGAGCGGCCACGGCTACGGTCGGGTGGACATGCGCCTGGATGCGAACGGTCGTCCGTGGATCCTCGAAGTGAACGCCAACCCCGACATTGCGCCCGACGCCGGGCTCGCGCGCATGGCGCACGCGTCCGGCGTGGACTATTCGACGCTGGTGCGTAACATCTGCGAGCTCGCCATCGCCAGAAAGAAGGCACCCCAGCCGGCGCTCGAGCATCAGCAGTGGGTTCTCGCGCAGCAGCTGTCGGGGGTCCAGGTCCCGGCGCCGGAGCTCGAACTGTTCGCTGGCGGGGATCGGTGATCGACGCAATCCGCATCGCCCCCCTCCACCCTGACCATCGCCCACAGGTCGAAGGCATCGTCCGCGCCACCGGCGTCTTTTCGGAGGAAGAGGTCGGGGTGGCGCTGGAGGTATTTGACGCGGGCGTGGCGGCGGATGCGGGGTATGAGTTCACGGGCGCCTTTCAGGCCGACGGCCTCGTCGGCTACGCCTGCTTCGGCGCGACGCCCGCCACGGATCGCACCTTCGACCTGTACTGGATCGCGGTGCACCCGGATGCGCAAGGCGCGGGTGCAGGCTCCGCCCTCATGACCGATGTCGAGCGCCGGCTGAAAGCGAGGCGCGCGCGAATGCTGGTGATCGAAACATCGTCGCGGGACGACTACGCACGCACGCGACGCTTCTATCAGAAGCGCGGATATCAGGAATCCGCGCGGCTCCGCGATTTCTATGCGCCCGGCGACGACCGCGTCGTCCTCACGCGGCGCATGAATGCAGCACCCAGCCCGGCGCCGCCGGGCACACTTCCCTCACCCGCTCCACACTATGAGTGAATGGCAGAAGACTCTCCACCAGAGCGTCGACAGCCTCGAAAAGCTGCACGCCTACGTCACCGAACGTTTCGGACCGGAGGTCGCCGAGCGCGAGATTGACGTCGCCGCGCTTCAGCCGGCATTCGACAATTTCCAGATGCGGATCACCCCAGCCGCGCTGGATCTCATTCAGGAGCCCGGGGATCCGATGTGGAATCAGTACGTCCCGACGATGCAGGAGCTCGACATCGTCGATGGCGTCATCGATTCGCTCGACGAGGACGGCGACTCGCCGGTGCCCAACATCACCCACCGGTACCCGGACCGCGTGCTCTTCCTGGTCAGTCCGGTCTGCGCCTCGTACTGCCGGTTCTGTACCCGGCGGCGCAAGGTGGGCGATCCGGAAAAGATTCCACTGAACCAGTACGACTCCGCATTCGAGTACATCGCGACGCACCCGGCCATCCGCGATGTGATCCTCTCGGGCGGCGATCCGATGATGCTCTCGGACCGCAGGCTCGAGTACATCCTTCAGCGGCTGCGCGCCATTCCGCACGTCGAGATCATCCGACTGGGAAGCAGGATCACGTCGCATCTGCCGGAGCGCATCACGGCGGAATTCTGCGACATGGTGAAGAAGTACCATCCCGTGTACATGAACACCCACTTCGATCACCCCAGCGAACTCACCCCCGCCGCTGTGGCGGCGCTGGGTCGCCTGGCAGACGCGGGGGTGCCCCTCGGCTGCCAGACGGTGCTCTTGCGCGGCGTGAACGACTCGCCGGAGATCATGAAGGAGTTGATGCAGAAGCTCATGAAAGCGCGCGTTCGCCCATACTACATCTACATGGCGGATCAGGTCGCTGGCGGTGAGCACTTCAGGACCACCGTGGAGAAGGGACTCGAGATCGTCAAGGCGCTGCGCGGATGGACGTCCGGCCTGGCGGTGCCGCATTTCGTGATCGACGCGCCTGGCGGCGGCGGGAAAGTGCCCCTGCTCCCGGAGTACGTGGAAGAGATCACGGAGGACTCGGTCATCTTCCGCAACTACGAGGGGAAGCGCTTCGAGTACAAGCAGCCGCGACAGCCGGCGACCGTCGGCTGCGACACCGGCGACGTGGTGCCGATCCGGGTGGCGTCACGCTCCGCGTCGAAGAAGCAGGTGCGGCCGAAGCGGCGGAAAACGGGATCGTGAGCCGGTAACCCTCTCCGCCGGCCGCGCGTGGGGGCGGGGGGCGCTGCTCGTTACGCGCCGACGAGCTCCTCGTCTGACTTGCCGTGCTCGGCGATCACTTTCGTGGCCACTTCGGCAGGTGTCTCCTCGTAGCCCTTGAACCGACGCAGGTATGTCGCGCGGCCGTGGGTCATCGACTGGAGCGTGGACGCATAGAGGTGCAGTTCCGACTGGGGCACCACGGCGGAAATTCGCGTGTAGCCGGTCATCGCCCCTGCCTCGTCCTCGACGACGTCCGTGCCCAGAATGTGTCCACGCCTGCTGGAGAGGTCGCCGAGCACATCGCCCATGTATTCGTCCGGCGACAGGACCTCCACGTCGTCCAGCGGCTCGAGCAGCACGGGCCGGCACTTCGCGGCGATCGACTTGAAGGCGAGAATGCCCGCCATCTTGAAGGACATCTCGTTGGAGTCCACGGTGTGATAGGACCCGTCGAACAGTTCGACCTTGAAGTCTACCAGCGGGAATCCGGCGAGTACGCCGCGCACGGCGGCTTCCTGGATGCCGCGATCCACTGCCGGGATGTACTGGCGCGGAATCGATCCGCCGACGATCTGATCCTCGAATTCGTATCCCTTGCCGCGCGCGAGCGGCGCGAACCGCACCCAGCAGTCGCCGAACTGACCGCGGCCCCCGCTCTGCTTCTTGTGCCTTCCCTGGCCGTCGGCTCTGGCCTTGATCGTCTCGCGGTACGCGATGCGCGGACGCGTGAGCTCCGCGGTCACGCCGAACTTGCGGCGCAGTTTTGCCATCGTGACCTCGAGATGCCGTTCCCCGAGTCCGGACACAATGGTCTCGTGCGTCTCGGGGTTGTAGTGGATCTGGAAGGTGGGGTCTTCGTCGTGCAGCTTGTGCAACCCCGCCTGCACTTTTTCCTCGTCCGCCCGATTCACCGCGTGCACGGCGAGCTGCACCAGTCCCTCCGGGAGGCCGATCGGGGGCAGCCGGACCGGATGCTCCTTCGTGGACAGCGTGTCGTTCGTATGTGTGTTGCGCAGCTTGGCGACGCACCCGATGTCCCCGGCGTACAGGCACGGTACCTCGGTCCGCTCCTTCCCCTGCGCAATGGAGAGATGATTCAGCTTCTCGGCCGCGCTGCGCGTGGCGTTGTACACCTCCGCGCCATTCGGAAGGCGGCCCGAGAAAATTCTGAAGAAGCTGACCTCACCCACGTGCGGCTCGGAAATGGTCTTGAAGACGTGGGCCGTAAAAGGCGCGTCGTCCTCGGCGTGAATCTCGACCGTCTGATCGCCTTCGGCGCCGGTGAGGGCGTGGACCTCCTCCATCTCCCACGCATTGGGCATGAGTTCCACGATGGTGGTGAGGACGGCCTGCACGCCAACGTTGCTCTCACTGGACACGCAGAACAGCGGGAACATCTCCATGCGCTTCATGGCGTCCTTCATGGCCCGCACGGCGTCGTCCCGGGGGATCTCCCCCCCCTCGAGGTAGCGCTCGAGGAGCGAGTCATCCGTCGCGGCGATCGTTTCGATCAATTCCTGGTAGTACTTGTCGAATCGCGACTGGTGCTCCGGCGGGATGTCCGTTTCCTCGTATTCCTGGCCGCTCGATCCCTTCGGGTAGAGGTGCGCCTTCCTGGAGAACAGGTTGAGGACTCCATGAAAGGAGGCGCCCTGACCCGCGGGGATCTCCACCGGGATGACCTTCGGGCTGAGCCGCTGCTTGATCTGCTCGTACGTGCGATCGAAGTCGGCGTGTTCCTTGTCCATCATGCTCACGACGAAGAGCACCGGATCCTTTCGACGAACCGCCTCCCGGAACATGCGCTCCGTGCCCACCTCCACCCCGGACTGGCCGTTCACGACACACAGGGCCCCGTCCGCGGCATAGAGGCCGGCGGCGGCGTCGCCCTGGAAGTCCAGGAAACCGGGTGCGTCGATCAGGTTGATCTTGCTGTCCATCCACTCGGCGTAGGCGAGGCCGAGGTTGATGGAAAAGCCACGTTCGACTTCCTCGGGAGAATAGTCCGTCAGCGCGGTGCCGTCTTTCACCGTTCCGTGTCGCTTGCTGGACCCGGCAAAAAAAGCGAGCGCATCGACCAGTGAGGTCTTTCCGCTCGCTCCATGCCCTACGACGGCGATGTTCCGAATTTCAGAGCCACGATATTCCCGCATGCGCTCCAACTCCGTATGAGGCTCAGGTCAGCCTGCCGATGCGCGGGGCCGCCTCCAGCCACGCGCGCAGCGTTTCATCTCCCACGTCGCCGACCTCCTCGGGCAGGTCGATCGCGATCGCCCGTCCCGATTGCCGGCCGTCCGTGACACACGTGAAAATCACGGTGACGCCGTACGTGTCCGTATACGTCGCGGCACTCCACAGACTGCCGAAGGCATCCGTGAAGACGCGTTCGCCCCCGGAGGGGCGAGTGTTGGAGGATCGCACAGAGATTCGCGGCATCAAGCGTCAGTCAGACACTCGTACCCTGCCTCCATTTCCACAGGGCGTCAAGGGGATCGACCCCTACACGCCCGTACGGCTCAGTCGCCTTCGTAATCGAAGGCCAGCCCGTCGGCCTCGCGCCAGGCGTCGAGAGCCGATTCCAGCGGTCGGAAGATGGGCGCCGTGAGTCCCGCAATCGGGCCGAGCGTCACGTTGATCGCGCGCCTGGCACCCTCCGGCCATTCCGGCATGGAGAGTCCCGCGACCAGCCGCCGGATGACCTGTCCACACTCGGTGAGGAGCTGGTGCGCTGTGGCATGCAGTATCTCGAGCGGAATCTCGAGATCGCGCGTCATCAACTGACCGGTCGCGGAGTCGCGCCATGCCGCATCACCGAGCGCACCGCGCTCCGGCCAGACGCCGAGGTGACGAATGGCAGCCGACGACGAGTCACCGCGGCCTGCGCTGCCGCGATGCACCTCCACCGCCGCCGCGAGGGCGAGCGCGAGGGACTCCAGGCTGGGCTCGCCGTAGAGGGTGACGATATCGCGGGATGGGCGCTCGGCATCGAGTGATGACGGCACGGAGTTCACGTGCGCCAGCACCGGCGAGTGCTCCGGATTCTCTTCGAGCATGACCAGGATGTCCATGCTGCCCGCCCCCTCTGCCATGAGGTCCGTGTGCTGCCAAACCCGCTCCAGTTTCCCCGACTTCTCCACCTGACCCCGATCGCGAGCTGCCTCGCGCGCGCCATTCCGTTGTCGCCGCTACCAGTGAGGACACGGTGCGGCGATGAAGGTTCCGACCGGCGCTTGCCGTGACTGCGCCGGGTGCACGTCAGGCATAACGCATGCCCACCTATTCCCCGCCGTGACAACCACCCCGGACCGCTCCGTGGTCACGTGTGTCCTCGACACCGTGAGTCACAACGGTACAGGTGTGTCTTGCTCTGACGCCTGTGTCTTGCCGTGACGCCAGGGAAAAAAGAGGGGCCCCACCATGGTGATGGAGCCCCCGACAATCATCGCAGCCGGATCTACTGGCCGCCCCCTTCCTCGCAGGTCTCTCCCTCTTCACACTCGCGGCCGGACGTGATCACGTAGCCGCTGAAGTGCTTGATCCGGCGGAACGCGATGCCGGTCTGGCGATTGTAGAACGTGCGCAGCGTGGCGTCCGACTTCGCCTCGTTCACGGTCGTTCTGTCATTCTTGCTCAGCGTCCAGTAGTTGATCTTCCTGGAGGTGAGCTGGAAGTCAGGCACCGCGTAGTAGATGGTCACGCGCGATTCGGGATTGAACCGGATCTCGGCATCGAAATCGACGTAGACGTGCCCCTTGTCCACGAAGATGTGCGCGTCGAGCACAAAGTCGGCACCGAGCGGCGTGCAGGGGGCGTCCCAGAACCGCTTCCCGTAACCCGAGTTGAGCGCGCAGACCGCGTCTGGCTCCAGATGCAGCGTATAGGGACCAACTACAACGTCGCCACCGGCAGCGGGAAGCGTGATCGACTCGGTGGTTGGCGTTGCTGCGGGCGACGCTCCTGGGCGAGCGAAAAGCCGAAGGGATCCTGAGGCTACTGCGTCCGCCTGCTGCGGGGGCGAGGTAGCGTCGCTACAGGCGAGAGCGATGAACGCGCTGCCAGCGATCAGGATGGGTATGAACCGGCGCATTGTATTTCCGTTACGTGAGAGTGACCGACACGCAACGCCGCCGTTCGGCAGCCTGCGTCGGCTTTTCCGATGAAGTGAGAACTACTCGAAGCTGTCGAACTGCCCTGCTTTCTCTGTGCTACAAGGTACGTGGAGGAGATAGATAGCGCCATGAACCAGCGCGGGCGGTGAGCGGCGTCACGTGGGCGCTGTCTCGGGAGGTAAGTTCTGTAACAGCTTGTACTTACGAATCAAGTCCGTGAAGCCGAGTGATGCCACCTGGCCCGAATACTTCTCCACGGCGGCCAGTACCTGGTCGGGGTAGTGCGGCAGCAGGAGGTCGGCGCAGGCCGCGGTGAGCCAGGCCACACTGTACATGTCGTAGCCTTCGGCAGTCGCCCTCGCAGACTCGAACACGGCCATCGCGTCCGCGATGCGTCCCTCGGCGATGGCGATGCGCACGCGCAATGCGTCCACCAGTTCGCGCCCCTGGAACCAGCCGGTGCGATTGCTCATCCGGGCCTCGATCTCGGAGAGCTGGACCTGGGCGGCATCCATCTTGTCGAGTGAATGCAGGCAGATCCCCTCGCCGGCCATCGCGCCGATCTCCACGTCGGACTGACCGATGCGCTGGGCCAGCGATGATGTGGCCTCGTACAGCTCGGCGCCGGAGGCAAAGTTGCCGGTTTCACGTTCGAGGTTTGCCATGTTGTACAGCGCGTAGAGCTGCAGCTCGCTGTTCTTCACAGCCGCGAACAGCGCCAGTGCGTCGCCGTACAGCTGCTTGGCGCGATCGGCGTCTCCCATCCGCTGCATGATCACGCCGAGATTGGCCGCGGCAATGCCGGACAGGTCAGGCATCCCGGCCGCACGCGCCAGGGTCATGGCCATGGTGAGCGACTCGCGTCCATAGTCCGGGCGCATTTCCAGTTGCGCGACGATGCCGAGGTTGTTGTGGCAGCGCGCCTGCCCGCGAACGTCACCGAGGCCCTGGAAGAGCGCGAGCGCTCGCTCGAAGTAGGTGCGGGCGCGCGCCGGATCCTCGTTGCGCACGGTGATCGCGAACCGGTTCAGCGCCGCCGCCAGCAGCGCTGGATCATCGACGCGCTCCGCCATCGCCACGCACTCCTCCGCGAGCTGCTCGGCCCGCTGGGGATCACCCAGGCGCGCGTAGGTCTGGGACTCCATCGTGAGAATCTCGATCCGCTCCTGATCCGAGTCGAGCTCCTTGGCCTCGTCATCGAGCGCGCGCAGCGCGTCCAGCGTCACGCGCGCGGGCTGCCCCAGTTCGCGGCGCGCTCGTTCCCGCATCCGGCGAAGGGTGAGGGCGCGCAGCCGGTCCCCCTGCCCGGAGAACCACTCGATGGCGAGATCGCACAGCTCCTCGGCTTCGTCAAAGCGCCCGAAGGTCTCCGCGAGATGCGCCAGGCGTACGCGCACTTCGGCCAGCTCGCCGGGCGATGTCGCGTTCCTGGCCGCGATCTGGAGAAATTCACCGGCGGTGTCCGAGGAATAGATGCTCTCGGCGTGCACCGCCGCCTCCAGCGCGGCCTGGTACGCGTCGGACGCGCAGCCGGCCCGGTCGAAGTGGAGCGTAGCCTCCGTAGCGGAGTGCGGCAATCCGGACAACGCGCGCGCGACGCGCTCGTGCGTTCGCGACAGTTGCTCCACGGGGATCGACGCCGCGAACGCCTCGGCGACGCGCCCATGGGCAAAGCGATATCCGCCGCCGCCGCGTTCGTAGTGCGGCTGGATGAGCGCAACCGCCAACGCTTCCTCCAGTGCACGCTGCACTTCTCCGGGCGCGACGCCCGCCGCGGCCTGGAGCGTGGTGACGTCGAATTGCCGGCCGATGACGGCGGCCGTCGCCAGGACCTGCTGGGTAGGTGGCGAGAGCCGGCGCAGCCGGCGCTCGATGATCTCGTCGAGACCGTTGGGCAGGCGGAGCTCCGACACGGGCGACCACTCCCACTTGTCTCCGGTGTGACGGAGGTACCCCTCCTCGAGCATGTTGCGCACCAGTTGCACCATGAACAGCGGATTGCCTTCCGTGTGGCGATACAGGTAGGCCAGCAGCTCGCGCCCGATCTGCTGGCGCTGCATCGCGGCCTCGAGCCATCGCTTGGCCTCATCGCGCGTCAGCCGGGACAGGCGTATTTCGTGATAGGATCCGATGCGTTCGAGAGACTGCCTGCGGGTGGCGGTTTCGCTCTGTTCCGGACCATCGCGCACGGTCATGCACAGCAGCAGCCGCTCGCGTTCCAGCTGTGTGAGCAGGTGATCCAGCACGTCCCACGACGCCGCGTCGGACCACTGCATCTCGTCGAGCAGGAGCACCAGTGGACGCGCGCGGGCGGCGAGGCGCACGTACTCCGAGATTTCCTCCAGCAGGCGGAACTTGCTGCCGGCTCGTTCCTCCTCGCTGCCCGGGATGCCGGGGTGCAGGTGCATCAGCTCGCGCCACGTCTTGGTCGGCGCGTCGGGCAGGCGCTGGAGTGCGTTCAGGACCTCGGTCCAGATGCCGTAGGGAGTGCGCACCTCCGCGTTCCGGGCACGCGCCACAATGAGCGATCCCCCGCGCAACCGGACCTCCGGCTCGAGCTGGCGAACGAGCGCTTCGCGGCCCGAGCCGGCTTCCCCAAGCACGGCCACGGCCCGCGGCATTCCGGTCATGGCATCGTCCATCCAGCGCCTGATGGACGCGACCTCCTCCGTACGGCCCACAAACCGACCAATCTCGAGAATCCCGGCGGCGCGACCGGCGGCGGCGTCCACCCCCGCGACACCGTCGCCGCCGTTGGTCGCGAGCGACTCGCACGCGGTGCGCGCGTCGCCCGCGAGGCCGTACACATCCGATCCATGCGCCGGTGCGGTGGCGACGCCGATGGACGTGGTGAGCCCGGTGCGCAGCCGGTCACCGGCGTTGCCCGCGAAGGCGTGATTGCGGGTCGCCGCGCACAGCCGCTGCGCGATGTACCGCCCCTCGTCAGCGGATGCTCCCGGCAGGAGCACGACGATCTCTTCGGGCGAGGTGAACGCGACGACGTCGCTCCCCCGCAGGTTGCGTCGGATCAGCTCGACGAGCTGTTCGCGCACGGCGCTGCCGTGCCCGTTCTCCTTCGGCGCCGCGGTGTCATTCGCATCCAACCGCACGACGAACAGCGAGACGGGCGGTCCCCCGCCGGCGGCCGTTGCCACGACCGGGGCGGCGACCTCGGCGAATTCCGTCGCCGACGTCGTCAGGGTGGCTCGGGTCGCGCGAGTCGGACGTTCCAACGGACAGGGGTACGGGGGGGGCTCGTCAGCGTGCCAACCTCGTAGCGTATGAGCGAGTACAGGCATCCGCAAGGCGGATGCGCCCCCGCCGCCCCTCCGAAATTCTAGAAGCGGATGATGCGCTTCAGCCGGCGTCCGAGCTGATCCAGCCAGTCCCCCCGGCCGCCGGGAATCACGGTGCCGTCGTCCGCCAGGATCGTCGGTTCCTGGTACTGATGCATTTCGCAATACGTGGTCGGCACGCGGTTCGGCTTGAAGAACTCGCGTTCGCGCTTCGGACACCACTCCGTGGCGAGTTCGCCCGACTGCGGATCGATGATCGCGGACACCATGCCGTCGGGGGGGGGG
>JBBDYA010000129.1:0-17498 GCA_040902005.1 Gemmatimonadaceae bacterium | reverse complement strand
CCATGTGACGCCGCGACGCTCGGACCATCCGGCCTTGTAGAAGTCGGCCCAGGCCGGCGCGGCGAACCGGCCCCCCGCGGCGCGACCCGCGATCTGGGTCGGGGTGTCGTAGCCAAACCACACGCCCGCTACGAGCGTGGGCGTGTAGCCGATGAACCAGACGTCCGCGCCGTTGTTCGTCGTGCCGGTCTTCCCCGCGACCGGACCGGTGACCCCGTGGTCGCGGATCACTCTGCCGGTTCCGTAGTCCACCGCTCCGCGGAGCATGGACGTCATTTCGTAGGCGTCGCGCGGATCCATGGCCGGAACGCGGACACTCTCCTGACTCCAGAGCACCTTCCCGTTGGGTGCCTCAATGCGGGTGATCAGCCGGGGGTGGACGCGCATGCCGCCGTTCGCGAACGGCGCGTACGCGGTGACGAGTTCCAGTGGGGTGACTTCGATCGCGCCCAGGGCCAGCGAGGGATGCGGTTGCAGCTCGCTCACGATGCCGTTGCGCCTCGCCACGGCGATCACGGCGTCTTCGGTCACGACGCGGCTCACGCGCACCGTGGCCGCGTTGGCGGAATACATCAGCGCCCGCCGCAGCGTGGTGCGCCCCTGATAGCTGTCGTCGTAGTTCGCCGGAATCCACGACGTGTTGCCGATCATGACCTCGATGGGCGCGTCGTCCACGACGGAGCCCGGCGAGATGTTCGCTTCCAGCGCCGCCGCGTACACGAACGGCTTGAACGCGGATCCGGGCTGGCGCATGGCGTTGGTCGCGCGAATGAACCCGCCGCGCCTGGCGCGCCGGCCGCCCACGAGCGCGCGAATGTCGCCGCTGAGCGGATCAATCGCGACGAGGGCACCCTGGAGCTGCTGCCCTCGCCCCCACCCCTGATTCTGGATCGACACGGCGTGCCTGGCGATTGCGCGATCCGCCGCCTGCTGTGCCCTGGCGTCGATGGTCGTATGGATGACGACGTCCCCCTCCTTCAGCGCGTCGGGCAGCACCGAATCCACCATCGCGCGCACGGCGTCCACCACGCCGTACTGATCGTACTGCGACGGCCGCCATTCATTGGCCGCGACGCGCACGGCCGTGGCCGATGATCGCTTGGCGTTTGCGTCATCGATGTACCCCTGCTCGCGCATGAGCTCCAGCACGAGGTTCCGCCGTTCGCGCGCCCGCAGCGGATGGTCGCGGGGTGTGTAGTACGACGGCGCCTTGGGCAACGCGGCCAGCATCGCGGCCTCGGAGAGCGCCACCTCGTTGATGCTCTTCCCGAAAAGATCCCGGCTCGCCGCCTCCACGCCATATACCCCGTTGCCGAGGTAGATGACGTTCATGTAGTGCTCGAGGATCTGGTCCTTGGTGAGCTCCGCTTCGAGGATCCTCGAAAAACGCAATTCGAGGAGCTTGCGGCGGAACGAGCGCCCGTTGTAGCGCTGCAGCAGGAAGCTGTTGCGCGCCACCTGCATGGTGATCGTGCTGAACCCCTCGCGTACGCGCCCGGCGCTCACGTTGCGGACCGTCGCGCGCGCGACGCCGCGCCAGTCGATGCCCGCGTGGTCGAAGAAGCGCCGGTCTTCGGTGGCGATGAATGCCTGCCGCACGTGCCTGGGGATCTTCTCGATCGGGACGTTGAGCCGACGGACGATCGCCAGATGGCCGATCAGCTTGCCGTTCTGATCGAGGACCTGGCCACCCTCGCTCGGCCGGTACGCGCGCACCTCGGACGGCGATGGACAGCCCGCGAAGCCGCAGGTCAGGAGCCACGCGTCGAGCAGGACGATGCCGGCGATCGCTGACGCCAGCAGGGACAGCTTCCACCTGTCCCGACGAAGCCAGCGCCGCGGCGGGTCGTCCGCTCGAGGCCGCATGCGCTGGCGCAGGATGTGAAAGCGATCGGAGATGAAAGGCATGCTACGGCCTTGATACGCCGGAGTCTGCGGTTGGTTTCCAATCCATGCGACCTGCTACTGCAATAATGATGATGCAGCAACTGAGGGTTCTGCTCGGGTCCGCTCTGGTGCTTGCGGCCTGCGGCGAAGGGAAGGTGGCGTCGATCGACTCGGCGGGCGGCGAGGCCGAAACGGCCGCGACCCGTGACGCGCCCCCTGTGGTGCACACCCGGTACAACGATCTTGGCGACCGGATGGGCCGCATTCCCGTACTCGAGTACCACATCGTGGGAGATTCGACGAGGGGCATGTTCGTCATCCCGCGCGAACTCTTCCAGCGCAACCTCCGGATGCTATACGACCGCGGGTACCGCCCAATCACGGTCGCCCAACTGATCGACAGGGACTTCTCCGATGTTCCGGTGGGCATGTCGCCGGTGGTGTTCACCTTCGACGACGCATCCCCGGATCAGTTCTCGTATCTGGAGCGCGACGGCCAGCTTGAGATCGATTCCACCACGGTGGTCGGCATGTGGCTGGCGTTCGAGAAGGAACATCCCGACTGGAAGGGACGGGCGACGTTCTGCCTGCTACCGGCGGCCGAGTCCGGTCACGCGTTCTTCGGCGACAAGGTGGAGTTTCGCGGCCAGAAGCCGGAGTGGCGCCTGATGAAGGTGAAGTGGCTCGCGGACAACGGATTCGAGTTGTGCAGCCACACCTTGTGGCACGCGCAGCTGAGCAAGTATCCGGACGCGTTCGTGCAAGAGCAGATCGCGCGGGGGCAAGTGGCGATCGACAGCGCAGTGCCGGGATACCGGGTGCGTACGTTCGCGTTTCCTCAGGGGCTGTGGCCGACGAACAAGGCGCTGGCATGGCGGGGCTCCTGGACGGATCCGCAGAGCGGCAAAACGACGACGTACGACCACGAGACGGTGCTGGAGGTGGCTGGCGGTCCGACGCGCAGTCCGTTCGATCCCGACGCCGACCCGAGGCGACTCACGCGCGTCATCGTCTTCGGGAACGAGCTGGAGACGATGCTGGATCAGCTCGATGCGTCGAAGACGCGATTCGTTTGGGATGGCAGAGGGGCGTCGCCTGGCGTGGGCGCCCCGTGACGAACGGATGGCGAAGATCTCTGGAGGATCTCTGTGGGAGCTGGACTCGCGTGACCTCGATCGCCGCGCGGGTTGTGCGGCACGTCACACGTCCGCGGCCATGATGTCCTAAAAGGCCATATCAAATGTCATAAATCGCCACTTGTCGCTGGGCTCGGCGCCCGGATGTTTACGGTGACGCATAAGCGGACATGGGGTTCGTTGCGTCCCTGGGAGGCACGAGTGTTCGACTCGGAGCAAAAGCTGCGGCATCTGCCGTTTTTCGAGGAGCTCGCCACAAAGGACGAGGGCGAGGCGACTTGGCGCGCCGCGATGGCGGGGCTGGTCACGTTGCGTCTTGTCGATTCCTGGCTGGACGACGGCCCCGCGATCACCGCCGACGATAGCTGGAGCCTTCGGAGCGTGCTGAGCGCTATCGAGGACATCGAGGACGGGTCTCCCGTGCGGGCACTGCTCACGAGTGTCGCAGCCTCGCTGCTACAGCAGCGGCCGGACATTCATGTCGTCGTTACGCCGTTAATGGCGTACGCGCGTACGCTCGAGTATGACGCGCGATGGCTGCTGGCCACGGACGTCTACCAGACTGTGTTGGCCCATCTGCATCCGACCGAAGACAGCGATGCCAGCATCGCGGCGCATCTCCGGCTGGGACAGTGCTATCGGACGCTCGGACGCCTGGATGATGCAGTCGGCGCCTATGCATCAGCTGGCAAGATCGCCTCGGCCGTTGACGACATGGTCGGCGTGCTTCGTGCCAGGATGGGCGAAGGCAACATTGCCATGCTGCGAGGCAACCTGCCGGAGGCCGAGCAGATTCTCGATGAGACCATTTCGCGCGCCACGGGCACGAGCTTGCGGGACGTTCGCGGACGCGCGATGCACGAGCGCGCCAACCTTCCACATTCCCGCGGACAGTACGAACTCGCCATCCGATTCGCGTACGAAGCGTTGGAGCATTCGGGGCTTGCGGCCGATCGTGATCGTATTCTCGGCGACATCGCGGTTTCCTTCCTCGAGCTCGGTGTCTATACCGCGGCACGCGATGCCTATCTGGTGCTATCGGCGACGGCACAGGAGCAGTACACCCGTTGGGGCGCGACGCTCAACCTGCTAGAAATCGCGTCGAGGACAGGAGCTGAGCCGCTATTCGAATTGTATCGGCGCCAACTGTCCAGCCGGGACTTGCCGCCTTACATGGCTACCGCCTTCGCGCTCGCAACCGGATTCGGCTATCAGCGATTTGGGAATCGCGCGAGGGCGCGTGCGCATTTCGAAGGGGCACTTCAAATTGCCGGGGCGCACGGCTACAACCAGTACCTCTTCGAAGCCGAGGGCGCCCTAAGCACTCTCGATGCACCAACGCCACCCCAACAGGTCTCAGCGAAAGTCTCGCTGGAACTCGAAGAGGTGGCGGGAGCCCTTCAGGGTATGCGCGAGTCGGCGGGTGTGTCGTGACGCCGCTCGCAGTGTGCTTTCGCTCTATCGAAAATCAGCCTTCACCAGTGCAGGCCTTGCCGGTACCGATGATGAATCCGCCACGGCATGTACCAGTGGTGTCGTCACGGTTCGGTGCAGTCACGGATGAACACGCGGAAATGGCAACGGAGGTGACGATCAGGACGGCATAAGCCAGGCGGCGGGACATGTGCGACTCTCCAGAAGTAATCGTGTGTTTTCTTGACGGGAACTACACGAAGAAATCTGGGGTCGCCTAACGGACCGTAAACTCGCATTTTATGACACCAATGTGCGGTTTTATGACATCCGATCCGGCACTACGTGGACGTCGCGGCCTACTTACCTCCTCAGCTCCTTACGCATCTCAAAATCGTTCTGGGCGCGCAGCATACGCTTCTCCCCGCCGGAGGGTGGGAAGAGCTGCGAGCCACGGTCCTGCATCGCACGGTCGATGTTCTCGTCGCGGATCCCGTCACTGACGGCCCCCCGCGGGTAGACATCGTCCTGGAGATCCACCGGCAGTTTCCTTCGCTGCCGATTGTCATCTACACGTCGCTCTCCGCATCGTCGATGCAGGCCATTCTCCAGCTGGGGCGAAGCGGTATCGAGCACGTGGTGCTCAACCGGTTCGACGACGAGCGGCGACGCTTTCGAGAGATGCTGGAGCGGGTGCCGGGCCAGACCATGAGCGATCAGCTGCTTCGCTTGCTGGCACCCGAACTGGCCAGGCTACCGCCGACCGTTGTCCGGGCGATCGAGCAACTGTTTCGCTCGCCGGCGCGGTTCAAGAGCGCGCAGGATCTCTCGGCGGCCGCCGGGGCGCTCCTCAGAACGATGTACCGGCAACTGGAGGCCGCGGGGATCTATTCGCCGCGGTTGCTCGTCGCCTCGGCTCGGCTTCTCAGGGCGTACGCACTGCTCCGGGACCCGCACCGGCAGATCAAGGAAGTGGCGGCCCAGGTGGGCTACCACTCGCAGTATCAACTCACGCAGCACATGCGCACCCTCACGGGGCATACACCGAGAACGGTGCGCACCTACATAGAGCCTCAGCAGTTCGTGGAGACGTTGGCCAATGGTATTCGAGATCAGTCGCGGCACAAACAGAGTCGGGGGCGAAGCCGCTCCTGACCACAACCGGAGTGGGAACATGGCCGGACAGCAGACAACTCACGTGTTGCTCGTGGACGACGAGCCAGCCATCTGCAAGGCGCTGTCGATTGCCCTCACCCGTGCCGGTTTTCGCGTCACCACGGCGCTGTCCGGTGAGGCCGCGATGGAGGTCGTCCGGAACGAGCACGTGGACGCGATGGTCGTGGATCTCCGCATGACGGACATGCGTGGCGATATGTTCTTCGAGCTGGCCGCCGCGATGAAGCCACACCTGCGGCGCCGTACGCTGTTCACGACTGGAGACATCACGGAGCGCGCGCAGGAACTGATCGAGGCCTGCCGCTGCCCCCTGCTCAGAAAGCCGTTCGACCTCAAGGAACTCATCGACTGGGTGCGCGGCGTTCAGCCAATGGCGCAAGAGGATTCGGCCTAGGGAAGCTCTGAAGAAAGTGGACTGTCATCCCGAGCGCAGCGAGGGATCTGCGGTTTTTGAGGTTTAATGGCAGATTCCTCGTCGCTGCGCGCCTCGGAATGACATTCTTCAGAGCTTCCCTAGAGTTTCCACCCGCGCAGTGTCTGGAGCGTCGTTTCCAACGCGCGCTGGTGCGCTGGTGACGCGGCTTCGCCCAGCAGCCCCTCGTAGGTTCTGATCGCGAGGTCGAGCGCCAGCGGATCATGCTCGGTGCTGGCAACACTCGCCGCGCTGTCCGCCAGCGCTGCCCGCGCCAACTGATCCTGGGGAAAGCGGGCGCTCACCTCCCCCCAGCGTTCCATCCGCGCGCGCACGCTCGATTCGGCAAGCGCCCAGAGGTGCCAGCCCGCCCGGTTCTCCGGATCCGCCTGCTTCGCGCGCGATGCCAGCTCACCAACAACGTCCGGACCGCGTCCCGTGAGCCAATAGGCATTCGCGAGCGCCACAATCGCCTTCGCATCATTCGGACGCTCCGCCACCACGTGCTCGTACACGGGAATGATGATCTCCGGACGATCGCGAAAGGGCTCGGCCGCGGCGACGAGAAGGTCCGTGTCCGACGATCGCGCGAGTTCCCGCACGCTGTCCAGCAGGCGCCCCAGGTTGTCCTCGGCGTCATAGCGCGTGAGTGCGGCCTGCAGCTGATCGACGATGCTGGGCATGATGAAAAGTACGGCTGTCGGGCAATGGCCGGCCCATGGCCCCAGGGAAGCTCTGCATAAGGGCGGCGGGAAGCGCGGTGTGTCCCTCGGCGCGCGCCAGTATCAATACTGAGACGACTGTTGCACGATTACCGCGACGAAACACCGCAGCCATCGTCTCAGTATTGATACTACGCGCGCGCCGAGGGACACACCGCGCTTCCCGCCGCCCTTATTCAGAGCTTCCTGGCCCATGGTCCAATGGTTCAGCCGGCACAGGACTGGCATTGATCCTGGGCAAGGGTAGTGGGGCGAGGAGCCCACCACCCTGTGCAAGGCCGGGGTTGCGCGGACAGGCCGGGGTTGCGATACTCGTACGGTCCGCCGGCACGATGCCGTAGTCTATCGTCCTTCCGGCCGAACACGCGGACACCTCCCCACCCCTCGCTGACGAGTGGAACTGGGGCTTGGCCTCCGCGAAGTAGAATCGCCTGACAGGGCAGCCGCGCCCGAGGTGCGTGTGTTATCCGCGCTGCGGACGCGTCACATCACGCAAGCATAGCGTAGCACCACTCCATCAGCGCTGGACCGCGCTGAGCGCGGACCGCGGTCCGCCGCGCGTAGTTTTTTTTATTCACAAATAACGGCAGTAGCATGACTGAACGCCGACCCCCGCGTCGCGGCCAGAGTGGCCGCGGTCGCCGGCCGCATCGCCCGACCATGGACACTCACGACACTTCAGAAGACAACCCATACCGCGAGCACGACAGCTCAGCGGCGCCCGTCGAACCCCGCGCACCCGGCGACCGGGGCACGGGCGGCGGGGAACCAACTGCTGCGCGGGATGAGGTTGACGCGGGCGGCGGCAACGGCGACCACGCCGAATCGAGCGAGAGCTCGGGCGCCGGTTCCGCGTCGCCCGACCAGCCAGCGGCTCGCGAAGGCGGCAATCCCAGGCGCGACCGGGGTGATCGTGGTGATCGCGGCGAGCGCCCCGACCGCAATGGGCGCCGGCATCGGCGACATCGTGGGCGCGGGCGGCGTGGGGGCGGCGGACCCGGCGCACCGGGCGGCGCGCCCGGGGGGAGGGAGGGCACTGGTGGCGGCGGTGGAGAGTCGGCCGCATCGAGCGCACCCGCAGTACTGACGCCGGTTGGCGACACGCTGGGCTGGTTCGATCCGTCGCGCGATGGCGGATACATCCGCCGCGCCGCCAACAGCTATCTCGCCGAACCGGGCGATGCGTGGGTGTCGCCGCAGGTGATCCGGCAGTCCGGCGTGAGAAAGGCCGACCTGGTGCACGCACTCACCGGGCGCGATCCGCGGGGACGCGTGGCCGTGATGGAAATCCAGACGATCAACGGCGTGGAGCCGAGCGTGGCGCTCCAGCGGCCCGACTTCGGAACGCTGACCGCCACATATCCTGAACGAAAGCTCTATCTGGAAACCGGCAAGCCGGCGAAGGGCGGTCACGAGCTCACGCGACGCGCGATCGACCTCATCGCTCCCATCGGCTACGGGCAGCGCGCCCTGATCGTCGCGCCGGCGCGCGCCGGCAAGACCACGCTGCTGCACGCGATCACCGAGGGCATCGTCATCAATCACCCGCAGGCGGTGTTGCTCATCCTGCTCGTGGATGAGCGCCCGGAGGAAGTGAGCGAAGCGATCTCATGGGGGGTGGGTGAAGTCATCGCGTCCAGCTTCGACCAGCCGGCACAGCGCCACGTGGAAGTGGTGGAGATGGTCATGGAGCATGCCCGCCGCCTCGTGGAGATGAACAAGGACGTCATCATCGTCCTGGACTCGCTCACCCGCATGGCGCGCGCACACAACACCGCCGAGCGGGGCACGGGGCGCACGCTGTCGGGCGGACTGGATGCCACCGCAATGGCCAAGCCGAAGGCATTCTTCGGCGGCGCGCGGTCGATTCCGGACAGTCTGGGCGGGGGTTCGCTCACGATCATTTCCACCGCGCTGGTGGAAACCGGCTCCCGAATGGACGATGTGATCTTCGAGGAGTTCAAGGGGACGGGCAACAGTGAGATCAAGCTCGACCGTTCGCTGGCCGACAAGCGCATCTACCCGGCAATCGACATCGCCACCAGCGGCACCCGGCGCGAGGAGAAACTGTTCAAGCCGGAACAGCTGGATGCGGTCTACACGCTGCGCCGCGGGCTCGCGCAGATGCCGCCGCAGTCGGCGATGGAGTGGTTGATCAAGCGGATCGCGGCCACCCAGAGCAACGACGCGCTGCTCGCCGGGCTCTGACACTTTCGGGGAACCGGGAACGGGGAAAGGGGAAACTGAGACTGCGGGATGGGGATTGGGAGGGGGAATGATGTGCCCGCTTCCCGGTCCTTTCCCCCTCCCTTCTTCCCGCCGTTTTAAGTCTCCCCTTTCCACGTTCCCCGTTCCGCGTTCCCCGGTAGTGAAGGCACCGCTATTGCTCAGCTTAGCGGAGCCATGCACAGCCCTGTTTCCCAGAGCGCGTGTGCGCGTACGGTTGCCCGGCTTCTCGCTGTAGCAGTCCTCGCGACCGCGCCGTCGTTCCTATACGCGCAACGCGGCGACCAGTCCGAGAAACCCGAGGTAAGGGATCTCGAGCTGCGCGGCGTGGAGCAGGTCAGCAAGCGCGATCTCGAGCGCTCGATCAGGACGAGCCAAAGCGAGTGCCGCAGCCTGATCATGGTGCCGTTCTGCTGGGTGAGCAAATCACCGACGTTCGTTGACCGGAAGTATCTCGACCGGGAGGAGTTCCGTCGGGACGTGCTGCGCATCCTCGTCTTCTACTGGAAGCGCGGATATCGGGAGGCCACGCTGGATACGGCGGTGGTGCGGATCGATGCCGGGCAGGTGCGCGTGGTGTTCGACATCCGCGAGGGCCCGCCCACGCTGATCAGCGCGCTGCGCGTGGAGTACGACAGCACGCTCATGGACGCCAAACGGGTGGAGAAGCTGGCCATCCTGCGCGCGGGCGACCCACTGAATCTCGTGGTGCTCGACACCATGCGGCTGTACTTCCAGCTGGAAATGTGGGAGAAGGGATACGCGGACGCCGAGGTGGACACGATCATCTCCGTGAACACGGCGGCGCGGCGCGCCGCGGTCCTGCTGCACGTGCGACCGAACTGGCGGACCACGATCGGCGCGATCACGGTGCGCGGCAACGACGCGGTGAGCATCCGTACGATCCAGAACTCCCTCGTGCTGCGGCCGGGAGATGTCTTCCGGTACACCGACATCGCGCTGAGCCAGCGCAACCTCTACGAGTCGAATCTCTTCCGCCTGGCGCAGTTCACCGTGCCGCCGCGACTGGACAGTGTCAAGGACGTGAACATCGAGCTGCGCGAGACCAAGATGCGCGAGGCGCGACTGGCCGGGGGATTCAACAACATCGATTTCATCCAGGTGGACGGCAGCTTCACGAACCACAACACCTTCGGCGGCGCGCGCCGCTTCAGCCTTACGGCGGCGCTCGGGAACCTGGGCGCGGGATCGCTCAATGGCCGGGGCATCTTCCGCCGGATGGAGCCGGCCGACCTGTTCGGGGATCCCGACGATTTCCTCAAGCCCACGTGGCAGCTCAGCATGGCACTCCGGCAACCGGCGTTCCTGGCCAGGCCAGAGAACACGATCGCGGTCAGCGCGTTCACTCACCGTCGCACGGCGCCCGCCGTGTACGTGGACCGCGGATACGGAGGGCAGTTGGCCTTCACGCGCACGCTCGCGCCGCGCGCGACCGCGAGTTCCGCCTACCGCTTCGAGATCACGCGGGTGGAGGCGAGCGACGTGTACTACTGCGTGAACTACGGTGTGTGCGACGCGACCACCATCGGCACGCTGCAACAGCATCGGAGACTGTCGCCGCTACAGCTAAGCGCCGCCATCGACCGGTCCGACATCCCGTTCTCACCCACGAAGGGCTACGTCGCGCGCGTGGATCTGGAGCATGCCTCGCGCGCCACCCTGTCCGATTACCGGTACAACCGCGCGTATGCCGACGCCGCGGTCTACACGCATTTCCGGTACCCCAGCCGCGATCCGCGCTCGCAGGTGCTGGCGGCGCACGTACGGCTGGGATTCGTGCGGCCGCTCGGCCCGAACATCCTGCATCCCCGCGTGCGCTACTACGCCGGTGGATCGCAATCGGTGCGGGGCTATGGCGAGAACTCGCTCGGTCCGAAAATCCTCACGATTCCGCTGGCGGAACTGACCGACGCGAATGGCGGCGGGTGCGCCGGCCCGGTGGTCGATGACGTGCTGACCAATTGCGACGCAAACGCCTCCGGATTGCAGAGCGACGCATTCACGACTCGGCCCGTCGGGGGAACGTCGCTGGTGGAGGGAAGCGTTGAATACCGCATGCCGATCGGACGCAAGACCTCGTGGGCGGTGTTTCTCGACGGCGCCGTGGTGGGCGGCAGCGCCATCGGGGATCTCTCCGAGACGCTGCAACTGGCCAGGTTTTCCGCGGCGATCACGCCGGGGGCGGGATTCCGGTACGCCTCCCCGGTGGGTCCGATCCGCGTGGACGTCGGATACAACCCGCGCAACAGCGAGGCGCTTCCGGTGTTCACGGCGGTCATCGACTCCACGGGTGGGGGGGCGGGGGCGCGCAGGCTGGTCTCGCTGCAAGACCCCCGACGCCACACCACAGGAGGTACGGCCACCGGATTCTGGTCGATCTTCAACCGGCTGGTGCTGCATCTGAGCATCGGTCAGGCCTACTGATGCCGGACGAGCTGCGCGATCAGCCGGTCGCTCCAGTCGGCGCGGGGGCCCCTCCCATGCCCGCCGAACGGCCACGCGCGATCCGGGTGCTGCAATGGACAGCGGTGGCCCTCGCGGTCCTGATCGCGTTCGCTTTCACGGCCACGCTCGTGCTCACGTCAACCGACTGGGGACGCGAGCGGGTACGCCGGTTCGCGGTGTCGCAGCTCGAGAACATCGTCAACGGACAGGTCACCATCGGGCGGCTACGCGGCAATCTGCTCACCGGCGCATCGATCGACGCATTTGCCATTCGCGACAGCGCGGGCCAGCCGTTGCTGGCCGCGGAACAGGTGAGCGCGCGGTACAGCATCCTCCAGCTGCTGGCCCGCAAGATCGACATGCGCAGCGTGCGGCTCGTGCGCCCCATCGTCGTGCTGGATCGTTTGCCGGGCGGCAAGTGGAACTACGAGCGGATTTTTCCGCCGTCGGACAGCACGCAGCCTGCTGACGTGCGCGACCGTGGATTCGACTGGATCGTGTTCCACAACGTGACGGTGCTGGACGGCCGCCTGATCGTTCGCACGCCGTGGACGCCGGACACCAGCCTGTCCCCCGCATCGCAGGACAGCTCGATCCGGCAGGCACTGGCCGGGGAGAAGCGGATCATGGTGGTGCCCGTCGCGAACGGCTTTCAGAAAGTCGTCGAGCTGCGCGACCTGACCGCGCGCGCGCCCCTGGTGCGCATCACGCAGCCGGGATACGAGCACCGGCTTGCACAACTCGCGTCGCTGCAGATGGTCGCGCTGCCCTTCCGGACGCCGTCCGCCAACGTCCACGACCTGGTGGGAGCGCTCCAGTTCGACGACGACTCCCTCTGGTGGCGCGACGTGGCCGTGCGCATGCCGGGGTCCCTGCTGCGCGGAGACGGCAATTACTCCTTCGAGACGGGCGACCTGACCATCGCGGCGCGCGGGCGCCCGGTTGCGTTGGCGGATTTCCGGTGGGTGTTCCCACGGTTTCCGTCGGAGGGCGGCGGGCCGCTGGATTTCCGTCTCGAGTGGCGTGGCACCACGCAGGAGTACGTGGTGCAGAATGCCGACGTCCGGACGCAGGGCGCCCGGTTGCGCGGCACGTTCGCGATCAGTTTCGCGGACACTTTCGCGATTCACGACACCGACGTGCGCTTCTCGAACGTGAACACCACGCTGGTCGAGCAACTCGTGCCCGGCTTCGAGTCGCCGCGCCGTGGAACGCTGGATGGACAGCTGACCGTGGTGGGGGGCCGCAACGCCATGCAGCTCGTCGGCAACGTGGCGTTCCACGATCCGCACGCGGGCACGAGCCGAGCGTCCGGACGGGGCGCGGTCGGCTACGTCAACGGCGACATCCGGATGCGTGACTTGCGCCTTCGGGTGGATCCGCTCCAGGTGGCGCTGCTCAAGGCGCTCAGCCCGGATCTGTCGGAGTCACTCGGGCCGATCGGCGGCACCATCATCGGCAATATCGCGATCACGGGTTCGACCGCCACGTCGCTGGCACTGACGGGAGACGTGGAACACCGCGACCGAGGCAATGTCTCCCGTGTGTCCGGGCGCGCCGGCATCCGTCTGGCCGGCGCCACCGCGTTCGACGTGGACGTGCGCGCACACACCCTGTCGCTGGCGGAAGTGGGGCTGCTCGCGCCTACCCTGGGGTTGCGGGGCAGCGTATCGGGTCCGATTCGACTGAACGGCACGCTGGGCGACCTGCGCATCGCCACCACCCTGTCGCTTCGCGACGGCGGTGTGATCGAGGCATCGGGCCGACTGGACCTGGCCGAGCCGGGCCGAAGCTACGACGTGCGCGGGCGCCTGCGAGCGGTGGACCTGAACAGCGTGGCCACCAGCGCGCCGGGTACGTGGCTCAATGCGACGGTCAGCGCGCGCGGCTCCGGATTCGAGCTGGCGACGATGCAGGGGACGATCGCCGCCGACATCGCGGCATCCGGCTGGGACGGCGTCCGGGTGGACAGCGGGGTGGTGCGGGTCGCGTTGTCGAGCGGGGTCGCCCGCGTGCAACGGCTGGCGTTGCACGGCGCCGGTACGGCGGTGGACGCCGCCGGCACGTTCGGGCTTGTCGCGGGCCGGTCGGGCGAATTGCGCTACAGTGTGGTGGTCGAATCGCTCGGCGCCTACGATCGCTGGATTCCCGGCGATCGGGAAGGCGTCGTGCGTCCGCGCTCGGCGTTGGTCGCATCCGCCTTCGCCCGCGCGCGCGCGGACTCGATCCGCATCGCGCGCGAGACGGCGGTGGAGCGCGCCGCGACCGGGCGGGCGATGCCCAGAATCCCGGTGGACACCCCGCGCGCGCTCGCGCGCAGCGCGGTGTCCGGCAGCCTCCGCGCGTCGGGAACCCTGCGCGGCAACATCAGGACCTTCGACGCCGTCGGCCAGCTGGCCGCGAACGATGTGATCGCGCGTGGCAACGCGGCGCGCGCGCTGCGCGCGGAGTACGCATGGACCAACGCGCGTTCGCGCGATTCGCGATTGGCCGTTGCCGTGGAGGGGAGCCAGATCAGCGTGAAGGGGTTCGCGTTCGACACGCTGACCGGGCGGCTCAGCTACCGCAGCCCCACGGGCGAGGTGCAGCTGGCGGTGCGTCAGGGCGATGAACGCGACTATGCCGTGCGCGGAACGTTCGTCCTTGGAGAGCGGCAGGAACTGCGCGTGCAGGCCCTCGCCCTTCGGCTGGATACCACGGTGTGGCGACTGGCGCGCGCGGCAGTGATCCACCGTCATCCGGCTGGGGTGGAGCTGCACGAGGTGGAGTTGCGGAGCAACGCCGGCGGCCTCGTGTACCTCAATGGCATGCTCCCGACCGAGGGGAATGCGAACCTCGTGCTGGACGTGCGCAATTTTCAGGTGGCCGACATCACCGGCTTCGCGCAGAGTGCCTTTCCGTTGACCGGGATACTCACGGCGCGCGGTGAGTTGCAGGGCACGATGAGCGCTCCCCGGTTTCGCGGTGCGGTTGGCCTGGTGCAGGGCAACTACAACGGGTCGGTGATCCCGCCCGTGCAAGCCACACTGCAGTACGCCAACGCGTCCCTCACGGTGCACGCGGAAGCAGTGCGCGATTCAGCGGCGCCGGCCGCGATCGCGGACGCGATTCTCCCGATCAATCTCGCGTTCGCCGGCGTGTCGGGCCCGCGACTGCTGGACCTGCCGATGCGCGTGGACGTGCGGGGCGATAGTCTCCCGCTCGACCTCGTGCCGGCCTTCACGGACCTGGTGGAGCAAATCGGCGGCGTCGCGTCGGGACGGTTCGCCATGCGGGGCACGCTGAAGCGTCCCGTGCTGGCGGGCGCGCTGGCCTGGCGCAATGGATCCCTGCGGGTCGTTCCGACCGGCATGGAGGTGAACCGGATCACCGCGGCCATCAGGATGGCCCGGGACACGGTGTTCGTGGACTCGCTCGCGGGCCATTCGGGGCCGGGCACGGTGCGCCTCACGGGTGGACTGTATGTCGGCAACTGGCGGGAGCCGGCGTTCGACCTGCATCTCGTCGCCGACAATGCGGAGGTGCTGGACAACGATCACGGCCGATTGGACGCGGACGCCGGTGTGAGCATTGTCGGCCCCTTCCGCGATGCATACGTCTCCGGTCGCGTGCACGTGCGGAGCGGGGTCGCATACATCCCCGAGCCGTCGAGCAAGCAGATCATCGCCGCCGATGATCCCGCGATATTCGCCGTCATGGACACCAGCGTGATGTCCGACCGGGAGCTCTTCCCGGTCAGCTCACCGCTGCTGGAGTATCTCCGGGTGGATGTGGACCTCGTGGTGAGCCGAAATACGTGGCTGCGGTCGCGCGACGCCAACATCGAGATGTTCACGGAGGAACCGCTGCGGCTGAGTCGCCAGGCCGACGCACTCGCCATCACGGGCGTGGTGTCTACCGACCGCGGCGAGTACACCTTTCTCAGCAAGCGCTTCGCGATCAAGCGCGGGTCGGCAGCGTTCGTGGGCAATCCGGACATGAACCCCACGATTCAGGCAACCGGGGAGTACGAGGTGGCGCTCGCCGGCCGGCCGGCGTTCAACGTGCGCGTCCTGATCGGGGGCACGCTCCTGAAGCCAAAGCTCACGCTGGAGAGTGACGCCCAGCCGCCGATCTCGCAGTCCGACCTGCTGAGCTATCTCGCCTTCGGACAGAGCACCACCTCGCTGCTGCACCTCGAGGGGTCCGGCCTCACCGGCGCCACGGCCACCGGCAACCTGGTGGGCGCCGGTGCGGCGCTCGCGATGAAACGGATGGCCGCCGTCGCGCTCGGCGTCATGGCCGACGAGGTGGAGGGCGAGGCCACGAAGGGGCTGGGCGCCGACGTGTTCAACATCACGCCGGCAGACGTGCCGACGGAGTTCGGGGGCCAGAGCGTGTTCGACTTCTTCCAGAGCACGCGTATCGAGGCCGGAAAGTACCTGAGTCCCTACTTCTTCATGGCGCTTCAGGCGCAGAAGTACCCGGGACTCCGTGCTGAATACCGCACGCCCAGCGGCTGGCGCTACGAGGGGTCGGTGGCGCCGAGATTCCTGCTGCGTCCGCCCACACTCACCATCCAGCGGGTTGACCCGACGACGTCGTTCGGGCTGTTCATCATTCGGGAGTGGCGGTTCTAGACAGGAACTAGGAACTAGGAACTAGGAACTAGGAACTAGGAACTAGGAACTAGTTCCCAGTTCCTCATAGAGCGTCGCCACCGCCCGCAGCCCCTTCGTGAAATTCTCGACGGAAAGCCACTCGTCCGGTGCGTGCGCGTTCTCCCCGGGCAGTCCGAAACCGAGCAGCAGCACCGGGGTCCTGAGGATGCGCTCGAAGTCGCCGACCACCGGAATCGATCCCCCCTCGCCCACGATCACCGGTTCCCTGCCGAAGGCCGCGGTGAGAGCGCGCCGCGCCGCGTCGTACAGCGGGCCGTGGAGCTCGGCGCGCCAGGGACGTCCACCGTGGATGTAAGTCACCTTTACGGTGACGCCGGCGGGCTTCACCCGGTCCACATGCGCCTCGAACAGCTTCGTGATCGCCAGAGGGTCCTGATCCGGCACGAGCCGGCAGCTCACCTTCGCCATCGCCTTCGATGGCAGCACGGTCTTGGCGCCCTGCCCGGTATAGCCGCTCAGCAGTCCGTTCACCTCGCAGGTCGGACGCATCCAGATGCGCTCGAGGGTCGAATACCCGTGTTCGCCACCCAGCGCGGGTGAACCGGCTTCTGCCCGAAAGTGCGCGTCCTCGAAGGGCAGCGCGCGCGTGGCTGCGCGCGCCGCGTCCCCCCAGTCCCGGACCTTGTCGTAGAACCCGTCGATCGTGACATGGCCCTGCGCGTCGTGCATGGTCGCGAGGATGCGCGCCAGCGCCATCGCTGGATTCACGACGGCTCCGCCGTAGCTGCCCGAGTGCAGATCCTGCGCGGGCCCCACGACGTCGATCTGGAAATACGCGATGCCGCGGAGCGAGGACAGGACGGACGGCTGTCCGGGCGCGAACATGGAGGAATCGGAGATGACGACCGCGTCCGCCTGCAGCACCTTCGCGTTGCGCTCGATGAACTCCGCGAGATTCTCGCTGCCCACCTCCTCCTCACCTTCCGCGAGGAAGATCAGGTTCACCGGTAGCTTGCCGCGCTCCTTCACCAGCGCTTCCGCCGCCTTCACGTGAATGAACAGCTGCCCCTTGTCGTCCACCGAGCCGCGCGCGTAGAGCTTGCCGTCCCGGACGGTGGGCTCGAAGGGAGGGCTCGTCCAGAGATCGAGCGGTTCGACCGGCTGCACGTCGTAGTGCCCATAGACCAGCACCGTGGGCGCGTCCGTACCGGCCTTGCGCCATTCGCCGAGCACGATCGGATGACCGGGTGTGGGGTGCACCGACGTGTCCATCCCGAGCTTCCGGATCTGCGTCGCAAGCCACTCCGCGCAGCGCGCGGTATCCGCGTTGTGCTCCGATCGCGCGCTGATGCTGGGAATGCGCAGAAACTCGTCGAGCTCCGCGCGAATGCGCTTCTCCTCCCTGGTGAACCAGGCATCGAGGTCGCTGGAGACGCGAGTGGTGGATGGGGGCTGGGTG
>JBBDYA010000128.1:0-10832 GCA_040902005.1 Gemmatimonadaceae bacterium | reverse complement strand
GGCCGACCGGCGCGCGCAGCGCGCCGCCGAGTACGTACCCGCGGCCGCATGAACTTTGCGGACGCGGCCGAGAACAGCGGTACGGAAAGGCGGCCGAGAACAGAAGGGCGGCCAAGAACTGAAGTGGTCGTGGTTCTCGCCGCTGAAGGGTTTCCCGGAATTCACGGATGAACCTGATTTTGCCACTTGCGCGAAAAAGCGCCGCATCACATTCATATCGGCAGGACGACCCCCTGCCTTTGGTCGGAGGCCCGCACGCTGGTCCGACAGCGACGAATTTCCCGCAGCACACGCAGCACACTCCGATGCGCCCGCGCACGACGGCGGCGCGTCTCTCGGGTCGCCCGCGATGGCAATGTGAAGAGCCCTGACGCCCCACGACTGGAATCCTTCCGGTCGCGGGGCGTTGTCTTTTCCAGCGAGGTGCAATGTCCGTTCGACGGCACGCTCACCGTATCGCGCTGCATTCCGCCCACATCAATCGGGCACCCACCCGCCACCGCCGGCGTTCCGGCGTTACCCCCCCCCCCGTTCGTGGAGCCCGCTACAAGCGCGCGATAAAGCGCGCCACCATGCGAGACTGCGGCCGGCGCTGTGTGTATTGCGCCACGGCCCTCGACTTCGAAACGGCCACCCTGGACCACGTCCATCCACTCGCGCATGGCGGCGCGCACACGCCTGGCAACGTGGTGCTGGCCTGCGTGCGCTGCAACCGGCTCAAGGCCGACCGGCTGCCCGCCGAGTTCTTCGCGGCGTTCCCGTGGGCGGGCGCGAACTTCATCCGCTACGCGCGCACCGTGCACCGGGCGCTCAAGCGCGTGGCGCGCCGGGCCGTCTCCCTGGCCTACGCGCAGGCCGCATGACCACCGCCGAGGGAAGCTCTGAAGAAAGTGGACTGTCATCCCGAGCGCAGCGAGGGATCTGCAGTTCTTGAGGTTGAATTGCAGATTCCTCGTCGCTGCGCGACTCGGAACGACACTCTTCTTCCCTAGAAGTCCACCGGGCGCAGATACGATTCGCCGATCGCCGTCGGGCTCAGCATCGCGACGGTCGGCAGTCGCCGTTTCCAGTGCGTGGACGCCAGCCGTGTGGCCACGAGCGTGACCTCCGACTCGACGAACCCGCGCGCCACCAGTTCGGCCGGCTTGTAGCCAGCGAGTATCCAGTTGAGAATCTCGTCGGCCTTCTGATACGAGATCCCGAAATCCGCCTCGTCTGTCTGGCCCACCACCAGATCCGCCGTCGGCGGCTTGTCCACGATCCTGGCTGGCACGCCAAGGTGGCGCGCCAGCGCCCACACCTGCGACTTGAACAGGTCTCCCAGCGGGTTGATTGGCGGCGCGTCGTCCGCGTGCCAGGTGAAGTAGCCGAACAGGCGCTCCGTCTTGTTGCCCGTGCCCAGGGGGATCGCGCCCAGCTTCGCCGACAGGTCGAACAGGACGATCATGCGCATGCGGGCCATGACGTTGCCGCGCCGCCCGGCCTCCGCGTCCGGATCGCGCTCGAGATAGCCGTCCACCGCCGCGCTGATGTCCACTGTGCACGACTCGATACCAAGCGCGTCGATCACGAGCTGCGCGTGATCCATACTGTCCCTGCTCGATGACCGGTAGGGCATGCGCACGCCGATCACGTTCTTCAGCCCGAGGGTCTTCGCCGCCAGATACGCGGTGACCGCGGAGTCTACCCCGCCGGAAATGCCGACGAGCGCCTTGCCGAAGCCGCGCTGCTCCATCTCGCTTTTAATGAAGTAGGCGAGCCACTGCTCAGTGAGCGCGGGGTCGATGTCCAGGGGGAGCGGGGGAGTGAAGGGTTGGGCGGCAACGACCTTGACCGGGGCGCCGGAAGACCTGGACGCTGATGAGGATTTCTTCCGCCCATCGCCGCCGCGCGCGCGGGCGCCTGCCGATGTCGCGGATTCGCCGCTGCGACCATCGTAGTCCGGTCGTGAGACGGCGCCCATCTCTATCCGCGCGATGTTCGACACCAGATGCGGCATCATCACCTCGAGATCCGCGATGAGCGGCATGTCCGCGCGGGCGCGGCTCACGTCCTCCAGGTCCACATCCGACGTGACGAGGGCCTCCTCCCACAGCGGACCGCGCACGCGAAGGTCGCCCTTGGGCCCCATGAGCATCGACGCGCCGGGGAAGATCTTGCCCCCCTCGCTTCCCACCAGGTTGGCGAGCGCCACGAAGACGCCATGTTCTTCTGCGATGTCCCGTGCCAGCCGCTCCCACCGATTGACGCTGGCGGGAACGCCCTGCGTATCCGCCCACGGGCCGCGCGCGGGAGGCGCCGCCAGGAGCAGAATGACCTGCGCGCCGTCGAGCGCGGCGATCGCCCCCGTCAAGCTGTGCCACGCGTCTTCACAGACGAGCAGGGCCATCCGGCCAAAGTCCGTGTCGAACGCGCGCACCTCGCGGCCGCGGTCCACGAAGCGCTCCTCGTCGAACATGCCGTAGGTGGGAAGGAACAGCTTGCGGTGCACGTGGCGCACGACGGGCTCGGCGCCGCCAAGTGTTACGTACAGCGCGCTGTTGTACAGCTTCCGGTCCCACTGCTCGTAGAAGCCCAGCGCCACGTCCAGCATGCGCGGCGACTTCACCGCGGAGCGATAGATCTCGTTCAGGTCGCTGGCGAGTGCGCCGGCGGTCATCGCCACGTCGCGGACGCCCCCCTCCAGGAAGTATCCCGTGAGCGCCGACTCGGGCAGACACAGCAGCTGCGCCCGGGGTGACAGGGCGTCGTTTTGCGCGAACAACTCCCCGAGCCGATGCAGGTTGGCCGGATAGTCGCCCTTGCTGGGCGCGAACTGCGCGATCGCGAGCTGGTGGCTCATACCATAAAGAACGCTGGCAACGAGAACGTTGGTAATACCGGTCGCCTGAAGCTATCCATGACGTGACCCATCGGCTGCTGCCGCCGGTCGTGGGCGAGAGTGGTCGTCGCGCGGAATCATCGCTAGTACTCAGGTGTACCAGCCCCTGAAATGCGCATACTCGCCCCGATCCTGCTCTTCGCACCGGCCCTGCTGCTCGGACAGAACCCCGAGCCCTGGCAGATCATCACCCTGCCGCAGTCCTCCGTCATCTTCGCCCGCGACGGCACGATGATCGGCTCGCTGGGGAAGGAAACGCGGTTCAACGTGTCGCTGCGAACGCTGCCGCGGTACCTGCACCAGGCCTTCGTGGCCGTGGAGGACCAGCGGTTCTATCAGCACGACGGCGTTGACCTGGTGGGCGTGGCCGCGGCGATCAAGGACAATCTCCTGGGCGACCGCCGCGGTGCCAGCACGATCACCCAGCAGCTTGTGGGGAACATGCATCCCACCCTGATCGACCGCAGTGACCGCAGCCCCATGCGCAAGCTGCGGGAGCAGGGCGCCGCGCGCGAGATGGAGAAGCACTACACCAAGGAGCAGATCCTCGAGGCGTACCTCAACACCATCGACTACGGGCACGGCTGGCGCGGCATCGAGATGGCCGCACGCCACTACTTCGGGAAGGGGGCCGCACAGGTGACGCTCGCGGAGGCGGCGACGCTCGCCGCCCTGCCGAAAGGGCCGCCCCTCTACGACCCGATCAACCACCCGGCGCGCGCGCGGGAGCGGCGCAACCTCATCCTCGGCCTGATGGCGGAGCAGCGCTTCATCACGCGTGCCGAGGCGGACGCCGCTCGCCGCCAGCCGATGGTCACCGCGCCCAACCTTGGCCGATCGGTCGTGGCCCCGTACTTCGTGGATGCCGTGCGGCAGATCGCGGAGGGCGCGGGCGTGGACCTCAATGACGGCGGGTACAGGGTCTACACCACGCTGGACCCTGCGCTCCAGGCAGCGGCCGCTGATGCCCTGACGCAGGGCACGCTGGCGGTCGAGGCGCGCGCGGGATATTCGCACGCGACGATGTCGGCGACGGCCCGTGGTGGCACCGACTACCTCCAGGGCCTCGTGGTCGCGGTCGATCCGTACAGCGGTGACGTCCGGGCGCTGGTGGGCGGGCGTGACTTCGGACGGTCCACGTTCAACCGGGCCACCTACGCCATGCGGCAGCCCGGCTCGTCGATCAAGCCCTTCGTGTATGCGACGGCCATGCAGGACAGTCTCCCGGCGAACGCGATCGTTCCCGACAGCGCGCTGGCCATCACGCTGCCCAACGGCGACGTGTACAGCCCGGACAACGCGGACAACCAGTTCCTGGGTCCGCTCACAATCCGGGACGCGCTGGTGCTGTCGCGCAATACCGTGTCGGTCCAGCTCGGCCAGCAGGTGGGCATGGATGCCGTCGCCGCGCTGGTGGCGCATGTTGGATTCGAGACGCCGATGCTGCCGTACCCCTCCAGCGCGATCGGGGCGTCGGAGGTGAAGCCGGTGGATTTCGTGGCCGCGTACTCCGCGTTCGCCACGAACGGCACCGCGGTGGAGCCGCGGTACATTGCGCGCATCGAGGATCGCGCCGGGCGCGTGGTGTACGACGCCCCCACGCCCGCGCTGCGGCAGGTGATCGATCCGCGCGTCGCCTACATCGTGCGCGACATGCTGCGCGATGCCGCCGAGCGCGGCACGGGGGCCGCGGCGCGGCGCCTAGCCCCCCCGCCGCAGGTGGCGATCGCCGGCAAGACGGGCACCACCAATGACAATGCCGACGTCTGGTTCGTGGGGATGACGCCGTCCCTCGTCGCCGGCGTCTGGCTTGGCTTCGATCGGCGCAAGTCGATCATGCCGGGAGCGGGTGGTGGATCGCTGGCCGCGCCGATCTGGGCGCACATGGTGGCGACGTACTACGGGGAGGGGAGCGCGGGTGAGTGGGCGGCGCCGTCGGATCTGAGTTACGCGGAGCTGGACCGCGCTACCGGGCAGCCGGCGGACAGCACCACGCCACCGGAGCGGCGGTACGTCGAGTACTTCATTCCGGGCACCGAACCACCGGCGCTGCGCATCAATCCGTGGAAGCTGCCGCACTGGGGCACCTTCATTTCTCCCGCGGGCCCGGCCGACAGCGCGCGGGTTGGAACGCCCTAGGGAAGCTCTGAAAAGTTGTTCCGCAGTTTCGTCACGCCCATCCGCGCCTATCCGCGACTATCCGCGGTATCCGCGCCTATCCGCGCCTATCCGCGCCTATCCGCGCCTATCCGCGCCTATCCGCGCACTTGACATGCACTGCGCTCACCCGCCGATTTCCTTGACGTGATGCGACTCAGAATTCTCGCCCTCCTTCTCCTTCTCGCCCCCGCCGCGCTGGCCGCGCAGTCCGATTCGTCCGCGCCCGTCCTCCCTCCGGCCGCGGTGCTGCCCGAACGGCTCGCCGCCGGCGCATTCTCCGCCAGCCAGGTGGCCATGGGCGAGGACGTGTTCATGGCGTACTGCGTCTCCTGCCACGAGCCCAGCTTTCATACCGGCGAGCAGTTTCGCTTCTCGTGGCTGGGCCGCACCGTGCTGGACTACTTCAAGCAGCTGAAGCGCACCATGCCGGAGGACAATCCGGGGGGACTCAGCGACGACGACTACACGCGTGTCATCGCGTACATCCTCAAGCTGAACGGGTTCGCGCCCGGCACGGATTCGCTCAAGTCCGACACGCTCGAGCTCAAACGGGTACGCATCAGTGAGCCATCCGGATCGCCGTGAGTTCCTGAAGATCGCCGGTGCGGGCGCGGGCGCGCTGCTCACCGGATGCGCCACGGCACCGGGACTCGTCTCGTCCGCCCGGTCCGGCGCGCACGTGGTCGTGGTCGGCGCCGGCGCATTCGGCGGCTGGACGGCGCTCCATCTCCAGCGGATGGGCGCGCGCGTCACGCTCGTGGACATGCTGGGCGCGGGCAACTCGCGCTCCACCTCGGGCGACGAGACGCGCGGCGTGCGCACGTCGTACGGCGACCGTCCGCACGGCGAGCTCTGGATGCAGTGGGCGCGCCAGGCGGTGCTGCGCTGGAAGGAATGGGACGCCGAGTACGCTCGGCCGCAGCGAATGCCGGTGTACTTCACCACCGGCGACCTGATCATGCGGGAAGACTGGGAACCCTTTCTCACGAACACGCGCGCCTGGTGGGAAAAGAACGGCATCCCGCACGAGACGCTCCCGGTGGAGGAAGTCCGCAAGCGGTGGCCGGCGATCCAGGTGAACGACATCACGGCGGTGCTGTACGAGCCGGACGCCGGCGTCGTCCGCTCGCGGCGCGCCACGGAGTCCGTCGCCGAGGTGTTCAGGCACGAGGGGGGGCGCATCGTCATCGGTCGCGTGATCGCGCCGGTGCCGGGCGAGTTCGATGGCAATACCGTGCGCCTGGCCAACGGTGACACCATCATGGGCGACGCCTTCGTGTTCGCCGTGGGGCCGTGGCTGGGCAAGACATTCCCCCTGATGGCCAACCGCATGCGCACACCGCTGGGAACGGTGCTGTACTTCGGCACGCCCGCGGGGGACGAGCGCTTCACCTTTCCGCACATGCCGAGCTGGAATTTTCCCGGCACCACGGGATGGCCCGCGCTGCCCGTGGACAATCGCGGCTTTCGCGTGCGTGGCGGTGGTGGTGGGGGGGGGGGGGCGGGGGCGGCGGACGCAGCAACGCGGCGGACATGTCGGATCCCGACCTGAGCGTCCGATGGGTGGAGCCCGAACGCCTGGAGCGCCCGCGCGCGTTCGTCGCGGAGCGCTTTCCCGCGCTCGCGGGTGCGCCGGTGCTCGAGACGCGCGCCTGCCACTACGAGCTGACGTCGAGTCGCGAGTTCATCGTGGACCGGCACCCCAACCTGCGCAACGTGTGGATCGCGGGCGGGGGCAACGCGGAGGGGTTCAAGATGGGCCCGGTGATCGGCGAGTACATCGCGAAGCGCGTGCTGGGCGACGAGGGCGATCCGTCGCTCGCGCGGCGGTTCCGGATTCCCGAGACCGAGTACGCTCCGCCCGCGCCGCGTCCCGGCGACTGACGGGGCTCACGCCCCCGCGGCCGCGACGCGCGCGGTCACGTGCTCCACCATTTTCTGCCCCGACGGTTCGTCCTCGCGCTCCGGCACCGGCAACAGGGCGAGCTCGAACACTTCGTCGAGCGTGGCCACCGGGTGGAACTGGAGCACCTGCCGTACTTCTTCGGGAATGTCCTCGAGGTCGCCCTCGTTGTCCTTCGGCAGCACGATGTGCTTGATGCCGGCGCGATGGGCGCCGAGGACCTTCTCCTTCAGGCCGCCGATGGGCATGACGCGGCCGCGCAGCGTGATCTCGCCGGTCATCGCGACATCGCGCCGCACCGGCCGGCCGGACATCGCGCTCACCAGCGCCGTGGACATCGTCACCCCCGCCGACGGCCCATCCTTGGGGATGGCCCCCGCCGGGACGTGCACGTGGACCTCGATGGATCCCAGCCGATCTTCGGGAATGTCCAGTGACGATGCGTGCGTGGCCGCGAACGTGAGCGCCGCGCGTGCGGATTCCTTCATGACATCGCCCAGTTGTCCCGTGAGGATGAGCGACACGTTCCCCCAGCCACTCACCTGGGTCTTGGTCTCGCTGTCGTCCACCCGCTGGCCGTAGCCGTACAGCCGGCGGATCGCCGCTTCCACGAACATGATGTCGCCGCCCGCGGGCGTGTAGTACATGCCGGTGGCCACGCCCACCTCGTTCTCCGCGGCCGCGCGCTCCGGGTGCACCTTGGGTCTCCCCAGCAGCTCGCGCACCTCCTGCTCGTCGAGCTTGCCGTCCTCGAGCACTTTCGGATCACCGGACGCCACCTTGCGAGCGACCTTTCGCGTGATCGCGCCAATCTGGCGCTCCAGCTGACGCACGCCGCTCTCGCGCGTGTACTCGGATACGATGCGCGCGACGGCTTCGTCCGTGAATTCGATGTTCTTGCCCTTGAGCCCCGCGTCCTCCAGCTGGCGCGGGATGAGATAGCGCTTCGCAATCTCCGCCTTCTCGTGCTCCGTGTACCCCGCGAACTCCACGACCTCCATGCGGTCCAGCAGCGGGCTCGGGATGTTCTGCACGAAGTTCGCCGTGCAGACGAACAGCACTTCGCTCAGGTCGAACGGCACGCCGAGATAGTGGTCGGTGAACGTGTCGTTCTGTGCCGGATCAAGCACCTCGAGTAGCGCGCTGCCCGGATCGCCCTGGAACGAGATGCCAAGCTTGTCCACTTCGTCCAGCAGGAAGACGGGGTTCTTGGTGCCGGCCTGCTTCATCCCCTGGATGATGCGCCCCGGCATGGCACCCACATAGGTGCGCCGGTGCCCGCGGATGTCGGCTTCGTCGCGCACGCCGCCCAGCGCCGCGCGGACGTACTTGCGCCCCAGCGAGCGCGCGATGGACCGGGCGATGGACGTCTTGCCCACGCCGGGCGGGCCGATGAAGAGCAGAATGGGGCCTCTCGCCATGGCGCGGGCCTTTGCTTCCTTGCTGTCCTTGATCGGCTTTTTTTCGTCGCGGGAAAGGTGCAGCGCCGGCGTCGCGTCCTCCTGCGACGCCCGCAGCTTGTCGATCGAGAGTTCGCCCGTGCGCTTCAGCTCCTCCTCCAATTCCTGCGCGCGCAGCTGCCGCACCGCCAGGAATTCCAGCACGCGGTCCTTCACGTCCGGAAGCCCGTAATGATCTTCGTCGAGCACCTTCGCCGCATTCGTCTGATCCAGACTGTCGTCGCTCCTGAGGTTCCAGGGCAGCTCCGCTACCCACTCGAGATAGGTGCGAATCACCTGCGCTTCCATGGACTCGCGGCCGGCTCGCTCGAGCCGGCTCAGTTCGCGATCCACTTCCTTCCGCGCTTCGTCCGGCAGCGTGAGCTTGTCCAGCTTCTCGCGAAGCTCCGTGATCTCCTTGCTCTGGTCGTCGTCCCCCAGCTCCTTCTGAATGGCCTTCATCTGCTCGCGCAGGTACATCTCGCGCTGCCGCTCCCCCAGCTCCTCCTGCACCTGCGATTTGATCTCTTCCTGCGTCTCGATCATCGTGATCTGACGCTGCACGTGCACCAGCACCCGCCGCAGCCGCTCCTCCACGGACAGCGTTTCCAGGAGGCCCTGCTTTTCCGCGACCGGCAGCTCGATGTAGCCAGCCACCAGGTCGGCGAAACGCCCCGGATCGGTGACGGCATCCAACACCTGATGCACCACTTCCTCCGGCAGCCCGCGGCGCTCGCCCAGCTCCGCCGCGCGTTCGCGGATCTCCTTGTGCAGCGCGATGAAGGCCGGGTCGTCGTTGCTCACCGGCTTCATCTCGTCCACCGGCAGCACCACCGCGCTCAGAAAGCCCTCCGTGGTGGTGTATTGCAGCGCCGTCGCCCGCATCTCGCCCTGGAGCAGGAGCTGCACGCCGCCCAGCCCGCGCTGGATCTGGCCGATCCGGGCGATCACGCCCATCTGGTAGAGGATTTCCGGGGCGGGCTCGTCCGTGTTGTCCTTTTGGGCGACCGCGAACACCAGCCGCTCGCCACGAAGCGCCGCCTCGATCGCCCGCAACGTGCCCGGTCGTCCCGCAGCGATTGGCGCGGTGAGGCCGGGAAAGATCACGGTGCCGCGCAGCGGGAGAACAGGCAGGGTCTGGCGCTGTGCCATGGTGGAGATCCTTTCGTGGTGGAGGTAATCGACGTGCGGTGCGATTTGCAGGGCGCGACGCGCGTGCCGGGGCGAGTCGCACACTCCACGCCATGCACGGCCTCAACTGCTAAGTAGTGAGGCACTTTCAGCTTAGCCCGAGGTGGCGCGATTTCCGGGGCAGCCGAGAGCGCGTGTCCGTAACCCTGTCTTACGACACCTTGGCAGGAATTGCAACTCTGATAGGCCTATGTGACGTAGTGGGACTGTTACAACGGCTGGCGTGCGCGTCGCCGCTCAGGGCTAGGTTCATACTTTCCATAGGGTTGCATGAGTCGTAGTTTCCTTCGGTCCGAGCGAAGTTTCCGCTCGCAACCTCGATTCCGCCGAGTGTCTCAGCCCCCTTCTGTCGACCCAGCAGCATCGGCCTCGGGTTCCGAGCTCCGCGCGCATATCGAACGCGTCCTCAGTGCTCACTACGAGCTGGACAGCGAGATAGGCCGGGGTGGGATGGGTGTGGTATACCGCGCCAAGGACAGGCGCCTCAAGCGCATCGTCGCCATCAAGGTGCTCCCCCCGGAACTGGCCTTCCAGAGCCAGATCAAGATCCGCTTCCTGCGCGAAGCGGAAACGGCCGCGCAGCTGAGCCACGCGCACATCGTCCCCATCTACTCGGTCGGCGAGGCGGAGGGGCTCGTCTTCTTCGTCATGGCGTACGTCAGCGGCGACAACCTGGCGAAGCGGCTGCACGAGCGCGGCGTACTGGCCGTGGATGACGTGCGCCGGATTACGCGCGAGGTGGGCGACGCGCTGGCCTACGCGCACGAGCGCGGTGTGGTGCATCGCGACATCAAGCCGGACAACATCCTGCTGGACGCCGCGACCGGTCGCACGATGGTGACCGATTTCGGCATCGCGCGCGCCGCGAGCGAAGGCGACAATCGGCTCACCGCGACCGGCATGGCGATCGGCACGCCCGCCTACATGTCGCCGGAGCAGGCCGCGGGCGATCGCGAAATCGATGGCCGCAGCGACCTGTATTCCCTCGGCGTGGTGTCGTACCAGATGCTGGTGGGCGAGCCGCCGTTCGTGGCGACCAGCACGCCGGCGATGCTCGTAAAGCACATCTCGGAGCAGCCCACGCCCATCGGGCAGCGGCGGAGCGATGTGCCGCAGGATCTCTCGCGCGCCGTGATGATGTGCCTCGAGAAGGATCCCGACCGGCGGTTCCCCAGCGCCAGCGCGCTCGTCACGGCGCTGGATACGGGGGTGGTGCCCGAATCGGCGTCGCCGCGGAACGAGGGGGGGGGGGGGGGGG
>JBBDYA010000127.1:0-59849 GCA_040902005.1 Gemmatimonadaceae bacterium | reverse complement strand
CCCCCCCCCCCCCCCCCCCCCCCCCCCCCCCCCGCGGCGTCATGAGCTCGAGCACAACGGATCGCAGAACCGTGTGGCTGGCCCGCGCCGGAACCCTTCTCATCCGGGTGCTCGCGTCCACCTGGCGCGTGCATTGGGTGAACGACCGATTCGTGCGCGACGAACACGCGCGCGGCCAGAAGATCATTTACATCCTCTGGCACGGGGAGCTGCTGCCGCTCCTGTGGGCGCACCGCGGCCGGGACATCGCGCTGATGGTCTCCGAGCACCGCGATGGCGAGATCCTCGCGCGCATCGCGGTCGCGCTGGGATATCGCCTGGTGCGGGGGTCGTCCTCGCGCGGCGCGGCGCGCGCGCTCCTGGTGGCGTGCCGGGAACTCGATAGCGGGTTCGACATGGCGGTGACGCCGGACGGTCCTCGTGGTCCCGCGCGATCGGTTGCGTCGGGCGCCGCGGTGATTGCGAACCGCTCCGGCGCTCCCATGGTGCCGGTGGCCGCGTTCGCGCGTCGCGCGTGGCGGCTGCGCTCGTGGGACCGGTTCATGATTCCCAAGCCGTTTGCGCGCATCGTCGTGGCCTATGCGGACCCGGTGCGACCGCGCCCCGAGACGTCGCGGGACGCGGCGGATGACCAGGATCGCGTGCGGAACGCCATCGATGCCGCCGGCGGCATTGCGGCCGGCACATGAGCATCGTGGAGGATGTCTGGTTCGGGCGCAGTGCCGTGGCGTCGGCGGCGCGCGTCGCGCTCTGGCCGCTGTCGGTGGCCTACGGCCTCGCGGTAGCCGGGCGGAACCGGTTGTACGACGCGGGCCTGCTGGCCTCGCGCGTGCCGGTCCTCCCGGTGGTGAGCGTGGGCAACCTCACGGTCGGGGGAACGGGGAAGACGCCGGTGTCCGCCTGGATTGCCGGCCGGCTCGCGGAGCGCGCGCGCACGGCGGTGGTGTTGCGCGGGTATGGTGACGACGAGGTGGAGGTCCACGCGCGCCTCAACCCGGCGATTCCGGTCGTGGCGAATGCCGACCGGTTCCAGGCGGTGCGGGAAGCGCAGCGGCGCGGTGCGGAGATCGCCGTGCTCGACGATGCCTACCAGCACCGGCGGATCCGGCCCACCGTTCAGGTGCTGCTGGTCAGCGCGGAGCAACTGGCGCGGCCGCGGCGGCTGTTGCCTGCGGGGCCATGGCGTGAGGCGCTGACCGCGGCGCGCCGGGCGCATCTGATCGTGATCACCCGCAAATCCGCCGGTGCCGGAGCGGCTGACGATGCGCGCCAGCTTGTGCTGGCCGCGACGCCCGGCATTCCCACGACCGTGGTGCATCTCGCCCCCGCGGATCTCCGGAGCCTGCGCGGCGGTGCGTCATTGGCACTGGAGCGGCTGCGGGGCGCTGCCGTGCTGGCCATCGCCGCGATCGGTGAGCCCGACAGCTTTCACCGTCAGCTCGAGGCGCTTGGCGCCGTCGTGACCATGCGTGCGTTTCGGGACCATCACGCCTTTTCTGACGCGGAGATGGCGTCGCTCGCGGCCCAGGCGCCGGCGGACGGCCTGGTGGTGTGTACGCTGAAGGACGCGGTCAAACTGGACAGTCGCTGGCCCGCGCCAAGCCGCCTATGGTATCTTTCACAGCAACTCGTGGTGGAACGGGGAGAAGATGCGATGAACAGCCTTCTCGAGCGCGCGCTCCAAGCCCGTGCCTCTGCCGCGACATTCGCCGGGTGATTCCGGCGCCCGCTCTTCTCCCTCCCATGGCGACCGATCTCAGACTGCCCACCGAGAAAATCGTACGGCCGGACAAAGATCGTTTTCTCGACGAAGACAATCCTTTCGAAGCGATGATGTCGCGGTTCGATCAGGCAGCGGAGCTGCTCGATCTCGAACCCGGCCTGTACAAGGTGCTCCGGCACCCGGAGAAGCAGATCACGGTGTCGTGTCCGGTGATGATGGACAGTGGCGAGGTGGAGGTCTTCATCGGCCACCGGGTGCTGTACAACACGTCCCGCGGCCCCGCGAAAGGGGGAATCCGCTTCGACATGGGCGTGACGCTGGAGGAAGTGAAGGCGCTGGCCGCCTGGATGACGTGGAAATGCGCCGTCGTCAACCTGCCGTTCGGCGGGTCCAAGGGCGGCGTGGTGTGCGATCCGTCGAAGATGAGCGTCGGCGAACTGGAGCGACTCACGCGACGGTATACGAGCGGCATCGTGAACACGCTCGGACCGGACTCGGACGTTCCCGCACCGGACGTCAACACCAACGAGCGCGTGATGGCGTGGGTGATGGACACGTACTCCATGCGCATGGGCCACACGGTCACGGCGGTCGTCACCGGGAAACCGGTGGAAATGGGCGGTTCCCTGGGTCGGCGTGAGGCGACCGGACGTGGGTGCATGCTCGTGGTCAAGGAGGCGCTCACGCACCTCGGCACGTCGATCAAGGACACCACCATCGCCGTCCAGGGATTCGGCAACGTCGGCTCCGTTGCGGCGAACCTGCTCGCGGAGGAGGGGTGCAAGGTCGTTGCCATCAGCGACAAGAACAGCGCGTTCTACAACGCGAACGGGATCGACATCCCCGCGGCGATCGAGCACGCGCGGAAGACGAAGCACCTGGACGGATTCACGGGGGCGGAGAAGATCACGAACGACGATCTTCTGGCGCTGGACGTGGACGTGCTGCTGCCCGCGGCGATGGAGAACGTGATCACCAGCAAGAACGCCCGGAAGGTGAAGGCCAAACTCATCTGCGAAGGCGCCAACGGCCCCACGACCGCGGGTGCGGACAACATTCTCGACGAGAAGGGCGTGTTCGTCATCCCGGACATTCTGGCCAACGCCGGCGGCGTCACCGTGTCGTACTTCGAATGGGTGCAGGACCGCGGGGGATTCTTCTGGCGCCTGGACGAGGTCAACATGCGGCTGGAGGAAATCATGACGCGCAGTTTCGCCGATGTGCTGAAGCTGTCGCAGCAGCACAAAGTGAACATGCGCACGGCGGCGTACATGCTGGCGATCAGCCGGGTCGCGACGGTACACCGGCTGCGCGGGATCTACGCGTAGGGTGGACCGTCACGCCGCCCGATGAAAGTCATCGTCGCCGCCGTCGGGAAACCGCGCGACGCGGACCTCGCGGCGGCGATCGGATCCTACGAGGAGCGCGCGGCGCGCTACTGGCCGCTCGAGGTGCGCGAGGTGCGCGAGGAGAATGCCAGGGGCCTGTCGGCCGACGTCGTGCGGGCAAAGGAAGCTGACCGGCTGGCGGGTCGCGTGCAGGGCGCGACGGTGATCGCGTGCGACGAGCGGGGCGAGTCCATGTCGTCGCCGGCATTCGCCGCCTTCCTCCAGGAGGCGCGGGAGCGCGCGCGCGACATCGCCTTCGTGATCGGCGGGTCCTACGGGCTGGCGGACTCGCTGCGCGCCGGCGCCCGGACGCTCTCGCTGGCGCCGTGGACCTTGCCGCACGAACTCGCGCGACTCGTTCTTGCGGAACAACTCTATCGCGCGGGCACGATCGTGCGCGGCGAGCCGTATCATAAATGAACGCGTCGGGATCGGCGCGCGTCATCACCGAGGCGCTGGGCGGATCGGCGCTGGCGGTCGCGGTGCAGGGCCGCCGGCTTCCTGACGCCGTGCAACCGTGGTGGCCGGCGACGCTGGACGAATGGCGTGAGCACGCCGAGCGCGTCCGCGGCAGCGCGCCCGCGGAATGGCTCGAGGCAATCCGCCCGGCGCTGGCCCCGTCCGGCGAGGCCGCGACACGACTCGCGCGCGTCAGCGGTGGACGCGGCATCGTGGTGACCACCGGCCAGCAGGCCGGCGTGTTCGGCGGGCCGCTGTATACGTTGACCAAGGCGCTCGGCGCGCTCGGGCTGGCCGACGCGATTCAGGAGCGGCTGGGCATTCCGGCGGCGCCCGTGTTCTGGGCCGCCACGGACGATGCGGATTTCGCGGAGGCGGCGACCACATACGCCGCGGATGCCGACGGGTTGCACGAACTCACGCTGGGACAACGGCCGCCCGCAGGGACACCCATGGCCGACGCACTGCTGGGGGCGGACGCTACGGCCCTGGTGGACCGCCTGCGCCGTGCGTGCGGGTCCGCCGCACACGTCGAATTCTTCGAGCTCGCGCGCGCGTCGTTCACGGAGCAGCATACGCTTGGCGACGCCTATGTCCGGCTGCTCCGGTCCCTGCTCGAGCCGCTGGGCATCGCCGTGATGGATTCCTCGCACGCGGCGTACCGACACGCGGCGCGGCCGATACTGCGCGACGCGCTCAGTGCCGCGCCGACGATCGCCCGAGCGACGGCGGAGGCGGCGGCCGCGATTCGTCAGGCGGGCTTCGAGCCGCAGGTGCAGGACGATCGCGGGTTGTCACTGGTGTTCGCCATCGAGCAGGGGCTGAAGCGTCGGGTGTCCGTGGACGACGCGGGGCGTGTCACGGCGTCGAGCGACCTGGTGCTGGCCCCCAACGTTCTGCTGCGCCCCGTGGTGGAGCGCGCGCTGTTTCCGACGGTCGCCTACGTGGCGGGGCCGGGAGAGCTCGCCTATTTCGCGCAGTCCAACGCGGCAGGGCATGCGCTGGGACGCGAGGGGGTGGTCGGCACGCCGCGATGGTCCTGCACGGTCGTGGAGCCGTTCGCGGACCGCGCGCTGCGGCGGCTGGGGGTGGCGCATGGCGAACTGGCGGACGTTCACGCGCTGGAGCGCCGGCTTGCCGTCGCGGCGATGCCTGCGGAAGTGTCGGCGTCATGGGCGCGGCTGCAGGAGGTGTTGCGCGCGGGGCTCGCGGAGTTCGCGGGCGCGGTGAACGCGGCGGCACTGCTGCCGCCCGCGGTGGTGCAGGGGCTGGATCGCTCGCTGGCGCATCGCCTGAATCGCACCGAGCGCCGCCTGCGTGCCGCCGTCAAGCGCCGGGACGAGCGGACACGACGCGATTTGGCGACGGCGAGTGGCGCGCTGTATCCCGGCGGCCGCCGACAGGAGCGCGTGCTGAATTACATCCCGATGCTCGCGCGCGGCGGCGACGACCTGATGGACGCACTGCGGCGCGGGGCGCATGCGCACGCGCTCGCCCTGCTCGCCGTGGAGCTTCCCCAGGAAGCGGCCCGCTAGTGCACGCCGTTCTCGTCGGCGCGGGGATCCTGCTCTCGCGGATACTGGGACTGGTGCGCGAGTCGCTGAAGGCGCGGTTCCTCGGTGCGACGGGCGACATCGCGGCGGACGCCTTTCATGCCGCATTCCGCATCCCGAATGTCCTGCAGAACCTGTTCGGGGAGGGGTCGCTGTCCGCGTCGTTCATTCCCGTGTACTCGAACGCCCTCGCGCGCGGCAACCGCGAGGAGGCAGACCGGCTCGCGGGCGCCATCGGCGCGCTGTTGGCGCTCGTCGCGGCGGTGCTCGTGCTGCTCGGGGTGATCTTCGCGCCCGCGCTGGTGGCCGTGATTGCGCCGGGATTCGAGGAGGGACCCAAGCGCGACCTGACCGTGAGCCTGACGCGGATCCTGTTTCCCGGCGCGGCACTGTTCGTGTTTTCCGCGTGGTGCCTGGGCATACTGAACAGCCATCGCCGATTCTTTCTGTCGTATGCCGCGCCCGTGGCGTGGAATCTGACGATGATCGCCGCATTGCTCGTGTACCGTCGTAGCGCGCCGGCGACGCTTGCCACGAACATCGCCTGGGCATCCGTCGCCGGGGCTGCGCTGACGTTCATCGTCCAGCTTCCGGTGGTCTTTCGGGTGGCGCCGGCGTTGCGGCTGTCGCTTGGGCGGGGGAACGAAGCGGTACGGCGCGTGATGCGCAATTTCGTGCCGGCGTTCTTCGGGCGCGGCGTGGTGCAGGTCAATGCCTACATCGACCAGCTGATCGCCAGCTTCCTGCCCACCGGCGCCATCTCGCTGCTGTTCTACTCGCAGACGATCACCATGCTGCCGATCAGTCTCTTCGGCATGTCGGTGTCGGCGGCGGAGCTGCCGGAGATGTCGAGCGCCACCGGAGACGACGAGCAGTCGCATGCACATGTGCGCACGCGACTGAACATCGGTCTCCGGCAGATCGCGTTTCTGGTCGTCCCCTCGGCCGTCGCCTTTTTCATGCTGGGAGACGTGATCGCCGCGGCGCTGTTCCAGTGGGGCCGATTTACCGCGGAGGACACGCGGTTCACCTGGGGCATTCTCGCTGCCGCATCACTCGGGCTGCTCGCGTCCACGCTGGGCCGGCTGTACTCCTCTGGATTCTATGCCCTGAACGACACGAAGACGCCGCTCCGGATCGCGCTGGTGCGCGTGACCCTGGCGATGATGCTTGGCACGCTGTTCGCGCTGTATCTGCCGGGGCTGTTCGGCGTGGCCCCCCAGTGGGGTGCCGCGGCGCTCGCCCTCTCGTCGAGCATCGTGGGCTGGGTGGAGTTCACCCTCCTCCGTCGGCGGCTGAATGCCCGCATCGGGCGCACCGGCGCCGCGCCATCGTTCGTGCTCACGCTGCTGACGGCCGCGCTGGCCTCGGGAGCCGCCGGCGTCGGAGTGAAACTGGCGGTGGCGGGCCTCCACCGCCTGGCGCTGGCGGCGCTGGTGCTGGGCACGTTCGGCGCGCTCTACCTTGTGGTGACGAGCGCCCTTCGCGTGCCCGAATCACTTGCCCTTCTGGACCGATTACGCCGTACCCGAGCATGACCACGCTGCCAGCAGCCGTTCTCGACAAGATTCCGCACCTGCCCGAGTCTCCCGGCGTCTATCTGTGGAAGGACGCCGACGGGAACGTGCTGTATGTCGGCAAGGCGAAGCGCCTGCGTTCGCGCGTGCGCAACTACGCCAACGTCGAGCGCGCGGAGAGCGTGAAGACGTACGCCCTCATGGCGCAGGTCGCCGGGCTGGCCACGATCGTCGTCCCCACTGAGGCCCACGCGCTGATCCTCGAGGCCAACCTCATCAAGGAACACAAACCACGATTCAACATCTCGCTCCGGGATGACAAGAGCTATCCGCTGATCAAGGTGACGGTGCACGAGCCGTTTCCGCGTGTGTTCGTCACTCGGCGCCTGGTCAACGACGGTTCCCGGTACTTCGGACCGTACACGGACGTGAGCGGGATGCGCCGCGCGCTGCACGTGGTCAAGCGGCTGTTCACGGTGCGCAGCTGCAACTACGACCTGCCGACGGTGGCACCGGATCGCCCCTGCCTGGACCATCACATCGGCCGGTGCAAGGCGCCCTGCGTGCTGCTTCAGTCGCAGGCGGAGTACGGGGTGATGATCGACGAGGTGCTGCTCTTCCTCGATGGAAAGACGGGCGAGGTACGGCGCCGCGTGCGCGACCGCATGGAGCTGGCGTCGGAAGCCCTCGATTTCGAGCGCGCCGCGGAACTGCGTGACGCGCTGCGGCACCTGGAGCGGATGGAGGAGCCGACGGTCGTGCTGGAAGTGGAGGGAGGGGATCGCGACGTGCTCGGATACGCCCGCGACGGTGACGACGCCTGCGTGGCGCTGATGCGGATCCGATCGGGACGCCTGCTGGCGCGCGAGCACCAGCTCATGACCAATCTCTCGGAGGAGCCCGATCGTGCCGTGCTCGCGGCGTATCTCGCGGGGGCGTATCTCCAGCTCGAGGACCGGGCAAGGGAACTGTACGCTCCGTTCGAGTTCGACGATCGCGACCTGATCGAACAGACCTCGCCGGAGACGTCTTTCGTGGTGCCGCAGCGCGGCCCGAAGCGGGAGTTGATCGACCTGGCGGAACAGAATGCGCGACACCTGCTGGAGGAGGCGCTCCTGGAAGGCGATGAGACCGAGGAGCGGGCGGCCGACCCGGTGTACGAGCTGCAGCGACAGCTCGGCCTGCAGCGCGTGCCGCGTGCGCTCGTGTGCTTCGACATCTCGCACGCGCAGGGCACCGATACGGTGGCCTCGTGTGTGTGGTTCCAGAATGGCCGCCCGTACCGCGCGGAGTACCGGAAGTTCAAGATGAAAACCGTGGCGGGCGTCGATGATTTTCAGGCCATGCGGGAGGTGGTCGAGCGGTATTTCCGCCGCCGGCTGGACGAGGCCAGGCGGCTGCCGGACCTCGTGCTCATCGATGGCGGCAAGGGTCAGCTGAGCGCCGCGCACGAGGCGCTCCAGTCCCTCCAGCTCGGCGAACTGCCCCTCATCAGCCTGGCCAAGCGCGAAGAGGAGATCTTCATGCCCGGACGCTCTGAATCCCTGCGCCTGCCGCGCCGGTCGGTTGGGTTGCGGATGCTGCAGCAGGCGCGGGACGAGGCCCATCGTTTCGCGATCACGTTTCAGCGGCTGCGCCGCACGAAGCGCACGGTGACGTCGGAGCTGTTGCAGATTCGCGGCGTTGGGGCGGCACGACGCCGCCAGCTGTTGCGGGCGTTTGGCAGTCTCGAAGGCGTGCGGACGGCGAGCGTCGAAGCGATTGCCGCACTGCCGGGATTTTCGGGTGCGTCGGCCCGGAAGATTCTCGACGTGCTTCACGGCCGCATTCCAGCCGCGGCGGGCGCCGCGCCGGCCGGGGAGGCCGCCCCGGATCCGGAGACACCCTCGTGAAATCCTGGATGCTGGTGTGCTCCGCCTGCACTGTGCAGCGCCCCGGCGATGCGGCTGCCTCCGTGTGTCCGGAGTGCGGCCAACCCCTGCTGGTGGAGTATCCGGGACTTGCCGCGCTGCCCAAGGACCTCCGGAGTCGCTGGGACATGTGGCGGTACGCGCCCCTGCTGCCGCTGCGCGACGACGAGCAGCCGGTGACGCTGGGAGAAGGAGGCACGCCGCTCCTCGACGCTCCCGCGATCGCCGCCGCGGTCAAGGTGACGCGCGTGTGGGTGAAGGAAGAAGGACTGAACCCGACCGGCTCGTTCAAGGCGCGCGGGATGAGCGCCGCGGTGACGCGGGCGCGCGCCCTGGGCGCGACAGGGCTGGTCGTGCCAACCGCGGGGAACGCCGGCGCCGCAATGGCTGCCTATGCCGCCGCGGCGGGCATCCCCGCGCGCGTGTTCGCGCCGGAATCGACGCCCTCGGCCATTCTGCGTACCATTCGCGCGTTTGGGGCGGAACTCACGCTGGTGGATGGCCACATCGGCGATGCGGGGAGGGCGGCGCGGGCATTCGCCGCCGAGAGCGGCTACTTCGATGTCAGCACCTTGCGCGAGCCCTATCGCATCGAGGGCAAGAAGACGATGGGTCTCGAGGTGGCCGAGCAGCTGTCGTGGCAGCTGCCGACGCACATCATCTATCCGACGGGCGGTGGCACCGGCCTGATCGGAATGTGGAAGGTCTTCCGGGAGCTCACGACGCTGGGCTGGCTCCAGGGCGATGCCGTCATGCCGCGCATGGTCGTCGCGCAGGCGGAGGGCTGCGCGCCGATCGTCCGCGCCTGGAGTCTTGGCGCCGACCGGGCGGCCCCGTGGGAGGATCCGCAGACCCATGCCGCGGGCCTGCGCGTCCCGTCTCCACTGGGCGACCGGCTTATCTTGCGCGCCATGCGAGAGAGCGGCGGTGACGCCATCGCCGTATCCGAGGACGACATTCGGAGCGGCACCGAGTGGCTGACGCGGGCAACGGGCATCGACGCCGCGCCCGAAGGCGGTTGCGCGATCGCCGTGCTCCGCCAGATGGCGGGCGACGGCCACATCGGCAAGGACGCCCAGGTCGTCGTCTTCAATACCGGTACCGGGGCTTCATACCGCACGTAGATGGCGATCGCCATACTGCATCCGTTCAGCGGGATCTCGGGGGACATGACCCTGGGCGCGCTCGTGTCGGTTGGCCTCGATGCCGAGTGGCTGCGCGCGCTTCCGCGTCGCCTTGGACTGGACGACGTGACCGTCGAGATCCGCGATGTGCAGCGCGCCGGCATCGCCTGCACCAAGGTGGACTTCGCAATTCCGCCACAACCGCACGGTCGCCACCTCAGGCAGATCCGGGAGATCCTCGCGCGGTGCGAGGCGCCGATCGGCGTGAAAGCGCGCGCCGACGCGGCGTTCACGCTCATTACGGAACAGGAGGCGGCGATCCACGGCACCACGGTCGAGCGCGTGCATCTGCACGAGGTGGGCGCCGTGGACGCCATTCTCGACGTGGTCGGTTCCATCTGGGGGCTGGAGCTGCTGGGCGTGAGCGCGGTCTTCTGCGGGCCCATCAGAGTCGGGGATGGCGTGGTGACGGCCGCGCACGGCACCATGCCCGTTCCAGCCCCTGCGACGATGCGCCTGCTGGAGGGGCTGGTCATTCGCCCGGGTCCGGAGGGCGCGGGTGAACTGGTCACACCGACCGGCGCGGCGCTCGTCCGTGTGTTGTCGAGTGGGCCCGAGCCCGAGTCGTACCGTCCGCGCAAGAGCGGATTTGGCGCGGGCACCAGGGAGTTTCCGGACCGCGCCAATGCGCTGCGGGTCGTGCTCGCGGATCCAGCCGCGGGCGGCGAGGGCGTGCAGGAGCTGATCCTGCTCTCGTGCGAGGTGGACGACATGTCGGCGGAGTATCTCGCGTCGGCGGCGGACCGTCTGCGATTGGCTGGCGCGATCGACGTGGTGCTGCACGCCGTGGTGATGAAGAAGGGGAGGCCCGGGGTTCGCGTCGACGTGCTCGCGCCTCCAGTGCTGGCCGACGAACTGGAGAACCTGCTCCTGACCGAAACGAGCAGCATCGGCGTTCGACGGTCCAGCGTCCTGCGCCGGGCGCTCGCGCGCGAGGTGGCTCACGTCATGGTGCTGGGCCACCCCGTTGCCGTGAAGGTTGTAGTGCTCCCGGGCGGCCAGCGGCGGGGAAAGCCGGAATTCGAGGATGTTCAGCGGGTTTCCGCGGCGACAGGGCGCAATCCGCACGATATATTCTGGTTGGCCTCGCTCGAGGCGGAACGCCTGTAGGCACAAGGGGGTATGTCATCTCGGACACCGCCCGAAAGGAACCACTCCAGGAGATTTCGCATGTCCGTTTTCCTTCGCCAGACCAGTCGCGGCTTCGGCCTGATTGTCGCCCTCGCTGCCGCCACCGGTGCCCAGGAGAAAGCCTGCGAGGTCAATGAGGGACGGCCGAATCAGGTCGCTCGTGCATTGCTCGCGATCCAGGTTGCCACTGAGTCCCAGAAGCCCGACGAGGTGGCCAAGCAGCTGACCAACGCCGTCCGGCTGTTGACGGAGAACGGCGACCGAATGGACAATCAGCCTGGCCGGAACTTCGTCCTTGGCAAGGCGCTGGTCCTGTGGGCCATGCAACCGAATGTCGCCATGACCTCCCAGCGTGGTGCCCTCGGCTTTGCCACGGACGCCGCGGGCGAAGTCGACCTGGCCGCCGCGATCGACTCGGCGTTCAGGGTGGTGGAAACGGCACACCCGGAATGCATCAGCGAAACGTTGCGCTGGCGCGGGCAGAAGCCCTGGGTGGACCTGGTCAATTCGTCGATCGAATTCCTGGCACTCTCTCCGGATTCCGCGGAGCGCGATGCGCGTCGTGCGATCATGCTGAACCCCTTTGCGCCGTATGGCTACGTCATCCTCGCGCAGGCGCTGCAACGGAAGAACAATGGCTCGGAGGCGCTTGCCATGTACCGCAAGGGCATCGAGTTGGCGGCCCGTGATACGATCTACGACGATATCCGACGCCAGAGCCTCCTGTATCTGGCCGACCTGAATGCCGATTCCGCCGAGATGGCCGCCGACTCAACCGCGAGGCGGCCGTACCTGGCGGCCGCCAACGAGGCGCTGGGTCAGGTCATGTCAGACCCGAACGTCGGTGCGCTTGCCGCCAACGCCCGTGCCGGTTTGTGTCGCGTGGCCATCATCACGGGGGACACCGCCTCGCTGCGCCAGACGTACCGGGCACCCCTGGCCGCGCCGGCGACGTTCTCGTACGGCGAGCTCATGAATGCCGGCGTCTGCATGGCGCGCGCGGACATGATTCCCGAAGCGACGGTGATCTTCGAGGCCGCGGCCGTACAGAACCCCTGGCACCGCGACGCGCTCTCAAACCTGGCCATCATGCTGGTGCAGTCGAACCAGCACGAGAAGGCATTGCCCTACACCGCACGCCTGCTCACACTCGACCCGAACAACGAGGAGAACCTCCAGCTTGCCGTCCTTGCCTACGCGGGGAAGGTGAGCCGGATTCGCACCGCCCGTGGTGGCGCTCCTGCGACGAAGGCGGGTGCGCGCCCGGCGGCGCCGAGGATGAGCGCCGCGGTCAATGATTCGCTGTTCCGGATCGAGAAGGCCTACCTCGATTCAGCGGTCGTCATGACGGAACGCAAGGAGAAGCTGGCCTACGCGGTGACGCTGACGGAATTCAACATCTCCGACCAGCGCGCGCTCGTGTCCGGCATTGTCCGGAACCAGGGCACACAGTCCAAGCCGATATCCGTGCACGTGGACTTTCTGGACAAGGACGGGAACGTGCTCAAGTCACAGCAGTCGGAACTCGGCACGATCGAGGCGGGGGCCAGTGCCCGCTTCTCGATCACTGCCGCGCCGGGCACCAGCGTCTCGGCGTTCCGGTATCGCCGTATCGAGTGATCCCGCGGTATTTCGAGAACGGCCCGCCAGGGTGGCGGGCCGTTTTTTTTTCCGTTTGAATCCAGGAATCCTTCTCCCATTCGTCGCCAACGGTTTGAGGCATGGCCCGAGTGGTTCCTGACCCTTTTTCCTGCTGTCATTTTTCCCGGCTCCAGGGCGCGGAAGTTACTCAGTTTGCTTGACTTCGGACACATCATCTCCTACGTTGCATGAGCCTCCGCGCCCCGATCAGGGCGCGTACTTTTTTCGAGACCATGGTTCGCGTCAGTCGAGTATATCCGGAGAGTATTGCCGCCGAACTGGGGATCGAACCCGGAACGGAGTTGCGGTCGGTCAATGGACGCGACATCGCGGACTTTCTGGATTGGGAGTTCCTGACGGCGGACGACCAGCTGGTCATCGAGGCGCGGCTGCCGACGGGTGAGGACATCGTGTTCGATGTCGAGCGGCCAGAGGGCGAGGCGATGGGGGTGGACCTGGAGCCGCCGACGGTTCGCCGATGCGCGAATCGCTGCGAATTCTGCTTCATCGAGGGGCTGCCGAAGGGGCTCCGGAAGCCGTTGTACATACGGGATGACGACTACCGGCTTTCGTTTGCGTACGGAAACTTCGCGACGCTCTCGAACCTGAAGGAGCGCGATTTCGAGCGGATCCTGGAGTACCGGCTCTCGCCGCTGTACGTGTCGGTTCACGCCACGCCGTGGGACGCGCGCAAGAAGCTCCTGAACAACCCGCGGGTTCCCGACGTCGTGGCGCAGTTGCGGCGGCTCGTGGACGGCGGCATCCAGTTTCACGGTCAGATGGTGATCGTGCCGGGCCTCAACGACGGCGACGTACTGGAGCAGTCACTTGCCGACCTCTGGTCCTTTGGCGACGCGTGTCTCACGGTTGCACTGGTGCCGGTGGGGCTCACGCAGTTTTCGCATCTCTACACTGGCCGTTCGATGGACCGGCCCCAGGCGCGCGAACTGCTGGAGACCTCTGAGCGCTGGGCAGTACGCGCGATGCAGGAGCGCGGGCACGCGTGGGTCTATGGCTCGGATGAGCTGTACCTCCTGTCCGAACGCCAGCTGCCGCCGATCGAGTATTACGGGGAATTGTCGCAGATCGAGAATGGGGTGGGCTCGATCGCGGCGCTGCGGGCGCGCGTTTCGACACATGCCGCCGAGCTGCCGTGGCTGGGTTCGCGGCGCATCGGTGTCGTGACGGGCACCGCGATGGCGCCGCTGATGCCTGAGCTGCTCGCGCGGATCGAGGCGGTGACCGGGGCAGAGCTGGTGCTGATCCCCACGGAGAATTCGCTGTTTGGCCCGACGACGACCACCGCAGGACTGCTGGTCGGCGCGGACATCCATCGCGCGTTGGCGCATCGTGACGACCTGGACGTCGCACTGATTCCGGCAGAATCCATCAATGAGTCGCGGGTGTTTCTCGATGACTCCACGTTCGATGCGGTTCGCGAGGCGATCGCGTATCCGATCCACCCCTCGTACGACTTCATCGACATCCTGAGTCAGCCGGATCATCTCGAGAGCCGTGCCAGCGCGATCACCGGCGCTCGATGAGCGGACTTGATATTCCGGTCGTCGCCCTGATTGGCCGGCCGAACGTGGGGAAGTCGGCGCTCTTCAATCGCATCGCCGGTGCGAACACCGCGATCGTTTCGGAGGAGGCGGGAACGACGCGGGACCGGCATTTCGCCCGCGCCGACTGGGCCGGTCGCCATTTCTGGCTGGTGGATACCGGCGGCCTGGTCGAGGACGCGAACGCGCCGATGGACCGTGAGATTCGCCGTCAGGTGGACCAGGCCATTGCGGAGGCGGATGTCCTTCTGTTCGTGGTGGACGCCCGTGCTGGCTTGCACCCGAGCGACGCGCGCATCGCGGAAGTGCTGCGCGCCAGTGGCAAGCCCTGGTTGCTCGTTGCCAACAAGGTGGACAAACCGGAGGCGACCGATTTCTACGAGTTCTATGACCTGGGTGCCGGCGACCCCTTGCCGGTGTCGGCCGTGAACGGACACGGGTCCGGCGACCTGCTGGACGAAGTCACGCGCAAGCTTCCCGAAGGGCAGCCGGCGGACGAAGCGGTGATGAAAGTCGCCGTGATCGGGCGGCCCAATGTGGGCAAGTCGTCAATCGTGAATCGACTGCTCGGTGAGGAACGGCTGGTGGTGTCCGAGCTGCCGGGCACGACACGGGACGCGATCGACACGCCCATGCGGTATCATGGCCGCACGTTCGTGTTCATCGACACGGCCGGGCTGCGCCGGCAGAGCCGCGTTGAGGAGGGCATCGAATTCTATTCGTCACTGCGAACCCGGCGTGCGATCGAGCGCGCGGACATCTGCGTCCTGGTAGTCGATGCGACGGAAGGTGCGGTGCACGCGCAGGATCTGAAGGTCGCGGCGCTCGCGTGGGAAGCCGGGCGGGGGTTGATTCTCGTGGTGAACAAGTGGGACGCGGCCGAGAAAGATGGCAAGGCGGCGGCGAAGTACGAGAAGGAGGCGGGCGAGAAGGCGCCCTTTCTCAAGTTCGTGCCCTTCGTCTTCACGTCGGCGCTGACCGGACAGCGGGTGTCGCGCATTCCGGAGCTGGTGCTGCAGGTGGAACAGGAGCGACTGAAGCGGGTGCCCACCTCGCAGGTGAACGACCGGTTGCAGGAGTTGCTGGCCCGGCGCCAGCCGCCGCAGGCGGCGGGACGGGAGATCAAGCTGAACTACGCGACGCAGGTCGAGGTCGCGCCGCCCACCATCGCCGTCTTCGGCAACAACCCCGACCTTCTCCAGGAGCACTATGTGCGCTATCTGCACAATGGGTTCCGGGAGTCCTGGGGGTTCACAGGAAATCCGCTTCGGATCCTCCTTCGACGGAAGGCGAGCTAGCGCGTGCATCCGGCCCTCGCGATCATCCTTTCATACACCTCGGGATCGATCCCGGCGGCCTGGCTCGCCGGGCGGTGGAGCGGCGTGGACCTGCGCGCGCAGGGGTCGGGCAATCTCGGCGCCACCAATGTCTTTCGCGTCCTGGGGGCGCGCATCGGCGTCCTGGTGTTCGCGGTGGACATCGCGAAGGGGGCGCTCCCGGTTTGGCTGCTCCCGCCGCTGACGCTGACGAGCGCCACGGGAGGGGGGGGGGGGACACGCGGGCCTGGCTCGCGATCGCGTGCGGAGTGGCGGCCATCGTCGGTCACATTCGTCCCGTGTTCCTCAGCTTCGGCAAGGGGGGCAAGGGGGTCGCGACGGCGTGCGGCGTGTTTTTGGCGCTCGCGCCACTGCAGACCCTGCTCACCTTGTTGATCTTCGTCGTGGTGGTCCTGTCGAGCGGATACGTGTCGCTCGCGTCGCTGACCGGAGCGATCGCGTTGCCGGTGCTGCTGGCCGCGAGCGTCGGGATCGGATCACCGCTGTTCGCGGTCGCCATGGTCACGGGCGTCTTCGTCTTCTGGACGCATCGCGCCAATATCGAGCGGTTGCGCGCGGGGACCGAGTACCGCTTTGGCCGAGCCGCGAACTTCGGCCGGCGGCCGTCGCTGGCGCTGGGCTTCGGACTCCTGGCGCTGGCTGCCGCCTTTCTTGCCGCGAGGGCTGGCTGATGCGGTGCGCTGTCGTGGGTGCCGGCGCGTGGGGAACGGCGCTGGCGGACCTGATGGCGAACAGCGGGCATGACGTGGCGCTGTGGGCGCGCGAAGCGGAGGTTGTGGAGGCCGTGCGCGAGCGGCACGAGAACCCGGTGTTCCTTCCGGGACACCGGTTGTCGGCGGCACTGCGCCCGACGGGGAATCATGCGGAGGCGCTCGAGGGCGCGGCGTTCGTGATCTATGCGGCTCCGTCGCAGCATCTGCGCGGCATCGTGCGCGATGGTGCCACGCACCTCGCGCCCTCCGCCGTGATCGCGGTCGCTTCCAAGGGCATCGAGCAGCAGACGCTGGCGCTGATGTCCGACGTGGTCGAGGAGGAGGCGCGAGGGCACGCCGTCGTCGCGATTTCGGGGCCCAGCTTTGCCGCGGAGGTGGCGGCGCGCCAGCCAACGGCGATCGTGGCCGCGGCGCTCGACGCGGAGGCCGCGAAGTTGACACAGGACGTCCTGAGCAGTGAGCGATTTCGCGTGTATACGCACGACGATCTGGTCGGTGTGGAACTCGGCGGTGCGCTGAAGAATGTCATGGCGGTTGCCACCGGCATCGTCGAAGGGGTGGGGCTGGGCAATAATTCTCGCGCGGCGCTCATCACCCGCGGGCTGGCGGAAATGACGCGCCTTGGCGTTTCCCTTGGCGCGCGGGCGTCCACGTTCGCCGGACTGGCCGGCATCGGCGACCTGGTGCTCACGTGCACCGGCGCGCTGAGCCGTAACCGGGCGGTGGGAATGGAGGTGGGGCAGGGGCGGACGCTCGACGAGGCCCTGGCCGGCAAGCCCACCGTGGCAGAAGGGGTCGTCACCACCCGGAGCGCGATTGCCCTGGCGGCGCGGGAGGGCGTGGAGATGCCGATCGCCACCATGGTGCACCGCATTCTGTTCGAGGGGCTGGCCGCCCGTCAGGCGGTGCCCGAACTCATGGCGCGCGGACTGCGCGCGGAGCAAGACGAATGAGCGCGGCGGAACCCATCCAGGAATTCTTCTCCATCGGCGAGGTCTGCGAGATTACCGACCTCAAGCCCCACGTGCTGCGCTACTGGGAGAGCCAGTTCAGGTTTCTCAATCCGGCCAAGAACCGGTCGGGAAACCGGGTCTATCAGCGCAAGGAGATCGAACTGATTCTCCTGGTGAAGCACTTGCTGTACACGGAGAAGTACACGATCGAGGGAGCGCGACAGAAGGTGGACGAGCAACGCAAGGTGGGTGACCTCCGATCAGCGGCGCGGGCCGCGCTGAGCCTCGAAACGGTGGAGTCGATGGAGCGGGAGCTGCGGGACCTGCTTCGCTTGATACAGGAAACGCGCGAGTGAAGCTGCTCGTTTCGAACGACGACGGCATCCTGGCGCACGGCATCGAGTGTCTCATCGCGGCCGCGGAGCCGCTGGGTGAGGTCTGGGTCGTGGCGCCGGACCGCGAACAGAGCGCCATGAGTCATTCGCTCACGCTCCACCACCCGGTGCGCCCGGTGAAGCGCGGTGAGCGGCGCTGGCAGCTGGATGGGACGCCCACCGATTGTGTCATGATCGGCATCGAAGCCTTGCTGCCCGAGCGGCCGGATTTCGTGCTCAGCGGCATCAATCACGGACAGAACATGGGTGAGGACGTGCTGTACTCCGGCACGGTGGCGGCGGCCATGGAGGGGCTGGCGCTCGGCATCCCCTCGATCGCCGTCTCCTTTGCGGGCGGCGACCTGCGCGCGGACGTTTCGCAACTGCGGCAGCAGGTGAGTGTCCTCACGCCGCTGCTGCGCCACCTCACGTCGCTCAGTCCCTTTCCGGCAAACACGCTGTTCAACGTGAACCTGCCGCCGCTGCCCGGCGATCAGATTCGTGGCGTGCGCCTGACGCGGCTGGGGCGGCGCGTCTACTCGAACTCCCTGCAGCCCATGCAGGATCCGTGGGGACGCCAGGTCTACTGGATTGGCGGCGGGGACATCAGTTGGAGCGGGGAGGATGACTCCGACTTCAAGGCGATCGAGGAGGGCTATATCTCCGTGACGCCACTGCACCTGGACCTTACCAACTACGGGATTCTCAAGACGGCGGACACCTGGTGGCGCAACCCATAGACTCGGAGTTCCGGGGCTCGCGCCGGCGGCTGGTCGAGACCATTCGCGCGAAGGGCGTGAGCGACCTCGCAGTGCTCCGCGCGTTCGAGATGACGCCGCGTCACCAGTTCGTGCCCACGGGCATCTGGCATCGTGCCTACGAGGATCAGCCGCTGCCGATTGGCAGCGGTCAGACCATTTCGCAGCCCTCGATTCACGCAAAGTATCTGGAGCTGCTGAAGCTTCAGGGGCGCGAGAAAGTCCTCGAGGTCGGAACGGGTTCGGGCTATCAGACGGTCCTGCTCGCGCATCTCGTGGCCCAGGTCTTTTCCATCGAGCGCATCGCGGCGCTCCTGGACCAGGCCAAACAGAACATCCAGCGCGCCAGGGTGAGCAACGTCTCGCTGCTCCTGGGTGATGGGACGGTGGGATGGCGGCAGTATGCGCCCTACGACGCGATCCTGGTCAGTGCCGCATCACCCAAGGTGCCAGAGCCGCTTGTGGAGCAGCTCGCGGAGGGAGGCAAACTGCTCATTCCCCTCGGCGGTCGGGACGAGCAGCAGCTGGTGATGTTCACGCGCCGAGGCACAGAACTCATTCGCGAGAGCATCCTCCCCGTGCGGTTCGTTCCGTTGCTCGGCACCTACGGATGGGCGGAGGACAGTGAGTGAGCCAACTGCACGTCCGCGTGGTCGGCGTGGTGCAGGGGGTGGGCTTTCGATGGTTCGTGCGGGAGCGGGCGCGCCGGCTCGGGCTCTCCGGGTGGGTGCGCAATCGAACCGACGGCAGCGTAGAGGTCCTGGCGGCCGGCGACGCGGAACAACTGGAGCTGTTGCGCGGTGAACTGCGTCGTGGCCCTGACGGGGCTGTCGTCCAGGCACTCGAGGCAATGAATGAACTTCCCGCGGAGCCGGCCGAGCAGCCCTTCGCGATTCTACGGTCGTGAAGGATGCTGTGAGATCGCCCCTCGCCGCGCTAAATTGCCGGGTCACAGGCGCTTGCCCCTGTAGCTCAGGTGGATAGAGCAGCGGTTTCCCGAACCAAACCCGCTTCCCCCTGAGAGCCGTTTCATAGTGCGGCGTTGGTCCTTCGGGACCACTAGGACGTCAGCGGCGCAGCGTACACGTTCGCGGTGGGGACGAACTCGTTCAGCGCGGACGCGAAGGACAACGCGGGCAACACGGGGAGCGGCTCGACAAGCTTCCAGGTGGTTGTGACGTCCGACGGCGTGTGCGCGCTGGTGCGGCAGTTCGTGAGCAACCCAGGCGTGGCGAACGCGCTGTGCTCGCAGTTGAGCGCGGCGGCCGCGTCGGAGGCGCGGGGCAACGAGCGGGCCAAGTCGGGGCAGCTCGCCGCGTTCCGGAACCTGGTGCGCGCGCAGAGCGGGAAGCACGTGCCGGCGGACAAGGCGGTGATTCTCCTCGGCCTGGCGGATCATCTGTGGAGGAGAGCGAAGAGAGGCGGAGGTTCCTGAACGGTTCGAATGTGAAGACCAGCACTCGAGCTCGAATGAGAGAGGAACGGCCCGGCGCTGCAGCGCGGGGCCGTTCTTCTCTTGAAGGCAAGGTCATGCGAACTTTGCGGCTGGAAAACGCGGGCATGTTCGACCGCTAAATATCATCGACGCGGCGGACCTTGCGCGGGCCGTGGCGCGCAGGTTCAGCGAGAACGGGAAGGCAACGGCAAACACTGAGGTTCCAGCGGGTATCACCGAGTAGCTAACTTCAACTGTACCAACGCCGCCCCTGTAGCTCAGGTGGATAGAGCAGCGGTTTCCTAAACCGTTGGCCGGGTGTTCGAGTCACCCCAGGGGTACTTTCACTCCACGGCGATTCGTCGGTCACCACAACTTTTCGAGTGCCATTCGAACACATGCGCCCCATCCAGACGATTGAGACCGAAGGCGACGGCATCGAGTCGTTTTTCCTGTGGATCCAGAGGAACACCAGGCTCCTTGGAATCGGTGTGGCGCTGATCGTCGTGGCCGCCCTGGGATTCTGGTTCTACCTCCGGAGTGCCGAGATCAAGCGCCTGAATGCGGAGCGGGGTCTGAATCAGGCCAAGCAGTCGATGGCGGCGGGGAACACCGCGCTGGCTCAGACCGACCTCGATCGGGTGTCGTCCCGGTATCCCGGAACCCCGGCGGGAGCGCAGGCAGCCATGATCCTCGCCCAGCTCCATTATGACGCGGGGAGGTTTGCCGAAGGCGTCCAGGCGCTGCGGGCCTACGAGACAAGGGCGGCCGCGCGTGAGAACCTCGCCGCGATCTGGTCATTGATCGCCGACGGTCACTTTGGCCAGGACAACGCGGCGGAGGCCGCCGCGGCGTACCGGAAAGCCGCCGAAGCCACTCCGCACGCCGGGGCGAGCTCGCTGTACCTCGCAAAGGCCGCCCGTGCGTTCATGGCGGCCGGGAACGACGGCGAGGCCCAGGCTCTTTGGGAGAGCCTCCTGAAGGACCCTGACGCGATTGCCGTCCACAATGAGGCCACCATGCGGCTGGGCGAGCTGACGGCGAAGCCGGCCGGCCAGAGCTAGAAACAGCTTGAACCGCAGTAGGCAGTATGCGGACAGCCGGATCGTTTAGTACGTATAAGATGCGTTATGTAAACTATGTCATGGGGAATACTGTGGAGAACCCTGGAGAGCCCTGGAGAGCCCTCCACCGCTGCCATAAGCCACTGCCATTCATGGCTTTGATGGAGCGGCGCCGATGGTCTTGAGGCCGGGCAGCTCGCCAAATCTGGCCTGAAAGACGATCCTGGCCTCGCCGGACAAAGACGGCACTTTGGCGACACCGGGTCCGGAAAATCGGACGCCGAGCTCCCTGCCCGACCGGGTGCGCAACCGCACTTTCCCGTTAGCCACTCCCCATTCGCCGAGCAGCGCAGCGACCGCCACGGCGCCCGTCCCGCACGCCAGGGTCTCTGCCTCCACGCCGCGCTCGTAGGTCCTGTAGGCGAATGCCCCGTCGGGTTCGGGCTGCACGAAGTTGACGTTCGCGCCGGCCTTGAGGCTCGAGTGTCTGCGGAGTGGCCGCCCACGTCCCACGACGTCCACGGCGCCGAGGTCGTCCACCAGAATCACGAGGTGCGGTACCCCGACCAGCGCGAAGCCCATCCGGGTCTCGCCACGCTCCAGCGGTAGCCCGGCGTCGGAACGCATCTCCGCGACGGCCTGGAGGTCGATTTCCGCGCTGTCGCCCCGCAAACGGGCTCCCAGGACCCCTGAATCCGTCTCGATCGAGAACTCCGCTTGGGCCACGATACCCAGTTCGCGAGCCAGCCGGGCCGTGCAGAGCGTCGCATTTCCACACAGGTCGGCCCGGGATCCGTCGGCGTTCAGGTAGACCAGCCGGACGGCGGCGCTGTTCGAAGCTTCGAGAAAGACCACGCCATCAGCCCCTATCCCAGTGCCTCTGCTACAGATAGCACTGACGACCTCAGGCGATGCAAGATGTCCAGGGGGCTCCGTACGGGCGTCAACGAAGACAAAATCGTTGCCGGAACCGCTCATTTTGAAGAATTCGCGCCCCAGGGAGATCATTCGACACCATCGCTCACAGTCGGCCGGTCAGCGCCCATAGTCGCAGACGCCACACCATCCAGATCGCTTCGCGCACGATAGCCCTGGACATCTTGCTCGTGCCCTCGGTGCGGTCCACGAATACGATCGGGATCTCCACGATCTGGAAGTTCTTCTTCCACGTGCGGAAACTCATCTCGATCTGGAAGGCGTACCCGTTCGAGCGAACGTCATCCAGGTCGACGGCTTCGAGCACGGCCCGGCGATAGCACTTGAACCCGCCAGTGGAGTCCCAGAGTTGCAGCCCCGTGACGATGCGGGCATAGACGTTGGCGAAGTAGCTGAGGGCAAGCCGTGAGATCGGCCAGTTCACAACGGACACCTTCCCCTCCTGGTACCGCGATCCAACGACCAGGTCCGCGGTCTCGATGGCGCGAAGGAAGTGTGGCAGGTGCCCGGGATCGTGCGAGAAATCCGCGTCCATCTCGAACGTGTAGTCATATTTGCGCTGAAGGGACCACTTGAAGCCGGCGATGTACGCCGTGCCGAGCCCCAGTTTCTTCTCGCGCTTGAGAATGTGCACGCGCCCGCTTTCCGCGGCGATGGCCTCCACGATACCCGCTGTTCCATCCGGCGAGCCATCATCCACCACGAGCACCTCGAGCCGCGGATCCATGCCGAGCACGGCGTGGATCAGCCGGGAAATGTTCTCCCGCTCGTTGTACGTCGGAACGATGACGAGCGCGCGTTCAGCCACTGGTCGGAGGTGCGGTGGCGGCTGGAGGGCGAGTTGATGAACGTGCACGCCGATCCAGCACCAGCCCAACGATCAACAAGGCGGCCGCAACCGCCGCGGCGATCAGCGTGATCGTCTTCCCTGTCTCAAAGGGTGTGCTCCGGAATACGAGCTCGACCTGGCGGGCGCCTGCCGCCAGCGGTACGCCGATAAGCATGAAATCCACGCGCTCCGCCGCGACGTCGCGGCCATCCACCGTCGCCCGCCATCCCGGATAGAAATTCTCGGAAACGATCAAGACATTGCCATCCTGGGCCGGGGCTGAGAGATCGACGAGAATACGTCCGTGACTCGGACGGCGAACCTGGGCGGTGATCGCGGAGGGTGGCGGAAGTGTGGCAGGATTCGCGACGCTCTGGAGTGTCGAGGCCGTATCGACCAAGGCTACGCGTCGTTGCATTTCCGCGTTGAACCGCGGATCCAGCAGTGTTCCCAGGACTGCGTCATCAGGTGCCTTGAGGGAAGCCGATGCCACCCACGCCGGCGGATTGTCACCTGGAAACCGATACAAGTAGACCATGGAGCCGTAAGCACTTCTGGCCGGGCCGGCGACCAGAGCGTCTGCGCCGACCACCTGCTGTATGAAGCGCTCAGTGGGAGCCATGTTGATGAGCAGGTAACGAATGTTGAGCAGCGAGCGTATGTGCGGATCCGACAAGACGGGGCCTTCTGGACTGCTGCCGCGACAGGGACGGCCACCGCACGTGAGTAGGCGGAAGCGCCCCAGCTCATTGCCATGGTAGCCGATGACCTGGCGAACTTCGTGGACCATCAAGCCGTCACCGGAGAGCATCGGATCCCGGGCGGCCTCGCCTGCTCCGAGCGTCAACACCCGCGCGCTGTCGCTGCGCGGCTTCAAGTACTCGATCGTCGCGTCACTGCCGTACACCTCAGAAGCCGGTGGAGAGAACCGCCAGTATTTGCGCTCGATGCTCCAGAGATCCGCAACGAGCACCAGCAGCACGGCCATCGCGGCTCTACGCCCGCCAAGTTTTCCCTTCGCGATGGCCCAGATCACGGCGAGCGTTGCCAGGGTAAAGGCCACCGACCGTATCGAACCGAGAGCGAGAGAACCGGCATTGGCGATCACCCGTTCGCTCACCGGCATGCCATTGGAGTACGCCGCGTTTCCAACCAGTGACACGCCCAGGTTCGTGAGCGCGCCGGTGACACCGAGTAATGCGATTGCCACGGCGGCGCCACCCCAGGCGTACAGGTAACGGGGCGACAGCCAGCGCGCCGAGAGCACGCGCTCCGTGCCGATCGCCGCGAACACCGCCACGGCGAAGGTCGTGATGTAAATGATCGTGCTCGGCGCGCGGAAGAACTTGGATCCAGGCACCAGATAATAGACCACCTTGTAGAACGGCGTATTGCCGCCCAGCGCCCAGAACAGCGAAACGATCAGTACACCGAGCCAGAAGAGTTTGAACGATCGCGTGAGCGCGACCGCCTTCCCCGTCGCCGAGATCGCGACGGTCGCGAGGACCAGCATCGCCGGACCCAGGTACTCACTGTGGAAGTGAATGCCGTTGTCACCCCAGTACCTGTCGAGAATCCCGGTGAACTGGGGCAGGTACATGTTGAACAATTCGGGGATGGGAAAGGAGTACGACACCGCGTGCTCCCATCCGGCACCGCCGGAACGCGGCGACCACGGGATGTATTCGATGACGGGGTAGTACTGGACCGCTCCCATCAGGAAGCCGACGGCCACCGCCGCGAGGGCGATGGCTAACCGCTGAACGGCCACGCGTTGCTCGAGCCGCGTACCGTCCCACTCAGCGAGGGCGAGGTAGAGACCGAAAGACCCGGCGGCGAGCAGAAGGTATTGCAACAGCTGGGGGTGCGGGCTCAGGACCGCGAGTCCCGTGGCCAGGGCCAGCCCTCCCCACGCCCACATGCGGCCGTCGCGCACACCGCGAATCAGGAGGACCAGGACCAGTGGCAGGAGCGCGCTCACGTACAGCTTGCCGTCGTGTCCCGGGGAGACATACGAGGCGATCGGGCCGCTCATCATGTAGGCGGCGCCCCCGATCAGGGATGCCCAGAAGCTCAGGCCGCACGCGCGGAGGAACACGTAGGTGAACAGTCCCGCGAGCACCATGTGGATCATGAACGACAGCGTCATCGCGATGTCGGTCGGCAACAGCGCGCGCACGATGAACGTCGGGTAGAAGATGTCGCCGTGCATCGCGGCCACGTACGGCAGCCCCCCGAAGATGTACGGGTTCCACAGCGGGATACCCTCGCCGGCCCTCAACGACTGCGCCGCGAAGTCGCGCACCGGGAACCCGCCGATGTACTGGTCGCTGATCGGCGTGACGAGAAAGCCGCCGGTCAGGGCAGGATACCCCAGCACCAGCGTGCACAGCACGTAGGCAAGGAGCGCCCACGCGATCGCGTATCGGGGGGCTGGCGGCGGTGCCGCGGAAACCATGGGCGGTGTCATCGCAGACGGGAAACTTGAAGTGTTCGGGTGGCGAAGTACACCCGCGCGACTCAGCGGCGAGCGGCAGCGCGCAGGATCGAGGCGTACTGTTCCGCCACCTGCCGCGGTCCAAAGCGCGTGAGCGCGAACTGTCGCCCGGCGTGTCCCAGGCGTTCGCGGAGCCCGCCGTCGGTCAGCACCCGGTCGACCGCGGCCGCCAGCGCGGTCACATCGCCCACCGGCACCAGGAGACCCGTTCGGTCCGGAATCACGATGTCGGGAAGCCCGCCCGAATCGAATGCCACGACCGGCGTCTCACTCAACAGCGACTCGATGGCAGTCATCCCCAGCCCTTCGTCCACGGCGGGAATGACATGCACGCTGGCAGCGCGGTACAGCGCCGCCAGCTCGGCCTGAGACAACAGCGGGTGCCAGGTCACGCGGTGCGCCACGCCAAGCTCGGTCGCGAGGACGCGCAGGTGTGCGTCGTCCACGCGTCCTGCGCCAACGACATCCACCATGGGCCCGCTCCGCATCAGGGCGAGCGCACGCAACAGGTGATGCAACCCTTTCTGCTCGGTGAGCTTGCCGATGAACAGCAGCCGGTTCGTGGCGCGGACGCCGCCCGGATGAAAGAGGTCGGCAACCACCGGCATCGGCGCGACCACCGGGGCGGACGCCGGATCGAGGAGCCGTGTTTCGCGCGCCAGCCAGCCTGACACGGTCGTCATCGCCGCGGCCCGGCCGGACACGCTGCGGAACACCGTGGCGGCGCCGGCGGCCCTTGCGAGCCGGATGTCCGAGCCATGCATGGTGACCACGTACGGCACGCCCGTGCGCGCCCGGACGGCGCGCGCCACGAGGCCGCCGGGAAACCACCAATGCGCGTGCATCACGTCCACCGGCGTACGCGCCATGACCCGCGTCGCCGCGCGATAACCGGCCGCGAGGAAGCCGACCATCGCGAGCCGCGCCTTCCAGAAGTGGCGCACCTGATTGCTCATCGTGCCCGTGTAGGCCAGCGTCTCGAGCTTGCGGGGCGCGTAGCGGAACCGGGTCACCGGAATGCCCTCGATGACGTCTGACGCGGGGACCTCGGGCGCGGACGGTGCCACGACCTGCACCTCGATCCCCTGCTCCCCCAGCGCGACCGCGAGCCGCAGCACGAACGACCCCACGGGATCACCGGCGTGGCGTGGGAAGTTGTGCGTCAGGCAGAGGACGCGCATCACACCGGAGTGAATGGCACCGGGCGGCCGTCCGCGTCTTCCAGCGCCAGGGCGGCCGCGCCACCGGGCACGCGCAGGCGCAGCGCGTCCGCCCGGGCCTCGCCGACTGCGCGCACCGTCCGGCGCGCCCGGCGCCAGCGCACGATTTCGCCCAGCGACGCGGACCATGGTGCGTGCGCCATCAGCTGCTCGCACAGCGTCTCGAACGCCGCCGGGGCGCCCGGGAATCCGAGGGCCGGCGCGAGGTTCGGATGCCAGATGCCGTTCCAGACGCCTTCGACTTCCCGACAGGTGGCCGCGAGCGCCAGCGCGTCCTGGATCCAGGCGTCCGGGTCCTCCACGCCGCGATACTTGCTGAGCGCCCGATCCATCCACACGAACGGCACTTCGTCGAGCCCGAGCGCTCGCTGCCCCCCGTCGTCCCACACGCGCACCACGTCGGCAACGCCGAGCCGGAATCCGTTGCGATCCGAAAACCCGAAGGTGGAGTCATACGCGAAGCCGGCGTGCGCCATGTGTTCGTGCGTGGTGCCCGGCCGCATCCGGATGAAGTGCTGCCGGACGCCGGCAATCGGTGCACTCGCGAGTGCGGCGAGTCGGTCGCGCTGCTCACGGAAGAACCGGGGCGCATCCAGCGTGGCAAAGCTTCCGTGCAGTGCCAGTTCATGCTCGTCGTGGAGCGCCGCGTCGATGATCCGGCGGCTGGCGCGCGATTCGACGGTGTAGGTGATGTCACCCGCCTTGATCGACTGGAGCGTGGCGCTGCCCGAGATGATGAACCAGGTGGAGCGCATGCCCAGCCGGCGCTCGGTGGAGAGGATGTCACGCGCGGTGCTGAAGATCGGATCGCGTCCGATCGCCCGCACCGCGCTGGCGGTGGATCGGGCCGCCCGCCTCAGCTGCGCCTTGCCCAGCAGTTCGACGATCCGCAACGCCGTGAACGCGGGCCATCCGGCCACGACATCCAGGTCGTGGGTCATGGCAACCGCCCATCGCTTGCCGCTGGGCCAGGGCGCCACGAGTACGACCGCGCGCCTCCCCGCTGCCTCGATCACGGCGCGGCGGAGCGCAACGGCGATGCGATTCACGACGGGCTCGCGTTCGAACCCCTGCCGCGCCGGATCGTTCTCCGAGTGTGGCACTCGGCCATGGCGATCCGTGGCCGTGGACCGCTGCTCGCGCACGCCGCCGACGATGTGCGTGACCAGTCGCAGGAGCGCACGCGGGATCTCCACGCCTCCATCTCGCGGACGCAGGCCCCCTCCCCCTCCCACACCGCCACCCCGCGGGCCCTCCCGGAGCGTGTCCACCGTGGACGCCTCGGCGGATTCGGTGACGCGAAGCTCGACGGACTCTCCGCCCGCCCCGCCCGCCGCAGCTGCCTCGCCGGCCCCGCCGGCCCCTCCCTCGATGACCAGCAGGCGAGAGAGATCGACGAGCGTGTCGAGGGCATGACGCTCTGCGGCGTCCAGCGGTGGAACCGGCGAGATGATGCGGAGCATCCGGTGCGGAGGTTATCCGGTGGCGTGACACGAAAGCAAGGTAGACGTCACATGCTTGATCTAACTACCAGCGCCAGTCACACTTCTGCCAATGATCCGCAAGAAGCGCCTTCCCCTCGGGCATCTGCTGGCGTTCGGATGGATGCCCAGCGCCATGAAGTGCTGGGCGTACCGCGCCATGCTGGGCTACCGCGTTGGCAAGGGGGTGAAGATCGCCTTTGGCGGCGTCGTGGTGGGCCGGTCGGTGGACCTTGGGGACCACGTCGAAATCGGCCTCCTGGCGGTCGTGATGGGGCGCAGCATCTCGATCGGCCGATACTCGAGCGTGGGCACGATGAGCTACCTCGCGTGCGAGCGGATCGAGATCGGCGAAGACGCGAAGATCCGTGAGCAAGTGTACGTCGGCGGGCCGCAGCTTCCGGAATCCGCATTCATTCTCGGCAGCCGCACCATCGTGCTCCAGATGGCGTTCATCAATCCGACGAAGCCGGTCACCATCGGCGACGACACGGGGATTGGCGGCCATTGCCTGATTTTCACGCACGGGGCGTGGCTCAACCAGCTCGACGGGTATCCCGTGAACTACGAGCCCGTGACGCTCGGCAAGAGCGTGTGGCTGCCCTGGCGGGTGTTCCTCATGCCGGGCACGACGATCGGCGACGGCTCGGTGATTGGCGCGAATTCCCTGGTGAGCGGAGCCATCCCGCCGAACAGTCTCGCGGTGGGATCACCCGCGAGAGTCATCAGGTCCGCGCCGGATTTCCCGCGACCGGTGGGCGAGGGCGATCGGAAGCGCATGATCGCCGAGATGCTCTCCGAGTTCGACCGCTTCGTCGCGTACGAGGGAACCACGATCACGGAGCAAGGCACGGCTCGCGTGTACACCACGAAAGCGGGCAGCTGGCGGCTCCACGTCCGCGAGTTGCCAGGTGCCCTGCCCAACGTGCAGGGGGGGGTGGGGGGGGGGGACACCGTCCTCACGGACGTCGCGCTCACGGGTGAGGATCACGGCGCGCTGCGCGCGCACGGCGCGCACTGGCTGGACCTGCGCGGCAAGACGCGCAGCGATCGCGGCAGCCCGCTGACCGAGGAACTGGCGACCTTTCTCGCGCGCTACGGAATCCGACTGCCACGGGTCTGACGCTTGCGCGCCAGGAGCGCAGCGACACCCGGGAGAACCTCGAGCACCGTGAGCCACAACCGCGATCCGATCGTGATCACCACCGCTTGCGGCGCGGTGGCGATGCGGAGTGGCACCAGGATGCTCGTGAGAACGAGTTCTCGCACGCCGACGCCCCCCGGGGCGAAGAGCGCCAGGTAGCCCACGAGGTACGCCGCCGCGTTTGCGGTGATGTAGGCCTCCAGTGGCGCCGGCGTGCTCCCCACGATGGACAGGACGAACAGCTTGAAAGCGATGCCGTAGAGCACCCAGCTCACCGCGCATCCGCCGAGGGCGATCCAGACGGCACTGAGCGGGACGGTGACCGTCAGCCGATCGCGTCCGATGCGCGCCGCGAAGCTGTTCCACTGGCGCGCGAGCAACGGCGCCGCGACGAGGCAGAGCGCGAGCGCGATGGTCGCCACCGCGACCCCGGCCAGTCCGCCGGCGAGCTGGCGCACCGTGGCGGTGGACGTCAGCAGGACGATGGCAAACCCCGTCGCGACGTTGGCAATCGTCATGACGACGGCGCTGGCGCCCGCGACGGCGAGGGAGACGCCGTATTCGCCGATCATGAGCGTCATGGCGCTCAATTGCCAGATCTTGCCCGGGACGTACTTCCCCAGGTTGGACGCGAACCAGACGCGCGCCGCGGGGCCGAATGCGACGGGCGCGCCCAGGCGGCCCAGCACCTGGCGCCAGGTTTCAATGAGCAGAGCGAACGCGGCGAACGTGACCAGCGAGGCGGCGAGAAGCCACGGCAAATCGAAGTCGAACTCGACGTCGCTGACGGACGCGCCGGCCCACTGTTGCCACAGGTACCAGGCGGCGAACCCGACGAAGCCCAGCGTGAGCGCGACCTGGAGCATGCGCCAGGTCCTACTCCCGCCGTCGGTCACTTCTCGACGCGCGCGGACAGGGATTCGTCGAGGCGCCGCCGGAGCTCGCGCAGCTCCGCGCGCTGGCCGGCGATCTGTTCGCCGAGCAGCCCGGCGGCGAAAAAGATGCTGCCGATGATCAGACAGGTCTGGATCACGGTCCACACGGCGCGGATGCCGAAGCCGGTGGCAAACAACACGACGAGGGCCGCGAGTCCCGAGAGCGCGCCGAGCGCGAACAACGCCGCGCCGAGCATGCCGAACGCCAGCAGGGGCTTCTGCCCGAACCGGAGCTCGAACCAGACCGCCAGCATGTCCAGGACGCCGATGGGGATGCGTCGCCAGCTGGCGAACTTCGACACGCCGGCGTGCCGTGGATACAGCGGCACGGGGATCTCGTCGATGGCAAAGCCCTGCGCCGCCGCGATCACCACCATATAGCGATGCCAGTCCGGCCGGACCGGAAGCGCGTCCATCACTTCCCGGCGGTAGGCCTTCACCGAGTTCAGGTCGCGGACGCGCACGTTGAACAGCGTGCGGCTGAGCCGGTTGTAGATCCCCGAGACGAAGGCCTTGTCGTAGGCGCCCTGCTTGAAGCCCGTCACCAGGTCGGCGCGGTCGGCCAGGATCGGCTCCACCAGCCGCGGGATGTCTTCCGGTTTGAACTGCAGGTCGGCCGGATAGAACACGAGCACGCGGCCCTTGGACTGGAGGTACCCGGTCCGCAGCGCGTCGGCGATGCCGCGCTGGCTGCGGTGACGGGCCACGCGCAGGAAGGCGTACTCTCGCTCGAGGTCGCGAAGGACGCGGGGCGTGTCGTCCACGGACCCGTCGTCGATTACCACGACCTCGTACGACGTCGTCTTGTCGCCCGCAAATGCGACCGCCGCCTGCTTCATGAAGAGCGGAAGATTCTCCGCTTCGTCCTTGGCTGGGACGAGAACCGACACATCAACACCGCCGTTGCGTGTCATCTCGTGCTTATCAGGAAGGATCGACGATCTGAGTGGAGGGGTGATCCTCATACCCGCTTGCGCATGCGCGCCGAGAGCACTCCCAGTTGATCGCGGTACTTGGCCACGGTCCGGCGCGCGATCTGGACGCCGTTCTGCTTGAGGATGTTGACGATGGCCTGGTCCGTCAACGGGTGCTTCGCGTCTTCGTCGGACACGAGCTTCTCGATCTGCGCCTTGATGCCGCGCGCGGAGACGTCCTCGCCGCCGGTGGTGGAGAGCCCCGAGGAGAAGAAGAACTTGAGCGGCAGCACCCCGCGAGGCGTCTGCACGTACTTCTCGTTGGTCACGCGGCTCACGGTGGATTCGTGCATGTTGATCACCTCGGCCACTTCGCGCAGCGTGAGCGGCTTGAGGAACTGCACGCCCTTCTCGAAGAATTCGCGCTGCCGCTCGACAATGTAGTTCATGACCTTCAGCATCGTCTGCCGGCGCTGCTCGATGGCCTGGATCATCCAGTTCGCCGAGTTGAGCTTGTTGGAGATGAACTCCTTGCTCTCGCCGTCGAACTTCTTCTTGTCCCGCGCGATGTCCTGGTAGGTCTTGCTGAGTTTCAGGCGCGGCAGGTTCGCGTCGTTGAGAAACACGTGGTACCGGCCATCGATTTTCTCGACGATGAGATCGGGCGTGATGTAGTTGTCGGACAGATCGCTGTGCTTGATGCCGGGCTTCGGGTCCAGCTTCTGGATCTCGTCCGCCGCCTTCTGGACGTCGGTGGGGCTGATGCCGAACCGCTTGGAGATCTCGCTCCAGCGGTGATTGATCAGCTCGTCGAAGCAGTCCCGGACGAGACGATATGGCACCGAGTGCTCCAGCCCCCCTTCCTGCAACTGGAGCATGAGGCATTCGCGCAGGTCGCGGGCGCCAACGCCCGGCGGATCCAGATTCTGGATCGTACGCAGCATGTCGTCGGCTTCCGGCATGGTGTAGAGCGGCAATTCCTCCGCGTCGACCTCGCGCTCGACCTCCTCGGCGGCGTGCCGCACCATGTCGTTCACGCCATTGACGATCGCCTCCATCGACGCCTTGAGGTAGCCGTCGTCGTCGATGTTGCCGATGAACTCCTCCGCCAGCACCACCTGGCGCGGATTCAGGTCCAGCAGCGTGATCTGATCGCGCAGGTGATCGGAGAGATCACGCGTGTCCACGGTGACGGGTTCGTAGTACTCGCGCTCCTCGTGTTCCTCACGGCGTCCGCCCGTGTCGAAGCCGTCCAGCAGGATCTCTTCCCAGTCGATTTCGTCGCTTGCCTGCTTCTCGGGCTCCTGCGCGACCTCCGCCTCGACCTCCGTCTCGCCCTCGGTCTCCTGCTCCTCCTCCTCGTCCAGCTCGGCCATCTCGAGGAAGGGATTGTTCAGCAGCTCCTGCTTGAGGTGCTGCTGGAGATCGAGGAGGGGCATGTACAGCAGATCCATCGCCTGATAGAGGCGCGGATTGATCTTCAATTCCTGCTTGAGCTGCGTGTGTTGCGAAAGGCCTGGTCTCATGCCTGGTGCTCCGGGCCGCCGTTCTCCGAGGAGAACCGCGTACGAAGGCGCGCGGTCAGCGTAGGTCCCAGATAAATGTCGGCGACCGTGTCGTCAAAAACGAGTTCGCGCACGGTTCCCGAGACCTTGACATGACCATCAAACATGATGTAGGCGCGATCCACGATGTCCAGGGTCTGCTCGACGTTGTGGTCGGAGATCAGCACCCCGATGCGGCGACTGCGCAGGTTGGCGACGATCTGCTGAATGTCGTGCACGGCGATCGGGTCGACCCCGGCGAACGGCTCGTCCAGCATCATGAACTTCGGTTCGGTCACGAGGGCGCGGGTGATCTCGAGGCGGCGTCGCTCTCCCCCGGACAAGGCGAACGCCTTGCTGGAGCGCAGATGCTTGATGCTGAGCTCGTCGAGCAGGTGCTCGAGCCGGGCGCGCCGCTCGTCGGCTGAGATCGGTAGCGTCTCCAGGATGGCCAAGATATTCTCTTCGACTGACAGCTTTCGGAAGATGGACGGTTCTTGTGACAGGTATCCAAGGCCCAGTCTGGAGCGCTGGTACATCGGCATGCCGGTGATGTCGCGTCCGTCCAACAGGATCTTCCCGGTCATCGGCGGGATCAGTCCAACGATCATGTAGAACGTCGTCGTCTTCCCCGCGCCATTCGGGCCCAGCAGTCCAACGATCTCCCCCTGTTGCAATCGAAGGGCCACGTCACTCACGACCTTTCGGCGCCGGTACATCTTGACGAGCCCGGTTGCTTCCAGGACGCTTCCGGGCGCCGCAGGGGCCTCAGGGAGGGCTTCCGGCACCAGCGCGTGCTCGCCGGTGCGACGCAGCGCGTCAGCGACCTGGTGCCGATTCTCGCGGATCTGCGGCCAGAACAGGCCGCTGAAACGCACGGTCGCGTCCGGTGCCAGAAGGCCCGCCTCGGGCAGCATGATGAAGCCGAGCCCGGCTAGTCGGGGAAAGACGCTGCTCGCCAGATGCGCGCGAACCTCGTCCAGCGAGAGCCGGCCCGCCTCGCGCTCGGCGTCCTTTCCGGTCGCCCTCAGGGCCGCGATGTGGTCGTCCCGATACGCCCTGGCGGCGTCGCTGAAGTTGGCCGTGCCGTCGTCGGTGGCGACGACGATCAGTGCGTGGAGCGCGAGCGCAGCGGACCGGTCGCTATGCGCCAGCTGCTCCACGATCTCCTGGACGCGGGGATCGGTCATTGCCGCGGTCGAGGGACGCCGCGGTCGACCTCGGCTCTGGGTTCGAGGTACATGCCGGCTGCCTGGCCTATCACAGTGACCTTGGCGACGGCCTGGTTTTCCATGGCGACGGTGATTTCACGCCCCCGCACGTAGTTGATCGCCGGCCGGCGCATCGTGGTATCCGATGGGGCCATGTGATGGTACGACCGCGCGTTGCCAAGCGCCACCAGCTCGCGCAATCGAGTGCCACTGGCGGTATCGCCCGCCACGAGCGTGTCGAACCGCGCCACGATCGTGTCGCCGCGCATCCAGTCGAGTGTATCCGCGCGAAAGCGAACCGAATCCGGCTCTCCCTGCGCGATCGCGCCCCGGACCGCGTGCATTTCCCTGAGCCGCTGCGCGGGCATGCTCACGTCAATGGAGTCCGCAGTGATTCGCTGTGCCGGCGAAACGGCGTGCGCGCGCGACGGTCCCCAGACGATGGCCCGCTGCAGCAGGTCGTCCGCCACGCGGAGATCGATCGTATCGCTCGTGAGCGTCAAGTCCTGACTGACCGCTTTTCCCTGCCCCATGGACAACACGCGTCGCAATTCGCGGTTGACCGACGTGAGCTCGATGCGCGCGCCCTGCAGCGTGAACGCGCGCTCGCCCCGCCCCTCGATGACAGGATCGCGCATCATCACCATGACTTCGCGTTGGCTGTCGAGGGCCATCGAGTCTCCGCGCGCTTCGATTTCGGGGCGCGTGGCCGTCACGACCCCGCCCGCATACACGAGACTGTCGCCGAGCATCAGGACGTTGTTCGCGATCACGACAAGGGGCTCGCCGGGGGCGCCGGTGGAGTCCCGCTGCACGACGCTGATCGTGGGCCGGCCATTGGCAAAGAGCCGGGTCACCGGACGAGTCACCGGGATCGCGCGGAAATATTCCGCGACGGGCCCGCGCAGGGAGGAGCCGTTCGGCAGGCGCGCGTCCACGTCGCCGCTGGCGACGATGTGCTCGTCGCGCTGATGGTAGGTGAGGAAACGCGAATTCAGTGAGAGGCGGGGCTCGTCATAGTGCACGCTTCCCATGAGGAAAATGCGCCCCTCGTCGCCGTAGGACTCCAGGCTGTCCGCGCGCAGCGTCAGGTCGGACACCGGGCACCGCACCAGCACGCCGCCGCCCATGAAGGAGTTGCGCTGGCCGCTGGGCAGCTGGACGATGGTCTGGCCGCCCGGGCCCGTGGTTCCACCGGTGATCGTACAGCGCTCGCGTCCCTGCGCCGGCGCCAGCTGCGGTGCGACAGAGAGCAGGGCCAGCAGGACGGCGCGGCGCATCACGGCGTGATGTTGCCCAGTTGCACGTCACCTTCCGTCCGGCACGCGCGCAGGCATCGGAACACCTTGAGGTTCGGGTCGGTCGTGAATCCGATGCCTCGTTGCACGCGTCCCACCTCGGTGTACACGAACGCGCTGTCGCTCGAGATCTGATCCAGGTTCTCCGCATACCGGAGGTGGTTCGACGTGAGCCGTTTGCCGTCCGTGGACGTCACGACGACGTTGCCGAACCCTTCGAGAATTTTCGTGCGAAGGTTGTACGTGCCCCGATCGCCGCGCAGGGTGCCGTTGGGCATGCCGATCTCGGTGTTGAAGTTCGCGCGCACGCGGCGCAGCGCGAAGCGCGTCTGGTCGTTGAACACGAAGACCGTGTCCGCGAGCATCAGGCCGCGCTTCACGCCGCTGGTGGTCAGATTCGATCGCACGTCGAACAATACCTGCTCTGCACTGTCCGACAGGGTCGCCTCGTTGGCGACGGGCGGCTGCGTGCCTTTCGAGCACGCGGCCATCCCGACGATCGATGCCACGCCGCAGACGAGCGCCCTCACGCCAGCCGCGCCCGCATCAGGTCGTGGAGATGGATGACCCCCACCAGCCGGTCGTCGGCGCCGAGGACCGGCATGGCCATGATACCGTGCGTTTCCATCCGGTATACTACCGCACTGGCCAGTTCATTGTGCCGCGCGACCTTGGGATCGGGGTTGAGGAGCGTGCCCACGGGCACGGACAGGATATCCGCCTCGCGCTCCATCGCTCGCGTGAGGTCGCCACTGGTCATGACGCCAGCCATGCGGCCATCTGCGTCGAGCATGATGGCAATCCCGCGCCGCCTGGCGAGCAGGACGATGGCCTTTCGCATGGTGTCGCCGGAACGCAGGACGGGCAGATCGTCCCGCTCCATCACCTCTTCCACCTGTGTGAGCAGGCGCCGTCCGAGGGATCCGCCGGGATGGAGGCGGGCGAAGTCCTGGCGCTGGAACCCCTTCTCCTCGAGGAGCGCGACGGCGAGCGCGTCGCCGAGCGCGAGGGCGACGGTCGTGCTGGTCGTGGGCGCGAGGTCGTGCGGGCAGGCCTCTTCCGCCACCGAGGCGTCGAGCACGATGTCCGCGTGGCGGGCCAATCCGGAACTCGTTCCACCGGTGATCGCGATCAGCCGGACGCCCAGCCGCTTCAACTGCTCGACGAGTGCGAACAATTCGTCGGACTCGCCGCTCTTGGAGATGATGATGGCCACATCATTCGGACCGACGATGCCGAGGTCGCCATGCACGCTGTCCACCGGGTGCAGAAAGGTGGCGGGCGTGCCGGTTGACGTGAGCGTCGCCGCTACCTTGCGCGCGATGAGTCCGGATTTGCCGACGCCGGCGACGATGACCCGCCCCGTGCAGTCCCGCATCAGCGCGACCCCGCGCGCGAAGCGTTCGTCCAGGCGGCCGAGTGCCGCGGCGACGGCGTCGCGCTCCAGCGCGAGCACGCGTTTTCCGCGCGCGATGATGCGTGAATCGTCGCTCAATGCTCCGGGGGGGGGGCCCCTCCCCCCCCCCCCTTCCCACGCAGGGAGCGCTCGTTCACATAGGCATCGGTGACCGACTTCCACTCGCCGCGCGCCTTGAGCAACAATTCCGCGAACTCCCGAACCGCCCCCGCGCCGCCGGTCCGTACCAGGCGGAGCGTGGCCACGGCCCGGATGTCGGGCGCCGCGTTGCCAACCGCCACCGGCAGGCCGACGATGCGGAGCACCGGGAGATCGGGAAAGTCGTCGCCGATGAAGGCGGCCTCGGACGGCTGGATGTTGTGGCGATCGAGCATGTTGAGAAAGGCGGGAAGCTTGCGGGCGGCCGCGTCCTGCGCCACGTCCTCGATCTCGAGTTCGCGCGCGCGCAGTCGAACACTCTCGGACACGCGCCCGGTGACGATGGCAACGCGCAGGCCGGCCCGGCGCAGGAAGTGAATGCCGAGTCCGTCCTGGATGTCGTATCGCTTGAACTCGTGGGACGCCTCGCCGACGCTCCCGAGATAGATGCCGCCGTCCGTGAGCACGCCATCGACGTCGAGCCCGACGAGCCGGATGCGCCGCGCGACTTCCGGGGCGATCACGTGTGCGTCGCGTTCCATACCCGCATCACGCGGTCGAGGAGGGGCGCCAGCTGGTCCAGCGGCAGCATGTTCGGTCCGTCGCTGGGCGCGCCATCCGGCGCCGGGTGCGTTTCGAGGAACAGCCCGTTCGCGCCGGCGGCGATCGCCGCCAGGGTCAGGGGCGGAATGAATTCACGGGCGCCGCCACTCGAACCGGCGGCGCCCAGGCCGGGGCGCTGCACGCTGTGGGTCGCGTCGAAGATCACCGGAACGCCGCAGGACTCACGCATCCGCGCGAAGTCGCGCATATCCACCACCAGGTCACCATACCCGAAGAATGTGCCGCGATCGGTGACGGCGATGTCCGACAGCCTTGCCGCCGGCATGGACAGTCGCCGGTCGCCCTTCGCCTGACGCATCCCGCTGGTGGCGTCGCGCACTTTTTCGACGGCGCCACGCATTCCCTCCGGGTGCATCCACTGACCCTTCTTGATGTTGACGGCCTTCCCCGTCGCGCCCGCGGCATTCAGCAGGTCTGTCTGGCGGCAGAGGAACGCTGGGATCTGCAGCACGTCGGCCACCTGCGCCACCGCCGCGCACTGCTCGGGAAGATGGACGTCCGTGAGCACCGGCAGCCCCGACTCGCGCTTGACGCGCGCGAGCATCTCCAGTCCCTCGTGGATCCCCGGTCCGCGGTGCGCGCCCGCGTTCGAGCGATTCGCCTTGTCGAAGCTCGCCTTGTAGATGATGCCGCCGGGCACGCGGTCAGCGAGCTTCGCGAGATGCGCGGCGATGCGAAGGTTCAGCGCGTCGTCCTCGAGGACGCACGGGCCGGCAATGACGAAGAGTGCGTCCTCGGCGAACACTGCCACGTCAGTCGCGCGCCTCGGCGAACGACGGTGACGCGTTGCGGCGCGAGCGCTTGGCCTTCACGGCCGCGGCGATGAAGCCGGCGAAGAGCGGATGCGGACGGGTGGGGCGGGACTTGAGCTCGGGATGGAACTGGCAGCCGATGAACCAGGGGTGCTGCGGGTATTCGATGATCTCCACGAGCTGCCCGTCCGGACTGAGGCCGGTCAACCGCAACCCGTTCTCCACGAACTGGTCGCGGAAGCTGTTGGAGACCTCGTACCGGTGGCGATGGCGCTCGCTGATCTCCGCGACGCCGTACACCTCCGCGGCGCGGGACCCGCGGGAGAGTCGCGCCGGATACGCGCCGAGTCGCATCGTGCCGCCCATGTCGGTCACGTGCTGCTGGGACTCCATGAGCGAGATGACGGCGTTGTCGCACTCGGGAGCGAACTCCGACGAATGGCTGTCTTCCAGACCGCACACGTTGCGCGCGAATTCGATGATGGCCGTTTGCATGCCAAGGCAGATGCCGAAGAACGGCAGCCCGGACACGCGCGCGTGCCGGATGGCTTCGACCATGCCATCCACGCCGCGCACGCCGAAGCCGCCCGGCACGAGCAGCCCGTGATACGAGGCGAGGATCTCGGCGGCGCGGTCAGGCGCGGTGAAGTCGTCGCTGGAGAGCCATTGGATGTCCACGCCGACGTCGTTCGCGATGCCACCGTGGATCAGCGATTCCTGCACGCTCTTGTAGCTGTCCACGAACTCGGTGTACTTCCCCACCACCGCGATCCGCACGTGCTCGTGCGGGTCGAGCACGCGCGTCACGATGCCTCTCCACTGGTCGAGGTTCGGCCGGGGCCCCTCGAGGCCCAGGCGCTCGAGCACCTTTTCGTCGAACCCCTGCTCGTGAAAGCGCACGGGCACCTCGTAGATGGTGCGTACATCCGGGCTCTCGATGACGCACCCGAAGTCCACGTTGCAGAAGAGCGAGATCTTCCGCTTGATGTCGTCCGAGATGGGCTTCTCCGTGCGCACGATCAGCATGTCCGGCTGGATCCCGATCTCCATGAGGTCGCGGACGGAGTGCTGGGTGGGCTTGGTCTTCAATTCGCCCGCCGCCGCGATGAACGGCAGGAGCGTAAGGTGCACGAAGATCGCGTGTTCGCGTCCCACGTCATGCCGGAACTGGCGGATGGCCTCCAGGAACGGGAGCGACTCGATGTCGCCCACGGTCCCGCCGATCTCCACGATCACCACGTCGTTCTCGGGCGCGATGCGCCGGATTGCCGACTTGATCTCGTCCGTGATGTGTGGAATCACCTGGACCGTGGAGCCGAGGTATTCGCCGCGGCGTTCCTTGGTGATCACGTTCAGATAGATGCGCCCGGTGGTGACGTTGTTCGCCTGCGAGAGCGGACGATCGATGAACCGCTCGTAGTGGCCCAGGTCGAGGTCCGTCTCCGCGCCGTCGTCCGTGACAAACACTTCGCCATGCTGAAATGGCGACATCGTGCCGGGGTCCACGTTGATGTAGGGATCGAACTTCATCATCGTGACGCGCAGTCCGCGCTCGACGAGCAAGCGACCCAGCGACGCGGCGGCGATGCCCTTGCCAAGCGAGGAAACCACCCCGCCCGTCACGAAAATGAACTTGGTCGGGTGTTGGCGCTCGGTCGGTTGCATCAGGCTGGCTCTCCACTGAAAATGGTCCATTCGGAATTGGCTTCCGCCAGGTCGCCTTCCGTATCAATGCCGCGACGCGGCGGCCATCCGCCCTCGATCTCCGCCACGCCAATCGCCCACCCCGCAGCCAGCGGACGCAGCTGCTCCAGCCGTTCGATGCGTTCCAGCGGATGGATGGGCAGTGCCACCCAGGCCGCCAGCGCGTCCCGGGTGTACGCGTAGACGCCGATGTGTTGCCGTACCCGCTCGCGGAGGAGCGCCAGGTCGTGCGAGTCGCGGATGTCCCGCAGGAACGGAATCGGTGCCCTCGAAAAATAAAGCGCCCGGCCCTGGTCGGAGACAACGACCTTCACGACATCGGGCTCGGTCAGCACGGCGGCCTGGGCGCTGACGCACGCGGTTCCCACTGTCACGTCGTCGCGCACCACGGCGAGCGCGCCGCGGACGGCGTCCGCGGACACGAACGGCTCGTCTCCCTGGACGTTCAGCACCACGCTGAATCCGGCGAACTCGCGGCGCGCGGCGACTTCGGCCACGCGGTCGGTGCCGGATGGGTGCCGGGCGCTGGTCAGCACGACGTCCGCGCCGTTGTCGCGAGCGGCGGCGGCGACCTCCTCGCTGTCGGTCGCGATCACGCAGCGATCAGCCACCTGCATCGCCGACACGCGCTCCCAGACCCGAATGACGAGCGGCCTGCCGGCCAGGAGGCGGAGTGGTTTGCGGGGGAGACGCGTCGCGCCCAGTCTGGCTGGGATGACGGCGAGGGTCTTCATACCCCGCGCCGGACTGGGAAAATCGGTCCGACCGGCACGGAAGTGTAGTGTAGCGATGCGCGCGGGCTGGCGCTATCGCGAGAACGAAAAGCCCACGGAGAAGCGCGTTTCACCCCGGGCTGGGTCGAGCTGGATCTCGCCGCGGACGAGCGCAAGCATGACACCCACGCCGATGACCTGCTCGAGGGTCGGCAGCCGCCCGATCCCAGCGCTCCCCAACCGGTGCCGGAACTGGAGCGTGGGCTCACCCAGGAACCCCACCCGGATGCGTGGCACCGGAACCGAATAGCGCTGCTCGATGAGGAGGGCCTCGTCGCCCCCCTGCTCCAGCAGGTCCAGGAACGGCAGGGTGCCCGACCCACCGAGCCAGGAAAAGCGCTGCGGCGGCGGTGTGTCGCCGAAGGTCGTCACCCAATGCACCTCCAGCGCGTACTCCTGTTCGCGCACGGTGGGAAAACTCACGTCCAGGTCCGTCGTGGCCTGCTGAAAGCGCTGGTCCGCGGGCGCGGCGAGCGCGATCTCGCCGCGCGATCGGAGACGCACGCGAACGTCCTGCGCTTCCCACAGCACGGTGCCTCCCGCCAGCGCTGACGCGATATCGCCGGGCTGGATGGGCGGGTTCGGGCGGCGCATGCCCAGACTGTCCGCTCGCCCGAAGAGACTCCATGGGCCGTGCTGGCTGCCGACAGACGGGCCGATGGACCACGCGCGTTCGGCCATCGCGCCGATGAACGGCTCGATCTGGGCGCTTACGGTTTCCCACAACCGGTGCACCGTCAACTCCGCGCGGTCCGCGCGGTAATAGTTGCGGGTGTCCTTGCCGAACACCAGCGCGGAGAAGGAGTTCACCAGGTTTGACCAGATCCAGGCGTCGTTCGAGAGCGTGCCCCGCCCGACGGCGGCTTGCGCGCGCAAACGGCGGGAGAACTGGACCCCCCCTTCCACCGACGGATCGAACTGCCCGAGATCCGAGCGATAGGTGACCAGCGCGTCCAGTTCACCGCGCCCGGATGCCACGGTGAGCGACGGCCCGAAGGGGATGGACACTCCGTTCACGCGATCGTAGCGCGGCATCCGCAACCCGTAGGCGCCGGGAAAGAGGAGCGGCGGAGACGCGTGTTCCCGCAGGGACTGGTACGCGAGCGTGTATCCGCCTGGCCCGGGCGCGATGGAGAACGTGTTGTCGCGGAAGCTCAGCGTCCCCTGCTCCACGACGGCGAGCGTGGAGGGGTAGGTGCCGCCGCCGATGGCGACGCCGCGCCCCGTGATGTGCGCGCCCGGGCGAACATACAGATCCCCGCCCACCACGATCACGTCGCCGTCCACGCGCGACGCGATCGCGGCGCTGCGCCCCAGCACGATGAGGGTGGTGCGCTGGGTCGAGTCACGGCCCAGGATGAACCATCCGGTGTCCGGCTCCACGAGCCGGTGCGGCAGCGCTGTCGCGGTCCGGAGGATTCGGCCGCTGGAGCCGGGGCCGGCATCGATGACCGTCACCCGCGCCTGCGCCGCCGCGCCGGCGGGCAGCAGGAGGATGCCGGCGACGACGGCCAGATACAGTCTCAACTGGCGAGCTCGAGGAAGTTCTTCAGCATCGGCTTTCCGTGTGGCGTCATGATGGATTCGGGATGAAACTGCACGCCCCAGACCCGATGCTCCCGGTGACGCACCGCATGGATCTCCTCCGGGTCGCTCTCATCGCGCGCAAGCACTGTGAGGCTACCGGGAAGCGACGCGGACTCCACGACCAGGGAGTGGTATCGCATGACTTCCAAGGGGTTGGGGAGCCCGGCGAACAGTTCCCGCCCATCGTGCCGTACGCGGGACGTCTTGCCATGCATCACGCGCGCGGCGCGCACGACCCGCCCCCCATACGCCTCACCAATGGCTTGATGGCCGAGACACACGCCAAGAATGGGGATCGTGGCCCCCCAGCGCCGCACCAACGGAACGGACACGCCAGCCTGCGCCGGCTCGCCGGGGCCCGGCGAGATCACGATGGCGGACGGCCCCAGCGTGCCCACGTCGTCAACCGCAATCGCGTCGTTGCGCCGCACGACCGGGTCGGCGCCCAACTCGCCGAGGTACTGGACGAGGTTGTACGTGAACGAGTCGTAGTTGTCGATGACGAGGATCATGCCCGCGGATGATAGCGCCGGTGCACCTGCCGGAGGTACTCGCGATCCACGTGCGTGTAGATCTGCGTGGTCGAGATGTCGGCATGTCCAAGCATCTCCTGTACCGCGCGCAGGTCGGCCCCGCCCTCCAGCAGGTGGGTGGCGAATGAGTGGCGCAACGTGTGCGGAGACACCGTCTTGGCGATGCCGGCGCGCTCCACGTACTTGCGCAGGATCTTCCAGGCACCCATGCGCGACAGGGGCTCGCCGCGGGCGTTCAGGAACAGCCTGCCCTTGCCGGCTCCGCGCTCGATGGCGGGGCGCAGTTCGCGCAGGTAGATGGCCAGCGCGCCGATCGCGCTCCGGCCGATCGGCACGAGTCGCTCCTTGCTTCCCTTGCCGAATACGCGAATCAGCCCGTCGTCCATCTGGAGGTCCTTGACGCCGATGCCGATCCACTCGGAGACGCGCAGGCCGGCGCCATACGCCACCTCGAGCATCGCGCGGTCGCGAAAGTACAGGGTATCGTCCATCGTCGGCGCGGCGAGCAGGCGCCGCACCTCGTCCTTCGTGAGCACCTCGGGGAGCGTTCGCCACCGCTGCGGCGTCTCCAGCCGCTCGCTCGGGTCCAGCGCAAGGTGTCCGTCCCCCAGCAGAAAGCGGAAGTAGCCGCGGACCGATGAAACGTTGCGCCGGATGGACGCGGGGGAGAGTCCGAGATCCTTCATCTGATAGATGAAGTCCCGGAGGATCCTGGGCGTCACCGCCGCCGGCGCCGCGGCGCCGCGCGTGAGGGCGAACGTGACGAATCGTGACACGTCCCGCGCGTACGCGTCGCGCGTTCGCGGAGACGATCCTTTCTCGAGCGTGAGAAAGTCCGTGAACCGCTCGAGCAGGAACACGCGCGCCTGCGCGTCGGGAATCAGGTCGGCGTGCGACGTCGGTGCGCGAGGTACCATGTTGCCAGACCCGCCACGAGGATGATTCCTGACACGATTGCCGCGCCCCGACCATAGCGGCTGAGGGTTTCGCGGAGGCGCTCCCAATCCGCCCCTACGCGGAACGCCACGTACGTAATGAGTCCGTACCAGAGAGCCGAGGCCAGCGCCATCATGGCGAACGTGCGGCCGACGGGCAATCGCAGGGCGCCGGCGAACGCGGGTACGATGGCGCGCACCCCCGGGATGAACCGGCTCACGAACACCGCGGCCATGCCGAATCGATCGAAGAGGGCGCGCAATCGGGCATCGACGCTCTTCGCGCGCCGTCCCGCCAACCGGCGCTCCATGGGCTGCGCGCCGTACCGCCGGCCGAGGAAGTACACGCACATGGCGCCGCCCACGTTGCCACACCAGGTCGACAGGAACACTGCCGGGAGGGTGCCTTCGCTGCCCTGCGCGACGAGGAAACTGCCGAACGCCACCGTCAGATCCGACGGAAACGGCGGCACGAAGTTTTCCAGTGCCGCGATCAGGGCCAGCACGCCGTACAGCGTGTTGGGCGGCAGGGTGACGAGCCACTCGAAGACCGACTGCACGGGGGGCGGGGGGCGACGGCGCGGTGAGCGGGAGGCCCTACGCTGGCGCCAGAGTGACGACGGCGATGCACGCGATGCCTTCGCCACGGCCGATCCAGCCCATCCCCTCGTTCGTCTTGGCCTTCACGTTCACGTCCGCGGGCGCCACGCCCAGGGCCTGGGCCATCCGCTCACGTATGGCCTGCTTGTGATCGGCCAGCCGGGGCGACTCCGCGATGATCGTGATGTCGGCCTGCGCGACGCGGAATCCCAGGTCGCCCGCACGCCGCACGGCCAGCGTCAGCATCCCGACGGAATCCCGTCCGGCGTTGGCTGGATCGCGATCGGAGAACATCTCGCCGATATCGCCCGCTCCGGCCGCGCCCAGGACGGCGTCCGTGAGCGCGTGGCAGAGCGCGTCGCCGTCGGAATGGCCGTGCAGATGCAGGTCGAAGGGGATGCGAATCCCGCCGAGCGTCAACGGGCCGGGTGGCTCGAACCGGTGCGAGTCGTACCCAAGTCCGACGCGGGTCACGCCGCGTCAGCTCTCGAAGCGCTGCACGGCGAGCGACACGTTGTGCCCGCCGAATCCGAAACTGTTGGACAGCGCCGCGCGAACATCGCGTTTGGCCGATGCGTTCGGCGTGAAGTTGAGGTCGAGTTCCGGGTCTGGCGTCTGATAGTTGATCGTTGGCGGCACCACGCATTCGCGCACCACATGCGCGCAGACGATGAATTCGACCGCGCCGGCCGCGCCGAGCATGTGTCCGGTGGCCGACTTGGTGGAGCTGACGTTGATCGTGCCCGCCGCCTCCCCGAACACGGCCTTGATGGCCTTGGTCTCGTTCAGGTCATTGGCCGGCGTCGACGTCCCGTGCGCGTTGATGTACTGCACGTCGGTCACGGCCAGTTTGGCGTCGTTCAGCGCGCGGCGCATGGCGCGCTGCGCGCCCTCCCCCTCGGGCGCTGGCGCGGTGAGGTGATGGGCGTCGCCGGTGGCGCCATATCCCACGATCTCCGCGTAAATGCGCGCCCCGCGTTGGCGGGCGTGCTCCAGCTCCTCGAGGATCACGATCCCCGCGCCCTCGCCCATGACGAAGCCGTCGCGCGTGGCGTCGAACGGCCGCGACGCCGTGGCCGGCGATTCATTGCGCTCGGAGAGCGCCTTCATGTTGGCGAAACCGCCGATCGCCATCGGCGTCACCGTGGCCTCGGAGCCGCCCGTGATCATCACGTCGGCGTCGCCGTACTGGATGGTGCGGTATGCGTCGCCGATGGCATGCGCGCTGGTGGCGCACGCGCTCACCGTGGCGTAGTTGGGTCCCTTCGCGTTGAAGCGCATGGACACGATGCCGGCGGCGATATCCGCGATGAACATCGGGATGAAGAACGGGCTGATCTTCGTCTGCCCGCGCTCGCGATACACGTCGTGCTGTTCCTCGAAGCTCTTGAGCCCACCGATGCCGCTGCCGACGATCACGCCGATGCGGTCAGGATCGATGCCCGAGGCGTTCTCCAGGCCGGCGTCCTGCATGGCCTGCACCGACGCGGCGAGCGCGTACTGCGTGTACCAGTCCGCGCGCCGTGCCTCCTTGCGATCCATGTACATCAGCGGATCGAAGCCCTTCAGCTCACACGCGAACTTCACCGGAAACGTCGAGGCGTCGAACTTGGTGATGTTCGCGGCCCCCGATGCGCCGGAGACCAGCGCCTTCCAGGTCGTCGCCACGTCATTGCCGACTGGCGTCAGCGCGCCCATGCCAGTCACGACGACCCGACGCCGCATCAGGCGCCGCTCCCCACCTTCTGATTCAGATAGCCGATCGCGTCGCCGACAGTGCGGAGCTTTTCGGCGTCCTCATCGGGAATATCGATGTTGAACTCCTTCTCGAACTCCATGACCAGCTCGACGATGTCGAGGCTGTCGGCGCCGAGATCCTCGATGAAACTCGCGTCGTCCGTGAGCTTTTCCCGCTCGACGCCGAGCTCCTTCTCGATGATGTCACGGACTCGTTGTGCGTTTTCGGCCATGGGTCGTGTCCTCTATGAGGTGATGGTGCGGTAGAATCTAGTAAGACTATGCGGCAACGTCACATGACCATGCCGCCGTCCACCACGACGACCTGCCCCGTGATATAGGCGGCGTGCTCCGACGCAAGAAATGCGACCACCCCGGCGACGTCCTGCGGGGTCCCCAGCCGTTCCAGCGGGATCTGCTTCGCGAGCACCTCACGGGCGTCCGGCGTCAGCGCGGCCGTCATGTCCGTGTCGATGAACCCGGGGGCCACGACGTTCGCCAGGATGTTTCGGGAGGCGAGTTCCTTGGCCACCGACTTGGTTAGTCCGATCAGTCCCGCCTTGCTTGCGGCATAGTTGGCCTGCCCCTTGTTGCCGATGAGGCCCACCACACTGGCAATGTTGATGATCCGCCCCCACCGACGCTTCATCATGCCACGGCTCGCCGCCCGCATGGCCACGAAGGCCCCACGGAGATTCGCGTTCAGCACCGCGTCCCAGTCGTCGTCCTTCAGTCGCATCAGCAGGTTGTCCTTCGTGATGCCCGCATTGTTCACGAGGATATCGACCGCCCCCAGACTCTGTTCCACCTCGTTCACGAGCGCGGTCACAGACGCGGGATCGCCCACGTCGCAGGCGAACCCTTTCGCGTTGCGCACGGTGCCCGCGGCCTCCTCCGCCTTCGCACGGTCGCGCCCGACGATGGCGACGGTGGCACCGGCCCCCGCGAGCGTTTCCGCAATCGCGCGACCGATGCCCCGGGTGCTCCCCGTGACCAGCGCGGTCCGCCCCGTCAGATCGATCTGCGTCATGCGGCTTGCTCCAGGAGCTGGGTGACTTCGGTGGCCGTGCCGCAGGTCATGGTCTTCACGGATGGCGAGATCTTCTTCACGAGCCCGGTCAACACGCTTCCCGGCCCCATTTCCACAAACAGCGCCGCCGGAAAGCGCTCCGCGATCGCCTCCACCTCCTCGGTCCACCGGACGGGCTTCGTAAGTTGCTTGAGCAGCAACGCTCGCGCCTGCCCTGCTTCCGTCACCGCCTGCGCGGTTACGTTGGCAAAAACTGGAAACGCCGGATTCTCAAAAGCTGTAGTGGCAACAGCTTGTGACAGGCCATCTAGAGCTGTTTCCATCAGCGCCGAGTGGAACGCCCCGCTCACGTTCAGCTTGATCGCCCGCTTGGCTCCTGCCTCCTTTGCCAGGGCCATGGCGCGCTCGACCCCCGCGTCCTCGCCACTGATCACGATCTGGCCCGGCGCGTTGTAGTTCGCGGGCGAGACGAGGCCCGCCTCTGCCGTGGCTCGGGCGCAGATGGCTTCGACGGGCTCCCTGAGGTCGCCGAGCAGCGCCGCCATGGCGCCCGGGCGACGTACGCCGCTCTCGTACATCAGCTCTCCGCGGCGCCGCACCAGCTTGAGCGCATCCTCCAGCTCCATCGCGCCCGCCGCGTGGTAGGCCGTGAACTCGCCAAGGGAATGGCCAGCCGCGGCGCGCACGCGCGACCCGATCCGGTCGCGCACCACGGCCCAGACCGCGGCGCCATGCGCCAGCAGCGCCGGCTGCGCATTGTGCGTGAGCGTCAGTTCCTCGGCGGGACCCTCGAAACAGAGGGACGAAAGCGACGTGGCCAGGCAGCGATCCGCGCGCTCGAACACCGCGCGCGCCGCCGGAAAGGCGTCGACCAGATCTTTCGCCATCCCCGGTTTCTGCGAGCCCTGTCCGGGAAACAGTAGCACGACGTCCATGGGTTCCCGGGCTAGAATCCGATCGCCATCGCGCCCCACGTGAATCCCGCGCCGAAGGCGACGAGGAGCACCGTGGAGCCTTCCTTGATGCGTCCCGACTCGAGCGCTTCATCGAGCGCGATCGGAATGGAGGCCGCGGAGGTATTGCCATAGCGGTCCACGTTCACGTAGACCTTGTCCATCGGGATGCCCGCGTGCTTCGCCGTGGCTTCGATGATCCTGATGTTCGCCTGGTGCGGAATCATCACGTCGATGTCCGCCGCGGTGAGCTTGGCGCCGTCCAGGGCGCGTGTTGCGGCATCGGACATGGAGCGGACGGCGTGCTTGAAGACCTCGCGTCCGTTCATCGTGATGTTCTGCCAGCGCGGCTCGACCGGTTGCGAGGCAAACGGCGTGGCGGCGCCACCAGCCGGCCGGCACAACAGGTCGCCGAGCGTTCCATCGCTTCGCACGTACGTGGACAGGATGCCGCGGTGCTGCTTCGAGCGCTTGAGAATCGCGGCGCCGGCGCCATCGCCGAACAGGACCGCGGTAGACCGATCCTTCCAGTCCGTGATGGCGCTCAGCTTCTCCACGCCGACGACCAGCGCGGTCTCGGCGCCCGTGGTGGCCATTAGCCCTTCGGCGACGGTCGCGCCATAGATAAAGCCGGAGCACGCGGCGCCCACGTCGAATGCAGCGGCGCGGCTGGCGCCCAGGGCGGCCTGAAGGTCCACGGCCGCCGACGGCAACAGGCGGTCCGGCGACGCGGTGCCGACGACGATGAGGTCGATCTCGCCGGGCTGCACATTCGCCTTTCGCATCGCCTCGCGTGACGCCATGGCAGCCAGGTCGGTGGCCGATTCAGTTCGCGCGATGTAACGCTGCCTGATCCCGGTGCGCTCGACGATCCACTCGTCGGTGGTTTCGATACCGATGGACGCGAAATCGGCATTGGTGAACAGGGTGGCGGGTATGCCGCGGCCGGTGCCGGCGATATAGGCGATGGGTCGCTTCATGTGGGCCCCTTCCCCCCCCCCTTCCCGGCGGCGTGCCCGAGACGGCGGCCGATGTGATCGTTCATCCTGCTGTCCACGGAACGCACGGCCGCGCGAAGCGCATTCTTGATGGCCGCGGGCGACGACCGGCCATGGCAGATGATGCTCACGCCTTTCACGCCCAGCAGCGGCGCTCCGCCATGCTCGGCGTAGTCCAGGGAGCGCAACGCATCGCGGATGGTGGATTCGGGCAGGCCCTCCTTCACCAGCATCCGGACCATGAGCGGGGCGATGGCCTCGTAGAACTTCAGGATCACGTTGCCGACGAATCCGTCACACACAACCACGTCGAGGTCGCCATGGTGGCAGGTGCCTTCGGGCAGGTCGCGTCCTTCGCAGTTCCCGAGGAAATTCAGGCCGGATTTCACGAGCAGGGTGTGCGCCTCCTTCGTGACCGCGTCCCCTTTTTCAGCTTCCTCTCCAATGCTGAGCAGTGCCACCGCGGGCTTGGTGCGGCCGAGGATGTCTTCGGCATAGACGGCGCCCAGGCGGGCGAACTGCACGAGCTCCTCGGGCGAGCAATCCACGTTGGCGCCGGAGTCGAGCACCACCACAGGACGCCGGGCGGTTGGAAACACGGTGGCGATCGCGGGACGCTTGAGCCCCGCGTGCATCCGGAGAGCGAGCATGGACGCCGCCATCTGCGCGCCGGTGTTGCCGGCGGAGACGAACGCATCGGACTTTCCGTCGGCCTGCAGCTTGAGGCCGAGCATCATGGAGCTGTTCGGCTTGCTGCGGACGGCGGTGGGCTTTTCGTTCATCTCGATCACATCGGGGGCATCCACGACCTCGATGCGCGCGCGCGCGTGGCTGGCCGCGCCGCCCAGCCGATCGAGCTGTTCGTCGATGGAGGCGCGGCGGCCGACCAGCTGAATGGAATGGGTGGAGTCGAACTCAGCGAGCGCCTCGAGCGCACCGGCGACTGGCGCCTGGGGCGCGTGATCGCCCCCCATCGCGTCCAATGCGATCCGCGCCAAGGCTCAGACTTCCTTCGCCTCTACCGCCTGCCGGCCCGCATAGTAGCCGCAATCCGGACACACGCGGTGCGGGCGCTTCACGGCGCCGCACTTCGGGCATTTCTGGACCGCGATTGCCGGTGCCTTCTTGTGCGTGTTGCGGGCGCGCTTCTTCCGCTTGGAGGTACGTCTTTTCGGAACGGCCATGGGGGACTCGGTCGTCGTTGTCGGTGGTGGGTATCAGTCTTTCGTCTGGACCCGTCGCAGTGCATCCCAGCGCGTGTCGGGTGTTGCGGGACAATCGCAGGGTCCTTCATTCAAGTCCGCGCCGCACATCGGGCAGATGCCCCTGCACTCCTCCCGGCACACGGCAAACGGCGGTACGATCAGCAACCACTGCTCGCGCACGACGGGGCCGAGATCGATCTTGTCGGATCGTTCGTCCAGCACGTACACGTCAGGATCTTCTGTTTCCTCACTGCCCGGCTCTGCGAAGATCACGTGCGATTCATCCTGCACGTGCACGGTCGCGTCCTCGAGGCAGCGCCGGCATGGGAGTGTGACATCGCCCGACAGGCGGCCATGCCAGTAGAACTTTCCAGCGCCGGCCGCGGAAAGCCGACCCGTAACCCGCAAGGGCGTTGACGGCACGGAATCGCCTTCCAGCCACACCTTATTGTCCGGTGGAAGCTCCGCGTCGACCTGGACCGCCCTGGCTTCGACGGACCGAATGTCGAACGACAGCATAGCACACAAAACTACTTGCGGCGCAAGGGCTTATCAACTGAGCCCGGCAGGGATGACCGCGCTTCCCGCGCGCGGCTAAACGAGGTCGGCCTCCGCGAAGAAGAACCTTGCCTCACGGGCCGCATTGTCGTCGCTGTCCGAGGCGTGAATGGCGTTCCGCTCCTTGGATTCGGCGTAGAGCTTCCGCACCGTACCCGCGTCCGCCTCCGCCGGGTCCGTGGCTCCGATTGCCTGGCGCAGGGCCGCCACCGCCCCGGTCTTTTCCAGGACCACCGGCATGCAACGGCCGGAGGTCATGAAGCTGACCAGGGACTTGTAGAACGGCCGCTCGCGGTGCACCGCATAGAATTCGCCTGCCTGTGCCTCTGTCATGCGCATGACGCGGGCCGCGCGCACCGTGAACCCGGCGGCCTCGAGATGCGCGATGATCTTCCCCGTCTTCCCGGCGCCGAAGGCGTCCGGCTTGATGATCGTGAGGGTGTAGTGGCCAAGCTGCATTGGTGATCCTGGATGGTTTTCGTCGTGCCGGAGCTAGCGCCGCTTGCCGGGTTTGCCGCGTTTCGACTTCGTGGTCGGCCGCTTCGGCGACCTCCGGGTGGCCTTCTTCGCAGCCTTGCGGAATCGCTTCTTCAGCGACGCGGCCTGCTTCGAGCCCTTCTTGGCGGCCTTCCTGGCCACCTTCCTCGTCGCGGCCACGGTGCGCGACAGTGCGTTGCTCAGCGTCTTCCTCGCCGACGAGAGCTTTCCGCCTCTCTGCCGTGACCTGAGGCGCGCCTGAAGCAACTCCACGAAGTCCTTCGGGCGCTTCGCCACGCCAATTCCGGCCGCCTGGAACGCGGCGATCTTCTCCGCCGCGGTGCCGGACGAGCCCGAGATGATCGCGCCCGCGTGCCCCATGCGACGCCCCGGTGGCGCCGTCTGGCCGGCGATGAATCCCACCACTGGTTTGGTCATGTGCTTTCGGACGAACTCCGCCGCTTCCTGCTCGTCGGTGCCGCCGATCTCGCCCATCATCGCTACCGCGTCCGTGTCAGGATCGTCCTCGAACGCCCGAAGACAGTCGATGAAGCTCGTGCCGTTGATCGGATCACCCCCGATCCCCACGCACGTGGACTGGCCGATGCCGGCGCTGGTGAGCAGGTAGACGACTTCGTACGTCAGCGTCCCCGAGCGGCTTACCACGCCCACGCGTCCCGGCGCGCAGATGCGTCCGGGAATGATCCCGATCTTGGTCTTGCCGGGCGTGATGAGCCCCGGACAGTTCGGGCCGATCAGGCGCGCGCCCTTTTCGCGCACGAACGGATACACCCGTGTCATGTCCAGCACGGGCACGCCTTCGGTGATGGCGACGATCAGCGTGATCCCGGCATCCGCGGCTTCCATGATCGCGTCTGCCGCGAAGACTGGTGGCACATAGATGATGCTCGCGGTCGCCCCTGTCTTCTTCACCGCGTCGTGCATCGAATTGAAGATCGGAACCTTGCCTCCGAACTTCTGTCCGCCCTTGCCCGGCGTGACGCCCCCCACCACGCGGGTGCCATACTCCAGCATCTGTTGTGTGTGGAATGACCCGTCCCGCCCGGTGATGCCCTGGACGATCAGCGTCGTGGACTTGTCCGCGAAAATGCTCATGACGGCTGCCCTCCGGTGGCGAGCTGCACTGCCTTCCGCACGGCTTCGTCCATGTCGGTCATCGCCGAGAATCCATTGTCCTTCAGAATCTTCACCGCGATCTCCTCGTTCGTGCCGGTGAGCCGAATGACGATCGGCACCTTGAGCGGGGTCTTGCGGGTGGCCGTCACGATGCCGTTGGCGACGTCGTCCGTCCGCGTGATGCCGCCGAAGATGTTGAACAGGATCGCGCGCACGCTCTTGTCCGCGGTGATGATGTTGAGTGCGTTGACAACCTTGTCGGGATTCGACGACCCGCCGATGTCGAGGAAGTTCGCGGGCTCTCCGCCATAGAACTTGACGAGGTCCATCGTCGCCATCGCCAGACCGGCGCCGTTGACGCAGCAGCCGACGTTCCCCTCCAGCTTGATGAACGTGAGGTTGGCGTTGCGCGCCTGCACTTCGCTGGGCTCCTCCGCCGTTTCGTCACGCAGCGCCGCGAGCTCCGGGTGCCGGTCCAGCTCGTTATCGTCGATGGACATCTTCGCGTCCAGCGCGATCACCTCGCCGGACGGCGTCACCACCAGTGGGTTGATCTCGGCGAGCGAGCAGCCTGCCTTCATGAAGGCGGCGTACAGTTGCTGCATGATCTTCGCGGCCGCGCGCACCTTCCGAACGTCGTCAAAGAGGAAGAAGCCGAGCTGATTGGCCTGGTAGGCACTGAGGCCGTAGCGCGTGTCCACCGGCAGCTTGAGGATCTTCTCCGGCGTCTTCGCGGCGACTTCCTCGATGTCGATGCCACCCGCGGGGCTCACCATGAAGACTGGCTTCCTGGCCGCCCGGTCCACAATGATGCCGACGTAGGCCTCGCTGGCGATGTCTGCCGCGGCGGTCACCAGCACCTTGTGCACGGTGAGCCCCTTGATCTGCATCCCCAGAATCTTCGATGCGATATCGCGCGCGTCCTGCGGGGTTGCCGCGAGCTTCACGCCGCCCGCCTTGCCGCGGCCCCCGGCGTGCACCTGGGCCTTCACCACGACCGGGCCGCCGATGGCGTGTGCAATCGCCTCCGCTTCCTGCGGGGTCGTCGCCACCTCGCCCGTGGGGATCGGGACCCCCTCGGCGCGCAGCAGCTCCTTCGCCTGGTATTCGTGAATGTTCACTCGTTCTCCCCGCCCGCGTCGCGGGCACCCGATGCCGTGATGGTAGTGCCTGCCTTGCCCCGCACTGCGTCACGCCCGTGCTCCAGCGCCGTGATGACGGCGCGGCCGCCGGTGCGCCGCACGAAGTCTACCGCAGCCCTGATCTTCGGCGCCATGCTTCCCTCGCCAAAGTGGCCCTCCCGGTCCAGACGCTCGGCGTCGCCCACGCTGATGCGATCGAGAGGCCGTTTCGTGGGCCTTCCCCAGTCGGTGTAGACGGCGTCCACATCCGTGAGGATCAGCAGCAACTCGGCGCCCAGGTCGCGCGCGAGGACGGCAGCCGCCAGGTCCTTGTCCACCACCGCATCCACCCCCTCCCAGCCGAGGGCCGGATCGCGGTAGATGGGCGCGCCTCCCCCGCCGAGCGCGATCACGAGGACGCCGGCGTCCAGCAGCATCCGGATGGTCGGCAGCTCGTGAATCGCCAGAGGGCGCGGGCTGCCCACCACGCGGCGGACGTTTCCGTGACCGTCGCGCTTCATGACATGTCCTTCGCGCTCGAGCTCCGCCACGCGATCGGGCTCGATTGCCCGTCCGATGAACTTGGTGGGTTCGCGCAGCGCGGGATCGTTCGCGTCAACCTGCACCTGCGTGACGATCGTCGCCACCTGCCTCTGGGAGCCCATACGCCGCAGCGCATTCTCCAGCGACTGCTGAATCATGTAGCCGATCCATCCGGCGGTGGCGGCAACGAGGACGCCGAGCGGCAGGGGCGGCGCATCCGAGCGGGCGAGTTCGTTCCGGACCAGTTCGTCGCCCACCTGCGGCCCATTGCCGTGCACCACGCACACGTTCCAGCCATCCAGGGCGAGATCCACGATGGGGCCCAGGCTCTCGCGGGTATGCCGGAACTGGTCGTGGATCGTGGAGCGTTCTCCGGCGGGGGCGAGCGCGTTCCCACCCAGGGCGATCACGGCAACGCGGGACGCCGATCGGAGCGAACCGTCCCCGGAATTCATGGCGCGTCTCCCGCGCGCGTGCGCGCGAGAAGTGCGCCGAGCGCATCGAACGCTCGGCCATACGCGGCCCAGTCGCCTCGCGCGCTGGCGTCTCGCATCTCGTCGTACAGCTCGCCGACGCGCGCACGGAAGTCGTCGCTCCCGGCCGGCGCGGCGGCCGGCGGCTGCCCGGCGATCTCCAGCAGCGTGCGCGCGGTGATGACGGAGTCGGCGACGAGCGCGCTCACGTACAGCAATCGCGGTTCTCCTGCGGTGCGCCAGTCATATCGCGGCTGCGCCAGCACGACCGTGCCGGCCACCGGCACGGCGCGGACATATCCCCGCACGAGGTGCGGCGCAGTGATGGTATCTACCGAGCGCAGTCTGTCGAGCGCCTCGCTCCACACGGGCGCCGGTTCGGGGATCGGGAGCCACAGGCTGCGCGGGGACGGGCCGCCGAGGGCGATAAACAGCCCACGCACCCGTTCGCCGCGATCCAGGAGTGGCAGCACATACCCAGTGGTGCCGGCGCCGGGAAAGGCCATCAGGGGCGCGGGCGACAGCACGAGCGCGCTGTCCGGTCCTTCGTCGTCTGGAAGATGGCGCTCCACCTCCCGTTCCCCCCGCAGGCCAAAGCGTCCGAAGGCGGACGCCTGGGCGCGCGCGCTCTCTCGAGGCGGGGGGAGCTGTCGCCGCACGCTCAGGGGCAGTGCCGCCGCCCGCTCGAACAGGCGCGGAAAGCGCTCCATCCACGATGCGGCGATGGGATCCGGCAGCGAGTCCGCGACGAGCACGGTGCGCCCCGTGGTCGCGTTCACCAGCGCGGTGGCCGCATGCTGAAAGTAGGACCGCTCAGCGCCGGCCACGATGACTTGGCGGCTGAGCGGATACGTGCGCGAGACCGAGTACAGCTCCACGGACCAGGAGAGCGCGCCGCCGACCCAGATTGGCGTGATCGTGCTGCCTTGCGCGAAAAACGGTGCCAGCGCGCCAACCCGTTCCCGCACCGTGCGCCGCGACAGGAGCCTGGGTGATGGCGAAGGGAGCTCGCCGAGCAGGACGCGGAAGTCCTGCAGGCTGAACGCGTGCGCCAAGCGGGAGAGTGACGACGCCAGCAGGGGGCCCATGATCTCGCCGGTGGAGTCCGCGACGATGATCGGCCGGACGTTCGTGTCCGGCAGGATGCGCGGTGGCGGTATCTCGCGGCGCCGGTCGAACTGCACCTGGCGCAGGGGCGTTCCGTTGTCGGCCGCCGCCGTTGTCACGTAAGTGGGGAACGCGCTATCGCCCCCGCGTGTGGCCACGATGGCGGTGATTCCACTGTCAGACGCGACCCACCCGATGCCCGTGCCCGACAGTGTGCCGTTAGTCGCGCGCTGCAGTGCCCCCCCATCCCAGAGGGGCACGAACGGCGCCGCGTCCGCCAGCGACTCGAACGCGATCGCAGGATCGGCCATCATCACGCGATCCACCGCGAACGCCCGGCGTGTGTAGCCGGCGCGCGTGGCCTCGTAGGGGCGCTCGCGGACGGTGACGTCGCGGTCGGCCATTGCGCGGCGCGCGAGGAACGGAGCGAAGTAGTCCGCGGTAAGCGTGGCAATGATGACGCCGGTCAGCGCCGCGAAGACGAGCCGCAGCTGTCCCGTCCAGCCGCCCCACAACACGGTGAGCCCGGCGCCGAGGGCGACGAGCGCGAGCAGCAGGCTTGCGGGAATTCCGACGCGGTGGTCGATGTAGCCGAAGGCGCCGTCGCCCAGCCGTCCGTCGCCCAGGATGGTGTACATCTCCAGCCGGTGATGCCACGCCAGCAGAAGGAGCAGCCCCCCGGCCAGCATCGCCAGGTGGCGCCGGACGTACCCCGACACATACAGGCGTCCCTGCTCCCATCGCAGACTGGGGGTGAGCGCATACAGCAGGATGACGAGCCCGATCACGATGACGGCCACGGTCACCGACCAGCGAAACAGCGACAACTCGAACGGCAGCCGGTGCACGAAGAATCCGAGGTCGGAGGCGAAATAGGGATCCGATTCCCCGAACGGCTTGCCGACGCGCACCGCAAGCAACTCGCTCCAGTTGTTCTGCGGCCAGGCGAGCGCCACGCCGATCAGCGCGGAGAGACCCGCAGCGGTCCAGGTGAGCTGCCGCCGCGGCACTTCTTCGCCAATGTCGAGATTCCCGATGCGCCGGGGCAACACCAGCGAGACCACCGACTGCCGCACCGCGTACAGGTTGACGAACACGAACAGGGTGGCGCTGCCGGCGCACAGCAGACGGAGCGCCAGCAGGGACGCGTACTTCGCGCGCCAGACATCGGCGGCGCCCAGCGCGGCATACCACAGATAGTCCGTGTAGATCTGCGCGAGCGCTCTCCCGAGGAGAAGCGCGACCGCCGCGCACGCGAGCGCGAGAAGCAGCCAGCGCCGCCCGCTCACCGCTACACCCGCACGCCCTGGCTGCGCAACCATCCCTCCATCTCGCCCCGGATCTCGGCGAGCCGCGCGTCGGTGCGTGCCTCGAACCGCGCCACGAGGGCGGGCTGCGTGTTCGAGGCGCGGATGAGCCCCCAGCCGTCGCCGTACAGTACCCGCACACCGTCCACGTCGATCACGTCGTACCGTGCGCGAAAGTGCTCCACCGCGCGCGCGACGATCCCGAACTTTTCCGCCTCGTCCACGTCGATGCGTATTTCCGGTGTGGAGACGAAGTCCGGGACGTCGGCCAGCAGGTCGCGCACCGTGTGCCCGCTGTCCGCCACGATGCGCAGCAGCCGCGCGGCGCCATAGAGCGCGTCGTCGTGCCCGTAGAACCCCTCCTCGAAGAACATGTGGCCCGACATTTCACCGGCCACCGGCGCGTTCAGCTCCTTCATCTTGTCCTTGATGAGCGAATGCCCGGTCTTCCACATGACCGGACGTCCGCCGGCGCGCGTGATCGCGTCGGGCAGCGCTTGCGAACACTTCACGTCGAAGATCACCGACTGTCCCTTCCCCGTTCGCGCAAGGACGTCCTGCGCGTACAGGATCAGGATCCGGTCGCCCCAGATGATGCGCCCGTCGCCATCCACGACGCCGATGCGATCGGCATCGCCGTCGAACGCGACGCCGATTTCGGCGCCGTCCGCGCGGACGGCCGCAATCAGGTCCTCGAGATTCTCCGGGACAGTGGGGTCCGGATGATGGTTCGGAAAGCGGCCGTCACTCTCGCAGAACAGGCCGCGGCCGGTGACGCCGAGCCGGGTGAACAGCTGTGGCCCCACGAGGGCGCCGACGCCGTTGCCGCAATCGTACACGATCTTGACCGGCCTGCTCAGCGGTCCCACGCGAGCGAGGATGTCATCCAGGTACCGGTCGATCACGCGCTCCGCCTGGCGCACCGTGCCGCGACCGGCGGATTCCGCGTGCGGCTGCTGCGCGAGCCGGTACAACTCCTGGATCTCGTCTCCATGCAGCGAGGTGGTGCCGAGCGACAACTTGAAGCCGTTGTACTCCGGGGGGTTGTGCGATCCCGTGATCTGGATGCCGCCGATGACCTGTTCGTGATGCAGCGCCCAGTAGAGCAGCGGCGTGGGGACGACGCCGATGTCGACCACGTCCGCGCCGGCGGACGTGAGGCCGGCAATGAGTGCATCGCGCAGCCGGTCGCCGCTCGGCCGGTTGTCGCGTCCCACCGCCACCGCCCCGCGCTGTCCGCGGCCGGCCGCGTACACGGCATACGCGCGCCCCAGCGCGGTGGCGACGTCGGGGGTCAGATCGCGTCCCACAATGCCGCGGACGTCGTACTGCCGGAAAATGCCGGCGGGAATCGTTGTCATCGCGCGCTACCGTCCGAACCTGAGATCTTTATTGAGCTCGATGACAGTCGCTTGTTCCACGCGCGGCCATCCCCTGGCCGCTACGCGCTGCACCCAGTTCGGGTAGACACCGAGCACGAGGATGCCGGCAACCGCCACGCCGAGGACGAGTCGGGTGAGCATCGGCGTGGGTGGTATCGGCTGCATGTCCGCTTGCGCCGGACGCATGAACATCACGACCAGGACGTACAGGTAGTAGCCCGCGGAGACCACGCTCGTCAGCACCAGCGTCACCGCGAGCGCAATCTCGGGAATGCGGGCCCCGATCGCGGCCTGGAGGATGTACCACTTGGCCAGGAAGCCCGCGCCGCCGAAGATCGGGAATCCGAGCAGCGCGAGCATCATGACCGCCATCGCGACGGCCAGCCATGGGCGAAACGCCCAGAGCCCCGATAGTTCGTCGAGCATCACCGTGCCGCGCCCGGGACGCGTCATTGCGACAATCACGGCGAAAGCACCGAAGGTGGCGAGCGTATAGACGAACAGGTAGAAGAGCATGGCCGAGGCGCCCTGCATGCTGGCCGGCGCGACCGCCACCAGGAGGTAGCCCGCATGGCCGATGCTCGAGTAGGCCAGCAGGCGCTTGAGGTTGCGCTGCGCCAGGCCCACCACGTTGCCCACGATCATCGTGGTGACCGCCAGTGCGGCGAGCGCGGTGTGCCACGCGCCGTACGCCGCGGGAAATGCCTCGAGCCAGACGCGAAGGAACGCCACGAACGCCGCCGTCTTCACGGTCGCGGCCATGTACGCGGTGATGGCCGACGGCGCGCCGTCATACACGTCGGGCGCCCACATGTGGAACGGTACCGCCGCGACCTTGAATCCGAATCCGACGATCAACAGCGCGATGCCCGCCAGCATCAGCGGGCCGCCGCCGATGCCCGGCATGAGCATGCGCTCCGCGATCGTCGCGAGATTGGTGGTTCCCGTCGCGCCGTACACCAGCGCGATCCCGTACAGCAGAAACGCGCTCGCGAACGCGCCGAGCAGGAAGTACTTGAGCGCACCCTCGGCGCCGCGATGACTCCGGCGGTTGAGGCCCGCAAGCGCGTAGATCGCGATGGACATGAGCTCCACCGCGAGAAAGAGGATCATGAGGTCGCGCGCTGCCGCCAGCAGCATCATCCCCGAGGAGGCAAGCAGGATCAACACGTGCGTTTCGGCGCCACCGATGCCCTGCCGATCGTTGTCGTCGCGGGCCAGCGCGATGGCGAACGCCGTCCCCATCAGGATGACCATGTCCGCCATCCATCGGAAGTTGTCCACGGCAATCGGGCCCGGCTCCGCGGTGTACCCCTGGAACAGATACCACCAGGTGACACCCGCAGTGAGCAGGGTGAGCCCGATCGCGGCCGAGGCAACCGCCCGCTGGTGCGCGGCGCTCTCCGGCCGCCACGCCGCCCAGAGCAGCAGGATGAGCGCGCCGCCCATCAGCACCAGGTCTGGACCGAGCGCGATCGTGAGCTGCAGCGGGACGGTCAGGTCGAGCGTTTCCATCAGGGCTCCACCATCGCGGCCGACGCGCGGATCTGGACGAGCTGGACGAACCGATTCGCCGAGCTCTCCATCCGTTCGAGCACCGGCTGCGGATACACGCCCAGCCAGAAGATGCAGGCGATCAGCGGCAGCATGAGCGCCAGTTCGCGGCGGTTCAGATCGGGGATGTGCTCATTCTCCTTCTTGTCCAGCGGGTTGAACAGGATCCGCTGGATGGCCCACAGGAGATATGCCGCCGCGAAGACGACGACCGTGGCGGAGATGACGGCCAGCACCGGATAGGTCTTGAAGGTCCCGAGGAGCACCAGGAACTCTCCGATGAATCCGTTCGTGCCCGGCACCCCGATGCTGCTGAAGGCGACGATCGTGAGGAGCACCGCGAACAGCGGCACAGCGCGCGCGATGCCGCCGTAGGCCTCGATCATGCGGGTGTGCCGCCGCTCGTACATCATGCCGATGAGGAAGAACAGCGCGCCCGTGGAGATGCCGTGGTTGATCATCACCATCAGCGCGCCCTGCACGCTCTCGACCG
>JBBDYA010000126.1:0-11193 GCA_040902005.1 Gemmatimonadaceae bacterium | reverse complement strand
GTCTCGTTCGCATCTATCGTGTCATGACAACCGTCAGGTACTGCGCGGCGCCGAGCATTCGATCGGCGCTTTCGAACTGGTGCAGCCGCTGGGCGCACGCGCGGCCAAGCGTATTGATGCCGGGAGCATTTGGAAACGCGTACTTCATCACCTGGTTGGGAAGCAGCCGGTATACGTGGAATTCGATGCTCCGGAAGAGAGGCCTGAACTGCTCGAACCACTCTCGCGGATAGTGATGCGAGTAGATGGGCGGATGCTTGCGGAGCCTGGTGGTTGCGCGTTTCAGCCAGACCAGCGGGCGACCGGCGCGCCCGATCAGGCTATGCTGCCCGACGTTGTAGTAGATGATGCATTTGCGCCCCGGCTTGAGCACGCGCGCAAACTCCCGCACGCATGACTGCTGCTGATCCGCCGGGATGTGATACAGCGTGTGGGAGCACAGGATGGCGTCGAACACGCCGTCCTGAAACGGAAGTACCGTGGCGTCGCAGTTCACGTACAGGCCGCGATCGCGCAGCTTCTCACGCGCGCCGGCAAGCGCCGAGAGGGTGAGGTCGGCGCAGACGTGAAAATCGTAACCGGCCGAGTACTCGAGATACTCCTCGGCCGGGATCGCGCCCGATGCGCAGTCGAGGAAGTATCGGCCGCGCGGATCGAACCATCGTTTCTGCGCCAGGTTGCTGAGTCGCCGGTGCGTCAGCATGGCCGGACTGCCGAAGCCAAAGCGCGCGTGACTCTTGTAGAGTCGCGTGCTGTGGTCGCGTCGCCAGCCATAGCTCTCGTAGAATCGATGCAGGCTTAGCTTTTCGCTGTCGAGCGTCGCCGGATCGACGAAGACCGGAATGCCGTCGACGACTGGAAAGGCCCGCCCCCTCCGATCCGGTCCCGTGAGCCGGTCGCCGGCATCGGTGAGCGGCAGGTGGTCACCTGGCGAACAGAGAATTTCCAGAAGCTCGGGCCGGATGGCGGTCATGCGTGACAATATCTAGCATCGCAGCGACCGTTGGCCAGCGGGCCCGTCGCGGGAAGAGCGGACACCGGGAGGCAGCGGTCGCGGAAGGGCGGAGGGAACGCTCGCGATAGCGTGTCCTTCGCCAGCGAGTCCGCGGCGCGCACCGAGTCGCGTTTAGCCTGGGCGCGCGCGGCGAGCGCGGCGAGCCCGGCAAGCCGGAGAAGATTGCCTGCATGGATCGTACTGTCGCGCGCGCGCTGCTCGCGGGATGGCCCCCTCCCCAGCCACCCGGTGGTGAACGACGCGCCACCCCCACGAGCCGCGACGTCCGCGGGTTCCATCAACCGGGCCTCCGCGTACCGCTTGCGTTCTTCGCTCACGAAACCGTCGGCTTCGTCCCGCGGCACCGGATGCCAGCCGTTCAACGTGCTGCCCCCCGGCAGCAGCCGCATCACCAGCGGACCCGTGGGCCGCGCGTAGCCGAGCGGGGCGATGACCGGGCCGGCGACCACAGGCGCCGGCCACATGAAGTCCATGAGTGCCTCGCTGTCACAACCCGTACCACCACCTGCCCCGATTTGTTCGACACGCCCTTCCGGCCTCAAGTCAACGCCTGATGCTGGACCCCCGCCGGAAGGGGGCTCCAACCCTTGCCGGGCCCAGGGTGTCTGATCTATACATAGACGTGACAAGTATGGAGCGCGCTGGCATGGCCGACGACACCACCCCGCTGCTCGCGGGCACACTCGACCTCCTCATCCTCAAGACGCTCACCATGGGCGTTTTGCACGGCTACGGCATCGCGCAGAACATCCGGCGCCTGTCCGGAGACGCGCTGCGCATCGAGGAGGGCTCGCTGTATCCGGCGCTCCAGCGAATGCACGTGAAGGGCTGGGTGACGTCGGACTCCCGGAAGACCCCAACGGGACGCATGGCTCGCTACTATAAAATCACCGCGTCCGGGAGACGCCAGCTGAACGCGGAGGAGAAGGCGTTTCAGCGGTCGATCACCGCCACCACGCTCGTGCTCCGCGGCGCCGAGTCATGACGCTGCGCGAGATTCTTGGTCGGCTCGCGGCCTGGCGTCAGCGCGAGGAGCTGGACCGCGACCTGGCCGCAGATCTCGACGCCCACGTGGAGTTGCTGGCGCGCGACCTGGCACACGGCGGGATGGCCCCGGCCGACGCGCGGACGGCGGCGCGCCGCCAGGTGGGCAACGTCACGGCCTTCCGCGAGCAGAGCCGCGACTACTGGGGGTTCCCGCTGATCGAGTCCTTCGTCCAGGACGTGCGCTATGCCGTGCGCGGACTCCGCCGTTCGCGTGGCTTCACCGCGACGGTGATTCTCACGCTGGGGCTCGGCATCGGCGCGAACGCCGCCATGTTCGGTGTCATCGACCGACTGATGTTTCGCCCCCATCCGTATCTGCGCGATCCCGGCCAGGTGCATCGCGTCTACCTCGAGGCCACGTACCGCGGCCGCTCGAGCACCAGCACCGTGTTCCCCTACCGGCGCTACCTGGACCTGAGCGCCGCGACCGGCACGATCGCCAACGTCGCGGGGCACACGGAATGGCGCTTCGCCGTCGGCAGCGGCGACGCGTCGCGCGTGCGCAAGGTGGCCGGCGTGAGCGCGTCGTTCTTCGACTTCTTCGACGCGCCGCCCCAGCTCGGCCGCTACTTCTTCCCGGCCGAAGATGCCGCGCCATCCGAAACGCCGGTTGTGGTGATCAGCAACGCGCTCTGGCGCGACGATTTCGGCTCGGCAAACGTGATCGGCCGATCGCTGAAGGTCGGCACGCTCGATTACACCGTCGTCGGCGTCGCGCCCCCGGGATTCGTCGGCACCGCGCCCGGCGGCGCGCCTGATGTCTTCGTCCCGCTCACGACGATTCCCGCGCACCTGGGCGCGTGGAGCGTCGAATCCTATACGCGAGACTACAGTTGGGACTGGGTGCAGGTGCTGGTGCGGCGCAAGCCAGGCGTGAGCGCCGAGGCGGCGTCGATCGAGCTGACACAGGCCTACATCCGGAGCCGGGCGGCCGCTCGCGCGATCAACCCACGCGTCCTCCCGGACTCCATCGCGCGTCCGCGCGCAATCGCCGGCCCGGTGAAGCAGGCGGCAGGGCCCGACGCCGGACCGGAAGCGCGCGTGCTGCTCTGGGTGAGCGGCGTCGCCGCCATTGTGCTGTTGATCGCCTGCGCCAACGTCGCCAACCTCATGCTGGCGCGCGTCATTCGTCGCCGGCGCGAGATCACCGTGCGGCTCGCGCTCGGCGTGAGCCGCGGCCGCCTCGTCTTCCAGTTTCTCACGGAAGGCATGCTGCTCGCGGTCATTGGCTGCGTCGCGGGGCTGGTCGTCGCGCAATGGGGCGGCGCCGCGATCCGGACCTTGCTGCTCCCCGAGGGATCCTCATTCAACCTGGCCGGCGACTGGCGCACCATCGGCGTCGCGGTGGCGTGCGCGGGGCTCGCGATCGTGCTGACCACGCTCGGACCGGCGCTGTTCGCCGCGCGCACCGACCTTGCCGCCACACTGAAGTCGGGCGCGCGGGAAGGCGGGGGCACGTGTCACCGGTCGCGTATGCGCGGGGCGCTGCTCGTGCTCCAGGGCGCGCTGTCGGTGGTGTTGCTCGTGGGAGCGGGGCTGTTCGTGCGCAGCTTCGGGAACGCCAGGTCTGTGCCGCTTGGCTACGACGCGCGCCCCGTGCTCGAGGTGGTCGCCGATTTCCGCGGCTTTGCGATGGACAGCGCGGCCGGCGTCTCCACGCGACGGCGGCTGCTCGAGGCCGCGCAACGGTTGCCCGGCGTGCAGTACGCCGCGCGCGTCAACAGTCGCCTGTTCGGCACGAACACGGCGTACCTGGCGGTGGAGGGCGTCGATTCGGTGGAGGCGTTGGGCCGGTTCAACATGCAGATCGCGTCGCCCGATTACTTCAACGTGCTGCGCATCCGGATGCTGCGCGGGCGCGCATTCACCGATGCCGATCGCGCCGGCATGCCGCTCGTGGCCGTGGTGAGCGACGCGATGGGCCGTGCCCTCTGGCCCGGCGCGGAGCCCATCGGGCGGTGCCTGCGCTTCGGTCTCGGGGCGAGTCCCACGCCCCAGACGCCGTGCACGACGGTCGTCGGCATCGCGGAGAACACCGCGCAGCAGAACATCGATGACGACCCGCGGTTCATGTACTACCTGCCGGTGGAGCAGGTGGCGCAAGTGTCGACGATGCTCCTGCGGATGTCGGCGCCCGACGCGCGCGGCGAGGTGGAACGCGTGCGGCGCGAGCTCACGCGCACGATGCCGGGCGACGGGTTCGTCGGCGTGCGTCCGATGCAGGAAGTCGTGGACGACCAGAGCAGCTCGTGGCGCCTGGGCGCCACGCTGTTCGTCGCGTTCGGCGGGCTGGCGCTGATCGTCGCGATCGTCGGGCTGTATGGGGTGATCAGCTACGACGTCGCGCAGCGCCGGCACGAGCTGGGCGTACGCGTGGCGCTCGGAGCGCGCGCCGCGGACGTGGTGCGGCTCGTGGTGGGGCAGGGTGTTCGGCTCGGTCTGGCCGGCGTCGCGATCGGGCTGGGGCTTTCCCTCGTCGCGGCGCGCTGGGTCCAGCCGTTGTTGTTCCGGCTGTCGGCAACCGATCCGGCGACCTACGCCGCGGTGGGCGCCGCAATGCTGCTGGCGGCGCTGGCCGCGAGCGCCATTCCGGCGTTGCGGGCCGCGCGCGCGGACCCCAACGTGGCGCTGCGCTCCGACTAAGTCGCGAACAGCCTTCACACCTGCGGCGCGCCAGGACTGATCGCGAGTGAAACCGAGGCTGGCTGGCGCTCGTTCGGCAACGTATAGCTAGGTAACCCCTTCCCAACGCACGTCATGCGCAACCTGGTCCTGGCCCTCCGCACGCTCTCGAGGACGCCGATCGTTACCGCCGTTGCCGCGCTGTCGCTGGGTCTGGGCATCGGGTCCAACGCCGCGATCTACTCGATGTACCACCGGATCGTGCGGCAGGACCTTCCGGTGCAGGAGCCGGAGCGGCTGGTGAACCTCGGCGCCCCCGGCCCCAAGCACGGGTCGCAGTCGTGCGGCATGGCCGGCGGGTGCGACGATGTGTTCAGCCTCCCGATGTTCCGCGACCTCCAGCAGTCGAATCAGACTGTCTTCAGCGCGCTCGCCGGGCACCGCACCTTCACCGCGAACGTCGCCTACGAGAATCGCAGCTTCTCCACGGGGGGGCTGGTCGTCTCCGGGACGTATTTTCCGGCGCTTCGCGTGCGACCGGCGCTGGGACGGCTGCTCATGCCGGCTGATGACGAAACGCCCGGTGGGCATCCGGTCGTGGTGCTGGGCCATCGCTTCTGGGAAGCGCAGCTTGGCGCGGACAGCGCGATCGTCGGCCGGACGCTGCTGGTGCACGGCAAGCCCCTGACCATCATCGGCGTGACGTCGGAGCGGTTCGAGGGCACCACGGTCGGAGAGCGTCCGTCGTTCTACGCGCCGCTGGCCATGACCACCGAGCTGGGCGCGGGGATGGAGGGGCGCCGCGCCTACTGGCTGTACGTCTTTGCGCGGTTGGCGCCCGGAGTCACCATCGATCGGGCGCGCCCGGCCATCAATGCGGTGTATCAGCCGATCCTCAGGGAAGTCGAAGGCCCGCTCCAGCAGGGGATGCGCGATTCCGTCCTGACGCGGTTCCTGGCAAAGCAGCTCACCGTCGAGCCGGGCAGCCGGGGGCAGAGTTCGGCGCAGAGAGGTGCCGCTGGCCCGATGTACATGCTCTTCGCCATCACGGGACTCGTGCTCCTCATCGCCTGCGCGAACATCGCCAACCTGCTGCTCGTGCGCGCCACCAACCGCGAGATGGAGATGGCCGTGCGCCTGTCGCTCGGCGCCACGCGCCGGCAGTTGCTCGGGCAACTGCTCACGGAGTCAGTGACGCTCGCCATGCTCGGCGGCGTGGCGAGCCTGCTGTTCGCCTCGTGGACGCTGCGCGGACTCAGCGCGCTGCTGCCGTCGGAGGTCACCGAGTCGATGCACTTCAGCGTCAACTGGGCGGCGGTGGTTTTCGCGGCGGTGCTCTCGGTGGCCACCGGCCTGGTGTTCGGGCTCTTCCCGGCCATGCACAGCACGCGCCCCGATCTCGTCACCGCGCTGCGCAACAACTCTGGGAAGCTCGCCGGTGGCCGCGCCGCGCGGCGATTCCGCACCACGCTGGCCACCGGCCAGATCGCCATTGCCATGGCGCTGCTCATGAGCGCGGGACTCTTCCTCAAGAGCCTCTGGAAGGTGAGCCAGGTGGACCTCGGCGTGCGGGTGGAGAAGCTGGTGACGTTCGCCGTGTCGCCCGGCCGGAGCGGGTACGACTCCGTGCGCGCGCGCACGCTCTACACGCGCATGGAGGAGGAGCTGGCGTCGCTTCAGGGCGCGACGCGGGTGACGTCGTCCATGGTGCCGCTGATCGCGGGGAGCAGTTGGGGCACGAACGTGACCGTCCAGGGATATCGCGCCCCCGACGGCTCGAACGCCAACGTCAACTTCAATTCCGTCGGACCGGGCTACTTCGCTTCGGTCGGAATCGACCTGCTGGCGGGACGCGAGTTCAGCGCTGCCGATGCAGTTGGCCGGCCGCTGGTGGCGATCGTGAACGAGACCTTCGCGCGCCGCTTCGGACTCGGCGCCAATCCCGTGGGCAGACTCATGGCCGCGCGCACCGGGGACACGGTGACACTCGACACGGAGATCGTGGGGCTGGTGCGCGACACCAAGTATGCGCGCGTGAAGGACGAAATCCCCGCGGTGTTCTTCACCCCGCACCGCCAGCGTGGGAACATCGGGACGATGAACTTCTACGTGCGCACTGAAGGCGAGCCGAATACGATCGTCCGCGCGATCCCCGCGGCGGTCGCGCGGCTGGATCCGATGCTCCCCGTGCAGGGACTCGAGACGATGCCAGAAACGATCAAGCAGAACGTCTTCCTCGACCGGTTGATCAGCACGATGTCGGCGGCGTTCGCGATCCTCGCCACCCTTCTGGCTTCCGTGGGACTCTACGGCGTGCTTGCCTACTCTGTGGCGCAGCGCACCCGCGAGATCGGCGTGCGCATGGCGCTCGGCGCGGCCGCGTCGCAGGTGCAGCGGATGGTGCTGCGCCAGGTGGGGATGATGGTGCTGATCGGGGGCGTCATCGGCGTCGCCGCCGCGGTCGGGATGGGGAGGGCCGCGCGGTCCATGCTGTTCGGGATCACCGGCGCGGACCCGGTGGTGATGGTGACGTCGGTGGTGCTGCTGTCGCTCGTCGCGCTGGCCGCCGGGTATGTGCCGGCGCTGCGCGCCTCGCGCGTGGATCCGATGCAGGCGCTGCGGTACGAGTAGGACGACGCCGGTGGGCTGCGATCAGAGACCTCCGGCCAGCTTGATGAGCACGTCGGCGTCACGGCTCGATATCTGGCGGCCCCGGTGTGCGTTCACCTGATTGACGAACGCCCGGAGCTGACCCGCCCTGGCGCCCGCCGTCGGTGCGTTGCTGGCCGCCACCAGCTTCTCCTCCAGCGAGCTGGCGACGCCGTCGTTCGATACGACGAGATCGATCACGTTCCCGAGACTCTGGTACGTGACTTCGACGGTGAACGTGGACGATTCGGTGCGAACGTTCCCCGCAGCGTCGGTCGCCGTTGCTACTATGGAGTGGCTGCCGACTGCGAAGGTGTACGCCGGCGCATCGATCTCGGGACAGGTTGTGCTCCCCGCGTCGATGCCCGACGCTGCGTCGGTCGCGCTGCACGTGATGCGCACAGTCTGGTCCACGTTGTACGAGCCCTGGTTACCGGTGAACGTGATGACCGGGGACGTGGCGTCGTACTTGAAGCCGAACGCGCCCGCGCCCTCGTTGTCCGCGTGGTCGCGGCACGTGCCGCCGACGCCGGCGTTGGCGCCATCCGGCCCGCTGTAGTTGGCGGCCGGCGCGCAGCTCGCCACACCCGAGAGCCCGTCGTTGCCCGACCACGCTATGCCGAGCGGCATGCGGTACCACCCGTTGCGATCCGGCGCGCGGCTCGGGGTTCCGGTCACGCTCGGCGGCACGCGGTCAATGTTGACGTCGCCCACGATGACGGTGGCGGTGTTGCCGGCGTGATCGAAGCACGTTCCCGTACCCGATTGCCCAGCGCCGTCGCTCGTGACCGTCACGTCGAACGGCTTGGTGCGGTCCACGCCCGACTGGCCGTCGCTGCAGCCCCACTCGATGGTCACGTCCACGCTGTTCCAGCCGTGGGCGTTGGGCTCCGGAATCCGCCGAGTTCCGGTCACGGTCGGCGCCGTCTTGTCGATGTTGACGTCGCCCACGGTGACGGTGGCGGTGTTACCGGCGTTATCGAAGCACGTTCCCGTACCCGACTGCCCCGCGCCCTCCGTGGTGACTGTCACGTCGAACGGCTTGGTGCGGTCCACGCCCGACCGGCCGTCGCTGCAGCCCCACTCGATGGTCACGTCCACGTTGTTCCAGCCGTGGGCGTTGGGCTCGGGAATCCGCCGGGTTCCAGTCACGGTCGGCGCCGTCTTGTCGATGTTGATGTCACCTAGCGTAACGCTGGCGGTGTTTCCGGCGCCATCGGTACAACTCGCGATCCCCTCCTGACCTGCCCCATCGGCGGTGACAGCGGCAGTGGTGCAGCTCGCGATTCCCGAAGTGGCGTCCACGCCGCTCGCGGAGACCGTCACGCTCGTGTTGTTCCAGCCGTTCGCGTTCGCGACCGGACTCCGCGACGCCGAGACCTGTGGAACCGTCGCATCCCGTCTGATTGTGGCGCTCTGAGTGGCCATGCCTCCTGGCGACTCGGCGGTACATGTCAACGTGACGCCCGGCGTGTCCTGCTCGACGTTCACGGTCGTGCACCCCTCGCTGGACGACACCGTGGATTCGGCGTCGGACACGCTCCAGGACACGGAGACGTTCGAGCGGTACCAGCCGTTGTCTCCCAGCGTGCCGCTTATGACCGGCGCGATGATTGGAGGTGTCTCATCGAAGGCGGGCACATCGAATGCGCCGGGGTCGGTTGTCACGGCCTCGAAGGCGAAGGGGTAACCGGGGGCAAAGTCGGGCGACAACGACGTCGTGACGGACCACGTGTACCGACCGGCCTGCAGATCGTGGGCGGGCTTGGCGCGGAAGATCCCCGCCTGGTCCTCGTCGGCCGCCGGATCGGTGACGCCGAGCGGAGTGCTCGGGTCGGTGTCGCCTGCCAGCGACACCGCATACAGGACCTCCCGTACCTCGTGCCCCGCATGCCACTCGAGCGAGGGACGTGGCAGCGCGACCGTGGCATCCTGTGCAGGAGCCGTCAGGCTGGGCGTGCACAGGATCTCCCGCACTGCGTCGCCGGACCATGTGCCGGTGAGCTCGATGACCGCGCGGCATTGGTTGATGGTCCGCCGGGCATTGCCATTGCCCCAGAAACCGGCGACCTGGATCAGGCCGCCGCCGTTGGCGCGCGTCGCATTGACTACCTCCGCACCTGGCAAGTTGCTGAAGGAATTCCCGGCCGGCACAAGAATGCGTCCAAGATTCTCAACGTTGCCGAAGTTCTGTGTGCGTTGGCTGCTCAACGTGCCGAAGCTCCCATTCCGAATGAAGCCGTCATTCTGGAGTGTCCCGACACCGGTGACGGTCCCCTCGTTCAGGACCGTACCTCCCGCAGCCACACCGAGTGACGCAGCGTCAATGTTGTCGTGCACGATGCTGGCGCCACGACTGTTATCGAGTACGCCGCCGGGCGGGACCGACAAGAGGCTGCTGTTGTTGATCCTGCCGCCGGGGAAATTGTCGAGTATCCCGAGGGTCGCGATGATCGCGTGGTTCTCGATAATGTGGACGTTGCGGCCTCGCCCGAGGATGACGACGACGAATTGGTTGGTGAACGTGCTGCGGTTTATCAGCTCGCCAGTCGCTTGGATGTTGATGGTACCGAAGTTGAAAAACTGCCCCGACGACGCAAACACGAGGGAGCGGTCACTGATGACAGAGCCATAGCTGTCGATCGTCCCGAAATTCCGCACTCCACGCAGAAACCCCGCGTGATTACGCAGCGTGCCGTCCTGCGCGACGTGCACCAGACCCTCCGCTGCGTTCTCGAACGTGCCATTGTTTCTGATCTCCCCACCCGCCGCGATGTCGATACGCGAGAAATTGATCAAGCCGTGGTCTGCGCTGAAGAGCTCTAAGGGGGTGTTGGTTCTGTGGACCGCCACATCGATCAGGCCAGCCGTCACGATCGTCCCGCGGTTCTCGAATCGCGATGAGGGGTGGACCCACAGCTCGGCATCGGGGGCGTTGTTGATCGAGCCGGTGTTCACCCCCACGATCTCCAGGGTCCCCGTGTTCGCGATGGATCCGGAGTTATTCACTTCGAAGGAATGGAGCCTTCCCGCGTTCTTGATGATGCCGGAGTTGGTGACGCCCGTCGGGAAGGAGCCCTGGACCGAGATGCCCTCCGGGATGACTTTGGTAGACGCCACGCTGGGGACGGTACCGCCCCAGGTGGCCGGCGAGTCCCATACTCCGTCCTGAACCGCCGTGAAGGTCGGCTGCCCCGTCCCGCCATCCAGCATCGCGGGCGCGACGTCGCTCCTCGTGACGCCAGTCGGGACCCCAGGCTCGCACCCGCTGACGAAGAGAATCGCGACGACTGCGGCCGGCAGGAAGCGGAAGGATCCTGTTCTCTTCATACGTCCCTCTCTGGGTTTCGCTCGATCACGTCGAGCAGCTTGGTGAGGTCTGCCTTGGGCACGAACGCGCAGGCACCGGCCTCCCGGGCCGCGTGCCGGTATGCCGCGCTGTCGTGGTCGGTCACGATCACCACGCGCGCGTTGGGATCGGCCGCGCGGATGCGCCGAGTGGCTTCCACGCCGTTCATGCCGTCCATCGCGACGTCCATGAGCACCCAGTCCGGGCGCATACGCTCGTACAGTGCAACCGCGCTCGCGCCGTCGGCACACTGGTGGATGTCGGGGTGCAGTTGCTGCACGACTTCCCTGATGGTCTCTCGCATGCGCTCGTTGTCGTCCACGATCAGTACGGACATGGCGACAGGGTACGGCCGGGCCTGGTCGGCTACATCGGAGTCCTCTCCCGGTTTTCCGGGGGAGGTCACCCGGAGACCCGGCCTACGCGAGCAGGGCGCGGTGCTCGGCCGCGAAGCGCACCAGCGCGTTGATGCCGGTGATCCCGAGCTTGACGCAGATGTGCGACCGGTGAT
>JBBDYA010000125.1:18329-62029 GCA_040902005.1 Gemmatimonadaceae bacterium | reverse complement strand
GGGGGGGGGCGGGGGGGGGGGCGGGGGGGGGGGGGGGCCGGGGGGGGGGGGGGGGGGGGGGGGGGCGCGGGGGGCCCGGGGGGGGGGGCGGGGGGCGCGGCGGTCCGGGTGGCGGCCGTGACGGCCGCGGCGGTCGTGACGGCGGTCGCGGCGGCGATCGCGAAGGCAGTGAGCTGATCGAGAACGTGGTGGCGATCAACCGCGTAGCGAAGGTGGTGAAGGGCGGACGCCGGTTCTCGTTCAACGCGCTCGTGACCGTCGGCGATGGTCAGGGGCGCGTCGGTTTCGCGACCGGCAAGGCGAATGAAGTGTCCGAGGCGGTCCGCAAGGCGGTGGAGGGGGCGCGTCGCAAGATGATGAGCGTGCCGCTCACCGGCGGGACGATTCCCCACGAGGTCATCGGCAAGCATGGCGCGGGACGCGTCCTGATGAAGCCGGCGGCTCCGGGTGCCGGCGTGATCGCCGGCGGCGCGGTGCGCGCCATCATGGAGTGCGCCGGCATCTCGGACATTCTCACGAAGAGTCTGGGCTCGACCAATCCGCACAACATGGTGCTGGCGGCGCTGGACGGCCTGCAGCAGCTCACCACGGTCGAACAGATCGCGCGCGAGCGTGGCGTGGAGCCGTCCGCGATCGGGTACCGTTCACGAGCGAAGTCGAAGGAGGCGGTGTAAGATGCCGCGCACATTCGCCTGGCATCCGTCGCGCGGCCCCGGGAAGGCGCCCGCGTTCAAGCTGCCCAAGACGGGCAAGGTCCAGATCAAGCAGATTCGCAGCGGCATCGGGCATCCGGAGCGGCATCGCGCCACCCTGCGCGCGATGGGGCTGCGGCATCATCAGTCCACGGTCGTTCAGGAGATCACCCCGGGGCTGCGCGGGCAGATCAATCAGGTGAGGCACCTGATCGAGGTGTCGGCAGTGAAGGGGAGGGGAGACAAGTAAGTGGCTACCAAGAAGAAGGCTTCGGCAGAGGCCGAAGGCACCGAGCGTCTCGGGTTGCACAACCTGATGCCGTCGCCGGGATCGCACCGCGACCGCAAGCGGCTGGGCCGCGGCCCCGGTTCGGGCACGGGCAAGACATCCGGCAAGGGTCATAAGGGCAGCAAGGCGCGCGCGGGCCACGGTGGGCCGGGCGGCGGCAAGCCGCACTTCGAGGGCGGCCAGATGCCGCTGACGCGCCGCCTGCCCAAGCGTGGCTTCACGCCGCCGTTCCGCGTGGAGAATCAGGAAGTCGCCCTGGAAGATCTGGCGCGGGTGCCGGCCGGCACGGAGATCACGCATGAATCGCTGGCCGCGGCCGGGCTGATCCAGGCGAACCGGGGACCCGCCAAGGTGCTGTCGAATGGCGAGCTGACGCAGCCCGTGGTGGTACGCGGTATCAAGCTCAGCGCCGGCGCGCGTGCCAAGATCGAGAAGGCCGGCGGCAAGATCGAAGCGTAGGCACACCGCACCACGGACGGGGGAATAGGAGAGGTATGGCCGAATCAAACGCGGCGCAGGCCGTCCAGAACATTTTCCGGACGCCGGAGCTCAAGGACAAGATCCTTTTCACGCTCCTGTGCCTCTTTGTCTACCGCATCGGCGCCCACGTCACGGCGCCGGGGGTGGACGCCGTAGCGCTGCTGGACTTCTTCCAGAGTCAGGGCGCCGGCGGACTGCTGGGCCTGTATGACCTCTTCACGGGCGGCGGACTGTCGCGCGCGACGGTCTTCGCGCTCGGCATCATGCCGTTCATTTCGGCCAGCATCTTCATGCAGATCGCGGCCGCGGTCCTGCCACAGCTCGAGAAGATGAACAAGGACGAAGAGGGCCGGAAGAAGATCAATCAATACACACGCTATCTCACGGTGCTGCTGGCGTGGGTACAGGCGTGGGGTTTCTCGCTCTTCACGCAGGGGATCCCCGGCGTGGTGGCGAGCCCCGGCTTCGCGTTCCAGCTCCAGATGTCGTTCTTCCTGACCGTCGGCGCGATGTTCGTCATGTGGCTGGGCGAGCAGATCACGGAGCGCGGCCTCGGGAACGGCGCGAGTCTGATGATCTTCTTCTCCATCGTGCAGAGCATCTGGCCGGGAATCTTCCAGACGTTCCGCTTCGTGAGCACGGGCGCGCTCCAGCCGCTCGCGCTCATCGTGCTGGTCGCGGTCATGGTCGCGGTGGTGGCCGGCGTCGTGGCCGTGACGATGGCGGTGCGGAAGGTGCCGATCCAGATCCCGCAACGAACCATGGCGCGCGGGCGCATGCGCGAGGCTTCGCGCAGTTTCATTCCGCTGCGGATCAACACGGCCGGCGTCATGCCGATCATCTTCGCGCAGTCAGTGATCGTGGTGCCGGGCGCGATCGCGCAGTTTTCCAGTAACCCGCGCCTGCGGGAGTTCTCCGAGTACTTCAATCCGGGCACCTCGCTGTACTACGTGCTGTCGGCCGTGCTCATCATGTTCTTCACCTACTTCTACACGTCCATCATCTTCAATCCGGTGGACCTCGCGGAGAACCTGAAGAAGCAGGGCGGGTTCATCCCCGGTGTGAAGCCGGGCTCCAAGACGGCGGAGTACATCGACGATGTCGTGTCGAAGGTCACGCTGCCGGGCGCGATCTTCCTGACGGCCATCGCCCTGTTCCCGATCTGGCTCATCGGGCTCGTGAACGTGCCCTTCCAGTTCGGCGGGACGTCGCTGCTGATCGTCGTCGGCGTGGCACTGGACACGCTTCAGCAGATGCAGCAACATCTGCTGCTCCGGAAGTACGACGGCTTCATGAAGAAGGGACGCATCAAGTTCCGCGGACGCCAACCGACCGGCGGATTCTGACCGGCGGGACTGCGGGTCGCAGGTGGTGGCTTACTGATACGGCGGGACTCCCGCTCCTGTCGCGATGAACCTTCTTCTCTTCGGAAAACCCGGTGCGGGAAAGGGCACCCAGGCCCCACGGCTCGCCGCCGAACTGGACGTTGGCACGCTCGCGACGGGCGATGTGCTGCGGAACGCCGCGCGCGAGGGAACGCCCCTCGGGAAGAAGGCCAGGGAGTTCATGGATCGCGGCGATCTGGTGCCGGATGACGTGATCCTCGGCATCGTGGGCGAGACGCTGCGTCGCCCCGAATACGCCAACGGCGTGATCCTCGACGGTGTCGTGCGCACGGTGCCGCAGGCCGAGGGCATGGCGCGCGTGCTGGAGTCCCTGGGCAGGGAGCTGGACGCGGTGTTGTGCTTCGAGATCGAGGGCGACGAGATCGTGCAGCGCCTGGCCGCGCGCACCGTGTGCACCAGGTGCCAGACGCCCTACACCGGCCGACCGGACGGGTCCACCTGCGACAAGTGCGGCGGCACCCTCGCCCGCCGCACGGACGATGATCCTGACGCGATCCGCAATCGGTTGGCGGTCTACGAGAAGCAGACCGCGCCCGTCTTCGATTGGTACCAGCGCAATGGCACGCGCATCGTCACGGTAAAGGCAGTCGGGGACGTGGGCGCGGTGACCCAACGCGCGCTGCGGGCCCTCGGGCGCTGAGCGCTGGCGCGACGTCCGTGATCCAGCTCAAATCAGGCCGCGAAATCGAGTTGATGGCCCAGGGTGGGAGGATCCTGGGGCAGACGCACCAGACCCTGAAATCATCGGTGCGCGCGGGCATGTCCACCGCGGACCTCGACGCGATCGCCGAGGAGTTCATCCGGAGCCACGAGGGGGCGACGCCAGCGTTCAAGGGTCTGTACGGGTTTCCGGGATCCATCTGCACCTCGATCAACGACGAGATCGTGCACGGCATTCCGTCGAGGAAGCGGCTGCTGCGTGACGGCGACATTGTGTCCATCGACGTCGGCGTCGGGTTCCGCGGCTTCTTCACCGATTCGGCGATGACGGTGCCGGTGGGGCCCGTGGATACCGTGACGCAGCGGCTCCTGGACGTCACCGCGGCGTCCCTCGAGGCGGCGATCGCGGTCGCGCGGGTTGGCAACCACATTGGTGACATCGGCGCGGCGGTGCAGGCCGTGGTGGAATCGGCGGGGTTCAGCGTGGTCCGCGACCTGGTCGGGCACGGCATCGGCGCGGAATTCCACGAGGAGCCGCAGGTGCCGAACTACGGCAAGCCCAAACGGCGCGAAAAGCTGGTTCCGGGGCTGACGATCGCCATCGAACCAATGGTCAACGTTGGTGGCCCCGCTACGCGTACTCTACAGGACCGGTGGACGATCGTGACGGCGGACGGCAGCCGGTCCGCGCACTTCGAGCACACGGTCGCGATCACGGAAGACGGGCCTCGCGTTTTGACCCGATTCCCGCCAGCATAGCACCAGCCATGGCCTCGACGCGGTTCGCCTGCGTTCGACTCCGTGGTTTCATCTCGACTCAGACAGGAGTGTCCATGCGAAATGCTCAACGCCGTGCCTGGCACGCGCTCGTCCTCCCGCTCCTCTTCGTCGCGTCAGTCGCGCAGGCACAGGGCAGGGTCACGACGCCGAAGGAATTCTTCGGGCACAACATCGGTGACGACTACTGGCTGGCGAACTACGACCAGCTCCAGGGCTACTGGCGCAAGCTCGCGGCGGAGTCCGATCGGATGCAGGTCATCGAGATCGGCAAGACGGCGGAAGGACGTTCCCAGCTCGCCGCGATCATCACGGCGCCGGCCAACTTCGCCAGGCTGGACCGCTACAAGGAGATCGCGCGGCGGCTGGCGCTCGCGGAAGGGGTAAGCGAGGCGGAGGCCCGAGCGCTCGCGAAGGAGGGCAAGGTGGTGGTCTGGATCGACGGTGGCCTGCACGCCACCGAGGTCCTCGGCGCGCACCAGCTGATGGAGACGTCGTTCCAGTTGACGAGCCGCAACGACGAGGAAACGCTGCGGATCCTGAACGACGACATCATCCTCCTGGTGCACGCGAATCCGGACGGCATGCAGCTCGTGTCGGACTGGTACATGAAGGAACCGGAGCCCACCCGCCGCAACACGGCGATTCCGCGCCTGTACCAGAAGTACATCGGGCACGACAATAACCGCGATTTCTACATGGCGGCGCAGGCGGAGACGCAGAACATCATGCATTTCCAGTACTGGGAGTGGTTTCCGCAGATCGTTTATAACCACCACCAGACCGGTCCGGCCGGGACGGTATTGTTCGCGCCCCCCTTCCGCGATCCGTTCAATCACAACTTCGATCCCCTCGTGCCGCTCGGCATCGATCTCGTGGGCGCGGCGATGCACAACCGCTTTGTCGTGGAAGGCAAGCCCGGCGCGACAATGCGCTCCGGCGCGTCGTACTCCACCTGGTGGAACGGCGGCCTCCGGACGACTGTGTACTTCCATAACATGATCGGCCTGCTGACGGAGACCATCGGGAACCCGACGCCGATGCAGATCCCGCTCGTTCCCAACCGGCAGTTCCCGCGCGGCGATCTGCCGATGCCGATCGAGCCGCAAGCGTGGCACTTCCGCCAGTCCGTGGACTATTCGCTCACCGCCAACTACGCGGTGATGGACGTGGCCTCGCGCCATCGCGAGCAGTTCCTGTTCAACATCTGGCGGATGGGGATGAATTCCATCGAACGGGGTCGCAAGGACACGTGGACCGTGAGCGACGACGACGTGCAGCGGCTGCGCGTCGCGGTCGCCTCCGCGGACAGTGCCCGCGTCGCGGCCGGCCAGGGTGGGGGGGGGGTGGGGGTGGCGCGCAGCAGGCAGGCGCAGCGGCGTCCGCCACGGCAGCGCTGTACGCGCGGGTCATGCGCGATCCGGCACGGCGCGACCCCCGCGCGTACATCATGAGCGCCAGCCAGCCGGACTTTCCGACAGCCACCAAGTTCGTGAACGCCCTGCGTCATGCCGGACTCACGGTGGAGCGGGCCACGCGCGACTTCAGCGTCGCGGGCAAGAGCTACCCCGCCGGCTCGTACGTGGTGCCGATGGCGCAGGCATTTCGCGCGCATGCGCTGGACATGTTCGAGCCGCAGGACCATCCGAACGATTTTGCGTATCCCGGCGGACCACCGATCCGGCCGTACGACAACGCCGGGTATACGCTCGCGTATCAGATGGGCGTGCAGTTCGACCGCATCCTTGACGGGTACACGTGCCCCTGTGAGCGCATCCAGGGTATGGCGTCGCCGGCGCCTGCGACCGTCGCCAATCGCGGGGGCACCGGGTTCCTGCTTTCGCCCCGGCAGAACGATGTTTTCCGGGCGGTGAACCAGTTGCTGAAGGGAGGTGCGACGGTGTCGCGCCTCAGCGCGCCGCTGTCGGCCAACGGTAAGACATTTCCGGCGGGCACCTTTCACGCGACGGGTGGCTCGGCTGCCCAGACGCTCGAGACGGCGGCGCGTGAACTCGGAGTGGCTGTCGAGGGCGTGAACGCGCGCCCCGCGTCGGCAGACCGTGTCACAGCGCCACGCATCGCTTTGTGGGACACGTACGGCGGCTCCATGCCGTCGGGGTGGACGCGCTGGCTGCTCGAGCAGTACGAGTTCCCCTTCACAGTCGTGTACACGCCGGAGCTCGACGCCGGCCGACTGCGCGCCAAGTATGACGTGATCGTGCTGGTGACTGGTGCCATCCAGTCGGGCGGCGGTGGTGGTGGGGGGGGCGGCCGTGGCGGTCGGTTCACCCCGCCCGAAGAGTTCCGTCACATGGTGGGACGCGTCACCGACCAGACGGCGCCGCATCTCCGGCGCTTCATGGAGGAAGGCGGCCAGGTCATCACGATCGGCAGCTCCACGGCCCTGGCGTACATGCTCGGGCTGCCGGTGCACAACGCGCTTGTGGAGCGCACGCCGGACGGGCAGGAGCGCCCCCTGGTTGGCGACAAGTACTACGTGCCGGGTTCGGTGCTGCGCGTGGCCGTGGACTCCACCGCGAGCATCGCGGCCGGCTCGCAAGGGCATGCGGACGTGATGTTCGACAACAGCCCGGTGTTCCGCCTCAGCCCGGACGCGGCGGCCAAGGGGGTGACGCCGATCGCGTGGTTCGACACGGCGACGCCGCTGCGCAGCGGCTGGGCGTGGGGGCAGAACTATCTCGAGGGCGGCGTGACGATGGCCGAGGCGAGAGTGGGACGCGGCAAGCTGTATCTCTTCGGCCCCGAGATCCTGTTCCGCGCCCAGCCGCACGGCACGTTCCGATTCTTCTTCAACGCCCTGCTCGACGCTAACCGATCGCCTTCTCCACTAACGCCGTAACGGCACCAGCGCGTTCCGACGCGACCGTCAGAAGGCGTCCGCACTCCTCCAGGAGTCGGGCGCCTTTTGTCTTGTCGTCGAGGGCACTGACGTTGATGCGGACGTTGTAGATGGCTCCCCGGCACGCGGCCTCGGCGAGGAGCGCGGCGACGCCGGCGTCAGACACCGCGTTCGTGTTGCCGCGCGCGCCGACGGTGGTCGCCAGCTCCAGGACGCGCACGCATGCGCGCGCCGTGTCCAGCGGCACCTCCGCGGCACCCAGCAAGGCCGTGGTGATCGCTTCCGCGCGCCTGGCGGCGTCCGATGCCGATTCTGCGGGCAGCTGGTAGGCGGACATGACCTGGCCGTAGGCCAGCGAATCCCGGGTGCCCAGCGCCGAGAGCTCGTTGACCAGTGCCGCCGCCTTAAGCGCCACGTCCTTCATTTCCGCTTCCGCGGCCGCGTACTTTTTCTTGCCGATGGTGAGTCCCGCGACCATCTGCGCGAGCGCGGCTCCCAGGGCGCCGGCGTGCGCCGCCACGCTCCCGCCGCCCGGGGCGGGCGTTGGGGCCGCGACGGCCGAGACGAATCCGCTCACGGATTCGCCACCCTGGACGGCGGCGCGCACGCGGTGCTCGAGCACCATGTCGGTGGTAAAGTCGCGGAGCCGAACATGGTGGGCGGCGGCATCGAAGAGTGCGCGTTCGGGCACGAGGCCAACGATCTCGCTCCACGTGGGGGACACGCCACGCGCTTCGGCTTCCATCTTCACCATGTCGAACGCGCGATGGAGCGGCGTCTTCCCGGTGTCCACCAGGTTCATCGAGACCTGCGCCTGCCCGTCCACCTCGAGCCCGAGGCCCTTGACGTATCGCAATCCGCCCGACGAGCCCCGCACCGCCTTCGCGACGTCCTTGGCGACGGCCACGTTGGCGGCCGGGCCAAGGTACACGTTGTACGCCACGAGAAACGGACGCGCGCCGATCGCGGTGGCGCCGGCGGTGGGGTGAATGCGCGGCGGTCCGAAGTCGGGCGCGCGGGCGGGATTCTTCCCGATGTCGTTGCGCAGCCCCTCGAACTGCCCGCGCCGCACATCCGCGAGATTCTCGCGATCTGGTCGCGCGGCGGCGCGCTCGTACAGGAACACGGGGATCTCGAGTTCCTGCCCCACACGTTCGCCCAGCGTTCGCGCCAGCACGATGCAGTCTTCCATCGTGCTTCCCTCGAGCGGAATGAATGGCACGACGTCCGTGGCGCCCATGCGCGGGTGCTCGCCCTCGTGTTTGGTGAGGTCGATGAGGTCGCGCGCCGCCCGCATGCCGGCGAACATCGCGTCCACGGCGCGCTCCATCGGCACCACGATGGTCATCACCGTTCGGTTGTGCGAGACATCGGAGGACACGTCCAGGAGGTGGACGTCCGTGACCCCCATGACCGCATCGCGAATCTTCGCGACGATCTCCGGACGGCGGCCCTCGGAAAAGTTGGGAACGCACTCGACGAGTTTCATACGCAGGAACTGGGAGGCAGGAACTGGGAACCAGGAACCAGGAACCAGGAACCAGGAACCAGGAACCAGGAACTAGGAGGAACCAGGGGGCGATGCGAGAACAGAACTTAGAGGTACGGCGCGCGAATCGACAATCGGGACGTCCTAGCTCCTAGCTCCTAGTTCCTAGTTCCTAGTTCCTGGTTCCTAGCTCCTGAACCTCAACTGCTCCATCAGCCACTTGTGCATCGCCGGATTGCCGGCGACGATGGGCCCGTGCGCTACGGGCGCCGGACGTCCGTCGAGGTCGGTGACGATCCCGCCCGCCTCGCGAATGAGCAGAATACCGGCGGCCACGTCCCACGGCGCCAGCCGGTATTCCCAGAATGCGTCGAACCGGCCACAGGCCACGTCGCAGAGATCAAGCGCGGCGGAACCGGCCCGCCGCAGGCCGGCGGCTTGCTTCAGCACACGCGGCAGCACACCCATGTAGGGCTCGATGCCTTCGCGATCCTTGAACGGGAATCCCGTGCCGATGAGCGCGCGCGCCGGCTCGGTGATGCGGGAGACGGCGATCGGCTGGCCGCTCCTGCGGGCGCCTCCACCCTCCACAGCGGTGAACAGCTCTCCCGTGGCAACGTTCAGCACCGCGCCGGCGACGGGGCTGGTGTCCACGAGCGCGGCGATGGACACGGCGTACCACGGAAAGCCATGGAGGAAGTTGGTCGTTCCGTCCAGCGGGTCCGCGACGAAGGTGAGCGCGCCGGCGGTAGCCTCTGGAGAGCCCTCCTCCGCGATGAGGATGGCGTCCGGATGGCGCTCCGCGATCACTTCCGCGAGCGCCCGTTCCGCTGACCGATCGACTTCGCTCACGTAGTCGGCGGGTCCCTTGGTCTCCCATTCCACCTCATGCAGCCGTTCCGCGGCGGCGCGCACGATGTCTCCTGCGCGAACCGCGGCGGCGACGCAGGTGGCGAGCAACGCGCGTCGTCGCGCCGCACCCTCCGGGGTGGATTGTGCACCCATGTTCATCGGTCGCCGATCCTCGCTCGCTTGCCCCGCATTTTGTGCCGTCCTACCTTCACGTGATGTCACGGATTTTCAGTGGGATTCAGCCCTCGGGCGAGTTGCACGTCGGCAACTACCTGGGCGCGGTGAAAAACTGGGTTCGCCTGCAGCACGAGCACCCGTCGATCTTCTGTATCGTCGACTATCACGCGATCACCGTTCCGTACGAGCCGGCGCTGCTTCGCAAGCTTCGCAGCGAGATGGCGCTGTCCCTGCTGGCCGCCGGCATCGATCCCGATGTCGCGTCGTTGTTCGTGCAATCCTCGGTGCCGGAACATACCGAGTTGACGTGGCTCTTCAACACGATCACTCCGCTGGGCGAGCTCGAGCGGCAAACCCAGTTCAAGGACAAGTCGCAGCGGCAGGAGAGCGTGAGCACGGGGCTGCTCACCTATCCGGTGCTCCAGGCTGCCGACATTCTCATCTACCGGGCGAACGCGGTACCGGTGGGCGAAGATCAGGTGCAGCATCTGGAACTGTCGCGCGTGGTCGCACGCCGCTGGAACGCGCGGTTTGCCGGAGGCGACGACTATTTCCCGGAGCCGCAGGCGCTCCTGACGCCGTCTCCCCGGATCATGGGCCTGGACGGCAAGGCGAAGATGTCGAAGTCCCTGGGCAACACCGTGGGCTTGCTGGAGACGACCGACGAGATCTGGGAAAAACTTCGCCCGGCCGCGACGGATCCCAAGCGCGTCAAGCGATCCGACCCCGGCACCCCAGAGGTCTGCAACATCTATCACCTGCATCGGGCGTTCAGTCCGGAAAAGACCGTCGAGCACGTGGCGGTGCAGTGCCGCACGGCGGGATGGGGATGCCTGGACTGCAAGAAAGTGCTGCACGAATCGATGGAGGCGGAGCTGGTGCCGATCCGCGCGCGGGCCGCACACCTCAGAAAGAATCCGTCGGAGGTCGAGGATGCCCTGGCGACCGGAACGCGGAAGTGCCAGGCGATTGCGCGCGAAACACTTGGATATGCGCGCGAGAAAATGGGGATCGACTAGCACGGCATGCCTTCTGCACTTCCGCCGCCCAGGGGAGGTGGGGGCGAATGCGGTACCTACGGTCCATCATGGCGCGGTTTCGCGCATGGCGAATGAACAGGCAATCAGGGGCAACCGAGGGGCCGTCCCTGCTGCTTTCGTTCGGCACCGTCATTTATCGCGATGTGACGGCGAACGGCATCCGCGTGTACAGTCTGTGCGGCGGATGTGGCGCGCGACTCCAGTGCAGTGCTACCCTGTGCGAGGAATGCGCGCAGGGGCCGCGCACGTCGACGTTCTAGCACCGGCGCGCCTCGCGGCGTCCGCGCCCCGGTCGAAATTACTGGCCCCGCATCCGGGCGACGCATACGTTTTGCTCTATCCCGACCTCGGCCATCATTCGAGGGCGCCATGAAGCGAACGGGACCAGTCGGCATCGTTACTCTTGTCTGTCTGACGTGCGGAAAAGAGCACTTCTACGAATATTCGGTGCCGATGTCAGTCACCTGCGAGACATGCGCAGGCAAGGTGTTTCGCCAGTACGCAACCCCTACCGAGCCCGACGAGGCATCCATTGCCCAGCTCGAGGACCAGGCGCGCATGGCCCTGGACGACGTCTCCATCGAGACGGCGCTGGACGACGTCCAGGAACTCGACGCGCAATAGCACGGATCGCCGAAGCGGGCGGGAGTAAGCCATCTCCATAGCCCTGGCGTCTGAACTGCCGCAATGGTCGGAGCTGATCGCCGAGCTCCGACTGGATCTCCTGCTCAAGCTCGTCATGGCGATCGTGCTCGGCGGCGCCGTGGGACTCGAACGGGAGATCGCGGGAAAGCCGGCGGGCCTCCGCACGAATATCCTGATCTGCGTCGGCGCGGCGCTCCTCACCGATATCTCGGTCGAGATCGTGAAGGGGGAAGGCGGCACGCGGCTGGGTGACCCGGCGCGACTGGCGGCGCAGATCGTCTCCGGCATCGGCTTCATCGGTGCCGGAACGATCATGCAGGCGCGCGGCACCGTGACCGGGCTCACGTCCGCCGCCACCATCTGGGTGGTCGCCGCGATCGGCATTGCGATCGGCGCCGGCAAGTACATCGAGGCGGCGGGCGCCGGGATTCTCGTCACCGTCGTGCTGGCCGGCCTGGGCAGCCTCGAACACAAGCTGCGTCGCGCGCGCCGAGTGCTCGCCTGCACCATCCGCACCCGTCCGGGGTTCGCACCCGCCGAACTGGAGGCCGTGCTGGCGTCCAGCGGCATTCGCATCATCGGACAGCGGATGTTCGATCACGAGGAGGATCGGGTGTTCGAGCTGAAGCTCGCCGGCCCCGCCCGCCAGTTCGACATCGTGACCGAGAAGCTGCTGACGCACGATGACATCTTCGGCGTCCACATTGGCTGAACGTTCCGCGGAGCGGCTTCTGGTGGTGGATCTCATCGCCCAATCGAAGAATTGGGCGCTGACGCCGGAGGGTCAAAGGCAGATCGAAAGCGCGGCGCCGGCCGGCTGGCGCATTCACATGGTGCGCTCGCAGACCAGCTCGGACGGTGATGGTCCCCCTGAGCCGAGCGTCGAATCGATGGGGGCAATCCGTGACGCCGAGGTCTACTTCGGATTCGGAATCACCCGTCCACTGTTTCTGGAAGCGCGGCAACTTCGCTGGGTGCACTCGGCGGCCGCGGGCGTGGGCGCCGCGCTGTTTCCCGAGATGGTCGCGAGCCCCGTGCTGCTCACGAACTCCGCCGGCGTGCACGCGATCCCGATCGCCGAGTACATCGTGGCAGGCGTGCTGCACTTCTTTCGTGGGCTGGACGTTGCCGTGGACCAGCAGCGCGCCGCACGGTGGGACAAGTCGTTCTTTGTCTCGGATGAATCGCCGGTGCGCGAGATGGCGAACGCGCGCGTGCTCATCGTGGGCACGGGAGGCATTGGTGGCGAGGCCGCGGTCCGGATGTCCGCGCTGGGGGCGGAGTGCGTGGGCGTGCGGCGTCGCCCCGAGCGGGGAGCACCGCCCGGGTTCGCGCGTGTGGTCGGCCCGGACGCGCTGGATGTCGAACTGGCCGCCGCGGATGTCGTCGTGCTCGCGGCACCACTCACGCAGGAAAGCAGGAGCCTGTTCGGAACCGAACGGTTGCGGATGCTCAAGCGGGATGCCGTGCTCGTGAATGTCTCTCGCGGGGCCCTGCTGGACGAGGATGCCCTGGCGGCGGCTCTGCGCGAGAAGCGGCTGCGCGGGGCCGTGCTGGACGTGTTTCGGGAGGAACCGCTGCCGCGCGACAGTGCGTTATGGGGGTTGGGCTCCGTGCTGCTCACGCCGCACATCTCACCCGTTTCCCCGGGCAGGTTCTGGCCGCGCGCGCTGGCACTGTTCTGTGACAACTGGGGGCGGTACGCGCGGGGTGAACCGCTGCGGAACCTGGTGGACAAGCAGTCGGGGTACTAGGTCAACAAGCTCTGCGGTTCGCTCTGGCGCGATACGGCCCGCTGGTGCACCTTGAATTCCCCTCTGCCTGAAGCCCTTTTCTCGGCACCACACGCATGAATCAGATCATCAAAGCCGCCGTCGACCGCGGCGCGTCCGACATCCACATCAAGTCCGGCGACGCCTTTCGCGCGCGCGTGAACGGGCAGCTCATCCCGCTCACCAAGCAGGCGCTGACCGCCGACCAGACCAAGCAGATCGCGCTGCACCTCATGACCAACGAGGACGACAAGGCGCGCCTCGACACGCTCACTGACTACGACTGCTCCTGGTTCGCCGAGGGGATCGGACGGTTTCGCGTCAACATCATGCGGCAGCGGGGCAGCTTCATGATCGTCATGCGCGTCATCCCGCTGGACGTGCCCACGTTCGAGAAGCTGGCCCTCCCGCCGATCCTGGCGAGAATCGCCCAAGCGGAGCGCGGCATGATCCTCGTCACGGGCGTCACGGGCTCGGGAAAATCGAGCACGATGGCGGCGATGATCAACTACATGAACCAGCACAGCAATCGCCACATCCTCACGCTGGAGAATCCGATCGAGTTCCTGCACAAGGACCTCAAGTCCGCCATCACGCAGCGCGAGATCGGCTCCGACACGTCGGATTTCAAGCAGGGGCTGAAGTCGGCGCTGCGCCAGGATCCCGACGTCATCATGATCGGCGAGATGCGCGATGCCGAGACGATCGACACGGCCATGAAGGCGGCGGAAACGGGACACCTGCTGATCTCCACGCTGCACACCGCGGACGCGCTCTCCACGATCAACCGCATCGTCGCCATGTTCTCCCCCGCGGAGCAACAGGTCGTCCGCATCCGGCTGGCGGAGTCCCTGCACGCGGTCATCTCCCAGCGCCTGATCAAGACGGTGGACGGCAAGTCGCGCGCGGTCGCCGCCGAAGTCCTGGTGAACACGCCGGCCGTGAAGGACATGATCATCGACGGCGGCCGCGTCGCGGAGATCAAGGACTACATGGAGGCCAACAAGGAGCAGTACGGGATGCAGTCGTTCGACCAGGCGCTCACCGACCTGGTCATCTCCAAGCAGATCTCCTTCCACTCGGCGATGGCCGCGGCCAGCAAGCCGGCGGACTTCGAGCTCAAGCTGCGCATGTTTGGCGGGGCGGCCGCGGAGGGGATGCACGAACACGACACCCCGCCGCTGGGGACGGAGGCGGTGGCCGCACCCGCGGGCGCGTCCGGCGGCCTCGACTTCATCCAGTGACGCTCGCGCTGCGCGGCATCTTCGGCCCGGTCACCACACCGTTCGACGCCACCGGCGAACTCGATCGCGCGGGGTTCGAGGGGAATGTCGCGGCGCACATGCGCGAGGGGGCGGGGGGTTGGCTCGCGGGGGTGGTCGTCACTGGCTCGACGGGAGAGGCACCACTGCTGGACGAGCGCGAGCGGGACTCGCTGGTGGAGTGGTCACGCCCCCTCGTCACGGGTGATCGTCGGCTGATCGCCGGGATCGGCGCCGAGTCCACGCGCACCACGCTCGAACGCGCGAAGCGGGTGTCCGACCGCGGTGCCGACGCGGCACTGGTGGTGGCGCCGCATTACTTCGGTGCCGCCATGTCGGTTGACGCGTTGCGCGCGCACTACCAGCGCCTGGCGGACGAGAGTCCGATCCCGCTCGTGCTCTACAACATCCCGAAGTACATGCACTTTCGACTCGACCCTGCGCTGGTGCGGGAACTGGCGCGGCACGAGAACATCATCGGCATCAAGGACAGCTCCGGCGACCGCGATCTGCTCGCCGAATACGTGGGAATGCAGAGCGACACGTTCGCCGTGCTCACGGGCAGCGCGCAACTGCTCACGGAAGCCCTGAAACTGGGGGCGCGCGGCGGCGTGCTCGCGGTATCGCTGTTCGCTCCGGCGCTCACGCGGTCGGTGGTTGATGCCGCCGGGAAAAAGACGCCGGCGGCCGAGGCGCTACAGGGGCGTTTGCTGCCGCTGGCCAAGGTGATCGTTGGCGAGATGGGCATTCCCGCCGTGAAAGCCGCGCTCGATGCGGTGGGTCTCGCCGGTGGCATGCCGCGGCTGCCCCTGTTGCCCCTGTCGCGCGAAGGGCGGGAGAAGGTGCGGCAGCTGTTGCGTGACGCGGAGCTTTCGGTCGCCGCCTGACACCCTGCTGCGCGCGCTGGCCACGGCGCCGCGTCCAACGGGCAGCGCCGCGCTCGCCGCTGCACGCGACCGCTGCGCCGGCGAGTTGCGCTCGCTGGGGTTCGAGGTCCGCGAGGCGCCGTTTGCTTTTTCAGCGTTTCCCGGACGATTCGCCACGCCGCTGTTTGGCGGCGCGGCCGTGTTCCTGGTCGGCCTTGCCGGCATGTACGGCAGCGGGGGGTTCCGTTGGCCGCCCGTGCTCATCCTCGCCCTGGGTGGGCTTGGCGCGTGGCTGGTGGGCACCTGGCTGTCGAAGCACGGCGTGCTCACCGCGCCGCTGCTGCGCGAGGAGGGGGTGAATCTCGAGGCGTCGCGCCCGGGCGAAACGCCGGCGCTGTGGCTCTGCGCGCACCTGGACTCCAAGTCCCAGCCGGTTCCCACGCTGGCGCGCAGCAGCGGCATCGTGCTGGAGGGGGCCGGGTTCGCGATGATGCTGGTCGTGGCGACGATCGCGGCCGCCGGCGGCGACCCGGCCGCGATGTACTGGGTGTGCGCGGGGTTCCTGACACTCCTCGGTGGCATTCCCGTAATGCTCAGCATGGTGGGAACGCGGTCGCCGGGCGCGCTCGACAATGCATCAGGGGTGGTGACCATGCTCGCGGTGGCACAGGAGCTGGTGGCGGTCCCGCGCGTTGGCGTGCTCATCACCGACGCTGAGGAGCTGGGCATGGCGGGCGCGCGCGCCTGGGTGCGCGGCGGCAAGTGGGGGGGAGCCACCGTCCTGAATTGTGACGGCGTGGACGACGAGGGTCGGATTGCGGTGATGTTCACCGGGGCACGCCCTCGCGCACTGCTCGGCGCGGTATCCCGGGCGTCGTCCGCCACGGGCGTCCCGCACGTGGCCATGCGCATGGTGCCTGGTGTGCTCACCGATTCGGTGGCGTTCGCCGACGCGGGCCTGCCGTCGGTGACTTTCATGCGCGGCTCGGTGCGGTCGCTGCTGCGCGTGCATCGGGCAGGGGACGACCTCGCGCATTTGCGTGGCACGGGCATCGCTGATACGGCTCTCCTGATCGCGGCCACGGTCCGCGCGTTGACGAACCGGGAGACTGGGTAGATGGCCATTCTGATTCTCGCGATCATCCTGTTGCTGTCGGTGTTCATCATCCCGCTGGGGCTTCCCGGCACATGGGTGATGATCGCCGCGGGGGTCGGCTACTCGCTGCTGCTGCCGGACAGCATCGGCATGGTCGCCCTGGTCGGCACCTTGCTGATCGCGGTGGTGGCGGAGGTGCTCGAGTTCACGCTGTCCGCCAGCTACGCGCGCAAGTACGGGGGCTCGAAACGCGCGGGCTGGGGGGCGATCATCGGCGGCATCGTCGGCGCGATCGTCGGGGTTCCCATTCCGCTGGTGGGCCCCATCGTGGGCGCGTTCGTGGGATCGTTCCTCGGCGCGATGGCCGCGGAGTTTTCGCGCGGCACCGGTCCGGCGGCGGCAACGCGCGTGGCGACGGGCGCGCTGATCGGGCGCGCGGTGGCGGCGGCCATGAAAGTGGCCGCGGGCCTCGTGATCGCGGTGTGGCTGCTCTGGGCCGCGGTGTTCTAGCCGCGGTTGAGTTGACTCTCCGACCGGACGGCGTAGATTCGATCAACGCCCCGGACAAATCGCCGGGGCGCCTTTTTTTTGCAACCCCGGACACCCGAGCACGTCTATGTTCGGCGAGACGCGGCGCACGATTGTCGTAGTCGGCGCCCAGTGGGGCGACGAGGGCAAGGGCAAGCTGGTGGACGTCCTCGCCGAACGCGCCGCCTGGGTGGTACGCTACCAGGGAGGCGCCAACGCCGGGCACACGGTGGACCTGGGTGACACCACCTTCGTCCTCCATCAGATCCCGAGCGGCATTCTGCATCCGGGCGTCCGCTGCGCCGTCGGCAACGGCGTCGTGCTCGATCCCGACCAGTTGTTCCAGGAGATCGATGGGCTCGTGCGCGACGGCGTGGACGTGGAAGGACGGCTGTACGTCAGCGACCGCGCCCATCTGGTGCTGCCGTACCACAAGCTGGTGGACGCGGAGAGCAGCGCGAGCAAGGCGATTGGCACCACCGGACGCGGGATCGGTCCGGCGTACGAGGACAAGGTGGCGCGGCGCGGCGTGCGCGTGCTGGACCTCCGCCATCGCGAGCGGATGCGGGAGCTGGTGACGCAGGGGGTCGCGCACGCCAACGCCCAACTGGCGCGCTTCGGCAGCGACAAGCGCGTGGTCGTGGAGGAAACGCTCGCGCTGCTGGACAAGCTTGCGGGACGTCTCCTGCCCCTGGCGGAGGACGTCGGTCTGATGGTGCACCGCGCGATCAAGAGTGGTGCGGCGGTACTGCTGGAGGGCGCGCAGGGGTCGCTGCTCGACGTCGATCACGGGACTTATCCGTACGTGACGTCCAGCAACACCACGTCGGGAGGGGCCGCGGTTGGCGCGGGCATCGCCCCGACGTCCATCGATGCGGTGCTCGGCGTGGTCAAGGCGTACACGACACGCGTGGGCGGCGGACCGCTCCCCACGGAGATGGACGAGGCGCTCGCCGAGCAGACTCGAACGCTCGGCAACGAGTTCGGCGCGACCACCGGGCGCCCGCGCCGCTGTGGATGGTTCGACGCCGTGGTCGTGCGCTATGCCGCGCGCATCAACGGGCTGACCGATCTGGCCGTGACGAAGCTCGATGTGCTCGACACGTTCGACCGCATCGCGCTCTGTTCTGGCTACGAGCTGGATGGCGAGGTGCACCGGGAGTTTCCGGCGGACCTCACCGCGCTCGAGGGCGCCACGCCGCGGTACGAGTGGATGCCCGGCTGGAAGCGCTCCACGGCGGACGCGCGCCGACTGGGCGACCTGCCGGACGCGGCCCGCCGCTACCTGGATCGCATGCGCGAACTGGTGGAGGTGCCCATCACCTACGTGAGCGTCGGGACCCGGCGTGACCAGATCATCGGACTGTGATGTCCTGATCGTCGGCGGCGGCCCGTGCGGACTCGGGGCCGCCATCAGCGCGCAGCGCGCGGGATTGAAGCCGCTGGTGCTCGAGCAGCGCGTGATCTGCAGCACGATCGCGCAGTACCCCACCTACGTGCAGTTCTTCTCGACGGCGGAGAAGCTCTCGCTTGGCGACGTGCCGTTCGTGGTGCCCGGCGAGAAGCCCACGCGACGCGACGCACTGGCGTACTACCGCGCGGTCGTGACGCACTTCGGGATTCCGCTCCGCCAGTACGAGCGCGTCGTGACGATCGGCGGCGCGGAGGGAGCGTTCGTCGTCCACTCCGAATCGCCAGCCGGCCGGCACGAAACGCGCGCGAAGGCGATCGTGGTCGCCACCGGATTCTTCGGCTCGCCCAACCTGCTGCACGTGCCGGGAGAGGATCGTCCGCACGTCGCGCACCGATACCGGGAAGGCCACGAGGCGTTCCTCCAGCCCGCGGTGGTCATCGGTGGGGGCAACTCGGCGGCAGAGGCCGCCCTGGATCTCTGGCGCTCGGGCGCGAGGGTCACGCTGGTGCATTTCGGTCCGACATTCGACAAGCGCATCAAGCCGTGGGTGCTGCCGGACTTCGAGAACCGGGTGAAGGAGGGGAAGATCGCGGCGCGCTGGAACTCACGCGTGACGAGGATCGAGGGAGACGCAGTGACGATCCTGACAGACGAGCGCACGGAGCGTGTCGAGGCGACGCGCGTGTACGTGATGACGGGCTTCGCTCCAGACACGACGTTGCTTCGTCAGGCTGGAGTGGCGATCGACGATGTGACGGGCATTCCCGCGCACGACGCGGACACGCTCGAGACGAGCGTCCCGGGCATCTTCATCGCGGGCGTCGTGGTTGCGGGATTCGACGCCAACAAGGTGTTCATCGAGAACGGGCGGTATCACGGCGACAGGATCGTGGCGCGTCTGATGGGTCAGCGCGCTCCGACCGAGCCAAAGCTCAGCGCCGAACTCGACGCGTGACGCGCGCTTGACGGCCCTTGCCGTCCACGCGCATATCGTAGATTGCGCTGACGCGGGTTGTGCGCGGCGGCATCACCACGAGCCGGAGCTGTGACGATGTCATTTCTCGACGATGTCCGTATCGCCGCGCGGGCACTCGCCCGCCGACCCGGATTTCTCTTCGTCACCACCTTGACCCTCGGGGTCGGCATCGCGGCGAACGCCGTCATGTTCGGGGTGGTAGACCAGCTGTTGTTGCAGCCCCCGCCCCACGTCGCCGATGCGGACGGTCTTCGTCGTGTGTACTACGACTGGGGGGGGGTCCGCGAGCCGACGCCCGCCGGCGCGTATCCGATGGTCACGGCGCTGCGGCGCAACGTGCCGGCGGCGGAGGTTGCCGGGCTGCTCGGCGTCGATGAGTTCACGTTGGGATCCGGGGCCGACGCGCGCGCGATCCAGGTACAGATGGTGACCGGGAATTTCTTCCAGTTGCTTGGCGTGCCGCCGACACTTGGACGCACGTTCGTGCCCGGCGATGACCGCGCTCCTCAAGGCGAGCGCGTCGCCGTAGTCAGCGATGGGTTCTGGCGGCGTGAGATGGGGCAAGCGCTGGACGTCCTCGGACGCGTGCTGATGATCAATGGAGAGACATTTCAGGTCATCGGCGTAACGCCGCGCGGCTTCAGCGGGGTCGACCGCGAACGAGTGGACGCGTGGGTTCCAGTGAGCTCGATGGCGGCGCAGCAATACGGCGCGCGTTGGCACGACACGCCGAACTGGTATGGCATCCGGGCGATTGCCCGCATCCGGGCGGGCGCGTCCGCCGGGGTCGCCGCCGAGCAGGCTACGGTGGCCGTTCGTAATGAAATCGCGACGTGGGACAGGCCCGTTGATGAATCGCCTCCGCGCGTCGTTCTGGCATCGATCATCGGAGCCAGGCATCCGTCGGGCGTCAGCGGAGAAGGAAAGGTGTCGATCTGGCTGCTCGGCGTGTCCGCAATCGTGCTCCTGATCGCGTGCGCGAATGTCGCCAACCTGCTCCTCGCGCGCACGCTCGAACGCCGTACAGAAATCGCCGTCCGCATGGCGCTCGGCATCGGGCGCGGCCGGCTCGCGCGAATGCTGTTCGTCGAGGCCTCACTCCTTGCGCTCACCGGAGCAGCGTTTGCGATCGGGCTGTCGCTCGCGGCGGCCCGGTTCGTCCAGAGCGTTCTGATGCCGGGCATCGTCTGGAACGACACGGTGCTGGACGCGCGCGTGTTCGGGGTGACGCTGCTGGCAGCGACCGCATGCATTCTGCTCGCCGGAATGGCTCCCGCGCTTCAGGGGCTGGCGACGCCCGTCGTCCAGGGACTGAAGGCGTCGTCGGCGCAGACGGCTGGGAGCCGCGGCCATGTCCGCCACGCGCTGCTTGCCCTCCAGGCCGCGCTCTCGGTCGTGCTGCTTGTGGGCGCGGGGTTGTTCATCCAGAGTCTCCAGAAGGTCGTGTCACGCGATGTCGGCGTGGATCTCGATCACGCGCTTCTCGTGACCGCGGACCTGCAACGCGCCGGTTTCAGCCGGCCACAGGTCGAGGACGTCTACCGTACCACGCAAGAACGCCTGCGGGGAACGCCCGGGATCGTGAGCGCGGCGATCGTCAGGCAGACGATCCCGACGATGCGCGGAAGTGGGATGTCAATCATGCCGCAGGGAGTCAGCGAGCGCTCCAGGCAGTGGCCGAGCGCGTATTACTCGGTAGTTCCATCCGACTATTTCGCCACGATCGGAACGACGATCATTCGCGGCCGTCCGTTCACGGAGTCGGAGGAGCGTGTGCCGTCGCGCGTCATGATCGTGAACAAGCTGCTCGCCGATGGCTACTGGCCCGGCCAGGATCCGATCGGCCAGTGTGCCCGCCTTGGCAGTGACTCCGTCTGCACCGCCGTAGTCGGCGTGGTGGGAAACGCCATGCTGTTCCGCATGGTGCAGGACGACCGCGCGCTGCTGTACATCCCGCCGAGCCATCCTGCGTTCGGCAATCGGCCTCCCGCCGGCGTCGTGGCGCGCGCACACGGAGACCCCACCGCGCTTATCGGTACGATTCGCCGGGAGATACAATCGATTGTCCCGAACATGCCGTTCGTCCGTGTCGAAGCGTTCTCCGAACGCGTCGCCGAGCAGCTGCGGCCGTGGCGGCTTGGCTCGACGATGTTCATCGTGTTCGGCGGAGTGGCGCTCCTCATCGCCGCGATCGGCTTGTACAGCGTCATGGCGTACACCGTTTCGCAGCGGACGCGCGAAATCGGCGTCCGCATGGCGCTCGGCGCGCAGGCGGGGAACGTGGTGCGGCTCATCGTCGGGGAATCCGGAGCGACCATCGCGGCGGGACTTGCGGCGGGACTTCTCATCGCGTTCTGGGGCGGCCGCTGGATAGCGCCCATGCTGTACGAAACGTCGCCCCGCGATCCGCTCGTGTTCATCGTTGCGTCTGGTGTGCTGGCGGCTGCGGCGATCGTCGCGAGCATCGTTCCGGCACGGCGCACCACACGCGTCGATCCCGCGATCGCGCTGCGCGCTGAATGACCTTTTTCGCGGCTGATCGCGGGCAAGGAGTTGGCCCTCTCTGCGCAAGTTCGGTGACGGAGGCGAGCAGGGCGCGACGTACCGTGTGGCATGCCGAGTGGCCGACTCCCCCGCGCCGGAGTTACCGTATGGGCATGGCAATCAGTATCCCTCGCTACACGGTGGAGGACCTCGAGCGGTTCCCCGACGACGGGAACCGGTACGAGCTGCTGGACGGGGTGCTGCTCGTGACGCCGGCCCCCAACTCGTCGCACCAGATCGTCGTCAGCAGGCTGGTGTTCCCACTCGCGCTCGCGGTGCAGGCACCCGGCCATGCCCACGTCGTGTCGCCCGGCGCTGTCGTGCGCGCGCCTGGAACGCAGCTCGAACCGGACATCCTTGTTTACCCGGCGCGCTTCGCTCCAACCGTTGAATGGCCAAAGGTGAGCGAGCACTGGCTTGCCGTTGAAGTCCTGAGCCGGTCGTCGCGCATCTACGATCGGGAGTTCAAGCGGGACGCCTACTTTGCCCTCGGGGTGCGCGAGGTCTGGCTGGTCGATCGCCGATCCAGGAGCGTCGAGGTCTGCACCGCGCGAGGACCGGGCCGGATCGAGCGCGAGAACCTGGCCTGGCGCGTGCCCGGGCTGGACATCATCGTGACAATCGATCTCGCAGAGGTGTTCGCGGGTATCTGAGCGCGGGGCTCGTCACGTGAGCGACTGCACGGTGCCGTGCTTCACGCTGATCGGGCGTAACTGACGACGTCAGGCCGCCGCGTCGAGAAGGGGTCCGGAAGGATTCCGACTGTGGCGTTCGGCTGTCCGTTTCGTACATTCGCCTGATGGATTGGCTCCAGGTGCGCCTCCAGGCGGCGCTGACCGGCCGGTACACGGTCGAGCAGGAGCTCGGGCGCGGGGGAATGGCCGTTGTCTTCCTCGGGCGAGACGAGCGGCTGGGTCGCCGTGTGGCCATCAAGGTCTTCGAACGGGACGCGAGCGCCACTGCGGCCGATCGATTCGTGCGGGAGGTCCAGGTGGCGGCGCGGCTCCAGCACCCGAACATCGTGCCGGTGTTCGAGGCGGGTGAGGGGGAAGGTCTCGCGTACTACGTGATGCCCTATATCACCGGAGCGTCGGTGCGTGAGCGCCTGGAGCGGGAAGGCCCGCTGCCGGTGGGCGATGCGGTTCGGATCGCGCGCGAGGTGGCCGAGGCGCTGGACCATGCGCACCGGGCTGGGATAGTGCACCGGGACATCAAGCCGGACAACATCCTGCTGGCGGATGGCGTGGCTATGGTCGCGGACTTCGGGATCGCGCGTGCGCTGGCGGAGGGCGGCAAGGGCGTGACCGAGCCCGGTGTCGCGATCGGGACGCCGAACTATATGAGTCCTGAGCAGGGCGCGGGGAGCCAGCAGGTGTAAGGGGCCACGTTTGGCACGGCCGCCGGAGCGGCTGAGTCGTACATTCGCGCAGTATGGACGCCCAGCAGAGCCGACTCCAGACAACCATCGCCGGCAGGTACACACTTGAGCAGGATCTTGACCGAGGCGAGTTGGCCGCTGCCTTCCTGGGTCGGGACGAGCGTCGCCGCCGCTGTCGCTCGGACCTGTGAACGGGCGGGAGGAATTCCGCTGCTGAGGTTCGGAGTCGCGCCCTAGTCGCGCGGCGGTCCACGCCATATTGTAGCGACGGCTCTCAAGCGGATCGGCGCGCAATGAATCTGTTCGAGCAACTCCAATCGTCTCTCTCGGGCAGCTACACGGTCGAGCGTGAGCTCGGCGGCGGTGGGATGTCGCGCGTCTTTATCGCCCATGAAGCCGCCCTTGGCCGCAAGGTCGTTCTGAAACTGCTTCCGCACGAACTCAGTGGTGCCGTGAGCGCCGAGCGCTTTCGCCGCGAGATTCAATTTGCCGCCGGGCTGCACCATCCCCACATCGTGCCCGTCCTGTCCGCTGGTGACGCCGATGGGCTGCTGTACTACACGATGCCCCTCGTGGAGGGAGAGACACTCCGCGCCCTGCTCACCCGCGAAGGTCCGCTGCCCGCGTCTCGCGCGATCCCGATTCTGCGCGACGTGGCCAAAGCCCTGGCGTACGCGCACGGCAAGGGCATCGTGCACCGCGACATCAAGCCGGAGAACATCCTCTTGACCGGCCACGCCGCGACCGTCACTGACTTTGGAATTGCTAAGGCGGTAAGCGCAGCTCGAGCCGCAGAGATATCACTCACCCAGACTGGAACGTCGCTTGGGACGCCCTTATATATGGCGCCGGAACAGTGGGCCGGCGATCCAGGCACGGACCATCGCGCCGATCTCTATGCGTTCGGCTGTCTGGCGTACGAGCTGCTCACCGGCCGGCCGCCGTTCGCCGGGACGAGTCCTCACGCGCTCATCGCGGCGCATATGCAGGACACCGCCGAGCCAGTACTGAAGCATGCGCCGGAGACGCCCGAGGCGATTGCGCAGCTCGTGATGCAGTGTCTTGAAAAGGAACCGGTGAAGCGGCCGCAGTCGGCCGAAGCCATACTCGCGCGTCTCGAAGGGTTACAAGCGACCTATTCCAGCGAATACAACCTGCCAGCACTACGCCGCGTGCTTGGTTTCTACGGCGTGTCGTTCGCGGTGGTTGCTATTCTGGCCTGGGCGGCAATGATCGGACTTGGATTGCCGGATTGGGTGATGCCGGGCGCAATCCTTGTGATGGCGCTGGGACTGCCGGCGATTCTCTTAAACGTGTACGTGTATCGCGCCGCACGGGCTGGTCATGCTCTCGCACAGCGCGTCATGTCCCTTCTGTCGTGGCGGCGCACAGCACTGGCCGGCGTTCTTTCCATCGGGCTGTTCGCCCTGAGCGTGGCGGCTTACATGACGCTGCGCGCGTACGGCATTGGAGCGGCAGGGACGCTCGTTGCTTCCGGTCGGTTCGCGCCGAACGATCGACTGATCGTCAGCGATTTCACGGTGAACGGACTGGACTCAAACCTTGGACCAGCGTTCGCCGAGGCTGCGCGCACGGCGCTGCAACAGTCCCGGACGATATCCATCATGACGCCCGCCGAACTTATCGGCTCGTTGGAGAGGATGCGTCGTCCCCAGCGCGGCGAATTGGATCTGGACCTCGCACGCCAAATAGCGCAACGCGAGGGGATCAGAGCCGTAGTTCACGGCGAAGTCACACCTTTGGGAACGGGATATCTCGTTGGACTGCGCCTCGTGGCGCCCGACTCCGGCAATACGGTCCAGATCTTTCACGCTACAGCCGCGACGCCCGACCGCCTGTTAGGCGCAATCGACGATGTGACGCGCCAGCTTCGGTCCAAGATCGGAGAATCACTCAAATGGGTGCGTGCCGACCCACCGCTGGCCCGGGTCACCACGGAGTCCCTGGAAGCGCTACGACACCACACGGCCGGCGTTCGCGCTCTGAACTCTCTGAACTTCAGTACCGCTGCTGAACAACTTGAACAGGCGATTGCCCTGGACAGTGGCTTCGCAATGGCCTGGCGCGCGCTCTCCGCGGCGAACGGCAACCTTGGCCGGTTCCCGGAGATGAACCGGGCGGCAGAGATGGCGTACCGCTTTCGCGATCGCGCTACCGAGCGGGAACGCTATCACATCGATGCGCGCTATCACGTCATCATCAAGGGCGACCGGGCAACTAACGTCCGATTGCTTGAAGAGCACGACCGCCGCTATCCCGTGGCTCCCACCAATAATCTGATCCAGAGCTATCTCAACCGCCGAGAATTCGCGCGCGCTGAATCTCTGCAAAAACTCCTCATCGCGCGTAATCCCACCGCTATTACGTACGGCAATCTTCCTGAACTGCTGGTGAACCAGGGAAAACTGGCCGAGGCGGAGAGCGTACTGTCCCTGGCGGCGGTGAGTTTCCCTGACGGAGCGGCCAACTGGCAACTTGGCCGGGCGCGTACGATGTACGCCAAGGGCGATTGGGATGCCTACGAGCGCGCGCTGGACACACTGGCAATGGTAGGCGGCAGCGTTCGCGGTGTTCCAAGTCGCGCAGTTGCGTTGCGCATGCTTGCGGCGCTAGCGCTAACGCGCGGGCAGCTCGGCGAGTATGAGCGCCTCGGGCGCACGGCTCAGCGACTCATGCGCGCGGGGGGTGCCACTAATCCGAACGCGCTCCAGGACTCACTTACGGCGGCAATTATCGATATTCTGGTTCGGCGACGCACCGATGACGGCCTTCGACGCCTGGACGCAACCGTCAACGGCATCCTGTCCAAAATGCAGCCGGCCAGGCCCTTGACATTGATGGTGGCGCGCCTTTATGCCCTCGGCGGCCAGCCCGGACGGGCTCACGCGACTCTGCAACGCTATCTAACAGAACAGCGTGATACAGTTTTGCGGAGAGTAGACGAGCCGCACATCGAGAATGTGAAAGCATACATAGCCCTAGCCGAGGGCAGGTACGCTGAAGCTCTCGCTGCATTCAGAGCGGCCGACGTACGACCGGATGGACCGATAAATGTGTTCAGCTTCTCTCTGCCGCGCGAGCTTGGAGTGACTTTCGAAGCTGCCGGCCGGGTGGATTCGGCGATCGCGATGCTGGAGCTCTATGTCGCGCTACCGAATTGGCAACGGCACGAGATGAGCGCCGTACTGCTGGCAAACATTCCGCTGCATGTCGACCCGGTGGCGCTTGCCGATGCGTACGAGCGGCTCGGTCAGCTGCACGAGATGAGTGGCAATCACCAACGCGCGGCGCATTACTACACCCGATTCGTGGATCTGTGGAAAAACGCCGATACTGAACTGCAGCCTCGAGTCGGCGAAGCGCGCCGCCGCCTGGCCAATTTGCAGCGCCGCACCGGATAACGAGAAGCCAATTCTCATGCGCGCCCCAGCCCGATATCACGCGGGGAACGTCCAGGGCGCCCTCGAGGACATCAACTTCATTCGCATGAACTCCGGTGGCTTGGCTCCGCTCAGGTGTCGCTGCCCAGGAGCAGGAGCTCGACGGCGTCGCGATCACCGGCCTGCGCGCGCAGCACGGGCCAGTCGAGCGGCGGCGGTTCCAGACGCGTCATGGCTTCAGCGCTGGGGGAGCCGGTCGTCAAAAAGCTCCAGGGCGCGGAGCACCCTGGCATTGGCTGCGTTCTGTCGCGATGCGATGACACCGGCCAGGAAGTCTGTCTGGGCATACAAGAAGGCGACCGCGCAGACGATCAGCACATGCGTTGGGTTCGCGGAGTCGAAGTACTTCTGATCGAAGCCGATCGCCAGCCCGGTCAGAGCGGCGCCGACTCCCAGGCTGATGGTGAAGTATTCTGTGGCCACAGAGGAGGGTCCCGGACCGGAAAAAGGTTCGAATCCTGCGACATCCCAGTGGGCTTCCACGCAGCCCCGTTGGGGGCCAGCTTTCGGCTCCCGGAGGACGGCTCCTCAGGCCTGACGCTCGCGGGCACATCTTTCCGCAATCTCGCAATCCCGCATGGCTGCCCAGACATCTTCATCTCCTGACGTGCTCGACAAGCTCGTGTCGCTCTGCAAGCGGCGCGGCTTCATCTTCCAGTCGTCGGAGATCTACGGCGGCACTGGCTCGGTCTGGGACTACGGGCCCCTGGGCGTGGAGCTCAAGCGCAATCTCCAGGACCGCTGGTGGCGGGACATGGTGCGGCTGCGGGACGACGTGGAAGGGCTGGATTCGGCAATCCTCATGCACCCGAAGGTGTGGGAGGCCAGCGGCCATGTGAGCGGGTTCGTGGATCCGCTGGTCGAGTGCTCCAACTGCAAGCGTCGCTTTCGCGCGGACGACCCGGGACTCAAGGGCGCGCCGGGCACGCCGGAGGCCCAGTGTCCGAGTTGCGGGAAGAAGGGCACGGTCGGCGAGCCGCGCCAGTTCAACCTGATGTTCAAGACGTTCATGGGGCCGGTGGAGGAAACCGCCGCCACCGTCTACCTGCGGCCGGAAACGGCGCAGGGAACGTACGTGAACTTTCTCAACGTGCAGCAGGCCACGCGCCAGCGCGTGCCCTTCGGGATCGCGCAGATCGGGAAGGCGTTCCGCAACGAGATCACCCCCGGCAACTTCATTTTTCGCACGCGTGAGTTCGAGCAGATGGAGATGCAGTTCTTCGTCGAGCCGGGCACGGACATGGAATGGTTCGACAAGTGGCGCGCATGGCGGATGGACTGGCACCAGGGACTCGGCCTCGCGCCCGACCGCCTGAAGTACTACGACCAGGCGAAGGACGAACTGGCGCACTACGCCCGTGCCGCGACGGACATCCACTTCGATTTCGGTGGCGCGCTCGGTTTCGCGGAACTGGAAGGGGTGCACAACCGGGGCGACTTTGATCTCACGCAACACCAGACGTTCTCCGGCAAGCGGCTGGAGTACGTGGACCAGGCGAACAACCGCCGCTACGTGCCGTTCATCGTCGAAACCGCGTGCGGACCCAATCGCACCCTGCTCGCGCTCCTCGTGAACGGCTACGTGGAGGAGAAGGTCGAGGGCGAGGACGAAGGGCGCACGTTGCTCAGGCTGCCGGCGTCGCTGGCGCCGATCAAGGCGGGGATCTTTCCGCTGGTGAAGAAGGACGGCATGCCGGAATTCGCCGAGAAGCTTGCCGCCGAGCTGCGCGCGCAGTTCCCGGTGTTTCACGACGAGTCTGGCGCGATCGGCCGCCGCTATCGCCGGCAGGATGAGATCGGAACGCCGTTCTGCGTCACCGTGGACGGCCAGACGATCGTGGATGCGACCGTCACGATCCGCGACCGCGACACGCTGAAGCAGGATCGCGTCGCGGCGGACCGGGTGGGAGAATGGATCGCCCCGCGTCTCAAATGACGCACCAGCGGTGATGGCGTCCACCGCGATCCTCTCCCTGGAGCGGCTGCGCCGCGACGGCCAGGCGTTCTCCGAGGAGATCTCGCGCGAATACTACCTGGCGGCCTCCGGGCTGAAGCCCACCGCGGAACTGCAGCCGTTGTACGAGAAGTACGCGTCGTGCCTGAGCGAGGAGTCGCTGGGATTCGCGCTGGATGCCTTCAAGAGCGCCGCCGCGGGAAGTGAGGAGTACCGGCAGACGCGCTTCCTGCTGGACTGGCAGGCAGAGTCCCAGAGCTCCCGCGTGCTGGCCCCGCTGCTGGAGCGCGAGATCGCCTGGGAGGCGTCCGCCATCGTTGCGCTGGCCGACGGCGACACGGTACCGTACGAGCGCACGGCGATCGAGATGGCGAATGCCACCGACCGCCCGCGCCGGCTGGCGATCGAGTCCGCGCGCGCGTCGCTCGTGGAACGCGAACTGGCGCCCCTGCGGCGCGAGCACTTTCAGCGCGAGCGCGACATCATCGAGCGGCTCGATCTCGCCGACGGATATAACGCTACGTGGGAGCTGCTGAGCGGCATCTCGCTCGGGGACCTCCGGGCCCAGTGCGAGCAGTTTCTCCGCGACACCCAGGCCGCGTGGGACGAGACCTTCCGCGAGTTCGTGAAGCGTGTGCTGGGCATCGAGCCGCGCGATGCCATGCGGTCCGACGCCCTGGCGCTGATGCGCGCGCGCGAGTTCGACGCGTACTTCCCCGCGCGCGAAATGGAGTCGCGCGTCCACCGCCAGGTGCGCGAGATGGCGATCGATCCCACCGCGAACGGGCGAATCCACCTGGATACCGGCGAACGCGAGGGGAAGCGCGCGCGCGCGTTCTGCGCGCCGGTGCGCGTGCCCGACGAGGTGTACCTCGTGCTGCGGCCGCACGGCGGCCAGACCGACTGGAACACGTTTCTTCACGAACTCGGGCACGCGCTCCACTTCGCGTACATGCGCCCGGACCATCCGTTCGAGTACCGCTGGCTGGGCGACAACTCGGTGACCGAGTCGTACGCGATGCTGTTCGACCATCTCATGCAGGATGCGGGATGGCTGAAACGCTACACGGACGTGGGCGAGACCCGGGTCCGGAGCTTTCTGCGCGCCGGGGCATTCGAGGAACTGCATTTCCTCCGGCGCTACTGCGCGAAGTTGATCTACGAAACGCAGCTGTACGGCGGCGGCGTAACGTGGGACGCGCTCCCCGACCTGTACGTGGACCTGCTCACCACCGCGACATCGTTCCGGTACGGGCCGGCGGATGCGTTCGTGGATGTGGACCCGCGCTACTACTCGGCGCGCTACCTGCGCGCCTGGCAGCATCAGGCCCTGCTCACCGAGACCCTGGTCGGGCGCTACAACGAGGACTGGTGGCGCAACCCGCGCGGCGGACCATGGATCGTCCAGTCCCTCTTTGGCGAGGGGCAGCGCGAACTCGCGGACGAGCAGGCGCAGCGCGTAGCGGGCAAGACCCTGTCTTTCGCGCCGCTGATTCGACAGATCGAGCGGCTGCTCGGCTGAGCACGGAGGCCACATGGCTCGACCCCTGGCTGTCATCACCGGAGCATCGCGGGGCATTGGGCGCGCCATCGCGCTGCGGCTCGCGCGCGACTACGAGATCCTCGCGCTGGCGCGGTCCACCGATGCGCTGGAGGGACTCGCGCGCGACGTGCGCGCGAGCGGCGGAACGTGCGCGGTCGCCGTCGTGGACGTCGCCAACGCGGAGGCCGTGGCCAACGCGCTGCATGGCGTGGACGCCGACGTGCTCGTGAACAACGCCGGCGTGGGACCCATGAAGCCGATGCTGGAGCTCACACCCCGGGAGTGGCACACGATGGTGGACGTCAACTTCAACGCCCTGTTCCACGTGACCCGGGCCCTGTTGCCGCGCATGATCGCGCGCAGGCGCGGACACGTGGTGGTCATCGGATCCATCGCCGGCCGCAGCGCGTTTCCGGGCGGAACGGCCTACGCGTCCACCAAGCACGCCGCACAGGCGTTCGCGGAGTGCCTGATGCTGGAGGTGCGCGACCAGGGCGTGAAGGTTTCGATCGTGAATCCCGGGTCCGTGGACACGGACTTCTCGCAGCGCGCCGACGCGAGCTGGATGCTGAGCCCCGCGGAGGTCGCGGAGAGCGTGGCGCACGTGGTGTCTACGCCGCCGGACGTGCTGGTGCATCGGCTGGAGATCCGGGCACTGGCGCCGAAGAAGTAGTTCCAGGTCGGCCGAAAAACCTGCCGCCGCGACGCAGCAGGCCGGGCACGCCAGCATCCACGCTGGCCTCGGAGCGCACACAGTAGTAGTTTCCCAGTCCGTGAGCCCTGCGCCACTGAACATGATGTCCGCGGCCATGGAGCGTAGTCGGCCGCTCTTGCTCGACTCCGCTGATCCCGGCTTCCGTGAACTCATCGCGGTCCGCGAGATCGCCCAGGCGTTTCTCACCGCGCCGCGACCGGACGACGTCTATCAGCTCGCGCTGGATCGCGTGAGTCCGCTGGTCGGGGCCGCCCTCGCGTGCGTCTTTCTCCGTGATGGCGATGCGCCGTTGCTGAAGATCGCCGCCGCACACAACTGGCCGGAGCGCTACGCCCGGTTCCTGGAGGCGATGCGCGTGCGCGTGGGGCTGGGGCCCAGCGGACAGGCGGTGAGCGAGCAGCGCACCATCGAGGTGCCCGACGTATTCGCCGATGCGGCGCTGGAGGACTGGCGCGACGTGGCCCACGAACTCGGCTTCCGCTCGATCGTCGCCCTCCCGCTCCAGTCCGCGGACAGCGTGCTCGGCGCCGTCACGTTCTACTTCGCCGCCGCCGGGGCGCTGAGCGCGGACGCGCGCGGGTTGCTGCGCGTGGTCGCCGATCAGATGGCCGCGACGGCGGAAAAGGCGCGCCTGATCGACGACCTCTCGCGCTCGAACGTGGCCCTCCAGACCACGAACGCCGAACTGGAGCGGCAGTACGTGGCCGTGCTCGAGGCGCGCCGGCTCCAGGACGAATTTCTGGCGAACGTATCGCACGAGTTGCGCACCCCGCTCACCGCCGTGCTGGGCTACCTCTCCCTGATGGAGGAGGGCGTGGCCGGCCCAATCACGGAGGAACAGCAACACACGCTCCGGCAGGTGAAGGACTCGAGCGACCACCTGCTCGAGCTGATCGGTGACCTGCTGGAGCTCACCTCGCTCAAGCGCGGCACGCTCGCGGTCCAGCCTACGGAGTTCAATCCGCGCGACGCGGTGCGTGATGCCCTTGCGACCACCAACGGGCGGCGTGAGTCCGTGACGCTGGTGCTCGAACAGGACGTCGCGCTGCCGAAGATGCGGAGCGACCGCCGGAAGGTGGTGCGCCTCCTGGCGGCGATCCTGGGCAATGCGTTCAAGTTCACCGAGGCGGGGGAAGTGCGGGTGTCGATCGCGGCCAGCGGAGGCCGCGTCTGCTTCGAGATTGCGGACACGGGGGTGGGGATCTCGGACGACGCGCAGCGATTCGTCTTCGACGAGTTCCGGCAGGAGGATGGGTCCGCCACGCGCCGGTACGGCGGGTCGGGGCTGGGGCTCGCGATCGCGCGGCGGCTGGCGCAGGTGCTGGGGGGCGAGGTCGCCCTGTCGTCGGAGCGGGGCAAAGGCTCTACCTTTACGGTGGACCTGCCCCTGCTCCTCATCGAGTCATGACCTCGTCACACCGCACGGTACAGGAGTACCTCACGTCGCTGCCCCCCGGGGACGTGCTGGCTCGCGCCAAGGAGTTCTTCGCGGAGCGCAGCTCGCTGTACTCGGCTTTTCTCGACAAGGAAGGACCGACCTTCGTGACCTTTCGCGGCCAGGGCGGGGAGGAGATCGTGATCGCCGCGACCCCGAAGGGGGGGGGGGACGGCACGCTGGTGACGGGGTCCACCTATCTCTTCGACATGCAGGTCGCGCGGTTCTTCACGGTGCTTCCGCCGGTGGCGCAGTGAGCGCAGGGCTGGCCACGCAGTTGCGCGCGCGTCCCACGCCGATCGAGATCGGCGCCGCCGGCGCGGATACGTGGACGATCCGTGTGCAGGCGTCCGACATCTGGGCGACGGTCCGGGTGGTGGCCGGCTCCGCGACGCCCGTGGCCGAGGTGAAGCAGCGCGTCCTGTCCACGCTCTTCCCGCAAGAGCGGTACGCGGACGACTTCGTGCTCAAGCTGGCCGGCTGGGAGGTGCTCGACGAACAGGCGTCGCTGGCCGACGCGGGCGTGGTGAACGGCGGGATCCTGCTGCTCGCCTACCGGCGCCGACGACCCGTTCGTTGATGCCCTGAGCCGGCGGCGCTTGCCAGGGCTCCCCATGACAGTGGCGTTCATCTCCCATGCCGATTGCGGCCGGCATGATACGGGTTGGGGGCACGCGGAGCACGTGGGACGCATCCGCGCCATTCCCAGAGCGCTGCGCGAGGATCCCGACCTCTATCACGCGCTCCAGCATGTGGAGGGCCGGCACGCCACGGACGACGACCTCGCCCTGGCGCACGACGCCCGATATATCCGCTCCGTGCGCGAGCTGGCGGCGTCCGGCGGCGGTCGGCTGGACGCTGACACGGTGGCGAGCGAGGGATCGTGGGATGCCGCCACCGCGGGCGCGGGCAGCGTGCTCGATGGGGTGGACATGGCAGTCGCCGGCACGGCAGCGCGCTCGTTCTGTGCGGTGCGTCCGCCCGGCCACCACGCCCTGCGCGACCGCGCGATGGGATTCTGCCTGTTTGGCAACGTCGCGATCGCCGCGCATCATGCGCGGGCGCGGCATGGGCTCGAGCGCGTGCTGATCGTGGACTGGGACGTTCACCACGGCAACGGTACGCAGGCCCTGGTGGAGCAGGAGCGCGACATCCGCTTCATCTCCATGCACCAGTGGCCCTGGTACCCGGGCACCGGCGCGGCGTCGGATCGCGGGCCTCACGGGAACGTGTGGAACGTGCCCATGCAGGCGGCGCTGCCGCCCGCGGCGTACGTACGCGCGCTGCTCACGGCGGTGGACGACGCGGCGCGAGGATTTGTCCCGGATCTCGTGCTGATCTCGGCCGGTTTCGATTCCCTCAACGGCGACCCGCTCGGTGGCTTCACCATGGAGCTGGAACATGTCGAGCGACTGACGACGGAGTTGGTCAGTCGGGCGAAGGTCTGGTGCGGGGGGCGCGTGGTCAGCGCGCTGGAGGGTGGCTACGCGCCGGAACGGCTGGGCGCGGCCTGCGTCACGCATATGCGCGCGCTTGGGGAAATGGGTAGCTTCGGGGCATGACTGACCCCGCCACCGCGGCGGCCGATCCTCCCAGACCGGGGGTTTTTTACCTCGACCGTGAGGGCCAGCTCCGTCGGGATCTCGGTGTTACGGAAATCGCCGACGTCGTCCGTGGCGGCAAAGGCGAACTGTGGGTCGATCTGGACATCCGCCTGCGCTCGCATATTTCGCTGCTCGAAATCTGCTTCGGATTCCACCCGCTGGCGGTCGAGGATGCACTCAATCCGAACAGCCGCGTCAAAGTGGACGAATACGATGGCTTTCTCTTTGCCATCGTGCGGGGTGTGCGCCTCCAGATCGAGACGCCAGACCCATACGACATGGAGACCTTCAACCTCTCCTTTTTCCTTGGCCCGAACTATCTCGTCACGGTGCACGGCGGCCAGTCCCCGGCCATCGCCACGGTAATGAACCGGCTGGCGCAACAGCCGGAGCTACTGCGCAAGGGTGCCGAGCGTGTCATGCACGCGATCATGGACAGTGCGGTCGACGCGTATTTTCCGCTTCTCGACCACATCGACGATTTTACGGAGGGGCTGGAAGACCGCGTGTTCAAGGAGTTCGACCATTCGGTGTTGCAGGACATCTTTTCGGTCAAGCGCATGGTGCTTTCGTTGCGACGGCACCTCAGTCCGCAGCGCGAAGTGTTCAACGTCCTGACCAACCGTCCGTCCCACCTGCTCGCGGCCGAGTCACAGATGTACTTCCGCGACATTTACGACCACAATCTGCGCATCAACGAGTCGCTCGAGACCTATCGGGACCTGCTGAGCAGCACGCTGGACAGTTACCTGACCCAGGTGTCCAACCGACTCGGCGCAGTCACCAAGGGACTGTCGGTGGTCGCGACGATCAGTATTCCGTTCGTCGTCGTGAGTGGCATGTGGGGGATGAATTTCCGGGACATCCCGCTCGCGAACAGCCCGCACGCCTTCTGGTTCATGCTTGTGGTGCAACTGGTAATCTCCGCGGTGCTGCTCATCGTTCTGCGGAAGCGGAGACTGATCTGATGGCGCTACGCGTGTACGGCGTGATCATGCAGGACGGCAACGGGAAGCCCACGCTCCCGGAGGGCGTCAAGTTCCATCCGCTGCGCGAACTGTCTGCGGTGGCGGAGGAGGGGGACTTCAGCGCGCATCGGGCGGAGCCGGGGGACGTCGGCCGCCACGTGGAGGTCATCAACGCCGTGTTCGAGCAGGAATCGGTGCTGCCCGCGCCGGTGGGCACGGTGTTTCGCAACGCAGAAGGGCTCCAGGCCTGGATGGATCTGCACTATGTGGCGCTCTCTGACGCGCTGGCCTGGGTGGAGGATCGCGTGGGCGCGAGGGTGCACATGACGCGGGCCCAGGGCGATGCGGCGTCCCGCGAAGCCGGGGTGGACCTGGCCGCTGTCGCCGCGGACGCATCGCGCTCCCTGCGTCGCCATGCCGTGTCCACCGTGCCGCTGCGCACCGAGGAGTTGACGGGAATCGTGCTGAGCGCCGCCTGCCTTGTGGAGCGCGAGCTGTGGCCGGAATTCGTGAACGCGGTGGAGAAGGAGCGCGCGCGGCACGAGCAGCTGCGCATCGAGGTCACCGGTCCCTGGCCACCGTACGACTTCGTGCGCATGCAGTTCGGGTCCTGACGTGTTCTGTCCCGATTGCGGCACCTGGAATCGCAGTTCGGCCGCCACCTGCTCGCGTTGCAACGAAACCCTGCCCGAGGTCGCGGACGTTCCCTTCGAGAAGCCCGACGAAGAGATCTCGCAGTTACGGCACGCTACCGGCAGCCGGTATCGCGTCCAGCGGCGGCTGGGCGGGGGCGGGATGGCGAGTGTGTATCTCGCGGAGCACGCGCAGCTGGAGCGTCCCGTGGTGCTCAAGGTGCTGCACGGGTTTCTGGCGAAGGACCCCGAGATGCTGGAGCGGTTCCGGCGCGAGGCGCGCGCGGCGTCGCAGCTCGTGCATCCCCACATCGTGCCCATCACCGACGCCGGCGATGCGGAGGGGGTGCTCTTCACCGTGATGCCGTACATGGTGGGGGGCTCGTTTGCGGACCGCATCGCGTTGGGCGCGCGCCCCGCGTCCGAGGTGGCCGCGGTGGTCGCGCAGGCGGCGAGCGCCCTGGACTACGCGCACCGGCGCGGCATCGTGCACCGGGACGTGAAGCCGGACAATGTGTTGTTCGACGAGGACGGCCACGCCCTGGTGACCGACTTCGGCATTGCCGAGGCGCGATCGCAGGGGCGGCTCACCGCGAGTGGACGCGCAATGGGCACGCCACACTACATGTCGCCGGAGCAGGCGATGGGCAAACTCGTGGATGGCCGCAGCGACGTGTACTCCCTCGGCATCGTGATGTATGAGGCGCTCGTCGGGTTCCCCCCCTTCGACGGGCCGGACGCGTTTGCCGTGGGCTACAAGCAGGTGCACGAGACCGTGGTGCCCCCGCAGCAGGTGAACTCGGAGGTGCCCGAGGAGGTCGCCACCATCACGATGCGGTGCCTGTCCAAGTCTCCCGCCGACCGGTACGACCGCGCCAACGATCTCGCCGACGCGCTCATCGGCTACCTCGCCACGGACAGCAGCGCCGCGGATCCGTTGCGCACCGCGTTTGCGGCGAGGCACGCCGTGCGCGCGGCTCCATGAGGGTGCAGCACGACCGCTACACGCTGCACCCGTCGGTCCCCTTCAGCATCGCGCGCGGAACGACGACGGCCTACGAGCGCGTCCGCGTGCGCGTTCGGGACGACGCCGACGTGGAAGGATGGGGAGAGGCGGCGCCCAACAGCTTCTATGAGGAGACGGCCGACACCGTGGTGGCGGTCCTCCCGCGGCTTGCCGCCGTGGTCGGGCGCCACGCCACCGTGCGCTCCCTGGACGACATCGGCGCGATCGAAGGCGAACTGCGAGCGGCAGTTCCCGGGGACGCGTCTGCCCGATCCGCCGTGAGCGCGGCGCTGCACGATCTCCTGGGCAGGAAAACCGGCGAGCCCGTCTTCACCCTGTTCGGGCTCGATCCGATGACGGCGCCGCCGTCCAGCTTCACCATCGCGATCACCCCGGTGGAGAATGACCTGATTCGCCGCGTGGAGGATGCCCGCCGCTATCCCATCCTCAAGGTGAAGCTGGGGAGCGATCGCGACGAGTGGATCGTGCGCACGGTGCGCCGCGCGGCGCCGCGCAAAGTACTGCGCGCCGATGCCAACGCAGCGTGGTCGCTGGACCGCGCGACGCACATGACCGCCCTGCTCGCCGAGCAGGGCTTCGAGCTGATCGAGCAGCCGCTGGCCCGTGATGACGTGGATGGGTTTCGCGCGCTCATGGCGCGTTCTCCCATTCCGGTGATCGCCGACGAGTCCTGTCTCACCGCGGCGGACATCCCGCGGCTGGACGGCGCCGTGCACGGCATCAACATCAAGCTCTCGAAGTGCGGCGGACTGGTGGAGGGCAGGCGCATGGTCGCCGAGGCGCGCGCGCGCGGCCTGCGCGTGATGGTCGGCTGCATGATCGAGTCGAGCCTGGGCGTAACCGCGGCGGCACAACTGGCGCCGATGACGAACTACGCCGACCTGGATGGCGCCGCGCTCCTGGCGGACGATCCCTTCGCCGGCGTGACGATCGAGGACGGGTTCATCCGCTACCCCACGGGAGCCGGCCTGGGCGTTGTCGCCAGGGCATCATGATCGTTCAGGTCGCGCTCCCGCTGGCGTTCTATCGCCCGCTCACATATGCCGTGCCGGAGGAATTCGCGGGGCGCGTGTCCGTCGGGAGCCGCGTGGTGGTGCCGGTGAAGGGGCGGCGCGCGCTGGGCTTCGTGATCGCGGAGGGCGTGGCGCCGGCGGGGGTCACCCTCAAGCCCATCCATGCCGCGCCCGACGAGGCGCCTGTGCTCGACGCGCCGCTCCTCGCCCTCTGCCGCTGGATCGCCGACTACTACGTGACACCGCTGGGTCTCGTGCTTCGCACCGCGCTGCCCGCGGCGCTCACCGGGGCAGACGCGCCGGAGCCCGCGCGCAAGACGCGGCGCGTTGCCCGGATCGAGCGCCACCTGCCCACCCTCATGGAGCGCGAACAGTGTTTTCTCCGCGCAAAAAAGCAGCGCGAACTCTATGAGCTGCTGGAGTCGCTGGGAGGCAGCGCACCGGTGGAGCTGTTGCTCGAGCGCATGTCGTTTTCGCCGTCGGTGCTCCGGTCGCTGGCCGACCGCGCGCTCGTCGGGATCATTGACGAGGTCGTGTCGCGCGACCCGTTCGCGGCGCGGACCGCGGTGGCCGCCGAGCAGCACCCGCCGACGGCGGCGCAACGGGTGGCGATCACCGCGCTCGCCGCGGGCAAGGCCGGCGAGACGTTCCTGCTGCACGGCGTGACGGGCAGCGGCAAGACGCTCGTGTACCTCGAGCTGCTGCAGCGCGTCGTGGACGAACAGGGCCGGGGCGCGATCGTACTCGTGCCGGAGATCGCGCTCACGCCGCAAACGGTGAGCCGGTTCCGCGCCGTGTTCGGAGACAAGGTGGCCGTGTTGCACAGCGCGCTCAGCGACGGCGAGCGGTACGACGCCTGGCTCGCGCTCCAGCGCGGGGAGAAGCGCATTGCCGTGGGCGCGCGGTCGGCGATCTTCGCGCCCATACGCGACCTGGGCGCGATCGTGGTGGACGAAGAGCACGAGTCCAGCTACAAGCAGGGCGAGGCGCCCCGGTATCACGCCCGGGAGGTGGCGATCGTGCGCGCGCGCGAACAGGGCGCGGTGGTGGTACTCGGCAGCGCGACCCCCAGCCTGGAGAGCTGGACGAACGCGGGCGCGGGGAAGTTCACCCTGCTGTCCCTCCCGGATCGCGTGGGCGGCGGACGCCTGCCGAAGGTGCACGTGGTGGACATGCGCGTGCCGAAGGATCGCGCGCCGCGCGACCGCCCGAAGGGGCCCGAGGCGCTCGTGCGGACGGTACTCAGCGAGCCGCTCGAGAACGCCATGCGCGAGCACGTGGGCCGCGGCGAACAGTGCATCCTGCTGCTGAACCGCCGCGGGTACTCGTCCTTCGTGCAGTGCGCGCAGTGTGGTGACGTGGACGTGTGTCCCAATTGCAGCATCAGTCTCACGTACCATCGCGCGCCCGAACGGCTGGTCTGCCACTACTGCCGGCACGCTGAGGGCGTGCGATCGAGCTGCCGGCAGTGTGGCGGCGAGGTGTTGCGGCAGCGCGGGCTTGGCACGCAGCAGGTGGAGCGAATCATCTCGGAGCGGATGCCCGCTGTGCGGATCGCGCGCATGGACGTGGACACCACGTCGGGCAAGTGGTCGCACGCCGACATTCTCGATCGCGTGGGACGGGGCGACGTGGACATCCTGCTGGGCACACAGATGATCGCGAAGGGGCTGGACTTTCCAAACGTGACCCTGGTGGGAGTGGTGGACGCCGACGTCGGGATCAACCTGCCGGATTTTCGCGCGTCGGAGCGCTGCTTCCAGCTGCTGAGCCAGGTGGCGGGCCGCGCGGGGCGCGGCCCCAAGGGGGGCGAGGTATTCATCCAGACGCGTGTGCCCGCGCACCATGCCGTGCGCTGCGCGGTGGACCACGACTATCTGCGGTTTGCCTCCGAGGAACTCGGGTCGCGCGCGGACCCGCCGTACCCTCCCACGCTGCGTCTGGCCAACGTGATCTTCAGTGGGACCAGGGAGGAGCAGACCATGCAGCTCGCGCTGGATTCCGCCGATCGCCTGCGGGAGATGCTATCCCGGCGGCCGGAGAGCGACATCACCATCGTTGGGCCGGCGAAATGCCCCGTGGAGCGCGTCAAGAACCGCTGGCGCTGGCACTTCATGATCAAGTCCGCCAACTCGGCGCAGCTCACCCGGGTGGCCCGGTATATCGCGGAAAGACTGCCGGTGCCCTCGGCGGGACAGCTGCGCGTGGTCGTCGATCGGGACCCGGTCTCTTTGCTCTGACCGTGGAACAGTGTCATTCCGAGTCGCGAAGCGACGAGGAATCTGCAATTCAACCTCAAGAACAGCAGATCCCACGCTGCGCTCGGGATGACAATCCACTTTCTTCAGTGCTTCCTTAGCTTTAGGCGTGATGCAGATTGCTCTCCCAGACCTCACCACGCTGGTGCTCCAGTCAGCGCCCGATGCGTCGTTCGCTCCGGCGCCGTCCGATGGCGTGTTTCCAGAGAACTTCTTCTCCAGCACCAACCTGCCCACATGGGTGAAGGTGAAGGGCAGCTGGAAGGCGCCGAAGGAGCCGCGGATGGACGCGGGGCTCGTGCTCGACGAGCGGGGCGACGTCTGGGCGCGGGAAGGACGTCGCATACGCAAGGGGCAGCTCGTTGCGATCGGCGGCAAGGAAGACGGCACCGAAGGGATCTTCGTCCACTCCGCGCCATTTTTCGGCGGCGCGGAGGGGGAGTTCCAGTTCATGGGCAGCGAGGTGTCGCGGGAAAAGCCCATCGACTACTCGCAGATGGCGAAACTGCTGCTCGAGGAGCGCGAGCGGGGCGGCTATCCCATCTGGGTCACGGGCCCCGCGCTCGTGCATTCGCGCGCCCGCAACGACATGACCTGGTTCATCGCGAACGGGTTCGTCGGCGCACTGCTGGCCGGCAACGCGGTTGCGGTGCACGACATCGAGGCCTCCATCTACGGCACCACGCTCGGCATGACCAAGACGGGGGAGATCGCCCAGGGCGGGCACGGCCTGCACATGCGCGCGATCAACATGGTGCGTGCGGCCGGCTCCATCGCGAACGCGGTGCAGCAGGGGATCATCAAGGACGGAATCATGCACGCGTGCGTGGTGCATACGGTGCCGTTCGTGCTCACCGGCTCCATCCGGGACGACGGTCCGCTGCCCGACGTGGTCACGGACATGGGCGACGCGCAGGACGCAATGCGCGCGCACACGATCAAGGCCACGATGGCGATCCTCATTGCCACGGCGCTGCACGCCATTGGCACAGGCAACATGCTCCCGGCGTTCGTTACCGAGAAGGACGGCACCATGCGCGAGCTGGCCACGATCTGCGTGGACTCGTCCGAATTCGTGGTGAGCAAGCTCAAGGACCGCGGCACGCATCAGGCGTTCGGGGTGGTGACCAACGCGCAGGACTTCATGCACATCCTGCGGCTGTACGTGGAACGCGAGCTGGACGCGCGAGGCACCCCGTCGTCTCAGCCGTTGGCGGCCGCGCGATGAGCGAGCTGAATCCCGTTCGGGCACGCTTTTTCGCGGGGATCGCAGCCGAGGTGAATCCGGAGCGGATTGCGGAAGTCCACCTCTTTCAGCCCATCAAGCAAGGCTGCCTGGAGAGCGGTGTCGCGGTGGTGGCCGTGGACGAGGCGCCGTCCGCCGAGAACAGGCTGGCGGTCCATACGGCGACGTACCGGCTCACCCTCAAGGGCCCGGATCGCGGCAAGTGGGAATTTGCCATGCACGCAGAGGCCGACGCGCCCCTGGTCACCGTAGACGTGGTCGTGCGGGGCGTGCAGCGGCGCTCCGGGGACGAGCAGGAGCCGGAGAAGCTGAGCGGCGAGGAGTTCCGCGCGCTGCTGCCGCTGCGGGAACCTACCCCAGCCACTCCGACGCCTTAACCAGCAGCTCGCGGCTGGACAGCGGCTTCACCATGACCGCCGTGCAGCCGGCCTCAGCGCACCGCGCGAGTGACGCCTCGTCGTCGCTCCCGGTCACCGCCACGGTCGCCTTCGCATGGATGCCCGCAACGGCCAGCAGCCGCGCGACCTCCAGCCCGTCGCCGTCCGGAAGGGAGAGGTCCAGCAGCAGCAGATCCGGCGGGTCCTCGCTGCCGATGGCAACGGCCTGTGCCACAGAATGCGCCACGGACACGCGGCGCCCCGTCTCCTCGAAGAGGATGCGCAGCGCGCCCGTCACCAGCTCATTGTCCTCGACAATGAGCACGTGCGACTTCACGCGGTCAGCGCGTTTCGCGGGAATAGGGAATGGTAAAATAGAATCGGCTTCCGCCGCCCAGTTCGCTCTCGACCCAAATACGTCCACGATGCAGCTCCACAAGCTTTCGGGCGATTGTTAGTCCAAGCCCCGTGCCATGATGCTGTCGCGATGCCGTGGCGTCGACCTGTGCAAATTCACTAAAGATGAATTGGTGGTGTTCCGGTGAAATGCCGATGCCGGTGTCACCGACCTCCACCACCAGCTCGTTGTCCTTCACCACCGCCCGGATCCAGACGCGTCCGCCGGACGGCGTGAAGTGGATGGCGTTGCCGAACAGATTGCTCAGTACGTGCGCCACTTTCTCACGGTCCGCGTGCAGGGGGGGCACGTCCGGTGGGATGTGGAGTTCCATCGCGATGCGCTTCTTGGCCAGCAGGGACTCGTTCAGTCGCGTCACCTGGGAAACGACGTCGGCGATCGTGCAAACCTCTGGCGTGAGCGTCAGCTGGTCGGCCGCGCCCCGGGCATAGGTGAGAATCTCGCTCACCTGCTGGAGCAGCTGGCGCCCGCCCGCGATGATGCCCCGGATGCTGTCGAGCTGGCGATCGTTCAGCGGGCCCAGCATGCCGTCGCGCAGAATCTCCGCGTGCGTGATCACCGCGGTGAGGGGCGTCCGCAGGTCGTGCGAGATGTTCGCGAGGAACTGCGTCTTGAGTGCGTCGCGCGCGCGCATGTCGGCGATCTCGGCAGTCGCCTGCTTGTACAGCGCCTCCAGCGCCACGAAGCGGGACTCCATGCTCGCGGGCGAAGCGGATCGCGAGGTGTCGCGTGCCAGACTCATGATGCAAAATTTATCGCCGGTGCCACCAGGAAGGAACACTACCTGCGGCGGAGGATACAACCAGGAGCGCCAGTCCGAGCAGGACCGGTGCAGGCACGGCAGATAGCAGGGGAGCAGATGAAGAAGCGGCCGCGTCCGTAGGCACTTGTCTTGCTCGTATTGCTCGCGTACGATGGTGGGATACAGGCGGCGACTCAGGCTAACTCTGTACTAAACCAACGTTTACAACTTTTTTCTCTTTCAGGAGAGATCGAATGTCCAAGTATATGGGTCGTTTGCCGATGGTCGTCGGAGCACTGTTGCTGGCTGCTGCATGCGGCGGCGACAGAAGCAGCGCAGACAGTGCGCTGGCCGCGGATTCCGCGCTGAATCGTGATCTCATGATGGCCGGGATGGATACGGCTGCGCAGCCGTCGCTGACGGACATCCCCGCGGCGCCAACGCAGACGGCTAAGGCGCCCGCGACCAGGACGCCCACGCCCACCAGGACGGCGAGCGGCAACACGGTGACCACCAAGACCGGCGGCGGTGGCAGCGTGGGAATGATTCCGTCTGGCACGGCGATGAACGTCCGCGCCAACTCCGAAGTATGTACGCACACCAGCAAGGTGGGCGACCGGTTCACCGCGACGGTGAATGAAGCGGTGGTTGGCTCGAACGGCGCGACGATTCCCGCCGGTGCCACGATCACGCTCACCGTCACGAAGCTGGACCGCAGCGAGAATGTGAACGATCCGATCCGCATGGAGTTCGCGGTGAACTCCATGACCTTTGGCGGCAAGACCTACGCGCTCGAAGCGGGCGTGAGCAACGTCGCCGTGGATCGCGTGCGCAATCAGCCGGCGGCCAGCGATGCCAAGAAGGTGGTGGGTGGCGCCGCGGTGGGCGCGATTGCCGGCCAGATTCTGGGCAAGAACACCAAGTCCACCGTGATCGGCGCGGCCGCGGGTGCGGCAGTAGGCGCGGCTGCCGCGGCGGCGACGGCCAACTACGAAGGCTGCGTCAGGGCTGGTGGAACGATGGTCGTGACGCTGTCGAACGCGGTGCAGGTCACCGTCTGACCGAGTCCGGCATGGAAGGGGGGGGGGGCGGCACGCGACAGGT
>JBBDYA010000125.1:0-18319 GCA_040902005.1 Gemmatimonadaceae bacterium | reverse complement strand
CCCCCCCCCCCCCCTTCGTGCGTCAGTATCCGGCGGCGCGCCCACCAGACCGCGGGTCCGAGTAGCCGATCCATCCGCGCGGCGTCCTCATGATCCCGTTGACGGAGCCGATGTTTCCGCCCGGGGAAAACGCGGGTCCCCGGCCAAAGACCTGCGTGCCGTAGCCCAGCAACCGCAGGGAGTCCAGCAGCGCGGGCGTCAGGCCATCCCGCTCGTAGCGGATCGTGTCCGGCAGCGCCTGGTGATGCAGGCGGGGTGCGTCGATCGCATCCGGCAACGTCATCCCGTGGTCGATCACGTTCACGATCGTCTGCGTCACGCTCGTGATGATCCGCGGTCCACCGCGCGCGCCGACGACGAGCAGTGGCCTCGCGGCGCGGTCCAGCACGATCGTCGGCAGCATCGAGCTGAGCATGCGCTTTCCCGGCTGAATCGCGTTCTGCTCCCCCTGCACCAGCCCGAACAGGTTGGGCCTGCCCGGCGCGCCGGCAAAGTCGTCCATCTCGTCGTTCATGAAGAATCCCACGGTGGGCAGGTACACGCCGGAGCCGTACAGGTCGTTGATCGTGGTCGTGGTGGATACGGCATTGCCGGCGGCGTCCACCACGGAGTAATGCGTGGTGTGGGCACCTCCCTCTCCCCCCTCGCGCATGCGCGCCATGACCTGCGACGTGGCAGACGCGCGGGCGCCGATCGTGGCGCGCAGCCCCGCTGCGTACGACTTGCTCGTGAGCCGCGCCACGGGTACCGGCGCGAAGGCCGGGTCCGCGAGCAGGGCGTTGCGATCCACGAATGCACGCTGGAACGCGGACGCCAGCAGGTGCGCCCGCCGCGCGCTGCCGTAGGGAGGCAGGGGATCGAAACCCTCCAGGATGTTCAGGGTCTCGATCATCGTCACGCCGGACGACGGCGGGGGCATCGTCACGATGGTGTGCCCGCGGTACGTCGCGCGGATCGGTTCGCGCACTTCCACGGCGTAGCTCGCGAGATCCTGCCCGGTGATGATGCTGCCGGCGTTCTGAAGATCGTCCGCGACTCGGCGCGACAGGGCGCCCGTGTAGAACGCCGCCGCGCCGCTGTCCGCGATGTCACGGAGCGTGCGCGCGAGCGCGGGCTGGCGCAGCGTGGCCCCGCGCGAAAGCGCCTGCCCCCCGGGAAGAAACACGGCGCCGCCGGCAAATTCGGCGATGAGCTCGGAGTAGCGCGCGAGTGACGCCGCCAGCAGCGAATCCACCTCGAAGCCGTCGGCGGCGAGACGGATCGCGGGCGCGAGAACCCGCGCGAGGGGCAGCACGCCGAACCGTTCGTGCGTGGCGACCAGGCCGGCGACGCTGCCCGGAACCCCCGAGGCGAGAGGACCGACGACGCTCTGGCGCGTGACACGCCCGCTGTCGTCCAGGAACATGTCACGGGTCGCGGCGAGCGGTGCGATCTCCCGATGATCGATGGCCGCCGAACGGCCGTCCGCCATGCGCACGAGCGTGAACCCGCCGCCCCCGAGGTTCCCGGCTTCGGGGTACACCACGGCAAGCGCGAACCCCGTCGCGACAGCCGCGTCTACCGCATTGCCTCCGGCCCTGAGAATCTCCACGCCCACCCGGCTTGCGAGCGGCGCGTCGGTGGCGACCATGGCGTGCGCGCTCCGGGCGGCGATCGACGGGCCCCGGTGCGGCCAATACGCGGGAAACGCCGGCGCGGGCGACGGCGCGGCGCCGGGGCGGCACCCCACGAGGGCGGCCGCGGCCAGGGCAAGAATTAGTGGAGTGCCGAAGGACATCGGTGGAACCTAGTTCCTGTTTCCCAGCGCGAATCGCCCGCCCACCCGCGTGACGCGCTGCTGGACCGTGCTCTCCGCGCTGCCGCTCTGCCGCTTGTGGATGAGCAGCGCCACGTCCTGTACGATGACGAGTTGTGCCCGCTCCGAAAAAGTGTACCCGAAGCCGTAGCCGAGTCCGAAGGTGAAGTCGTTTACGGGCGATTCGCTGCCCAGCGCCGCTCCGTCGTCGCTCCGGCGGAAGTTGTGAAAGCTGGTGTAGCCCGCGTTCAGGTCGATCACCTGGTGAAATCCGCTTCCGCCGCCGATGCGGAAGTTGGCGAGCACCTGCGATACAGTGGCGTCCGCGTCACAGTTCAGGCAGCTGCGATCCCCCAAAAGCGCGCCGGCGTAGATGAGGGGGAGGCGAGCCATGGAGCCGACGACGCCGAGCGTCGCGCCGGTGCCCACGGGAATTCCCAGCGACGCGCGAAACTGAGGCCCGCTGCCGAAATGCCAGGCGGCGTTGGTGCCTGGATCGTAGATGCCCTGCTGCTGAAGCCAGCCAACCGACAGCGAGGTCCAGGCGATCGGCGTGAAGCGCCGTACGGGGCGAATGATCTGCCCGCGCAACGCGTCCGTGCCAAGCACGAGCAGTCCAGCGACGATCAGCAGTGGGCGTTTCACGTGCGTGTCTCCTTGCAATGGTCGTTCGGCGGCGGGTAAGTTTTCCCCGTGCGCCATGATGTAGCGATCGTGCCGATCAGTTCAACCCGACAGCGCGCCAGGGGTTTCCACCAGGAACCGTCCGCTGACTGACAAGCAGAACACGACAGATCGGAGTGTCCCTGGCGCGCCGGCCGCGTCCGCCGACCCGCGCGTCACCGAGCAGCGCAATCCGCGCACCGCGGACATCGACCTGGCGTCCGCGCTGGAGATCGTGGACCTGATTGCGGCGGAGGACCGCGGGGTTCCCGACGCGGTGTTCAGCCAGCGGGAGCCCATCGCGCGGGCCATCGAGGCGGCCGAGGCCACCTTCCGGCGCGGCGGCCGCCTGTTCCATGTGGGGGCGGGCACGTCGGGCCGGCTGGGGGTGCTGGACGCCTCCGAGATGCCCCCCACCTACGGCACCGACCCGGGGATGGTGCAGGGAATCATCGCGGGGGGACTGCCGGCGCTCACGCGGTCCCAGGAGGGCGCGGAGGACCGGGTCGAGGGCGCGGCGGACGACCTGCGCGCGGCCGGCGTGCGCGCCGGTGATTTCGTGATCGGCATCGCCGCGTCGGGCACCACGCCGTACGTGCGCCGGGCGCTCGAGCATGCGCGCGCCATGGGCGCTCGCACCGCGATTGTTGCCTGCTCGCCGCCGCCCGCGGAAACGCTCGCGGTCGCCGACATTGTCATCCAGCCAGTCACGGGCCCCGAGGTGGTGACCGGATCCACGCGCATGAAGGCGGGGACGGCAACCAAGCTCGTGCTCAACACCATCACCACCGGCGCGATGATCCGGCTGGGAAAGACCTTCGGCAACCTGATGGTGGATCTGCGCGCCACCAACGACAAGCTGCGTGACCGCGGCGAGCGCATCGTGATGGAGGTGTGTGGCGGCGACCGCGCGGCGGCGCGCGCGTTGCTCGAGCGCGCCGGAGGCACAGTGAAAACGGCGATCGCCATGCACTTCCTTGGCGGAAGCCGCCAGGACGCCGAGCGCGCGCTGGAGCAGGCGGGTGGCGTGATCCGGAAGGCCATCGGCCGCAATCCGCCGCCCGTCAGATGACGACGCCCCCCGCGCGCGGCGAAGCGTACGTCGGCTTGATGTCCGGCACGTCGCTCGACGGGATCTCCGCCTGTGTCGTCCGGTTCACGGATCACTCGCTCGAGCTGCTCGATTTCGAGGTGCTCGCCTACAGCGCGGAGCAGCGCGAGCGCATCCGCGCCGCACTCACGGCCGGCACCGCGCGCGAGTATTGCCGTCTGGCGTTCGATCTCGGCGGGTGGCTCGCCGACGCAGCCACGCGCGTCCTCGTGCAGTCGGGCGTGCCGAAGGGTGAGGTGCGGGCCGTTGGTTCGCACGGCCAGACGCTCTGGCACGAGCCGCCCCACTCCACCTGGCAGATCGGCGAGAGCGCGGTGATCGCGGAGCGGCTGGGCATCGACGTCGTGAGTGACTTTCGCGTGCGCGACGTAGCCGCGGGGGGGCAGGGCGCGCCGCTCGTCCCCATCGCCGACGCGATGCTCTTTTCCGGCGACCACTGGCGGGCGCTCCAGAACATCGGCGGCATCGGCAATGTGACGGTCCTGCCGCCGGGGGGCGCCCTTCCCGGTGTGCGCGCGTTCGACACTGGCCCCGGCTGCGCCGTGATCGACGCCGTGGTGCGCCTGCTGCGCCCGGAGCTGCACTTCGATCGCGATGGCGCGCTGGCGCGCGCGGGCAATCCCGTGGACGAGGCGGTCAACGACCTGATGACGCACCCGTATTTCGCCGCGGAGCCGCCCAAATCCACCGGGCGCGAGCTGTTCACGGCGGAGTACGTCGCGTCGCTCGTGCAACGCTGTCGCGCCGCGCAGCGGCCGTGCACGGATGAGGACATCGTCGCCACCGCCACGGCGCTCACCGCGCGCAGCATCAGTGACGCCTACCGGCGGTTCATGCCCGAGCCGGTGGCCGAGGTGCTCGTTTCCGGCGGAGGCGCAAAGAACCTTGCGCTGCTGGACATGCTCACGGCGTCCCTGGTGCCCCTGCGGGTTCGACGCTTCGACGAGGTCTACTTCGACGGCGAGGCCAAGGAAGCGGTGGCGTTCGCGCTGCTGGCCAGGCTGTTTGTGGAGCAGCGGACCGCGAATGTGCCCTCGGCCACGGGCGCCCGCGGGCCCAGGATACTGGGGAAGCTGACGCCCAGGTAGTGCTGGCCTCGGCCGTAGGGCTGTTCTCGGCCGCGCCTGCGGCGCGGATCGGTTCTCGGCGGCGCGCTCCGCGCGCCGGTCGGCGTGCACACCGGGCCCGGTTCGATTGCCGGGGCGAAATGCCTGCCCTACCGGGTGAGCGCGTAGTAGATCACGTACACCCAGGAGAGGATCCCGTGGATGATCGCCCACAAGATCGACTGGTTCACGCTCCAGGAAATCGCGATCGCGAGCGCGCTGCCAAAGCTCGTGCCCGCCTTCACGACCTGCTTCGACCGGATGTACACGCTTTCGCGCACGGGGGGAACACCCTCGTAAACCGGACCTGATTGTGTCATGAGCCCCTCCCAGGCAATCGGGAATTTGCTGGTGTGCTGGCCGACCGGCGCGCGGAGCGCGCCGCAGAGAACCGACCCGCGCCGAAGGCGCGGCCGAGAACAGAACTGCGGCCGCGACCCGTCAGTCCTTGATGACCGACCCCAACTCGGGCGGAATGAACGCCGCCAGCTTGTCGGGCGGCACCGCGTACACAATGCGACCTGCCGCCTCACGCTGTCCGCCGTAGATCACGCCGACCACCAGCCCGCGCGCGTTGAACACCGGGCTGCCGCTCGAGCCGTGACCGGCGAAGGTGTCCAGCTGGAGTACGGTGGATGTCCGCTTGCTCACCGTGCCGCCATTGAGCGTGGTCTTGGCGAGAAACTCGTTCCCTTCGCCCTCCTGCGCCGTCTCGTAGCCGAACGGAAAGCCAATCGTCGCCAGCGACGCGCCCTCGCCCGCGCCCCTGTCGTCGCGCTGGATCCCCGCCACCACCGGGAACGTCCGGCCGGACACCTCCACGCGGATCAGCGCGAGGTCCACGTCGGGATCACTGGACACCTTCACGACCGACGCGGGAAGCCATTCTCTCGTGTCGCGGAACTTGACGACAATGCGGGTGGCTCCCTGCCCATTCGCATCGCTCACGTTGTGGCGGTTCGTCAGCATCAGTCCCGATTCGGCGATCGCGAACGCGGAACCGGCGAACGACGTGCCTCCGATCTCCGACACGAGCACGGCGACGGCCGGCGCGTTGCGCGCGTTGATCGCGGGCAGGTCCATCCGGATCATGTCCGCGAGCTGGCGCTCGAGATGCGCGATGTCTGCCTGGATGGTGTCCCGCTCGGCGTCGTTCTGCGCGGCGGGGAGGCGGTCGCGCAACAGCTGGATCTGGCGCTGCGCTCCATTCATGAGCGCGGTGTCGCCCGGGATGCCGCTCTGGATGATGCCGATCTGCCGGTCGCTGCGCTCCAGCTGCTGCCGCAACTGCTCCACCTGCTGCTGCGACGCCTGCTGCCCCACGTAGTACGCGCCGCCCACGCCGGCCGCGATCACGATGGCGGCCGCGACCAGGAAGCGCTTGAGCCCCCTGGTGTGCTCTTTCACGGCGATGGCGACACGCTCCTCGGTGGTGCGCTTGCCGACGGGACCCGACGGCCGGGCCCTGACCGGGCCGGACGGCCGTGCGTTGACCGGGCCCGAGGGGCGGCCAGCCATCGTGCCCGACGGACGCATCGCGGGCACTTCCGAGATGCGGACCTCCACTTCGGGTCCCTTGGCGCCGAACTGCACGCGATCCATGTCCTTCAGCGGGATGCTGCCCTGCACGCGCTCGCCATTCACGAAGGTGCCGTTGGTGCTGGCATTGTCGTGCAGCACGTAGGTGCTTCCGGAGACGCGGAACTCCGCGTGCCGTCCGGAGACATCGATGTCCCGCTCCGGATCGAAGCGCAGGTCGGCGCTCTCGTGGCGCCCCACGGCGACCTTGGGCTTCTCGAACCGGTCCCGCTGTCCCGCACGCGCACCGCTCAGAATCCTGATGACGAGCGCCATCGTGTCCTCGTGCCTAGGGCGTGGTTGCGGGGGGGGGGGGCGGCGTCGCGGCTGCGGAATCGGCGGATGCGCCAGGGATGACGGGAGCCACCTTCTGCATGGTGCGCCAGGCGTACCACGCGCCGAAGGCGATGAGCAGCACCAGCAGCGCGATGGCGACGGTCATGCCGCGGGAGCGGCGCTTCGCGTTGAACGGCGCGGTGTCGATGCTGTCGAGGGTGGCGGCGTCGGGCGTGCCGGACTGCGCGTCGTCGTGCGCGTCGTTGATCGCGTCGTCCTGCGCGTCCGCCAGCGGGGCCGTTCGACGCGAGCCGACCAGGGGTTGCGTGGGTCCTTCGGTGATGCGGTCCATCGCGATCGGCGGAGACTGCGAGCCGTCGCTGAGCGAGAACACGTGGTGTCCCACGTCGTCCTCGTCGCCGGCGGCGTCCAGCCCTTCGCCGTCGAAGCGCGCGATGATGACCGTGATGTTGTCCGGTCCGCCCGCCTCGTTCGCCAGGTCGATGAGCTTCTTGCACGCCTGCACCAGGTCTTCGTTCCCGCTCACGACGCGCGAGATGTCGTCACGGACGATCTGTCCGGAGAGCCCGTCGCTGCACAACACGAGCGTGTCACCTTTGCGCAGTTGCTGATAGGTAAGGTCCACCTTGATCGTGGCTTCGGGGCCGAGCGCCTGGAGGATGATGTTGCGTCGCTCGCTCTGCGCGGCCTCCTCCTCCGTGAGCTCGCCGGCCTCGATGAGCTTCTGCATCAGCGACTGGTCCTTCGTGATCTGCTTGGCCTCTCCGTCGCGCACGAGGTAGCCGCGCGAGTCGCCGATCTGACAGAGATACAACGTGTCGCCGAGGACCCCCGCGATCGTCGCGGTGGTGCCCATGCCGCGGTATTCCTGGTGCGTGGTGGCGTAGTGGTGGATCTGCTGGTTGGCGCTTTGCACGGCGCGCTTGAGGCAGCGCGCGAACGCCTCGCCCGTCGGCTCCTGGAGGGGCAGCCACTGCTCGTGCAGCTCGCGGAGCACGATGTCGGTGGCCATCTGGCTGGCGATCTCGCCCGCGGCGGCGCCGCCCATGCCGTCGGCGACCATGAAGAGGGTGCCGCGTTCACCCACCCGGTGCGAGCGGACGCTGGGCTGCAGCGAGGCGACGTTCGTGCTCAGGTCCGCCACGACGAAGCAATCTTCGTTGTGCTCGCGGGTGCGACCCACGTCCGTGCGACCGAACACGTTGACGAGGACTTCAGCGCGTGTTGGATCGGACATGGGATCTGAAGAGCGGAAAGGAATTGAGGTCACTGGGTGCAGGCGGCGGAGTACAGTGTCGCTCGACGCATGATGAGTGTCGAGTCCCTGGTTCGGTTCGTTCTGCCCTCATTATCCAGCAGTATACCACAGGCCTGCGTCAACTCCTCGAGCAACAGGTTCGCCTCAGCGCGGATGATGTTGATGCGAACCTTGTCCGGTTCAGCGGTGACGAGCGCGTCAAGGCTGTCGAGCTTATGCATCGCTGCGCGCGCCGTCGCGGTGTCAGCACCGCGTCCGATGTCGGTCAGTCGCTCTACCTCAGCGAACTTCTCTGCAAGCTCTGACGCCGAGAGCGCGGGTGTGGCGGACCGGGGCGTAACCGGCTGCGTCGTGTCGCCCTGCTCCACGCCATTCGGGTTCCCGGCCGCGTCGATAAACTTGGTCCAAACAGCGCCGCCGCCGATCACCGCCACCAGGATGATCCCGGCGGCGACGAGCATCTTCGTCCTGCTCTTTGCCGCGGGCACGACGGGCGCGGACTGCGGCGTCGCCGGGTTCACGCGGGTGGGTGGCACCGCCTTGCCCGGCGTCGCGGGCTTGGGCTCCGCGACGGTCGCCGCTGCCTTCACCGGCGACATCACCGCCGTGAACGCGTCCGTCAGCTCCTCGCTCGGCATGGACTCCACGGCCTTCGACAGCGCGCGCCCGAACTCGCTGGCCGTCTGATACCGTTCGGCGACGTTGCGCTCGAGCGCCTTGTCCAGCACCGCCTGCACCTCGGCGGTCCACGCCACGTCGGCCTTCATCTCCGCCAGTTGCCGCGGACGCTCCATGAGTCGCATGATCATCGACTCCTGCACGGTTTCCGCCGGGAAGGGGAGCTTTCCCGTCATCATGTTGAATGCCACCAGCCCCAGTGAGTACGTGTCGCTGCGGCCGTCCAGCTTGTCCCCGGCCAGCTGCTCCGGGCTCATGTACTCCGGCGTGCCCACCACGAGCCCGGTCTTGGTGACCTTCTGCGCCTCGTTGTTCGCGGCCTTGGCGATGCCGAAGTCCACGACCTTCACGACATCCTCGCCGTCGCGTCCCTTCGCCAGCATGATGTTGTCGGGCTTCAGGTCGCGATGGACGATGCCCATGTCGTGCGCGACCGCCAGCGCCTCCGACGCCTGGCGCGTGATCTCCGCGGCGCGCGACGGGGGCAGCGCGCCGGCATCCTCGATCACCTTGGTGAGCGAGGGTCCCTCGATGAACTCCATGGCGAGGTAGATGAGCCCCTCGCTCGTCTCGCCGAAATCGTACACGGCCGCGACGTTCGGATGGTTGATCCGGCTGGCGTTCGCGGCCTCGCGGTTGAACCGGCTGATCGCGTCCGCGTCGTGCACCATGTCGGGGTTCATCACCTTCACGGCGCTCTTGCGGCCCATCTTGATGTGCTCGGCCAGGTACACGGTGCCCATGCCCCCCTCACCGAGCTTCTTCAGCACGTTGTAGCGGTCGGCGATGATGTGCCCCAGGAGATCGCCCGACGCGTTCGCCTGCGACTTGAGCGTGGACCCGTCCTTCGGACAAAAACGCTGGTCCAGTTCGTATTCGGTCCCGCACTGCGGGCAGATCTTCATCGCGCTCATATGTTCTCCACGCGAAGAATCTGGTCGCCCATCAGGAACCGCTGTCCCTTCTTCAACTCGCGATCACCACGCACCGACATGGCCACCCCGTTTCGGCTGCCAGCGTCCTGCACGAAAAACTCGATGTCCTCCGACACGATTTCCGCGTGCCGGCCGCTCATTGTCTGATCGTACGGAAAAATCCAGTCGCCGGATTCCCGTCCCAGGATCGCGGTGCGTCCCGGCGAGAGATGGAACGCGTCGCGCACGCTGCCGTCCGCGCGCAACTGTTCCAGCACCGCGACGTCCACTGGCGGCGTGACGGAGCCCATCCGGCGCGTGGAATCGGCCTCCGGCGGATGCGGGCCGGGGTAGCCCAGCCGGCGAAAGCGCAGCACCTGCGAGCCGATGAGGATCAGGTCGGCGTCCACCAGCTTCGTCGGCTCATCGATGAACACCCAGCTGCCGTTGCGCGATCCGAGGTCGCGCAACCAGAGCGAGCCCTCCCGCAGATCCACGCGCGCGTGCAGGGGCGAGAGGTACACGTCATACTCGAACTTCAGGTCTGCCTCGCCACGGCCGATCACCGCCTCGCCGCGGTCCAGCATGAACACCTTGTTCGGCTCGCCGCGCTCATCAAGGACGGCGATGCGCGGGCCGCTGAGCCGCATTCCCGACCCGAACGCGGCGGTGTTTCCGCCAACCGCCTTGGTCACGAGCGACACCCGTTCTCCCACGCGATATCCACACTTGGCGCAGAAGAGATCGGATCCCTTCGCGTACCCCGCGCCGCACCCCGGGCACATCCCCTCCTCGATCTTGTCGGCGATCCGGGTTCCACAGTGCGCGCAGAACGGCACTTCGGGGCCCACGCCCTTGCCGCACTTGCGGCACTTGTCCCCCGCGGTCGTCACCTGACCCGATGGCATTGCGCTCGCAGACACACGGTCAGCCGAGTACGTCGGCGGCACGCGAGCCGCGGACACCTGGAGCGGCTTGCCGCAGTCGCTACAGAATTGCGCCGCCGAGGCGTTGTCCCGGCCGCAGAAGCTGCAGGCGGTCCGTTCCGGGGCGGTGCTGGGCGAGGGGGGGGAGGGGGGCGACGTCAAATGGCCGCTCCCGAGGCGGAAAACAGCATGGGCCGCGAATATAGGTCCGGTAAAAGGGGGGGTCAATGAACGGAGCGTGTATAAGGTTGTGTCGGGCCACACTTTCCCTCCCCACCCCCCGGGGACGCCATTACCTTGCGCCCACCATGCAACGGGCCATCCTGACACTCCTGGCTGGTGCGGTCGTGGCCGGATGCCGGCCAGCCACCGCTCCCAGGCCGGAGCCCGTTACCCCTCCCGAAGCGATCGCCCGGGGGCGAGGCACGCTCCCGCCCGTCCCGTTCGCAGAAGGCCCGCTGGCGCCGCGCGTGGAGTATCCCCGCCCGGAACAGATGATCCAGTCCCGAGACTCCAATTTCATCCTGGGGTCCGTGGGCAACGGCCGGGCGTCACTCACGATCAATGGACAGCCGGTTCCGGTGTGGCCCAACGGCGCGTTCCTGGCCTGGGTGGCGAACCCGGCGCCCACGGCGCGGCCAGCGTACGAGCTGGCCGCCACGCTGGGGGAAGAGACGGCCTGGCTGACCCTCCCCGTTCGCGTGGCCGGCATGCCCATTCCGGACTCGGTGCGGCTCATCCCGGATTCGCTGCGACCGCCCCCGCCCCCGCCCAACGTGGTGACGGATACCACCCCCGCGTGGGTGGTGCTTGGCGACTCCGCCCTGGCGCAGTCAGACACCGATCGCGTCATCGTCGGCCGCCCGGGACCCAACAGCGTATACCGGTGGTTCCTCCTGCCCGGGACGCGCGCGCAGGTCACCGCCCGATACCCGGGGTTCGCCCGCATCCGGCTGGACTCGGCGCTCCAGATCTGGGTCGCCGCGGAGGACGCACGCACCTTCGCGGCCGACACGGCGCGGCCGGTGCGCGTGGCCGGCAACGCCCGCGTGCGGTCGCACGCGGATTGGTCGGACCTGATCATCCCGATCTCGGAACGGCCGGCGTACTTCGTGGAGGAGCGCGAGAACTCGCTCGAGCTCACGCTGTACGGCACCCGCGGCAGCACGGACCAGGTGGCCTATCCGTCCGCGGACTCGCTCATCAAGCTGGTGGAGTGGGAGCAGGCGCTCACGGACCGCGCGGTGTATTCGGTGCGACTTTCCCAGCCCCCGTTTGGCTACCTGGTGATGTACGACAACGGCGCGCTCGTGCTGCGCGTGCGCCGGCCGCCGCAACCGGTGACCGGCTCGGCACTCGCGGGGCTGACCATCGCCGTGGACGCGGGGCATCCGCCCGGCGGCGCGGTCGGCCCCACCGGATACCTGGAGTCCGACGCCGTGCTGCCTGTGGCCTTCGCCCTCCAGCGCATCCTCGAGGAGCGGGGCGCGGCGGTGTTCATGACGCGAACCACCCGTGACGCGGTTGACCTGGGCATGCGACCCATCATGGCCCGGCGCGCGGGCGCGCACGCGTTCGTGTCGCTGCACTACAACGCGTACGGCGACGGCGTGAATCCGTTCGTGCAGCCGAACGGGATGGAGGTGTATTTCTACCGACCGCGCTCGGAGCCGCTGGCGCGCGCGATCCAGGCGTATCTGCTGGCCTACCAGCCCCTTCCCGACCAGGGTGTGCTCTTCCGAAGCCTGGCCGTCGTTCGCACCACGTGGATGCCCGCGGTGCTCGCCGAGGGCGGGTTCATGATGATCCCCGAGCAGGAAAACGCGATGCGCACGCCGGAGTTCCAGGAGCGCTACGCAAGCGCGGTCGCGGACGGGCTGGAGGCGTACTTTCGCGCCGTGAGGTCCCCGTAGGGCCGTGATGAACAAGAACCAGGCACTATGATGCGGACTGTCTTGCTTGCATTGGCGCTGCCTGGCTTGCTGCTCGCGCAAGTGGCGCCGAACGAGCAGTGGCGCACGATCCGCACGGATCACTTCAGCGTGCATTTCACGCCCGAACTCGAGGCCATCGCCCGCCGCGCCGCCGCGCACGCCGAGACGGCGTATGGGCAGCTCGCGAATCACCTGCACCCGCCGCGCGGTCCGATCGATCTCGTCATCACCGACAACTACGACGTCTCGAACGGCTACGCCACGTTCTTCCCCTCCAATCGCATCGTCGTCTTCGCCAATCCCGCGATCACCGAAAGCTCACTGCGCTTCGTGGACGACCCGATGCAGATGGTGATCACGCACGAACTGGTGCACACCTTTCATCTCGATCGCAGCACCGGGATCTGGCGGGGGCTCCAGCAACTGTTCGGGCGGGCTCCCTTCTATTTCCCGAACGCCTACCAGCCCTCGTGGATCAAGGAAGGGCTGGCGGTCTACTACGAAACGCTGCTCACCGAAAGCGGCCGCATCGCGGGCAGCGAGCATCGCATGATCGCGCGCACCGCGGCGCTCGCGCACCGCGTACCGCGCCTGGATCAGCTGTCGCTTGCCAATCCGGTGTTTCCGTACGGCCATCACGCGTACGCGTATGGCGGGTTGTTCATGGACCACCTGGCGCGCGCGCACGGTGATTCCGCCATGCGGGTGTTCGTGGAATCGTCCTCGCGCCAGCTCATCCCATGGCTCCTGGCCGTTCCGTCGCGCAGGGCGTTCGGGATGGGGTTCACCGCCGCGTACTCGCGCTGGGCGGCGTCGCTGCTGGCCAACGCGCCGCTCTACGAGCCGCCCATGCCCGGCTGGCGCGACCTCACTGTGGATGGCGCCTTCGCGAATTTCCCGCGGTGGATCGACGACTCCACGCTCGTGTACTCGGGCACCTCCGGGCGTGAATCGTACGGCGCGTACTCGCTGACGCTCACGCCCGCCGCGGCGGAGGGGGTTGGGGGGGGCGAGCGCGACGGCGTCGTTCGCCGGCGGCTGGGCCGGCGCCACACGGAGTCGCCCAACACCGTGCTCGCCGACGGATCGCTGCTGTACTCGCAGCTGGAGTACACGTCACCATACCACCTGCGCTCGGACCTGTACGTCAGCGACGCGCGCGGGCGCGAGACGCGACTCACCCGCGGCGCCCGGCTGTCGACGCCCGACGCGCGCGCCGACGGACGCATCGTCGCCGTGCAGACGATCCCCGCGGGCACCCGCATCGCGCTGGTGTCGCGCGACGGCGCGCGCGTTACGCCGATCACCAGCGGCGGACCGGACCAGCAGTGGCTCGAACCCCGGTGGTCGCCGGACGGCCGGCACATTGCCGCCGCCCGGTGGACGCTGGGCGGCACGAGCGAGGTGGTCGTCCTGGACACCACCGGCGCGATCGTCGCAACGCTCGTCAGCGAGCGGACGGTGAACGCGTCGCCGAGTTGGTCGCCGGATGGACGGTACGTGTACTTCAGCTCGGACCGCACGGGCATTACGAATCTCTACCAGGCGTCGTTTCCCCCCGCGTTTGCCACCGGCGAACCGATGCCGCCGCTGCGGCGCGTGAGCGACGCGCAGACGGGGCTGTTCGAGCCGCAGCGCGCGCCCCGCGGCCAGACGATGTCCGCGGTGGTGTTCCGCGCGGACGGCTATCACGTTGGCATCGCGCCGCTGGACAGTGCGCGTGCCGCCGACGCGCCCGCGCTCCAGACCGTGGCGCCGCGCGCCGCGCCCTCGCCAGCGGCGCACGCTGGCACGGCGACGCGCTATTCCCCGTGGCGCACGCTGCTGCCGCGCTACTGGATGCCGTTCTTCGCCTCGGCACTGGAGGACAACGGCTATCGGATCGGCGCGGGCACGTCCGGCGAGGACGTGGTGGGCCGGCATGCGTACAACGCGGTGGTGCTCGTTCCAACGGACCAGAGCGGGCTCACCGGGGCGGTGTCCTACCGCAACGCCCGGCTGGGGCAGCCGGTCATCGAGCTCGCCGGATCGCAGGACTGGGAGAACTTCGGCGTGATCCGGAACGCCACTCCACCAAACGCGGTGATCGGCATGCTGCGACGGCGTACGCGCACAGCGTCGGCCGCCCTCACGGTCCGGCGGCCGCGCGTGCGGACGTCGTCGCTCTTCAGCCTGTCCGGTGGAATCGAGGCGCGTGACTACGCCGCGGATTCAACGCCGCTCATCGACGGCCTTGATCCGGCCTTCCAGCAGACGTACTACTACCCGCGCGTGGCCGCGACCATGGGATGGGGGAACACGCAGTTCCCGCCAAACGCCATCTCGCCGGAAGACGGCATCACGCTCGCGTCCACCACGCGCTACCGCTGGCGCACGGATGACGATGCCACGGGCACCGTGAGTGTTGTCGCCTCCGGAAGCGCGTTCAAGTCCCTGGACCTGCCCGGCTTCGCGCATCACGTGCTGGCGCTGCGCGGCGCGGGCGGATGGCTGGACAATCGCGGCACGGGCTACCTGGAGGTGGGTGGGCTGAGCGGGGGCGTGCTGGACATCTTCCCCGGCTACGTGCTGGGTGAGGGGCGCCGCACCTTTGGCGTGCGCGGATTTCCCGCGGCCGCGATGCTCGGCATGCGCGCCTTCGTGGCCAACGCCGAGTACCGCGCGCCCTTCAGGATTCCCGCGCGCGGGCTGGGTACGCTACCCGTGTTCCTGGGACGCACCAGCGTCACGCTGTTCGGCGACGTCGGCAGCGCGTGGTGCCCCCGCGTGTACCCGGACGCCGGCGGCGCGCCCACCACGTCGCTCTGCTCGCAGCAGGACGTGGACGTTGGACGCGCGCCGGGAAGCACCACGCCGCCGCTGGTGTTCCTGGAGCCCACCATGATCGGCTCGGTGGGGGCCGAGCTGAACGCGGACGCGGCAGTGCTCAGCTGGGACGCGCCCTATCGGTGGCGACTGGGACTGGTGGCGCCGGTGCTGAATACCGGGCTCGCTGTCGAGCGGCGACTTGGGGCTTATTTGACGGTTGGGGTGTCGTTTTAAGAGGCGGCGCGCTTCGCGGTTTGTTCTCGGCCCGCGCCTGCGGCGCGGTCCCGGACGCACCGTGCAGGACGACGACGAGCGGCAACGGGCGGGCGCCTTCGTCCTGGGGCGGTCGGTGCCAGACGTAGCGGCGGGCGACGCCATCGACGACGATCGTCGACATCGCAGCAGTGGCCGCGGCTTCGAAGCGCGCGACCCGCGTCCGCCGTCGCTGACGGAGTGCGACGCGGAGCACCACCAGGGCGGCGAGGATCCCGCCGACGATCAGGTGGCCGGTCGCCAGCAACGCCACCGCCAGGAGCCCGGCCGCGAGGACCAACCCCCAGCGCACCGCGCGAACCCACGGGACCGACACGATTCCGACGCGCCCCTACTACCGAGCCGCGGGCGCGGTCGTCGCCACGGCCGCCTGCCAGGGCCACCACATCGGTCCCGCCGCCTCCCCGCGCCCAGCCGTCGTCCGAACCCCAACCGTACGACGCTGCTCTGTGACCCGTACGGCGTTGCCACACGGCGCGCCTCCGGCGCGCGGGCGCGGGGCGCTTGACGGCGGGTGACGGCGCTCGTAGAACGCAGGCCTGATGGCAGACGAGCGCACGAGGCCGTTCCCCGGCGTACCGGTGATCGACGGCGACGGGCACATCCTCGAGCCGCGTGATCTCTGGTCCCGGGAGCTCCCCGATCGGTGGAAGGACCAGGCGATCAAGATCGTCTGGAACACCGAGACGCGTCGCGAGGACGAGTTCGTCCAGAACGTCAACGTCGCCCCCGGCGTCGGCACGTGCAACGGTTGGGCGCGACTGCCCCGCTCCGTCCGTGACGACCCGACCGGGCTCCGTTGGGAGGATCTGACGCCTGCCGGCCTGTACGGCAGGGACCGCGTCGTGGAGCTCGATCGGGAAGGCATCGACGTCGCGGTGCTCTACCCATCGCTCGGCCTCGGTCTCGGCGGCCTGGTCGATCCCGAGCACGCCGTGCTGTCGTGCCGCATCTACAACGACTGGCTCGCCGGCTACTGCTCGGCGGCTCCCGACCGTCTCGTGGGTGTCGGCGCGGTCCCGATGCAGGATCCGGCCGCGGCCGCGTTGGAGGCCGAGCGCTGCGTGCGCGAGCTCGGCTTCCGCGGTGTGTTCGTCCGGCCCAACCCCATCCTCGGGATGTGGCCCCACCACGCGGTGTACGACCCGCTGTGGGAGGTGGTGCAGGGGCTGGGTGTGCCCGTCGGGTTCCACCCGGCCGGATTCCCGGACACCTTCGGCGCCGCGCAGACCTACGGGCCCCAGTGGTCCGGCATCACGCCGCTCGGCAAGGTCATCAACTTCATGATCGATGTGGTCAACACGTTCACGATGATGATCGCCGCCGGTGTGCTCGACCGCTTCCCGGCGCTCAGGCTGATCGTGCTCGAATCGGGCGTCGGGTGGCTCCAGTGGTGGCTGGACAAGATGGACCACTGGAACGACGCCCGGCTCGCCGGCCCTTCCATGGCGCTGAAGCCGAGTGAGTACGTCGCCCGCCAGATCTGGGTGTCCGGTGATCCGGACGAGCGCAGCTTCGCGTCGGTGGCGCAGTTCGCGCCGCCGGGCCGGCTCCTCTGGGCGTCGGACTTCCCGCACCTGGACATCCTGTGGAGCGAGCCGTCCGTCACCGAGGAGCTGTACGGGCAGCTCGTCGGGATGCCGCCGGACGTCGCCGCCGGGATCCTCGGATGGAACGCGGCCGAGGTCTACGGCCTCGACGTGCCGAGCGCCTGATCGTGCCGTCGGTCCTGATCACGCGGATGCGTGTGCACGCCGAGCATCTCGAGCGCGCGGTCGTGGTGTTCCGGGACATGCAGGCCGACGTCCGGGCCAACGAGGTGGGGACCCTCGAGTACCAGTACTACCAAGAGGCGCAGGATCCCACCGTGTTCTGGGTCCACGAGGTCTTCGCCGACGACGACGCGAAGCAGCATCACCTGGGCCGGCACGGTCAGCGGCGGCCGGACTTCGACGCCATCCTCGCCGAGCCACCCTTCTTCCACGAGGTCGTCCAGATCTGAGCGTGCCGGGGCCCGTGTTTGCGCCGGCGGCGTCCGGAGACTCTGATGCGAGCTGACGGGTAACACTGGCGCGACGATCAGTACGAAGCGAACGCGACGAACGCGCGGAGACGCGGGGAATCGTCGAACGCCGGCTCAGGAGGTCGACCCTTGGAACTGCCGAAGATCATCAGCGTGGACGACCACGTCGTCGAGCCGCCGCACGTGTGGCAGACGTGGCTCCCCGCCCGGTTCCGGGAGAAGGGGCCGAGGGTGGAGCGGCACTCGTGGGCGCCGTTCGTCCACATGGCCGGGGCGCGCTACGTGAACACCATCGATCCCGAGGGCGTGCCGGGTGACGCGTGGTTCTACGAGGACCGCCTCATCTACGTCCACAAGAAGTTCGTCGCCATTCCGCTCGAGGCGACGCCCGACGGCGACCTCTCGCGCTTCGATCGCACGAAGATGCAGATGGTGCCGTCGACGTATGACGACATGCGCCCCGGCTGCTATGAGCGAGATGCCCGGGTCGCCGACTTCCAGGCGAACTGGATGGACGGCTCGCTGCCCTTCCCGACGTTCCCGCGCTTCTGCGGCCAGACGTTCATGGAGGGCAACGACAAGGAGCTCGGCCTGGCCTGCGTCCGCGCGTACAACGACTGGATGGTCGAGGAGTGGTGCGAGCCATCCGGAGGGATGAACATCCCGCTCGGCATCATCCCGATGTGGGATCCGGCGCTGGCCGTGGCCGAGGTCGAACGGGTCGCCGACAAGGGCGTGCACGCGATCTGCTTCTCGGAGATCCCTTCGAAGCTGGGCCTGCCGAGCATCCACACCGACCACTGGGACCAGCTGTTCGCGGTGTGCAACGACCGGGCGGTGACGCTGTGCATGCACATCGGCTCGTCGTCGACGAACCCCACCGCGTCGCCCGATGCGCCGGAGGCCGTCGGCAGTGCGCTCGCGTTCAACAACGCGTTCGCCTCCCTCGTCGACT
>JBBDYA010000124.1:61088-62113 GCA_040902005.1 Gemmatimonadaceae bacterium | reverse complement strand
ATCAGCACCCGTCGCTCCAGTGGCGCCGGCAACGCCCGTCGCTCCATCCGCGCCAGTCGCACCAGCATCGCCTGTGGCGCCGACGGCTCCCGTCGGGCCAATCGCGCCCTGTGCGCCGGTCGCGCCATCAGCACCTGTCGCTCCAGTGGCGCCAGCAACGCCCGTCGCTCCATCCGCGCCAGTCGCACCAGCACCGCCAGTGGCGCCGACGGCTCCCGTGGGACCAATCGCGCCCTGTGCGCCGGTCGCGCCATCAGCACCCGTCGCTCCAGTGGCGCCAACAACGCCCGTCGCTCCATCCGCCCCAGTCGCGCCAGCATCGCCGGTGGCGCCCGTGGCGCCTACGGCTCCCGTGGGACCAATCGGACCCTGGGCGCCAGTCGCGCCATCAGCACCCGCTGCTCCAGTGGGGCCAGCATCGCCGGTGGCGCCCGTGGCGCCCGTGGCGCCAGCATCGCCGGTGGCGCCCGTGGCACCAACGGCGCCGGTCGGCCCGATCGGACCCTGTGCGCCGGTCGCGCCGTCAGCACCCGTCGCTCCAGCAACGCCCGTCGCTCCATCCGCGCCAGTCGCACCAGCATCGCCTGTGGCTCCTACGGCTCCCGTGGGACCAATCGGACCCTGGGCGCCGGTCGCGCCATCAGCACCCGCTGCTCCAGTCGCACCAGCATCGCCCGTAGCGCCGACAGCTCCCGTCGGACCAATCGGACCCTGGGCGCCAGTCGCGCCATCGGCACCCGCCGCTCCAGTGGCGCCAGCAACACCGGTCGCGCCCGTAGCACCCGCGTCGCCAGTGGCGCCGGTGGCACCGACAGCTCCCGTCGGACCGATAGGACCCTGTGCGCCGGTCGCGCCGTCAGCACCCACTGCTCCAGTGGCGCCAGCATCACCGGTCGCGCCCGTGGCACCCGCATCGCCGGTGGCGCCGGTGGCACCGACAGCTCCCGTCGGACCGATCGGACCCTGGGCGCCGGTCGCGCCATCAGCACCGGTTGCTCCAGTGGCACCAGCAGCGCCGGTCGCGC
>JBBDYA010000124.1:0-60988 GCA_040902005.1 Gemmatimonadaceae bacterium | reverse complement strand
CATTTGCGCCCGTTGCACCAACGGCTCCCGTCGGACCAATCGTACCCTGTGCGCCGGTCGCGCCGTCAGCACCGGTTGCTCCAGTGGCGCCAGCAGCGCCGGTCGCGCCATTTGCGCCCGTTGCACCAACGGCTCCCGTCGGACCAATCGTACCCTGTGCGCCAGTCGCGCCATCAGCACCCGCTGCTCCAGTGGCACCAGCAGCGCCGGTCGCGCCATTTGCGCCCGTGGCACCAACGGCTCCTGTCGGACCGGTTGGACCCTGGGAGCCGGTCGCGCCATCGAGGCCCGTCGCTCCAGCGGCGCCCGTAGCACCCACATCGCCAGTTGCGCCCGTTGGCCCAGGGGCTCCACTCGCACCGTTCGGTCCCTGTGCGCCGGTCGCACCATCCGCCCCGGCGGGACCAGTTGCGCCCGTCAGTCCATCGGTGCCAGCAGCGCCAGTAGCCCCTGCCGTCCCCGCGGCGCCAGTGGCTCCATTAGCGCCCGCCGCTCCCGTTGCCCCAACTGCTCCCGTGGGCCCGATCGGGCCCTGTGCGCCCGACGCGCCAACATCACCCGTCGCACCCGTCGCCCCGATGTCGCCCGTTGCTCCAGTCAGTCCCGTCGCGCCTACTTCACCGGTCGGGCCGGAGGCACCTGTGGGCCCGACTGGCCCGATCGATCCGGCACCAGACGAAAGCCACCAGAACTCCACGTGGCTTGCACCGATGCAGTTCGCCGGCACTCCGGATTCCTTGATGCGGTAAATCGTGCCGGTGGACGGGACGTAGCATGCGCGCACCGTATCGCCCGGCACGCTCTGCGCGGTCGCCCGTCCTGTTGGCGCCAGAAACCCGAGAACCACAACACAAATACCCGCGACTGAGCGCGGGAACTGCGAAGGGGCCTTCGGGAGGTGTGGCTTCAATAGTGGAACTGATCCCCACCAGTATCGGCGGGTCGACAGATCCCTGCTATGCAACGTCGCTAGCCGGGCGCTGTGGCGATGTCATCAGTCTCCTGTGATTATGGTAGTGGAAGGACCACCTGCACATCGATCACCTGCGCCACGGAGAACAACATCAGCGCGATCGCCGTAACGTCCTGACCATCGGTCATGCTGCCACCCTGCTGGCTTCTATAGTCCGTCAGCACGTTGCCGAGGACGCGCGTGTGGAAGCGCGCCTTCGATCCGTCGCCGTTCGTGAGCGCGCGCGCGAGTTCGGTGAGGTCGTGCGTCACGCGCTCGCGAATCGCTTCGTTCTCGATGCCGCCCGCCAGGCGAACGCGTGCATCAGTTACACTGGGCATGACCCGCGCCGCAGCCACCCTGTCGATCGACGCCTGCGGAGCAACCGCGGCGTCGCTGCACGCACCAGCCGCCACGATCGCCACGAGCAGCAACCACCGGGCACCGCGCCGATTGCGCGACGGCTCCACAGCCGCGTTGCGGCTGGGGGCGTTCGCGAGCGGGGCGGGGAACACGGCGGAGGTCATTGTCTTGGCTTGTGATGTGTGCCTCAGTGTAGGAGTGCACGTATGACAGGCCGCTTACCGCCGAATTACAAATCCGTAATGATCCGATGGCACCTCGTAAGACGTTTGGCTGCATGATGTTGTGCGCGTGTTGCGACGGAGGGAAGGAGCGCCGGCTGAGGGGGAGCCGTGCTCGCAAGAAACCGCGCTGGGGGGCCGATTCCTAATATCCTTTAATATGTCCCCGCCATGGACGACGAAGCGCCGTGAACGCAATGCGCTGCCGCGTCATCAACCCGTGAAGCCGCGCCAGAGCGTCACGATCTGTCACCGTCTGTGCCCCAAAGGCTCGCTCATGGGCTGGACACGGCTACGTTCCGTCGGTGCGAATCGTTGGAGGCAAGTTCGCGGATTGGGATCTCACCTCGCCGAACGACTTCCGCGTGCGTCCCACCGCGGAGAACGTGCGTGCCGCCCTGCTGGACCTGCTGCGGGACGACTTGAAGGACGCGCGCGTGCTGGACCTCTTCGCGGGTAGCGGCGCGCTGGGGCTGGAGGCCATCTCGCGCGGCGCGAAGAGCGCGGATTTCGTGGAAACGCGGCCGTCCAGCCTGCACGCGCTGCGTGCCAACATCGCGTCCCTCCGGCTCCTCAAGTCCACTCGTGTCTTCAAGCGCGACGCACTCCCGTTCGCGGCCGCGCTCCGTGCGGGCAGTTACGAGGTGGCCTTCGCCGATCCGCCGTATGGATCGCGCATGCTGGACCGCGTGCTCGCGAGCTGGCGGGAGCAGCGCTTCGCTCGCGTGTTCGCGGTGGAGCACGACCGCGCGCATGTGCTGCCGCGAGGTGCCCGGCGGCGCGTGTTCGACGACACCGCCATCACGGTCTATCGCGCTCAGGGCTGAAGCGCGAGGTCCCGGCTGCCACCGGCGGAAATCACCACCCGCCGCACGGCCGGCAGCCGCTCCAGCGTGTGGGTGACCGAGGCGCGAATGGCCTGCGCCGCGCACGAGCCGCCGACGTTCTGCAGACGTTCGTTGAAGTCCACCGTCAGCTCGCCGTCGCGAAGCCTCACCGTATTCACTCGCGAGCCTGGGGGAAACGGGGCGCTGGCGCCCGCGGCCTTATCGGCCGCGGTCGGCCCGGCCACCAGCGCTTCCACGAGCAGACGCGCGACCGCGACCGTGCGGGGCACCTGCCGATCGAATGACTTCGTCGCCGTGCACTCGTCCGCGGAAAACATCAAGGTCACCGGCATGCGCGCACCCGCGAACTCCAGCGTATCGGTCGTCAGCGACCGTTCGGAACCGTCCTTTGCGGAATACTCGAACGCATCCACGAACATCCGGCTGCCGGGATCCCGCACGAGCCAGAGCTGTGCCTCGTACGGGTTGTGGTGTCCCATCTCCCCAGCGCTCGTGGTAAAGTTCATCGCAATGAGCGCCCCATCGGCGTCACGCGCGCGCACCTGCACCGTGTTCTCGAACGTGCGGGCGCGTCCGCGCACGACCACCGGATTCCCGGTAGTCACGGCGTCGATGAAGATCTCTCTCTGCCCGGCATCGGGTGCCGGCATCGTGCCGATCGTGTCCGCGGCGGCCGGTGCTCGCAGGCTGTCACCGGTTTCCATGGCGGTGGGTGTCGTGTCCCCGGCGGGATCCGATTCGGACGCCGAACACGAGCAGGCGAGCACAAGCCAGAACAGTCGTTTCATGGAGTGAGTCTACTCGATCCGGCGACCGGAGTGTCGGCCAGTGGCGGGCGCGTCAGGGCACGAGACCTGCAAAAAGCAACGCACGCATTTGATACACTTGGTAACCACGTAACCGCGGACCAATATTCGCCCAGTCACCCCTTTCTTGCCGCCGATTCCTGACATGTCGAACAACACTCCCCCCGAACGCCCCCCCCTCTCGCTGGCGATGCAGGAAACGATGCGCGCCTGGGTGCCCGGACATGACGTGCAGTTTTACGAAGACGAGGATTTCCTCGCCTCCACCGTTGCCGCATTCCTCGTCGAGGGCTTTCGGGCGGGACAGCCACTGGTGGTAATCGCCACGCCGGCGCACCGCAGGGCATTCGCGGCCCGGATGCTCGCGCTGGGTGTCGATCCGGAGGATCTCGTGCACGGGCGCGACGTGATCTGGCTGGATGCCGACCAGACGCTGTCCGCGTTCATGGAGGGTGGGCGCCCCAACGCCGAGCTGTTCAGCGCGACCGTCGGCAACGTGTTCGAGCGGCTCATGCTGAATCGCAGGTACGTCGTGGTGCGGGCCTACGGCGAGATGGTGGACCGGCTCTGGAAGGATGGAAAAGCCGAGGGCGCGATTGCGCTCGAGAAACTGTGGAACGGACTCGCCGTGCAGTATTCGTTTTCCCTGCTGTGCGCGTACTCCAAAGCTAGTCTGCTGGGCGACACCCAGCCCGACGGGCTGGAGCGTATCTGTGGACAGCATGCGCGGGTATTGCCCTCCGAATTTCAGCTGAGCGCGGAGGCGCTGGGCGGTCTCGGGTCGAACTGATCGCGGCGTCATGAGGGAGCTGGTCCCTCGTTGCGTTCCGGCGCGCCGGCCTTCCGGCGTCTGATACTCACCGTTTGGCCCAATGCCGGAATTGACCCGGGAGTCTCGTGAGACCCTGCGCTTCCTTCTCGACGCCGGAGAGGCGCTCAACGAGTCGCTGGATTACGAGACGACGCTGGCGAGTGTTGCCCGGCTCGCCGTTCCGACGCTGGCAGACTGGTGTGCCGTGGACCTTCTCGACGACCACGGACGGTTGCGGCGACTGGCGGTAGCGCACTCCGATCCCGAAAAGGTCGAAGCGGTGCGCCGGCTTCAGGAGCGGTATCCTGAGGATCCCGAATCGCCCACGGGCTCCTATGCTCGGCTGCGCGCGCGGCGGGTGGAATGGCTCGCCGAGATTCCGGATGCGATGCTGCAGGCGAGCGCGCGCAACCCGGAGCATCTCGAGGCCATCAGGAAGCTCGGACTGCGGTCCTTCATCTCCGTGCCGCTCATGGTCGACGGGCGCGCAATGGGCCTGCTCACGTTGGTGCACGCGGAGTCCGGGCGCCGGTACGCGGCGGCGCATGTGCGTGTCGCCGAGGAACTGGGACGCCGCGCGGCACTGGCCATTCATCAGGCCCGGACGCACACGGAGCTGGCGGAGAGTGCCGAGCGACTGGAACAGCAGGGAATCGAACTCGAGCTCCAGACGCAGCAGCTCCAGGACCAGGCAGTGGAAATGGAGGCGCAGCAGTCGGAGCTCGAGGCGGCGAATGAAGAGTTGAGCGACGCCAACGAGCACATCCGTGCGGCGGAGGAATTCGCGCGAGGGATTCTCGAGAGCATTTCCGATCCGATGGTTGTGTACGACGGCGACTGGCGCGCCAGGTTCGAGAACGCGGCGGCGATCCGGGTGTTTCGCGCCGAGGAGCAGCGCGAGTCGGTGCTGGGGCGCGTGCTCTGGGAGGAGTTTCCCGACCTGATCGGCACGGCATTCGAGCGCGAGATGCGCCGTGCGGCCGACAGCCGCAAGCCGGTGGCCTTCACGGAGTTCCGCGCGAAGACTGGCACCTGGACCGAAGTGTGGTGCTATCCACTGGCGGATGGCGGCCTCGCCGTAGTGTGGAAGGACGTCACACCGGAGAAGCGCGCGGAAGAGACACTGTTCTACCTGTCCCGGGCGAGCGAAATCCTGGGCGCCTCGCTCGATTACGAGGCAACCATTGGCGCGCTGACGCAGCTCGTGATTCCGCGTCTGGCCGATTGGTGCGCGGTAACAGTGCTCGACAAGGAGGGCGTCCTTCGCCAGTTGTCCGTGGCGCACGTGGATCCCGACAAGGTGCAGTGGGCGATCGAGCTGAATCGCCGCTACCCACCGGATCCCGACGCCGCCACCGGGGTGCCGCAGGTGATCCGCAGCGGAGAGCCCGACGTTCATCCGGAGGTCACCGATGCGATGCTCGTCGCGGCCGCGAGGGACCCGGAGCATCTCGAGATTCTGCGGCGCGTCGGTATTTCATCGGCGATCACGGTGCCGCTGTCCACGCACGGGCGCGTGCTTGGGGCACTGTCGCTGATCGCGGCCGAGTCGGGGCGACGATACACGACCGACGACGTCGCGCTGGCGCAGGAGCTCGCGCGACGCGCCGCGGTTGCGGTGGACAACGCGCGGCTCTACAGAGATGCGATTGACGCCCGGCGCCAGGCGGAGGAAGCCAACACGGCGAAGAGCACCTTCCTCGCCAACATGAGTCATGAGCTCCGAACCCCGCTCAACGCGATCGCCGGATATGCGGAACTCCTGGCGCTCGGCGTCCGCGGGAGTGTGACAGCGGAACAGGCCACGGACCTCGACCGGATTCAACGCAGCCAGCGACACTTGCTCTCGCTGATCAACGAGGTGCTGAATTTCGCGAAGGTGGAGGCGGGGCGCGTGCAGTACGACATCCGGCCCCTGCGAGTGGTCGAGGCGCTCGCCGATCTGGACGCCCTGTTCGCGCCGCAACTGCGCGAGCGCGACATGACATACGAGCAACTGGACACGGACGGGGCGCTCATGGTGGCCGCCGATCCCGAGAAGCTGCAGCAGGTGCTGCTGAATCTCCTGTCGAACGCAATCAAGTTCTCGCCTCGTCGCTCGACGGTGTCCGTGGGCGGGCTTGCCGCCGGATCATGCGTCGAGATCCTGGTGACCGATGCCGGCGTCGGAATTCCCGCGGAGAAGGTCGAGGCGATCTTCGAGCCCTTCGTGCAACTGCGATTCGCGGGCGCGGCGAGCGAAGGGACGGGGCTGGGGCTTTCCATAAGCCGCGACCTGGCGCGCGGCATGGGAGGCGACCTCACCGTTCGTGGCGGCGAACGTGGCGGATCCACCTTCATCCTGCGCCTCCCCGCCGCGTAGCCCTTCGCCGGTCCGCGGCGTACGTTTGCTGGAACGCCTTCCAGGCAAACGCCATGTCATTCCGACGCCTCTCCCTTCCGCTCGCGCTGATCCTCAGTGCAGCGTGTGCGCGCACCCAGATCTCGTCGCCGATGCCGGTGTCGCAAGCCGCGCAGGTCGCGGCGACTCCCGTCGTGCCGGTCGCGGACGACCCGCACCAGTGGCTGGAAGACGTGGAGGGCGAGCAGGCGCTGGCGTGGGTGCGCGAGCGGAACACGCGTTCGCTCGGCACACTCCAGGCCGATCCTCGCTATCAGCGGTTCTATGACAACGCGTTGACCATCCTGGAAGCCAGCGACCGCATCGCCTTTCCGGCGTTCCGCGGCACGGCGATCGAGAACTTCTGGCGGGACGCGACGCACGTGCGCGGCATCTGGCGCACCACCACGCTCGCGAGCTACCGCTCCGCGAACCCCGCGTGGACCACCATCCTCGATGTCGATTCGCTCGCGAAAGCCGAGGGCGCCAACTGGGTGTACCGCGGCGCGAACTGCCTTCCCCCCGCCGACCGCCGATGCCTGATCAACCTGTCGGACGGCGGCAAGGACGCGTCGGTCATTCGGGAGTTCGATCGCGAAACACGAACCTTCGTCACCGGCGGGTTCGTCTTCCCGGAGTCGAAGGGGAGCGTGGGATGGCTGGATGACAACACGGTCCTCGTGTCGCGCGACTTCGGTCCCGGCACGCTCACTACGTCCGGCTACCCGTTCACGACGAGAGTGCTTTCGCGCGGCCAGCGCGTGGAGGACGCGCGCGAAGTCTACCGCGGCACGCCGAGCGACGTGTCCGCCGGCGTCTTCGCGCTGCGCGATGCGGACGGCGCGGTGCAGGCGATGATCGCGTTCCGCGGCATCAACTTCTACGACTCCGAGTATTCGCTTGTGCAGAGTGACTGGACACGCGTCAGTCTCCCGGTCCCCTCGCGCTTGTCCATCCGCTCGCTCGTGTCGGGGCAGCTGGTGTTCAGCACCGAGAGCGACTGGCGTGGCTTCACCAAGGGCGACCTGCTGGCCTTCGACCTCGCGGAGCTCAAGGCCAACCCCACCGGTGCCACGCCGTACCGCATCCTGCATCCCGGCCCGCGTGACGCCATCCAGGGCACCTCCAGCACGCGCAACCGGCTGATCGTCTCCATGACGGAGAACGTGAAGGGCGCCGTGTACAGCTATCAGTACGCGGGCAACAGGAACTGGAGTCGGGTGAAGCTTCCGCTTCCGGACAATTCCACGCTCGGGATCGGGTCGTCATCGCGGCTGTCGGACGACCTGTTCTTCACGGCGTCCAACTACCTGACGCCGAACAGTCTCATGCTGGGCAACGCGGCCGCGGCCACGATCGAGAAGGTGCGCTCCATGCCGGAGCGCTTCGACGCCTCCAATCTCCTGGTGGAGCAGTTCGAGGCGACGTCGGCCGATGGAACGAAGATCCCGTACTTCGTGACGCGCCCGAAGACGCTGGTGCTCGACGGCAACAATCCGACGGTGCTGTATGGCTACGGCGGCTACCAGATCAGCCTGTTGCCGGGCTACTCGCCGACGCTGGGCAAGCTCTGGCTGGAGGGCGGGGGCGTGTACGTCGTGGCCAATACGCGCGGCGGCGGCGAGTTCGGTCCGTCGTGGCACCAGGCGGCGCAGGGCCAGCATCGCCAGCGCGCGCACGAGGATTTCATCGCGGTGGCGCGGGATCTCATCGCGCGGAAGATCACCTCACCGCGTCGCCTCGGCATCATGGGCGGGTCGCAGGGGGGACTGTTCATGGGGGTGGCGATGACGCAGCATCCGGAGCTGTTCAACGCCGCCGTCATCCAGGTGCCGCTGTTCGACATGATGCGCTTTCACAAGTTGCTCGCCGGCGCGTCGTGGATCGCCGAGTACGGCAACCCGGACATCCCGGAGCAGCGCGCATGGATCATGGAGTACTCGCCGTACCAGGCGCTCGCGGCGGGTCGGAAGTATCCGGAGGCATTCATCCACACGTCCACCAAGGACGACCGGGTGCACCCGGGACACGCGCGCAAGGCCGCGGCGCGTCTGGAGGAACTCGGTTATCCCGTGCTGTTCTATGAGAACACCGACGGTGGACATTCCGCGGCCGCGAACCTGCGCGAGAGTGCGAGGCGCGCGGCGCTCGAGTACACGTATCTCAGCCGCAAGCTCCGGGACGCTTCGCCAACGCCCTGATCCGCGTGTCCCCCCCCCCCGGGGTGGCCGTATTACGACGCGCGCGTCACCCGCAGCCGGCCGGAGCGCCGCGCCTGCTCTTCGTCCTGGAATTCGCGCCACTGGACGCACGCGCCGCGCTCGTACCGCACACATTCACGCCTGGTCACGACCACCGTGGTGAGGAGCGAATTGGACGCGCGGTTGATGGGGTCGCCGCGGTCGATCGAGACCGAGACGTCGCCACACTGGTAGACGATAGCGATGGGCGACATTGCAGAGCGGTGATCGTACCGGCAGGGCCCGGGCGTCATCTGCACGTCGATAGTGTCTTTCGTGACGATGATGACGCCGTCGAGGATGGCGCCGCACGACGCCAGCGAATTCAGAGGTGCCCTGCGGTAGTTCCTCTACACGCGCCCTTGCCTCGCGGCGGTGGAAGGGGCGAAACTCCGTGTTCACAATTGCACCGGGAAGGTCCTTACATGCTCCGCACTTCGCTCGCCGTCCTTACGCTGGTGGCCACCGGATCCACTCTGGGCGCGCAGCAGCCCCCCCCCTCCCCCACGCCGCTCAACGCCGCGGCCAGCACGCGCGCGATCACCGTGGTGAACCTGGCGCCGCCGCGCGGCGCGCAGGGGGAGGGGATGTCGCCGGCGACCATCAGCGTGAACTATGGCCAACCGCACCTGCGCGGCCGCGCGTTGCATACCGGTAATCTCGTCCCCCTGGATTCGGTGTGGCGATTTGGCGCGAACGAATCCAGCACGCTCGACACCGGCGTGGATCTCACCCTCGGTGGCCAGCATGTCCCAAAGGGGAAGTATTCTCTGTATGCGCTGCCGACGAGCGCCGGCTGGACGCTGATCGTCAACCGGAACACGGGGCAGTGGGGCACGGAGTACGTCGGCGCGCAGGATGTCGCTCGCATCCCCCTGCGACGGCGCGCGCTCGCGAGTCCGATGGAGAGCTTCACGGTGTGGCTGATTCCCACGGCGCCCCAGACCGGCGCGGCGTCCGGCGAGTTGCGGTTCGCCTGGGGGAGCCAGGAGCTGTCCACCGCCTGGTCGGTTCGCTAGCCCGCGGTGGTTCGCGACGTTCGCTTCTGGATGGCAATCACGCTCGGCGTCGTGATGGTGTCGCTGGGCGTGTTCATCGCGCTGCGCCCGTTGGCAGGCGCGTCTCCGATTACGGGGTCGCGCGCGTTCGACGTCGCGTTCGCGGCGTTGTTCGTGCTGCGGGGCGGCATGAACGTGCAGAGCGCCAGGCGAATCGGCAGAACGGCCAGGGAACAGGCTGGAGCCGATCGCTGACCATCGAACTGCGTCCTCTGGGGTGCATGCAGGTGTTATGGCGCTGACCGCGACGATCTACAACTTCGAGATCGAACTCTCGCACGTGGAGCGCTCCGTTTACGAGTCACTGTCGTTCAAGGCGGCGCAACACCCCTCGGAAGCCAATGAGTATTTCGTGGCACGGGTGCTGGCGTACTGCCTGGAGTACGCCGAGGGAATCGCGTTCTCGAAGGGGCTCGCCGAACCCGACGAGCCGGCGATCGCCGTCCGGGATCTCACCGGCGCGCTTCGCAGCTGGATCGAGATCGGGAGTCCCGACGCCAGGCGCCTGCACAAGGCGAGCAAGGCATCGCCGCGCGTGGTGGTGTACACGCACAAGGACCCGCGCCGGCTGCTGGCGGCCCTGGAGGGCGAGCGCATCCACCGTCGGGAGGCGCTCGAGATCGTCGCGTTCGACCGGGAGCTGATCGCCGCTCTCGCCGAGCGCCTCGACCGCAGGATGACCTTTGCGCTTTCCGCGAATGATGGCCATCTCTATCTGACGATCGGAGACGAGACCATCGACGGAGCGATCATGCATCAGAGAGGATTGCCGTGATGAAACCATGCGTTGCAGCGCTCGCCCTGCTCCTCGCCATCCCCGCCACGGTGCCGGCCCAGTCGCCGCGGATCACGACACCGAAAGAGGAGTTCGGCCACAACTTCGGCGACGACTACTTTCTCGCGAACTATCAGCAGATTGCCGCGTACTGGCAGAAGCTCGATCGCGAGTCGGACCGCATGGTCCTGCGGGAGATCGGCAAAACGGCCGAAGGACGACCGCACTACATGGCGATCGTGACGTCGCCGGCGAATCACCGACGGCTCGAGGAGTATCGCCGCATCTCGCGCCGGCTCGCCCTGGCACAGGGACTCGACGACCAGGCGGCGCGCCAGCTGGCCAGGGACGGGAAGGCAGTCGTCTGGATCGACGGTGGCCTGCACGCCACGGAAACCCTCGGCGCCCAGCAGCTCGGCGAGATGGTCTACCAGATGGTGAGCCGCACGGACGACGAGACGATGCGCATTCTGGACGACGTCATTCTCCTGCTCGTCCACGCCAACCCGGACGGGAATGATCTCGTCGCCGACTGGTACATGCGGCGCGCGGACACCCTGCAGCGGACCATTGCCGGGCTTCCCCGCCTGTACCAGAAGTACATCGGCCACGACAACAACCGCGACTTCTTCGCGTCCACGCAAGCGGAAACGGAGAACATCAATCGGGTGCTGTACCATGACTGGTCGCCGCAGATTCTCTACAACCACCACCAGAGCGGACCCGCCGGCACCATCTTCTGGTCGCCGCCGCTGCGCGAACCGTACAACTACAATCTGGATCCGCTGCTCATCCTCGGCTTTCAGACGCTGGGAGCCGCGATGCACACGCGCATGGCCGTAGAGGGGAAGCCCGGCGCGACGATGCGATCCGGGGGGCCCTACGACGGCTGGTGGAACGGTGGCATCCGGAACACGGCGGCGTTCCACAATACCGTGGCGCTGCTGACGGAAATGGTGGGCAGCCCGACGCCGATGCGGATTCCGCTGCGCATGGAACGGCAGTTGCCGTCGGCCGATCTCGCGTATCCCATCGAGCCGCAGGCCTGGCACTTTCGCCAGTCGGTGGACTACTCCATCTCGCTCAACCGCGCGGTGCTCGACCATGCGTCGCGCAATCGCGAGCATGTGCTGTACAACATTTACACGATGGGCCGGCGCGCGATCGAACGGGGGAGCACCAACAGCTGGACACCGAATCCGAAGCGCTACGCGGAGGCGGCCGAGCAGCTGGCGGCGGGATCGGCGCAGGCCGGCGAGTCTGACGCCGCGCGGCGCGCGCGCGAGGCCGCGGTATGGGCCGCGTTGCGGCGGCCGGACCTTCGCGACCCCAGGGCGTACATCATTCCGGCGAACCAACGCGACTTTCCCACGGCGACGAAGTTCGTGAGCGCGCTGCGCGAAACGGGGATCACGATCCATCGCGCGACCACGGACTTCTCGGTGACGGGCATGCGATATCCAGCAGGGTCGTTCGTGGTGTTCACCGCGCAGGCGTTCCGTCCGCACGTGCTGGACATGTTCGAGCCGCAGGTACATCCCAACGTCTTTCCGTCTCCGGGCGCGCCTCCCACGCCGCCGTACGACAATGCGGGGTGGACGTTCGCGTTCCAGATGGGGGTGGAGTTCGATCGGATTCTCGAGCCCTTCACGCCCGCCGCCACGACGTTCGCCGAGGTGCCCGACTGGAACGTGAATCCGCCGCCGGGTCGGGTGCTCGCGTCCGGCGGTGGATCGAACGGGTTCGTGATGGATCTCGGTGTGAACAACGCCTACATCGCCGCCAATCGCCTCCTTGCCAGTGGCGCCGAGCTGTGGAAGCTGCCGGGCAGCGCTCTTCACGTGCGCGCGGGTCGCGGCGCGGCGAGCGCGCCAGCACTCGAACGGCTCGCGCGCGAACTCGGAGTGACATTGGCGGGCAGTAGCGACGACCTCTCGAACGGCCGGCGCGTGCGACCGGCCCGCGTGGGCCTGTGGGACCAGTATGGCGGTTCGATGGACGCGGGCTGGGCGCGCTGGATTCTCGAACAGTTCGAGTTTCCGTTCTCCCGCGTATTCGCCCCGGCACTCGATGCCGGCAACCTCAACGCGAAGTTCGACGCGCTGGTCTTCGTGAGCGGTGGCATTCCCGCCGCGAACGCGCGCCGGCGAGGCGCCGATCAGCCGCCCATTCCTGATCTGCCACCGGAGTTTGCAGGGCAGCAAGGGCGCGTGACGGCGGAAAGAACGCTGCCGCGTCTGAAGGAGTTCATGGAGAACGGCGGAACGGTGATCGCGATCGGCGAATCCGCTACGGCGCTCATCGAGTTTCTGGGGCTGCCGATCGAGAATCACCTGGCGGAGAACGGGGCACCATTGCCGCGAACAAAGTTCTTCGTGCCAGGCTCGCTGGTGTCGGCGCGCGTGGATACCACGCACCCGATTGCCGCCGGCATGCGCGGGCGTGCGGACTTCTTCTTCGACGACAGCCCGGTGTTCCGGCTCGGGGAGGGAGCGGCCGCCGCCGGCGTGTCACGTATCGCCTGGTTCGACAGTGCCACCCCGCTGCGCAGCGGCTGGGCATGGGGAGAGCGCTATCTGGAGGGCGGCGCGGTCGCCGTGCAGGCGCGGGTGGGCAAGGGCAGGGCGGTCCTCTTCGGTCCGGAGATTCTCAAGCGCGCACAACCGCACGGCACGTTCCGGCTACTCTTCAATGCGATCCACGGTTCAGGCATGTAGCTGACGGCCGTCCCGGAGAGCCATTCACGTGCGCATGATTCAGGACCTGTCGGTCAACGACGACCTCGCGCTCGTCATCCTGCTGCTGGTACTGATCGTCGTCCCTCGCGCGCTGCAGCGCTACCGGCTGCCGGCTGCGGTGACCGCGCTCCTGTTGGGATTTGCGTTGCACACACTGGGGTGGGTCGAGCCGAGCGCGGGGCTCAATCTCTTCTCGACGCTCGGGATCGTCGCGCTCTTTCTCTTCGCCGGACTGGAGATCAACGGCGAGGAGTTGAGGCGCCATCGGCGCGTGCTCTTCCAGCACGGCCTGCTCTGGTCCGCCATTCTCGCCGGAACGGCCGTCGCCGCCGCGTACACGTTCGAGCTCGGCGGGCGCGCGGCGACGCTCGTGGCCCTCGCGCTGCTCACGCCGTCCACCGGATTCATCCTGTCCACCCTCGCGAACAGCGGGTTGAGCGTCGAGGAGCAATTTGCGGTCAAGACGAAGGCCATCGCCCTCGAGCTGATCGCGCTGGGCGCGCTGTTCTTCGTGACACAGTCCACGTCGGCGCGCCAGCTCGGGCTGGCGATCGTGGCCATGGCGGCGATCGTGGTCCTCATTCCCCTCACCTTCCGGTTCTTCGCCGCCGTGGTACTGCCGTACGCCCCGCGCTCCGAGTTCGCGTTTCTCCTGGTCGTGGCCGTGGTGTCGGCGATCATCACGCGCGAGCTGGGCGTGTACTACCTCCTCGGCGCCTTCCTCGTCGGCATCGCGGCGCAACGCTTCCGCGAGAAGTTGCCGGCACTCTCGTCGGAAAAGATGGTGGACGCGCTGGAGGCCTTCGGCTCCGTCTTCATCCCGTTCTACTTCTTCGTGGCCGGGATGCACATCAACGCGGCGCAGGCGTCTCTCTGGGCACTCGCGCTGGGGCTGGCACTCCTTGCCGTGTTCGTGCCCCTGCGCATCGGCTTCACGATGTGGCACCGTCGCCTCGCGCTGTCGGAGCTGTTGGGCAATTCGCGCCGCGTGGCCACGTCGCTCGTCCCCACGCTCGTGTTCACGCTGGTGCTCGCTGAACTGCTGCGGGACTCCTTCAACGGTCCGGACTATATCGTGGGCGCGCTCATTTTCTACGCCGTTGTCAACACCACGCTCCCCTCCTTCATCCTCGGCGGTCCGGCCCCGACGTTCGAGGCGCTCCAGGCGCCTCGGTCACCCGCCGAGGAAGAGGGGTTCAGCGAGGGCGCGCCGGACGATTTTTATCGATGATGGCGTAGAGGATCAGGAGAAAGGCCAGCAGGCGCAGCCCGTACACCCAGAGCGTGTTCTCCGCCCACTGCATGGCCACCACCGAAACGATCCGCTGCACGCCGAGCAGTGCAAACGCGACCCCGAATTGAAGGAATAGCCGGTCCCGGGTTTCCTTCCAGAATCTGAGAAAGAACAGTGTCGCCACGAAATAGCCGGCGGCGAGCATCCCGGCAATCAGTGGGAACAGTGCGGCGCGCATCAGTCCGCCCCGTCCCAGATCAGCCCGTAGAGCAGCAGCGCCAGCCCGATCAGCGCTGGAACCTGGCGGATGACGAATAGCTCCAGATCGCCCGGAAACAGGGTGAGATCGAGCACCAGCAGGAAATTGCTCAGCGCGAGCCCCGCGAAACACAGACTGCTCCAGAGCAGCAATCGCGTGCGTGATTGCCAGTACCCGCGGGCGAGCAGTGCGGCGGCCGCGAAGCTCGTGAGCGCGCACAGCAGGTAGACGACGTCCGCGATTCTCATTCCGGGTCCTTTCTCAGGCGGAAGGCGTCGGCAAAGCGCTGGGCCGATTCCGGTGGACGCTCATAGACGACACGGATGAGCGACACTGGCCTGGAGCGATACGCCTCCACCAGGTCCTCCACGGACTGTCGCAGCGCGAGCCCGCTGGGTTGGAAGCGGAACCGCTCGTACCCCGGCGACACCATCTCCGAGACGATGAGCCCCGATGCGACCAGGTGCGCGATGCGCTTCTCGGTGACATCCACCTCGACCTGCAACTGCCTCGCCGCCTCGGTCGCGGACCGTGGCTCCGGATCGGCATTCACGAAGAGGAGGAGCAGCTCCACGTGTTCCATGCTGGGCAGATGCTCGTGCACCAGCCGGCGCACTCGCTCCGGGATGACGACGCTCACTGCGGCGTGAACGTACGAGGGGCGGTGGACATGTCTGGGTACCTTAGACCAACAGGGTCAGAATGCAATGCGTACTCCTTGGGATGAGCCCGCTTGAGTCACGCGGGCTTCACCGTGATTGCGTGTTTCCTGCCACAATGCTCCGGATTCCAATGTTCAGCCGATCGATGCACACGAGCGCGGCCATCCTCTGCGGGGTGGCCCTGGGTTGCTCTGGCGACGTTCGAGACACCCAGCGCCTTCCGCCGCCGCCGCCGTCGGTCGCACGCATGGCCCAGCAGCTGGACACGATTCCGCTGCGGCATGCCTTCGCGCGCGCCAGCGAGCTTCCACGCATGCGCAGTCTCCTGGTGCAATGGCGGGGTGAGGTGGTGGGGGAGGAATACTTTGGCGGCGCCACGCACAGCAGCCGCGCCAACATCAAGAGCGCGTCCAAGAGCGTGTTGTCCGCACTGGTGGGCATCGCCATCGACCAGGGAGCGATCCGCGACGTGCACCAGACGATCGGCGATTTGCTTCCGGCGGACACCCGCGGCCTCGATTCCATCAAGCGCTCGATCACGGTGGAGGACCTGCTGTCCATGCGGTCCGGCCTGGAGTCCACGAGCTTCGCGAACTACGGCTCGTGGGTGACCAGCCGCCACTGGGTGCGGAATGCGCTGGCGCGCCCCATGGTCGCCGAGCCGGGCGGCCCGATGATCTACAGCACGGGGAACTCGCACCTGTTGTCGGCGATCCTCACGCGCGCCACTGGCATGAGCACGTACCGCTTTGCTGAGCGATATCTGGCGCGCCCCCTGGGAATCCCGCTCCGGCCATGGCTCGCGGATCCGCAGGGGATCCTCTTTGGCGGGAACGACATGTACCTCACGCCGCGCGCCATGCTGGGCGTTGGCACGCTGTACCTCAACCGGGGTGCCCTGAACGGGCAGCAGGTGGTGTCCGCGGCATGGGTGGACAGCTCGTTCGTCCCGCGCACCACGTCTCCCTGGAACGGCAATCGGTACGGGTACGGATGGTGGTCACGCACCGCGCGTGGCGTTGCGGTCCACTACGCGTGGGGCTACGGCGGACAGTTCATCTTCATCGTGCCGACGCTCGAGCTGGTGGTGGTGATGACCTCGGACGCCGACACGCAGCGTGAGCGAGGGCATAACCGGGAGCTCCACGCCATGCTTGCGGACCACATCATGTCCGCGGTATCGACGCTGGAGTAGCCGGTCAGTGCGCGCGCGCGAGCACGCCGCACGCAATCCGGGCGCCGGAGTTCCCGCCGGGATCCGAGCGCTGGTCGTCCTGTGCCGCGTGGATCACGATCGCGGTGCCGTCGCTGTCCAGCAGCCCGCGGCCGGACGACGGGTCGAGCGTAGCCCGGCTCGTTCGAAAATCGAGCACCGCCCGCCCGTCCGGCTGGACCTCGAGCATGGGCAGATCGCCCGCGTGCGGTCCCGACGGATTCGACAGCCCGTGCTGCGCGTTCGCCGGGTTGAAGTGCCCCTGAGCGGTGGTGAAGTCGGGCGCGTCGCAGCGACCCACGGCGTGCAGGTGCATGCCCCTCAGTCCCGGTGGCAGTCCGGTGAGCGTCCCGGTGATGTGCACGCCGGCGTCCGTGGAAGCGAAGCGCACCGTACCGACGTCCTGTCCGCTGGAGGATCGGACCATCGCGTATGCGCTGCCGTCGGCTCTTACGGCAGCCGGACTCGTGTCCGAGGTTACCGGTGACATCCGCGACGAGGCGCAGCCGGTGAGCGTGGCTGCGGCAAGGATCGCGGTGAATGGAAGGGTGCGAGGGTGCATGAGAAACTCCATGGGGTGGTGCGCGTCGTGAGCACGATCCGCACCCAAGCATAGCCGCCGGAGTATCTCGCGGGTGAATGGCTTGCAGGGACGGTCGTTGGCAGGGACGTTTCCGCTTCCTCCGCGCGCATCCGCGCAACACAGTCCGGCCGCGATCTCGATTTTCAGGCAGTGAACCAGAGTCCAACGAGGAACGTCCCATGCGCACCAGCTCCGTCCTGCTCCTGATCCCCATGCTCGCGTGCACCGCTCCCGCGCAGCAGGGTGCCGCGCAGCGCTCACCGACACCGGGCTTCACCGACGGCGTGGTGCGCGTGGATACCGTCGCGTCGGGGCTGGAGCACCCGTGGGGACTGGCGGTCCTTCCCGACGGGCGGTTCCTGGTCACGGAACGGCCCGGGCGGGTGCGCCTCGTGTCGCGCGATGGCAAGCTGTCACCGCCGCTCGCGGGTGTGCCCGCCGTGGCCGCGCGCGGGCAGGGCGGACTGCTGGACGTCGCGCTCGATCCGGCATTCGCACAGAACGCGACGATCTACCTGTCGTACGCCGAGCCGGCCGGCGGTGGCGCGGCGGGCACCGCCGTCGCACGCGCCCGGCTGACCGACACCGGGCTCCAGGACGTGCGCGTGATCTATCGGCAGGAACCCAAGGTGGAATCGGGCAACCACTTCGGATCGCGCATTGTGTTTCGCAACGACGGGACGATGTTCGTCACGCAGGGCGACCGCTTCAGCCACCGGGACAGCGCGCAGGACCTGTCGTCGGGGATCGGCAAGATCGTGCGCATCAACACCGACGGAAGCATTCCGCGCGACAACCCCTTCGTGGGGCGGGCGAACGCGCGTCCCGAGATCTGGTCGTACGGACACCGCAACGTGCAGGCGGCCGCGCTGCACCCGGAATCCGGGGAGCTGTGGACGGTGGAGCATGGCGCCGCCGGCGGCGACGAGTTGAACCGTCCCGAGGCCGGCAAGAACTACGGCTGGCCCGTGATCACCTATGGGCGCGATTACAGCGGACGCAGCATCGGCGAGGGAACGACGAAGGAAGGGATGGAGCAGCCGGTGTACTACTGGGATCCGGTCATCGCCCCGTCGGGCATGACCTTCTACACCGGCGACGCCTTTCCCGGCTGGAAGGGAAGCATCCTCGTCGGCGGGCTGGCGTCCACGTCGCTCGTGCGGTTGACCATCGCCGACGGGCGCGTCACCGGCGAGGAACGGTACCTCGGCTCGATGGGCCAGCGCATCCGGGATGTGCAACAGGGCGCCGACGGAGTGCTGTACCTCCTCACCGACGCCGGCAGGGGTCGCCTGTTGCGCGTGCGGCCGGTGCGCTGAGGAGGTGGTGTCGTCGCCCCGCTGTCGACGCAGGGTTCGGGGGGGGGGAGCCGGTTCGTCACGGAAACAACTGTGACGTGCCTCACGCGCTGAGCTTGCAACGGTATGTGCATGCTGGCCCGCGGCTTGCCAGAATTGCCCCATCATCGGAGCGCGACGAGGCGTACGCCGGCCCCCAGGGAACTGCCAAACCGGTATGCTGCGCGAATTCAGGGATACCAAGGGAATGACGTGGCGAGTGTGGGATGTGTATCCCACCACGCGAGGCCCGACGCACGCATCGGGCGCGGCGGAGCCGCAAGACAAGGCCGTCCTCTTTCCCAACAATCAGCTGTCCGACGGGTGGCTCTGCTTCGAGTCGGAGAACGAGAAACGGCGCCTCGCCCCGATTCCAGCGGAATGGGAAACGTGCGAGTCATGCGTGCTGGAGGAGCTGTGCCTGAAGGCCGGCTTCGCCACGCGGTTCACACCGCCGCGTGACGCGCCGCCAATGAGCTAGGGCCGCTCCGGAATGTCGATGAGCCGCTCGGGTGTGATCCCTTCCGCCTCCGCCTGGAAGTTCACCACCACCCGGTGGCCAAGCACCGGGAGCGCCATCGCATTCACGTCCTCGAGGTCGGGCACTCCGCGGCCGTCCATGGCGGCGCGGGCCTTGGCGCCGAGCACCAGGTACTGCGACGCGCGCGGGCCGGCGCCCCAGCTCACGTACTTCCTCGTTCGCTCCGACGCTTCGGGGGCGTCCGGGCGGGTCGCCCGGGCGAGGCGCACCGCGTAGCTCACCACACTGGGCGGCGCGGGAAGCCGCCGCACGAGATGCTGGAGGTCGATCATCTGCTGCGCGCCAAGCACCGGCGTGACCTTCACGTCCAGGTCGCCGGTGGTCGCGGCGACGATCCGCTCTTCTTCCTCGCGCGACGGGTACCCGATCTTGAGCATGAGCATGAACCGGTCGAGCTGCGCTTCTGGCAGGGGATAGGTGCCTTCCTGCTCGATGGGGTTCTGCGTCGCGAGCACGAAGAACGGCTCCGCGAGCGTGTGCGTCTGTCCCGCCGCCGTCACGGTGTGCTCCTGCATGGCCTGGAGCAACGCCGCCTGGGTCTTCGGGGGTGCACGGTTGATCTCGTCCGCGAGCACGACGTTCGCGAACACCGGGCCCTTCGCGAACTTGAAGAAGCGGCGTCCGGTCGCGTGATCCTCCTCCAGCAGTTCGGTTCCCGTGATGTCGCTGGGCATCAGATCCGGTGTGAACTGCACGCGATTGAACGTGAGGTCGAGGGCCTGGGCGACGGTCTGCACCAGCAGTGTCTTGGCCAGTCCCGGCACGCCGACGAGCAGGGCATGTCCCCCCGCGAGCAGCGCGGCGACGAGATTGTCCACGATGTCGTGCTGCCCGATGATCCGGCGGCCGATCTGCTCGACCAGATCCTTGCGCGCCGCGCCAAGCTGGTCGAGCAGCTGGAGGTCGCGGTCGTCCTGCGTGCGGGCGGGGGAGGCCATGGGGAGTGGAAACTAGCGGAGGACGCGCGGGCGCTCCATCCTCACTCGTGGATCATTTCCGCGCCCTCGAGGCCATGTACGCCGGGGCCCCGGTCAACCGCTTCTTCCGCCCGGTCATCAAGGTCGGGGAGGGCGAGGCCGAGATTCGCATGGCCGTGCGTCCCGATATGCATCACGCCGCTCATGCCGCGCACGGTGCTGTCTACTTCAAGATGCTGGACGATGCCGCCTTTTTCGCCGTGCAATCGCTCGTGACCGAGGCGTTCGTCCTGACGGCGTCATTCTCGGTCTACCTGCTTGCGTCCGTCGCGGACGGCGAGATGGTCGCCACCGGTCGCGTAGTGCACCAATCCAGGCGCCTGTATCTCGCCGAGGCCACGATCGCGGTGGCGGGGACGATCGTCGCGCGCGGGAACGGAAGCTTCGTGCGCGGCACGACCCGGCTCGACGAGAACGTCGGGTACGAGCGACGCCCTCGGGGCTAGCGACGTCGGTGTTCCGGGGCCGTCAGCGCGCTGCGACGGTCGTTTCGCGAACCGTGAACTCCGTCGTCTGGACGATCGGATAGTTCTGGCTCTTGAGCGTGGCTTTCGCCGTGTACACGCCGGGCGGGAGCGTCGCCGCGTTCCAGGTCTCCTCGAGACTGATGCCTTCGCCGCCGCCGAGCGGGCGGTTGCGCAGCGACTGCGTGAACATCCGCCCCTGCGCCCAGCGCCACAGCTCGCGTCCCGCGGAGTCGAGAATCACGAAGTCGTGCGTCTGCCCGCTCGGGAACGTGATCTCGACAGACTTCTTCGTCGTGTTGGTGACGTGCAGCGCGAGGCGGACGGACGAACCGGTGGCGCGCACAACCAGCTGCGCCGTGACCGGAGCGTCGCCGTGTTTCGCCGACGTCGCGGCGACGGGGCGTGGCGCGCGCTCGGTGGTCGTCGCTGCGAACGCGGTGCCGTTCTTCTTCGCGGACGCTTCGTCATGCGTGCGCGGGCCACATGCAAACGCCACGGCGCCAATGCACAGGACGGGAATCAAGGCACGCGAGGTCATCGAAGGCAGGTCGGGGCGAGCGGCAGGCGGCGGTGTTTCACGTAGCGAGCTGCGCTGCTCACAAACGTGGGGAGGCAGAACTTATCAACTGGACCCAGCAGAGTCAACATCAAGTGTGGGCCGCAAGTGACGACCGGACGGTGACTTCCGTCACTCACCCGTTTATTCGGATCGTCTTCGGTTTCCGGTCTCCGGCGCCACGAATGTCGTCATGCTGCACAGTGCTTGAGAAATATTTCACAAGCTCTAGCTTTACGCCGACCGAGACCAATGGCGGCGGTTCGTGGCGCATGATCGGGACGGGCGGAACGACGACGACGCGACGCGCAGAAACGCCGAGCATGACCGGCTCCTGCATCGCCGTAAGGGATTGGGGGGCAGTGAGTTCGCCGGCATCGGCGTGCAGTTCGCCGTCACGATTGTCGTGTTCGCATTTGCCGGTGTCTGGCTGGATCGGTGGCTGGGGACATCACCGCTGTTCGTGCTGGTGCTGGTGTTCGGCGGCGCGGGGTTGGGCTTCTGGTCCATGGTGCGGAAGGCCAGGTGAGACCCTTCGCACTGTATGCGGCCAGCTGCCTGGTGATCGTGGCGCTCCTCGGCGCGATTGGATGGTCGTTCACCGGCCCTGACGGGCATCGCATGATGTTGGTGAGCGCGGCGCTGGCGGTTGTGGTACAGCTGGTGGCATTCACCGTGGCTCGGTTCCTTCAGCCGCGCCACTTGCTGCTGGGATGGGGGTTGGGCAGCATCCTCCGGTTCGTGACCCTTGTGGTCTATGCACTGGTGGTCGCCAGATTATGGCGGGCGCCACTGGCACCGGCGCTGCTGAGCCTGACGGCGTTCTTCTTCGTCACCACGATTGTCGAACCGGTATTTCTCAGGAATCGATGAGAACTGTTCTCACCATAGGCACACTGCTCGTGGCATTGGGCAACGGGGTCGCGGCGCAGGAGCCGGCACCGGTCGGCGGCACAGCCGCCGCGACGGCCACCGCACCGCCGCCAGCGCGCCCCGGTCCGTCCGACATCATCATGCCGCACATCACAGACTCGAAGCACCTCGAGTTTCCGTGGATTTACGGCTGGGGGAACTGGGCTGGACACTGGACGCTGCCCACGTGGAACGTGACGATCGGCAAGTGGACGGTGGATGTGGCGCCCACCAAGCACGTCGTCTATCTGCTGCTCTCGGCCACCGTCGTCGCGGTCCTGCTGGTGGGCACGGCGCGGGCGCACGCGCGCCACACGCACGCCGTGGGCCGGCCGCGCGGCTTCGCGGCGGGGCTCGAGGGCGTGATGTTGTACCTGCGCAACGAGATCTACATGCCGGTGATCGGGCACGGCGGCGAGAGATACATCCCCTTCTGCCTCACGCTCTTCTTCTTCATCGCGATCGCCAACCTGCTGGGGCTGGTGCCCTACGGCGCCACCGCCACCGGCAACATTGCCGTGACGGCGACCCTCGCGGCGATCACCTTCGTGGTCGTCGAAATCGCGGGGATGCGCGCGCTGGGGAAGGGCTACATCAACACCATCGTCTACTGGCCGCACGACATGCCGTTGGCCATGAAGCTGCCCCTGACCCTCGTGATGACGCCCGTGGAACTCATCGGCAAGTTCACCAAGCCGTTCGCGCTCACGATCCGGTTGTTCGCGAACATGATCGCGGGGCACGTGATCGTCCTCGCGCTCATCGGATTGATCTTCATGTTCGGTTGGGTCGTCGCGGTGGCAGCGGTCCCGATGGCGCTGTTCATCATGCTGCTGGAACTGCTCGTCGTTTTCATCCAGGCATTCATCTTCTCGCTGCTCGCGGCCGTCTTCATCGGCCAGATCCGGGCGGCGCACCACTAGATCGTGTTCGACGCAGTGTTGCGGTTCGCTGGACGGACGTCGCTCATCGTCCAGCGGGTACCCGGCCGGGTGGCCGGAGAATCCCGTTGAGACCCGGGTCTCGCTGACGGGTAGCGCCAGGACGCACGGCGCGGGCACTGAAGTGAACGTTTCTTATTGGAGATCCTGAAATGTCGATTCTTCCGCTCTTGCAGGAAGTCGCGGGCTCGGTGGCAGGCTACAACGCCAGCTATGCCGGCGCCTGGGCGATGATGGGCGCCGCCATCGGCGCGGGCCTCGCCGTTATCGGCGCGGGTCTGGGCATCGGTCGCATCGGTGGCTCGGCTACCGAGGGCATGGCACGCCAGCCCGAGATTGCTGGCACCATTCAGACCGGCGCGCTGATTCTGTCGGCGCTGGTCGAAGGCGCGGCGCTGTTCGCCATCGTCGTTGCGCTGCTCATTTCGTTGAAGTTCCCTTCTTTGACGTAGCGCGAACACCGGCAATCGGAGATCGACGACGGGCCCGGGCCCATCGCGATTTCCGGTTTCCGGCATCCGCCAGCGTGATCGCACGCGCGTCCATGTTCGCTTTCCGATCTCCGATTTCGGTGCTCCCTATGACACACTTTACGCTCCTGTTCACGGCCGCTGAGCCCGCCGCGGGCGGCGGTCTCGTGGACCTCCAGGTCAACCTGATGTTCTGGACGGCCCTGATCTTCGGCTCGCTCTACCTCATCCTGCGGAAGTGGGTATTCCCGGCCATACTCGGCGCCGTGGAAGCGCGGGAGAAGGCGCTGGCGGACGCGATCGATGGAGCCAAGCGCGACCGCGACGCGGCCGCGCAGCTGCTCGCGGATCACCGCGCCTTGATCGAGGGCTCGCGGGAGGATGCGCAGAAGCTCATTGCGGAAGCCCGCCAGGTGGCCGAGAAGTCCCGCGGCGACCTGCTGGAGAAGACGCGCCTCGAGCAGCAGGAGCTGCTGGAGCGCGCGCGACGCGACATCGCCGCCGAGCGCGACAAGGCCATCGTGCTGCTCCGCAGGGAAGCGGTAGACCTCGCGATCGCAGGCGCGGGAAAGGTGATCGAGCAGAACCTCGACAGTGACAAGAACCGCGCGCTGGTCGAGAGCTTCCTGTCGTCGCTGGCCTCCCAGCCGAATGTGAAGGGCCGATAGATGCGCGCCGTCACCATCGCGCGGAACTACGCCGAAACGCTGCTCGAGCTCGCCAGGCGCGCGGACGATCTGCGCGGGTGGGGCACGATCGTACAGTCCATCGCCGACGCGATCCGCGAGGATGCACAGCTCCGCGCCTTTCTGGAGACGCCGCGTGTGGGCGCGGCGCAGAAAAACGCCGTGCTGCGCAAGGCGTTGGCGGAACAGGCCCCCGCACCGTTCGTCCGCTTCATCGAGTCGGTCGTGCGCAACAGGCGCCAGATGCTGTTGCCCCAGATCGCCCACGAGTACGCAGACCTCGTGGACCAGGTGGAGAACCGCCTCCACGCGAATGTCACGGTGGCCCGTGAGGCGGACAAGGCGATGCGGACGCTCATCGCGGATCGCTTGTCGACGGCGCTGGACAAGACGGTGGTGGCGCATGTGACCGTGGACCCACGCATCCTCGGCGGCGCGATCGTGCGGGTGGGTGACACCGTGATGGACGGTTCGATTCTGCGCAAGCTGGGCGTGCTCAAGCAGCGCATGATTGGTCGCTGACCCTTGCCGAACCCCGCGCGCCAGCGCAACCTCATTCCAGTGGGAACGCGCGGGCAATGCCGTCCGCGGGCCCTTTCGATCAAAGCGCCATGAACGAGAGCCAGGTTCAGAGCCCCGACGCGACACAGACGCCGCTCGAGGGCGGCAAGTACGTCTACTGCATCATCCGCAGCGCGAACCAGCGCGAATTCGGCGGCATCGGCATCGGCGGGGCGCACCGGGTCTATACGGTGCAGCACAACGACCTGGCCGCGGTCGTGAGCGACACTCCCATCGTCATCTACGATCCCACCCGCGAGAACGTGCTGGCCCACGAATTCGTGAATGAGGCGGTGATGAAGGAGCACACGGTCATTCCGATGTCGTTCGGCACCGTGTTCCGGTCCGAGGAGGACGTGACCGAGCTGCTGCGCTCCACGTACCAGGCGTTCAGTGAAGTGCTCGACAAGATGCAGGACAAGATCGAGTTCGGGCTGAAGGTGCTCTGGGACCGTGACAAGGTGGTCTCCACGTTGGAGCAGGACCACGAGGAGATCCGGCGCCTCAAGGACGAAATCAGCCGGCACACCAGCAGCTCCACCTATTTCGCGCGCATGCAGCTCGGGCGACTGGTGGAGGCGTCGCTGGAGGAAACCGGACAGCGGTACGTGGCGGACATCCACGAGTTTCTCAAGTCCGTGGCTGTGGCGAGCCGCAGCAACAAGCCTATCGGTGATCGCATGATCCTGAACGCGGCATTCCTGGTGGACCGCGCGCAGGAGCAGGCGTTCGACGAGCGCGTGAAGGAGATCAGCCGCAAGTACGAGGATTTTCTCACGTTCAAGTACTCGGGCCCGTGGCCACCGTACAACTTCGTGAACATCAAGCTGAAACTGGAGCGGGCGGACTGACTGCCGCGGGCGTATGGGCCTCCTTGCCAAGATCCTCTTCTTCCCCGTCGCGGGACCCGTCGCCGGCATTCGCTGGAGCCTGAACAAGGTCGCGCAAGTCGTCGACGAGGAGCTCACCGACGACAGCGCCATCAAGCAAGACTTCATGGAGCTCCAGATGCAGCTCGAGCTCGGCGACATCGATGACGAGGAGTACGCCCGTCGCGAGGCCGGGATCATGGCGCGGTTCCGCGAGGTGCGCGCCTGGCGTGAACGACTCGGCAAATCGGTGCCCGGGGGGGGGGGGCCGGTTCGCGTAGCCAGCGGCGATAGCGACCCGTCGTGACCGCGGCGGACGCGCTGCTCGACGCGTTGCCGCGCACCACGCTCGTCGTCGGCAAGGGCGGCGTTGGCAAGACGACCTGTGCCGCGGCCCTCGCCATCCGCGCCGCCGAGCGCGGCGACGCCACGCTCGTGCTCACCACCGATCCGGCGCGGGCGCTGCCCGACGTGCTCGATCACCCGGTGGGCGCCACCCCTGCTCCGGTGGCGCATGCGCCCGGACTCCAGGCACAGGCGCTGGACACGGTGGCCCTGCGCGCGGACTTCCTCGCGCGCTGGGGCGATGTGCTCCGCGACATTCTCGACCGGGGCACCTACCTCGACGAGGCCGACATCGCGCCGATGGTGGAGACCGCGCTTCCCGGCGGCGACGAGATCTTCGCCGCGCTGGAGCTCGCGCGGCTCCTGGCCGATGGTGCGTCCGCGCCCCCCGCCCAGGGTGCGCACCGCCGGCTGTTCGTCGATACGGCGCCCACCGGCCATACGCTGCGTCTGCTCGAACTGCCGGCCACGTTTCGCGCCCTCGTGCGCCTGCTGGACGCGATGCAGGACAAGCATCGCTACATGGTGCGTACCCTCACCCGCGGATATCGCGCGGATGCGGCCGACGCGTTCCTGACCGAGATGGCAGTGCTCGTCACGGCACTCGACGACTCGCTTCGCGACCCTCGCCGCTGTGCCGCGCTCATGGTCGCGAACCCGCAGCCGCTCGTGGTCGAGGAGACGAGCCGCTATGTCGCGGCACTCCGAGCCCTCGAGGTCCACGTGGCGGCGATCGTCTGGAACAATGCGAATGTCCCTTGTCCGGCGGAAGCATTGCACGGCATTCCGGCGTTCACCGTGGCTCGCCTCGCGGAATGGCCCACCGGCAGCGACGGATTGCACCGATGGCTGGCGGCGCTGCGCCCCGTACGGTCTGGCGCCCCAGCGGCTGCAGCACCGGAGATACAGTCCCTCGGCGCGACGCACGCGTCGCCGGCCATTCGCGACGACCGGCGGCGGCTACTGCGATCGCTGACGATCGTTGCCGGGAAGGGAGGCGTGGGCAAGACGACCGTGGCGTGCGCCCTGGCGCTGGACGCCGCGTCCGACCACCGCACCCTGATCGTGTCGACGGATCCGGCGCCCTCCGTGGCGGACGCATTCGGCCAGCCGATTGCCGACGCGGACACGCCGATTCCGGGCGTGCCCGTGCTCTTCGCGCGGCAGATGGACGCGACGGCCGCGTTCGCGCGGCTCCGGGACGAGTATGCCGCGAACGTGGACGCGCTGTTCGCGACGTTCGGCGCGCGCGGCGTGGACCTCGCCGCCGACCGGGCGATCGCGCGGGATCTGCTGGCGCTCGCACCGCCCGGCATCGACGAGGTCTACGCCCTCTCCCTGATCGCGGACGCGCTGTTCGACGGCAGATTCGAGACGGTCGTCGTGGATCCCGCGCCCACGGGGCATCTGCTCCGGATGCTGGAGATGCCGCAGTTGGCCCTGGCCTGGACCCACCAGCTCATGCGGCTGATGCTCAAGTACCGTGATGCGACGGGGCTGGGGGAAACCGCGAAGGAGTTGCTGGAGTTCTCGAAACGGCTGCGCGCCCTCGAGACGTTGCTTATGGACGCCGATCGCTGTGGCGTGGTGCTCGTGACGCTGCACGAGCCGGTGGTGCTGGCGGAAACCGAGCGACTGGCGCGGGAGGTGCGCGCCCGCGGTGCGCACGTATCCGGACTCGTTCTGAACCGTGCCGACAACGCCCCTGATCACGCGCGCCCACTTCCAGTGCCCGACGCCCCCATGCACTTTGAAGCGCCCGCGGTGATGCCGCCGCCCGCGGGCGTGAGTGCGCTGGCGCGCTGGGCCGCAACCTGGAGACTGGATGAGCGTGGGGGAGTGGGGAGGAGAAACCATGACGTTCGCTGACGCATGACGCAGGACGCCCGCGTGGTGTACGCGTACGGTGTCGTGCGAAACGGGTTCGACGCCTCCCAGTCCCCATCGGGTATCGAGGGCGCTCCTGTGGGCCTCATCCGCGGTGCCACCCTGTCGGCGCTGGTCTCGCGCCTGCCGGCGGGTGCCTACGGTGCCGCGGCCATCGAGCGTGACAGCGGCGACGTGGCGTGGCTGAGCCCCCGCGCGCAAGCACACGACGGCGTGCTGACTTGGGCGCAGGAGTACGGCGGCGTGATACCGCTGCCGATGTTTTCGCTCTGGGCGGCGGACGATTCGGTCACGTCGATGCTCGCCGAGCGGAGCGCGGAGCTGACGGCGTCGTTCGACCGCGTGCGCGACGCCGACGAATTCGGTCTTCGCATCCATCGCCAGGACGCAGTCATGCGAGAGGCCATCGGGGAGCTCGACGACGAAATCGGCGTGCTCCAGCGCGAGGCGGAGAGGGCTCCCCCGGGGCAGCGGTATCTGCTGGAGCGCAAGCTCGTGGAGCGCACGAAGGCGGCGACGCGACGTGCGAGCCGGCGGCTGGCGGGCGAAGTCTTCGACGACCTGCGCGCTGCCAGTCGGGAGGCGGTGTCGCGGCCACTCGCGCCGCTCGCCGGCGCGCCGCCGGACATCACACTGGTGCTGAACGGCGCGTTCCTCGTGGAGCGCGCCCGTCTCGCGGAGTTCAGGCGCGCGGTGGGTGCCCACATCGAGCGTTGCCGGCCACTGGGTCTCACCTTCGATTTCACCGGCCCCTGGCCACCGTATCACTTCGTGGACTCGAGCACCGCGCCGGCCGGCGACGCCCCATGACGAAACCGCCCGCGCCCCGCGACGAGCCCGGCGCGCTCGACGAGATCTATGACCCGGAGCAGCTGGTCCTGTCGGACCTGATCAACCGCGTGCTGGACAAGGGCGTGGTGATCAGCGCGCACGTCATGATCTCTCTGGCCGACATCGATCTCGTGCAGCTCGATCTCAGGCTCCTCATCTCCTCCGTGAACACGTTGAACGAGCGTGGCAAGGCGGCCGAACGTGGCGATCCACCTGTACGGCCTGATTCTCGGCCGTAACGCGCCGAGGGTGCGCGGTCGGATCGCCGGGATCGGTGGCGCGGAGGTGACCGTGCTTGCGGCCGAGCCGCTGGTCGCGCTGGTGAGCGCGCATGCCGCGTCGCCGTCACGGGCCAGCCTCGACGACGTGCGAGCGCACGACGATGTGCTCAGGCTCGTCGTGGACATGGGCATCACGGTCGCGGCCTCGCGTTTTGGCCAGCGCTTCCCCGATGAGGCGGTGCTGCGCCGGCATCTCGCCGACAGCGCGGACCGGATCGCCGCCGTGCTGACCTCATTCGACGGCGCGGTCGAGATGCGGTTGCTCCTGCCCGCCGGTTCCGACCTGCTGCCCCCGCGCGCCGCGGAGCAGGTTCCGGAGGACGCCGGCCCCGGCCGGGCCTATCTGGAAACGCTGCGTTCACGGGTTGCCGCGCCACCGGTGTCTCTGCGAGCGGCGCTCGGACCCGCGGTGCTGTCGGAGCGGGTGGAGTACCTGGCCAAGTCGCGCGGCGTGGCCTTTGCTCATCTCGTGCAGCGGGAAAACGTCCCCGGCTATCTCGAGGCAGTCGGCTCCTTGCCCGCGCTGTCGGACGCGCGGGTGGTGGGCCCTCTGCCGTTGTACAGTTTCGCGGAGCCAACGGGTGACTGACGCCGACGATCTGGAGATCCAGCTCAACGAGCTGTCGCGCTCGCTTCCGGATCGTATCAATGCGCAGCCTGACTCGGCCGGAAAGGAACTGGGCCGGCTCGTCTTGACGCTCGTGGATGTAGTCCGTAAGGTCTTGGAGCACCAAGCGGTACGTCGCATGGACAGCGGTAGTCTGTCGCCGGATGAGGTCGAGCGGCTGGGTCTGGCGCTCCTGCGATTGAGTGAACGGATGGTCGAATTGAAGGCTGCTTTCGGCCTGCAGGACGAAGACCTCGACATCGACTTGGGACCACTCGGCCGGCTGCGATAGCGCAGGCTGATCAACCGGGACACGCCTTCATTGCCTGAGTTTGCGAATCCGTCACGCACGCACGGCCTCGTCGACATCCTGGACCGGGTGTTGGATAAGGGGCTCGTGGTCGCGGGCGACATCAAGATCAACCTCGCGAACGTGGAACTGCTGACCATCCAGATCCGCCTGCTGGTATGCTCGATCGACAAAGCCGAGCAGATCGGGTTGAACTGGTGGAAGAATGATCCTCGCCTCACGGCGACTCCGGTGGGCCTCATGCCCGGCACCGAGGCGGAGAATCGTCTCAAGCGAATCGAAGAGCAGCTACAGCGCCTCGTCGGCGAATCCGAGCCGCGACGGAAAGGGAAGTGACGACGCAACCCGCCACTGCGCGGTAAGGGAGACCACACCACATGGCTGTTGAGAGAGCTCCAAGCGGCAGTTCACTGATCGACGTACTCGACCGCGTACTGGACAAGGGCATTGTCATCGATGCGTGGGTGCGCGTGTCCCTCGTGGGCATCGACCTGGTGACGGTCGAGGCGCGCATCGTGGTGGCGTCCATCGAGACCTACCTCAAGTATTCCGAGGCGGTGGGCATCACCTCGTCCATGTCCCGTCCGCGTGAAGTCGCGTCCGGCGATACCGGAGACGTCGAGCGTCTCCAGCGCGAGAATGCGGACTTGAGACGGCAGCTTGAGAAGTCGCGCGCATGACGTCGTAGCGTCTGTGCCGGTCATCGCCCCCGACGATCGGCGAATTGCCCGACTCCTGTCGGCGCTCGCGGAAGCGCCGGACTATGGCTCAGCAGCGTCGTTCCTCCTGAACGAGATCAGCACGATGGCGGGTGGCGCGCCCGTCGTGCTGCTGCGCGCCGTGCCGTCGCAGGAGTCGATGGTGGTGGTGGATCACGTGGGCGTCCGTCCCGAGGACCTGCGTCAGTTCCCGGAGTCGATCGACGACCGGCGTCATCCCCTGATCGTCTCGGCGCTTTCGCAGATGCCCGTGGTCCGCGGCGCGTCCCGCGGCGCCGCGAAGCTGGGACGTTTCGGCCCGATCCACGACTGGACCGCGCTACCGCTGGCACAGCCGCACTACCGGGGCGCACCCGGCCTGATGTCGGAGGCACAGGCGAAGGCGATTCTCGCGCCGGCCGGCGCGAAGCTGGTGCCGGTCGTGGATCGCGGATTCAACACGGCGCCCGGCGGCGTCGTTCTGGTCGCGGCGGTGCTGACGGAGCAACTGGCGATCGACCTGGCCGAGACAACGTTGATGGCCGGGCTGGTCCTCGCGCGCGTCGCGAAGCTGGAGTGGTGGGAGGACCAGGGCGATCGGCTCAACAAGGAGCGCGACCGGCTCATCCTGATGGTGGACTCGCTGCCGGACGCGGTGGTGATCACGAACGCCGGGAACGACATCATCGCGCAGAACAGACGGGCGGAGTTTCTTCTTTCCGTGGGCGAGGAAGACAGTGCGGGACGTCGGCGCGCCGTCGAGATGAACAACCTGCTGTTCACCTCCTTCCTGTCGCGCACCGCGATGGTCGGTGCCGGCCGGGCGGGGAGTGAAGGACGTGAGCTGAGTCTCGTGGAGCCGGAGGAGGGCGGGGATCTTCTCTTCGAGGTGCTGACGCATCCGCTCGGCGAGCGCGTGGGACCGGAGGACTCCGTGCTGTCCGTCCTGCGAGACGTCACCGACCTGCGCCGCGCGTCGCACGAACTGGAGCGCCAGGTGCAGCGCGTGCGTCAGGCCGAAGTGAAGGCCGCCAGTGAGCGCGACCGCCTGAACCTGATCCTCGAGAACGTTGCCGATCCGATCATCGTGACGGACAACTCCTCCAAGATCATCCTGATGAACGAGCAGGCGGAACTTCTGTTCGAGTTTCACGATGGCGAGGGCAGTTCGCGCAAGCAGTATCAGGCCGTGCGTGGCAATGACACCCACTTCACGACCTTCATCTCGGATTTCCTGCTGTCGTCCGACCAGGCCACCCAGGCGCGCATGACGTTGATGGAGCCAGCGACCGGCCTGGTGCTCCCCGTGGAAGTCGTGGCCGGCAAGATCCTCAACGAGCGCGGCGAGCCCATCGCCGTGGTGTCCGCGCTGCACGATCTGCGTCAGCAGGTGGAGAACGAGCGCCTGTACGAGGAACTCAAGCGGCTGAATCTCGATCTCGAGGATCGCATCCGGTCCGCCACGGCGCACCTCGAGGATCAGAACGCGCAGTTGCTCTGGCAGGCGCACGAGGTCGAGAAGGCCAACCGGCTGAAGTCGGAGTTTCTCGCCAGTATGTCGCACGAGTTGCGTACGCCGATCAACGCCATCGTGGGCTACGCCGCCCTGCTGCTCGAGGGGATGTTCGGCGAGGTCTCGGACAAGCAGCGAGAGCCGCTCGACCGCACCCGCGCCGCGGCGGACCATCTGCGGGCGCTCATCGACGACATCCTCGATCTCGCGAAGATCGAAGCGGGAAAGATGCAGTTTCAGCTCGAGTCGATTCCCATGGCCGAGGTCATGCACGAGGCCAGTCAACAGATGGAGCCGGCGATCCGGCGGAAGGAATTGGCGTTTACGGTCGACGTCGCCCCCGAAACTCGGCCCATCGTCAGTGACCGCACGAAGCTCAAGCAGGTCCTGCTCAACCTGCTGTCCAACGCCATGAAGTTCACCAATCGCGGCGGCATTGCGGTGGTCGTGCGTCCCCACGCGATGGGGGTCCGGGTGGACGTCAACGACACCGGTATCGGCATCCGTCCCGAGCACCTGTCGGTGATCTGGGACGATTTCCGCCAGGTGGACCAGTCCCGCACGCGGGAGTTCGGCGGCACGGGGCTCGGCCTGAGCATCACGCGCAAGCTCGTGGAGCGGCTGGGCGGCAACATCGCCGTGGAGAGCATCGTGGGCGTGGGGACCACCTTCACGGTCATGCTTCCGCTCGAGGCGCCGGTGCAACCGCCCCAGGATGCAACGGGGGAACCCCGGCGCCCGTATGGGTGAGTAGACGCACCAGGCAACCCTCTGACGCTGCTGCGAGTCCAAGTATCCGATAGACGCAGAGCACCGTTGTCGGCACTCGCCCCCTCAGGATTCCCGTGATTCATCTTCGCGCCGCCTGCCTGGCGCTCCTTGCCGGACTCGCCATGGCGAGCCCGGCCGCAGCCCAGAACACCGACATCATCCGCGGCCGCGTGACCGGTCCGGACAGCCTGCCGATCCGCGACGTCATCGTGACGGCGACGACGATTTCCGGCAACGTGAACCGGACGGCGCGGACCGACCGGAACGGTCGGTACACGATCACGGTTCCCGGTGGGGACGGCGACTACCTCGTCAACTTCGCAGCGCTCGGCTATGCGGTGCGTCGCTTCCAGGTGAAGCGCATCGCCGATGAGGAGGTGCTGATCGCGGACGCGCGACTCCAGCCCGTCGGTGGCGTACTCGACGCGGTGGAGGTGGTCGGTGAGCGGCAGCGCCCCAGGCGCAACGAGGTGGCGCCGGACGTGAGCGGAACCGAGCGCACCATCACCCCGACAGACGTGCCTCCCAACCTGATGGGCGACCTCGCCGCGATGGCCGCGACGCTCCCCGGGGTGGAGCCCGTGACCAATGAGGACGGATCGAGCGGCTACTCGGTGCTGGGGCTGGGTGCGGACCAGAACAATGCGACGCTGAACGGCATGTCGTTCGGTGGCGCGACGCTGCCGCGCGACGCCGCCGTGACGACCTCGCTCGTCACGTCGCCGTACGACGTGTCCCGCGGCGGGTTCAGCGGCGCGCAGATGAGCATCCGCTCGCGGCCGGGCTCCAATTTCATCTCGCGCACGAACAGCTTCAACTTCGATTCGCCGGCCATGCAGTGGACCGACGCGTCCGCGCGCGCCCTGGGGCAGGAGTACTCGAACGCCTCGCTCGGCGGGCTCGTGTCGGGGCCGTTGGTGTATGATCAGGCATTCTATAGCGTGTCGTACCAGCTGGGTCGCAGGACGAGCGGATTCGAGACGCTGCTGTCCGCTGATCCGCTGGGACTGCGTGCCGCCGGCGTCTCGGACGCGTCGCGCAACGCGGTGATCGCGGCGCTCGACGCGCAGCAGGTACCGACCGCCGTCGGCCCGCTGCGAAGCGACCGCGTGGGTGACAATGGCTCGATCTTCGGAAGCGTCGACCTGACCTCCCCGACCGCGACGAGCGGCCGCGCGGTCAACGTGGCGTTCAACGGCAACTGGGGCAAACAGGCGCCGGCCAGCGGTTCCGCCACCGAAGTGCCGGCATTCGGCGGGGAGCGGACGAACTGGCGATATGGCGTCCAGGGCCGGCACAGCAGCTTCCTCGACATTGGCGTGCTCACGGAAACGTCTCTGGGCCTCGCCGCCTCGAAGAATTACGGAACGCCCTACCTCGACCTTCCCGCCGGGCGCGTGCGGGTGACGTCACTGTTCGATGATGGGAGCAGCGCCGTGCAGTCTCTGGCGTTCGGCGGCAATCCGTCGCTGAACACCACACAGCGCACCACGTCCCTCCAGGCGCAGAACCAGCTCTCGTGGATCAGCCTGAACAACAAGCACCGGCTCAAGCTCGCCTCCGAGCTGCGTCACGAGTCGTCCGACCAGCTCCTCGCGATCAACACCCTCGGAACCTTCACCTACAACTCGCTCGCGGACCTGGAGGCCAACGCCCCATCGTCCTTCACGCGCCAGCTGTCGCCGCGCCAGCGCGACATCAACCAGCTCGTGGGCGGCGTTTCGCTGGGCGATTCCTACCGTCCCCGGAGCAACGTGCAGCTCAGTTATGGCGTGCGTCTGGACGGGAGCCGCTTTCTCACCGCCCCGGCGTACAACGCCGCGATCGACGCACTGTACGGCCTTCGCAACGACCGCTTGCCGAACCGGCTCTACCTGAGCCCGCGCATGGGGTTCTCGTGGACCTACGGCCAGGCCGCGGAGATTGCGTCCTTCATGGGCGCGCAACGTGGACCGCGCGCGGTGGTTCGCGGCGGTGTGGGGCTATTCCAGAATCTGCCCGGCGTCACCTCGATCGGCAGCGCGCTGGACAACACCGGCCTGCCTGGCGCCGCGCAACAGGTTACGTGCGTGGGCGCGGCCACTCCCATGCCCGACTGGGATGCCTACGGCGTGGACGCGTCGATGATTCCGACCACCTGCGCCGACGGCAGCATGGGTACGCCCTTCGCGAACGTCGCGCCAAATGTGACGGCATTCTCGCCGGACTACGTATCGCCGAGGAGCGTGCGCTCGAACCTGCAATGGAGCGGTCCGGTGCTCAGCAACCGGTTCACGACGTCGGTGGACGTCACCTACTCGCTCAACCTCAATCAGTCGAGCAGCGTGGACCGCAACTTCGATCCCACGGCGCGGTTCACGCTGGGCGAGGAGGCTGGACGCCCGGTGTACGTGCAGCCCACCAGCATCGTCCCGGCTACGGGCACCATCGCGTCGCAGGACGCGCGTGTGTCGTCGCAATATTCCCGGGTCAGCGAGATGCGATCCGACCTCCAGAGTCAGTCCGCGCAGGTCACCGTGCGGGTCTCGCCCACGCGATTCAGCACGGGCTTCAGCTGGAGCGCGTGGTACACGCATTCGCAGGTGCGCGAGGAGTTCCGCGGTTTCAGCAGCACCGTGGGGAATCCCCTCGACGTCGAGTCCGGGCGCGGCGCCTCGCCGCCGCATCAGATCGGCTACGGTCTGGGATACAACTTCTTCGACTTCCTGCGGGTGAACTGGTCCGGCCAGTTCCGGTCGGGCACGCGGTTTACGCCGATGGTGGCGGGCGACGTGAACGGCGACGGCTACTCGAACGACCGCGCGTTCCTTTTTGATCCCGCGACCACGGCGGATCCGGCCATCGCGGCCGGCATGCAGGCGCTGCTGACGAGCGGTTCGACCGCGGCGCGGAACTGCCTGTCCCGACAGCTCGGCTCCCTGGCGGGACGGCTCAGCTGTGAGGGGCCCTGGACATCCACCGCGAACATGTCGCTCTCGTTCAATCCCATCAAGGTGCGCATGCCACAGCGCGCGACCCTGAGCTTCAACCTCTCGAATCCGCTCGGTGCGGCTGACCTGATGATGCACGGCTCGGACGGGCTGCGCGGATGGGGGCAGACGCCCTTTCCGGATGCCGCGCTGCTCTATGTCCGCGGTTTCGACAATGCGGATCCGACGAACCCGCGGTTCCAGTACGAGGTGAACAATCGCTTTGGCGCCACGAATCCCGCGTTCAACCAGCTGCGCGCGCCGGTGACGCTCACCGCGATGCTCCGCTTCGACGTGGGCCCCACGCGCGAGCGGCAGATGCTCACACAGCAGCTCGATCGCGGCCGCAGGCGAGGGGGAGACAAGGCGCCCGAGATGCTGCTGCGCGCGATGTTCGGCAACGGCGGCATTCCGAATCCGCTCGCCACCATCCTGCGCCAGCAGGATACGCTGCAGCTCACCAGTGCCCAGGCCGACAGCGTCGCGACGATGAATCGCGAATACGTGATCAAGCTGGATGGCTTCTGGTCGCAGATCGTGAAGGACTTCGCCGCGCTTCCGGACGACTACGATCACGACGAGGCGTATCATCGGTACATCGTGGCGCGTCGCCAGACGGTGGACCTGCTGAGGGGCATGTCACCGCGCGTAAAGGGCATCCTCACGCCGGAACAGACGCGCCGCCTGCCCGCGTTCGTCACCAGCTACCTGGACACGCGCTACCTGTCCTCGATCCGGTCGGGGACGGCCGGGTTGGGGGCGGGGGGATTCGGCGGGTTCGTTCCCGCCGGCGGCGCGGTGTTCTCGGACGGCGGTGGCATGCGCCGCATCGAAATCAGATCGCCCTGATGCCCGCCGACACTTTCGCGCGGGGCAGGCATCTCCGCAGACACCCGGACTTTTCGTGGATACGCATCTCATGACTCGATTCGCTTTTGCATTCGCCACACTCGCGATCTCGGCGTTCGGCAGCGTCGCCGAATCCCAGCATCAGCCGCCCATCCGCCCGCTCGGTCCGGTGGAGGCGACGGCATCCGAGAAGTTCGGCGCCAACCTCACGGTGCGTCACGTTCGCCAGGGCGTGCTGGTGAACGACGTTCAGCATCGCCGGGTCGTCTTTCTCGACGGCGCGCTGCGGCTGACCCATGTCGTTGCCGACAGCACGCCGGCCACCGCGACCGCGTACAGCGGCCGCACGGGCGGGCTCATTCCCTATCACGGCGATTCGTCGCTCTTCGTGGATCCGGCGTCGATGTCCATGCTGCTCATCGAGCCGGAGGGAAAGGTGGCGCGCGTCATGTCGGTGCCGCGCTCGCAGGACGCCATGATGCTCGGCAGCGCCATGGCCGGAGCGCCAGGGTTCGACGGCGCCGGGCGGCTGGTCTATCGCGGCGCTCCGCGCTTCGAGATGCGTCGCATGGCGACCCCCGCGGGTGGGGCCGCGGCAACGGCGTTCGAACCTCCGCAGATTCCCGACAGCACTCCGGTCGTTCGGGTGGACCTGGTGTCGCGTGCCGTGGACACGCTGGGATACGTCAGGATTCCCCGCGTGAAGATGGAGATGTCGCGCGACGACAACGGCCGGGTCACCATGTCCGCGACCATGAATCCCTTGCCGACCACCGATGACTGGGCGGTGTTGTCGGATGGCTCTGTGGCGCTCATCCGCGGACAGGACTACCACATCGACTGGATTCGCCCCGACGGCACGAGGGAATCGTCACCCAAAATTCCCTTCGACTGGCGGCGTCTGTCCGACGAAGACAAGGCGGCCTTCATCGATTCGGTGAAAGCAGCGCGCGAACGCATGGAGCCCACCGCTCCGGTCGCCGCACCAGTCGACAGCGGCACGCGGCAGCAGCGCCGGGCGCGACCGGATGCGGGCGGCGGCGACGGGCCCGTGCGCATCATGATCGGCCCTGGCGGTGGCGCTGGCCCCGGCGGCGGGAATCGAATGAACTTCGTGACGCCGGACGAACTGCCCGACTATCAACCGGTGTTCTTCGCGAACTCCGTCCGCGCGGATGCCGACGGCAACCTGTGGGTACGCACCATTCCGACCAAGGCGCGGGAGGGCGGTGCCGTGTACGACGTGATCAACTCGAAGGGTGAGTTGGTCGATCGCGTCCAGGTACCCGCCAATCGCACCATCGTCGGTTTCGGTCAGGGGGGTGTGGTGTACCTCACGACCAACGAGGGCGGCGCGACCACGCTCGAGCGCGCGACGGTGAAGTAACGCATCGCTCACGACGCCTTCACGATTCCATCATCCGGCCACAATCGCGGCGCAATGGCCCGTGTGTACCGTCGAGTAGCACTTCGACGGGAGGGCCACCATGTTCGGACAGATGCTGGAGAGCGGGGGGGTGGGGCGCCGCGAAGCACGTCACCCCGGTTGGGCCATTGGCAGCACTACCATTCACGCCGCGCTGATCGCGTTCGGCATCGCCGCGACCATGCGAGCGACTGGCCCCGTGATCGAGCGGGAGCGCGTGCAGCCGCTCCTGGTGTATCGCGAGCCACCGCGGCTCGACGAGCCGAGGGCTACCCACGCTCCGCGGGATGCGGGGAGACTCGCGCCGTGGATCCGCGCCGCGATTGTGGCGCCAGCCATTCCGCTTCCCGCGATCGGATTTTCCCGGCTCGACGATCCGCTGCCGACCGCGCCCATGACGACGGAGCCATGGGGTGGAAGCCCGAGCACTGAGGGCACGCCGGGCAGCGCGTCGCGGGACAGGATCTTCCGTGGCGCGCACGTGGACCGGGCGGTGGTGGCGCATCGCGGCAATGGGCAGCCCCGGTACCCCGCGGCGCTGCGCGGCGCGTCCATCGAAGGAGAAGTGCTGGTGCGATTCGTCGTGGACACGCTGGGTCGCGTGGAGGCCGGCTCGATCGAGATCGTCCGCGACTCACACGCGTTGTTTGGCGTCGCGGTAGTCGAGTGGCTGGGGCGCAACCGCTACAGCGCAGCCGAAGCGACCGGGCGTCGGGTGCGCCAGCTGGTGGAACAGCGGATCAACTTCACTCTCACGGACCCGCCACGTGAATGACGTCAGCCCCTAATCCCAGCGCCCCGTGCCCCGGGACAACGCGAACCGTCCGCTGCCGAAGAAGAAGAGGCAGACGCCGCCGAGCAGAAAGAGCATTTCCAGCTCGATGGCCCAGCCGCCGCCCTGGTTCAGGGTCAGGATCCGGTCGCGCAGCGCGAGCAGAACCGCGGCCATCATGTTGAACGCGATCACGATCCCGGCGAGCCGGGTGAATTTGCCGGCGATGACGAGCAGCGGAGCCACGACCTCGCCGACGTACACGCCATAGCCCACGAATGCGGGCAGGCCGATGCCGCCAAGCATGCCCTCCATCCAGCCGATGCCATTCCGGAGCTTGAAGATCCCATGCAGCAGGAGCAGGACACCGATTGCCAGGCGCAAAATGAGCTTGCCGAGATCGTCCTCGCGGCTGCCCGTGGGCATGACGGCACTGGACATGGCCAACCTCCGGATTGGGGTTGGTGTATCCTAAGCGCGTCCGGCGATCAGCGCACCTCGATCAGGAGTGGCGCGTGATCCGACGCGTCGCGAATGATCTGCTCCGGCGCGAGAAGCACCTCGGACACGACGACGCGCTCCGCGTGCCGGGTTGGCACGAAGGCGTAGTCCAGGCGCACATGCGGGTCCCAGGTGGGAAAGGTGTACCCGTTCCCCGTCGGGTGCAGCCGCCGCCAGGAGTCCACGTATCCTTCATCGAGCATCAGCTGGATCGTTTCGCGCGAGATGTCGCGGCCGCTGAGCCAGATCATGGCGCGAATCCAGCGGGGCATGCGCCGTACCTCCAGCAACTCGCCGGGCGCGAGTGCGTTGAAGTCTCCAGCGATGAGGTGAAATCCGTCCTGATGCTCGCGAATCCCGTCGAGCAGCGCCCGAATCTCCCGGGCACGTTTCCGCTCGGTCCATTTGGAGAACCAGGCGACCAGGTGCAGGCCGAAGATGCGGCACTCGGCACCCTCGATGTCGAGTTCGAGAAAGGCGTGGCGGGCGGTGCGCGGCCGGTGCCAGGCGTGATGCCGGACGGGCAGCCGGGAGAGAAAACCCATTGAGTAGTCGGGGCGCGATCCCCAGTGCGCCAGCGACGTGGCGCGCGCCAGAGTCTCGATCACGCCGGGATCCGTCGCCTCCTGGAGCAGGACGACGTCCGGATCCACTGCCTGGATCACCGACGCAAGCGCCTGCTCCCGGCCGCGCCCGCCAAACCGGATGTTGTAGCTGAGCAAGCGCATCGTCACGCCGGCCCAGCCGAGGGCCAGTCCTGCTCTCCGTCCTTTTCGATGAGGATGAAGTAGGGCTGGTTCATCACCACGTCGCGCATGTACTGGAGAACGTCGCTCGTCGCCTGAATGTTCACTGGCCGCCGGGCGATCTTGCACAGCGCGAGGCGCAGCGGCAGGAACGTCACCGAGGCGTCCGGATGCTCGTCGCTCAGTGGCGCCGAATGCATGCCCGGGATGTACTGCACGTCGAAGTGCTTCACCATGTCGCCGCCGATGAGCGTCAGGTCCAGGTCGCTCGTGCCGGGGCCGTCCGCGTCGAACGGGATCTCTGAACGCCAGCGCTTGCCCGTGACCGCACTGCCGCGAATCGCCACCGCCACGTCGGGTGGAATCGCGTCCCGCAGGGTCTGCATGAACTGCTCGAACCGCGGCCGATCGTCGTCGAATGCGATGCGCAGGATGCGCTCGCGGACCTCGGGGCCCGTGACCGCGGGACCGGGGTCGTGCTGGTCGTCGGGGGCGCCGGGGGCGTCGCGTTGTGTGGGTGTTTCGTCGGCCATGAGCCAGGATCGGGTGGCGGCGTCAGCCGTCAGGCGATCTCTGGCAACTCCCGCACCGACACGCCGTCCATGCCCCTGGCATCGCCGGTGGCGGCCCGGCGGTGATAGTCCAGCTGACCGAGATGATAGGCCAGGTGCGTCGCGAGATGCACGAGAAACTGGCTGGTGGCGATCCGCCGTTTCGCGATCGGTTCGGGATAGGGCGCGGACAACGTGTCGTCTCCCAGGGTGGTCAGCGTGCGTTCAACGGAGGCCATGGCGGCGTCGACGCCGTCCAGGAGCTCCGCGCGGGACACATCGCGCCGCTCGAATTCCGCGTCGCGATCGCGCACGAAGCCGTCCCGGCCCAGCATCGCTCCGAAAAAGTGCCTGACGTTTCCGGCGATGTGCAGCGCCAGCGTGCCGCCTGCGTTCGGCAGGCCGGGAATCGTGCGCCACACACTCGCGTCGTCCGGATACGCCTCGATCTGGCGGCGCACGGCGCGCAGGTCGCGCAGCAGCACCGTGTGAAGTGCGGACGGAAGCATGACGCGATGTTATCGCGCGCGATCACCGCGCGCCATCACCCTGCTGGTAGTCCTCCTCGGACTCGAAGACCCCCTCGATGGACCGGCCGAACACACGGGCGATGCGAAAGGCCAGGGGCAGGCTGGGATCGTACCGGCTGGTCTCGATGGCGTTGATGGTCTGCCGCGACACCGCCAGCCGGTCGGCGAGCTGCGCCTGCGACCAATCGCGCTCGGCGCGCAGGACCTTGAGCCTATTCCGCACGGATCGCGGCCCGACGGCTGGGACGAACGCCTGGTTGGAGCGTGGATGTCATTGCACCTCTCCGGAGGAGGACGAACTGAGTGTGGTGTAAAGCGAGCTGGCCAGTATGTAAAGGAGCTTTTACCAGCATGTCAAGGATGCGCAACCGTCACTACTCTTGAGGGCATGCCGATTCTTGCCGCAGCGCTGCTCTTGGCGGTGCAACAGGTCCCAACCGGCACTGGGCTCACGTCGCCGGTGAATGGAGACACCGTCGGCTACTGGCAGCAGCGCGTGGAGTACTCCATCACCGCCACGCTCGACGAGGGCGACGCGCGCGTGCGCGCCACCGGCACCATGAAGTACGTGAACAACTCGCCGGACACGCTCCGCGAGATGTACGTGCATCAGTATCTCAATGCGTTCCGGCCACATTCGCGGTGGAGCAGCGTGGACGAACGCGAGGGGCGCGTCCGTTTCCAGCACCTGCGTGACCCCGACTACGCGTACGAGCGCTTCACTGCGCCGGTGCTCGTGAACGGGCTCGCCGTTTCGGTGCAGTATCCGGGCACGCCCGACAGCACTGTGGCGCGGTTAGGGCTGCCCGCGCCGTTGCGTCCGGGGGACTCCATTGTGGTCTCCTTCGCGTGGGAGGCGCGCCCCTCCACGCTGCCGCGCCGGCAGGGGCGCCGCGGGCGCCACTGGGATCTGGCGCAATGGTATCCGAAGGTGGCGGTGTATGACCGTGGTGGATGGCAGCACAACGCGCTGCAGCCGGCCGGCGAATTCTACGGCGAGTTCGGCATCTACGACGTGACGCTGGTGGTGCCGACCGACCAGGTCATTGGCGCGGTGGGCGTGCCCGTGTCTGGCGATCCCGGGTGGCGCCGAGCGGATCGTGCCGCGAGCGTGGGTGGCTCCGTGCGGGACGCGGCGAATGCGTATGGTGCGGTGCCCGCGGCCTCGCTCGCCGAAGTGCCCGATGGCTACAAGGCCGTGCGATTCCTGGCGCGCGACGTACACCACTTCGCCTGGTCGGCGTCGCCGGACTACCGGTATGAGGGCGCCGTGTATGCCCGGCCCGTCGCCAACACGCGCGGGCCCGCGTGGGACACCGTCTCCGTTCACGTGCTCATGCAGCCGGGGGACGATTCCACCTGGGGTGGCGGTCTCGTGACGCGGCGCACCGTCAACGCGCTCCGCTGGCTGGAGATGATCTACGGACCGTACGCCTATCCGCAGATGACGGTGTTGCACCGGATCGAGGGCGGCGGCACCGAGTTCCCGATGCTCCAGATGAACGGCTCGCCCTCGCTGGGACTGATTCTCCACGAGGGCGGTCACGTCTGGACGTACGGCATTCTCGCCAACAACGAGTGGCGCAGCGGGTGGATGGACGAGGGCCTCACGTCGTACCAGACGGAGTGGGCGCAGACGCTGTTGCCGCAGGAGCGGCTGCGCCAGGGGATCACCGACCGATTCCGTCCGCCCACGGGCTATCGCGGGGGCGGCCGCTCGCTGGCGCTCTCGCGGTTTGACGCGATCGGACTCCAGCGCGCGATGACCGACATTCGCGGCGGCGCGCAGCCTATCAGCACCACCGCGCACGAATTCCGCGACTTCGGGACGTACAACGACATGATCTACAGCCGGGCGCAGGTCATGTACTCGCAGCTGCGCGACGAGCTTGGCGACTCGCTGTTCGTATCCTTTCTGCACGATTACTACTCGCGCTGGGCCCTGCGTCACGTGGACGAGCGCGCGATGCGCGCCTCCGCGGAGCGGGTGAGTGGACGGGACCTCGGCTGGTTCTTCCGGCAGTGGGTACACGAAACGGGGGTGCTCGACTACGAGATCCGCGACGTGCGCAGCACCCGGAGCGACGGCGGCTGGGTGACCGAGGCCGTGGTGCGCCGGCGGGGCGAGTATCGCCATTCGATGCCGGTGGGCGTGCGGACACCATCGGGCTGGACGATCGCGCGGATCGGCGATCCGCTGGCGGAGCAACAGACGGTTCGCATCGTCACGGCGCAGGAACCGCTGGAGGTGCGCCTGGACCCGCACCACTTCACCTGGGACTGGAATCGCCGCAACGACGTGCCCGGAAACCGCCCGCGGGTGAATTTCGACTGGCCCTTCCTCGCCCAGGCCGATCGTGAGCGCACCATGCTCTTGTGGAGCCCCAACGCGTGGTATTCCAGGGGTGGCGGGGCGACCGTCGGCGCGCGCTCACGATCCACCTATCTCCATACCCTGGACCGTTTCGAGTTCGGCGTCGTCGCGCCCGCGCGGGCTGATCTGCCCGACAAGATCCAGTGGTGGGCGCGAACGACCGATCCGAACGTCGGCTTCCTCCGGCGCCCGGCGGCCGGGTTCTCGGCCGGCGCTGCGCTCCTCGACGACGTATTTCGGGCCGACGTCGGCCGGCGACGGGAGCGCTCCATCGCGAGCCGCGACGTCACGGAAGGGTGGGCAATCACCTACGCCGAGCCCCTGGCAAGCGACCTGTTGCCGGAGATGTGGCACGATGTGGGCACGCTGGACCTCTCCTTCGATCGTCGCGTGCGCGAGACCCACGCGACCGGTGGCGGACACCGTTTCTCGCAGGTCCAGGGGCTCATCGGACAGGCAGGGTCTTCAACGTACCTGAAGGGAGAAGTGGCGATCAGCAATGTCGCGTCGCTCTCACCATCGTCCACGCTCGGCGTTCGCGGGTACCTCGCCGGGGTGCATGGTGGCCCACCGGCCCAGCGCGCGCTATTCGTGAGCGCGGCCGATCCACTGGCGATGTTCGAGAACCACTGGTGGCGGCCTGCCGGCGGGATCCTCAAGCAGCCGAACGTGAACTGGCTGCCGCTCGGCGGCGCGGCGCTTCGGGGCTACGCGTGGGATGTGTTCACTGAAGGTGCTGCGGCCGTTAACGTCGAACTCTCACGGCGCCTCACCACGCTGGTGCGTTCATCCCACCAACTGGAATTCAGGATCAATGGATTCGCGGACGGAGCCCTGACCTCCGTGACCGTCCCGTTGCTACCGGGGCCAACCACGGATCGCGCCGACGGATTCCTCATGGACGCCGGCATCGGCCTGGGCGTGCGTGGACGGATCTTCGACCGCCCGTTGACGCTGCGGATCGACTCGCCGTTCTACGTCAGTCGACCAGTCCTCGCGATCGACCGAGGCCGGCAAGGGCGGGGGGAAATCGCGCCCAGGTGGGCAATCAGCCTCACCGATCTCTGGTAGGCTTACGACGGTTCGCCGCCCTTCCTGCGCCGATCGCTGAGCAGGATGTGCACGACGATGAACAGCCCCAGCGCTCCGGCCACGATGAAGCCCCCGATTCCCAGCGTGGGCCGGTGCGGGTGCAGCATCGCGCTCGCGATCACGATGGCGGCGAGCACGAGGCCCGAAAAGATTCGGTTCGCCACCTTCTGCAGGTCCTTCGACAGCGCCATGAGCTGCGGCACGTCGATCCGGGTCTCGAAATCGCCGGTGGCCAGCCGCTGGGTAATCAGCTCGAGTCGATGCGGCAGGTTGGTGACGAAGTCCGTGCTCTGGGTGGCGAGCTGGAGCCACCGGCGCGGAGAGAAATCGCGTCGGGCGCGCTCGGTCGCGAGCTGGTTGGAGTAGTCACGAATCGCGTCGATGGGACTGAACAGCGGATCCAGCGATCGCGTCACGTGGTCGAGGTTGAACAGCGCCTTGGCGAGCAGCGTGAGCTCCGCCGGCAAGCGGAGGCCCTGCTGGTAGGAGATGTTGATCACCTCGTAGAGCACCTTGCCGGCCTCCACCTCGCCGATGGACAGGTCGTTGTTGCGGGCGATGAGGCCCGCAATCTCACGCGTGTAGACCGCGCGGTCGAAGTCCGAAAGCGCGTCGCCCACCTCGATGAGGGTTTCCGCTGCGTCGTCCCCGCGATTGTCCGCCAGCGCCATGAGCAGGTGCACGATCTGCTCGCGCATCTTGGTCGACAGGCGGGCCGTCATCCCGAAGTCGATGAGCGACAGCTTCACGTCGTCCGGCGGCGTGCTGCCCGCCTGCGCCTGCGCATGTTGCTCCATGCGTTGCATCGGCGTGTGTACCACGCGAGGCGTGCGGCGTCGGTCCCTGGCCTTGAGCTCCGCCGGGGTCAGCGGGTTGACCGTGCCGGGCAGCACGATGAAGACATTGCCCGGGTGCGGATCGGCATGGAAGTGCCCGTCGATGATGATCGTCTTGAGGTAGGCGCGCGTGAGCTCTTCCGCGAGCGGCTCGAAGTCGTGCTCGACGCGCGTCAATGGACCCACGTCGTCGATCTTCAGTCCGCGCACGCGCTCGGTGGTCAGCACCTTCTCGGTGCTGTAGCCCTCGATCACCTTGGGCACCAGCAGCCGCGGAAATTCCGCGAGGGCTCGCCGGAACGTGGCCGAGTTGCGCGCCTCGATCCGATAGTCCAGCTCGTCGAGCAGCGCGCGCTCGAGCTGCGTCACGATCCCCAGCAGGTCCACGCGTGTCCCGGCCTCGGTGTGCTTGGAGAGGAACGTGGCCAGCTCGCGGAAGAACTCGAGGTCGTCGGCCAGCAGCTCACGAATGTTGGGGCGCTGTGCCTTGACCACGACGGGCTTGCCGCCGCGCAATTTGGCAGCGTGTACCTGTCCCAGGCTGGCGGTGCCCAACGGGTCGCGCTCGAAGGAGGTGAACAGCTTGCTCATGCGCGCGCCCAGCTCGCCCTCGATCGTATCACGGACCTCCGCGAACGGAACCGGGTCCACGTCGTCCTGAAGCCGCTCCAGCTCGCGGACATACTGCGCTGGAATCAAATCCGGTCGCGTCGAGAGCACCTGGCCGAGCTTGATGTAGGCGGGGCCAAGTTCCACGAGGCGCTTGCGGAACGCGACGGCGGTTCCGGGCGGTGCCCCGTTACCGCCGGACTCCTCGTCGGTGACGAGCGCGCGCAGCCCGGTGCGGTCGGCGAAGTCTCCGAGTCCATATCTCGTGAAGAGTCCGACGGTGGCCGCGAGGCGCGGCAGGTACCGGGGCGCAAGGATCATGTGCGGACGGACAGAGCAGGAGGAGTGCCAATCGCCGGGAGGTCTCGGCGGGCGCGCACCGGTCGCTTCGGCGCCGGGCCGGGAACTACTTAGTTTTCACGCCGCTATGACGAACGATCCTCCCGGCAATCCGCTCACCGGCCGCGTGACGGTCACGCACGTGCCCAAACCCTGGGGATACGAGATCATCTGGGCGCGCACCGATCAGTACGTCGGCAAGATTCTGCACGTGAATGCCGGCGAGGCGCTGTCCGTGCAGTATCACCACCACAAGGATGAGACCGTCTACCTGCTGTCCGGCGAGATGATCTATTGGGTCAAACTGCCGGGGAGCGACCAGACGCAGGACATGAAGGTCAAGCAAGGCGAGTCATTCCGCATTGCACCCGGTACCGTGCACTACATCGAGGCCGTCACGGACTGTGATGTGCTGGAGGCATCCACGCCTCACCTCGACGACGTCGTGCGATTGCAGGACCGCTACGGCCGGCAGGGGACGAGCGCGCCATGAAAGTGATCATCCCGCTGGCGGGCAAGGGCACGCGGCTGCGTCCGCATACACACGTCACGCCCAAGCCCATGCTGAAGATCGCCGGCAAGCCGGTGATCGACTACGTGATGGACGACCTCAAGAAGCTCGGTGGTGTCGAGGAGGTCATCTACATCACCGGGCATCTCAAGGAGAAGGTGGAGGAGTACACGCGGGCGAAGTTTCCCTGGAAGTCGGTGTTCATCGAACAGAAGGAACAGCGGGGAACAGCGGACGCGATTGCCCTCGCCCGGCCGCACGTGGATCAGCCGGTGATGATCATCTTCGTTGACACGATCTTCGACGCCGACTTCGACGTGATCCGGACGACCAGGTCCGATGGCATCATCTGGGTCAAGGAGGTCGAGGATTATCAGCGGTTCGGCGTGGTGGTGGCGGATGCCGCCGGCCACATGGAGCGCATCGTCGAGAAGCCGAGCGAGCCGATTTCGAAGCGGGCCAACATCGGGCTCCAGTACATCTCCAACTGGAAGCTGATGTTCGAGGGAGTCGACTGGGTGTTGCGGCAGCCGCCCAACAAGGGCGAGTACTACCTGACCGACGCATTCCAGTACATGGTGGACAAGGGCGCGAAGCTCGACGTGGTGGATGTCGAGGGGTGGTATGATGCCGGCAAGATCGACACGCTGCTGGCCACCAACCGGATCATGCTGGAGAAGCGCGGGATGGCGCGTCGGCCCGCGGCGTTGGCGGCCGACTCCCGCATCGTGGAGCCGGTGTACATCGAGGACGGCGTGATCATCCGGCGCTCCACCGTGGGGCCCAATGCGTCCATCGGCGCCGGCACCGTGATCGAGGATTCCACCGTGCGCGACACGATCGTGGGCGAGCGCTCGAAAATCGCGAACTGCCTGCTGCACGATTCGCTCATCGGCGACCGCGTCGTGGTCGAGCGCTTCAACGGGGTGACCACCCTGGGCGACGACTCAGAGGCTCGGGGAAGACTCTAGGCGTCGCGCGCCAGCGTCGCCATCGCCGCCACGATGGTGAGCGCCCGGTCCACCCCGGCGGTCGAATCGGTATCGTCGAACCATTCCTGGGTCGAGTGCGCATCGCCGCCGCGCCCGCCACCGCCGATCGCGATCGCCGGCGCGCCAGTTCCCAACGCGGCATTCGCATCGGTGGATGCCGTCGCCAGCGTCGGCTGCCGGCCAACCAGGCGGGTGGCTTCGACGGCGGCGAGCACGAGCGCGGAGTCCTCTGCCGTGACCCCTCCGGCGCGGAGACCGATCCGTTCGACGTGAACGGCGAGCGGTGGCGTGCCGGACGCACGGCGCTCGTTTTCCTCGGCCGCGGCGGACGCGGCGATTTCCCGGATGGCCTGCTCGAGCCGCGCGAGCGTGGCGTCGCTCGTGCTGCGCGCGTCCACTTCCAGCCAGGCGTCGGCCGGAATCGAGTTCACCGAGAGGCCGCCCCCGATCCGGCCCACCGTGAGTGAGGACGACGCGGCATTGGGCCGCCGGAAGGTCGCCAGCGCCGCCGTGGCGCGGCCGGCCGCATGGACCGCGTTCGCGGCGCCAAACGCCGCCCAACTGTGTCCTCCAGGGCCGCGGTAGCTGATCCGGAACCGGCGCGAGCCGAGTGCGGTGTTGACGATGCGCTCGTCGCCAGCGCCATCCAGCGCGATGACGGCGAACGGCGCGGGGGTGTCGGTGAAGTACTGTTTGGCGCCGCGCAGGTCGCCCGCGCCCTCTTCCCCCGTGGTCGCGACGAACTCCACCGCGCGCGCGCGAGCCGCGCCGAAACGGCGCACGGCCGCGGCGATGGCAAGCATCACCGCGAGTCCGCGCGCGTTATCGCAGATGCCCGGTCCGATCACGCGGGTTCCGTCGTGCCTCGTGCCCAGGACGGTATCGGTCGGAAACACGGTATCAAGATGCGCGCACACCACGACGGGTGCCGCGCGGTCGTCCCGCACGCCCGCGCGCCCGACGACGTTGCCGGCGCTGTCGTGCCGCGTCGCGAGCCCCAGCGCCCGCATCCGGTGCGCCACCCAGCGGGCGCGGGCACCTTCCGCGCCCGTGGGCGCGGCGATGTTCGCCACTTCGATCTGCGCGCGCAGGATGTCGTCCCGCTGGCGGCTCAGCCGCTGCCGCTCCGGCGTCAACCGACGAAACACGTCCCCGACACGCTGCGCCGCGCCTAGCAGCACCGTTGCCCCGGGCGCGAGTACTTGTCGTGCAGCCGCACCTGCTCGAACTCGTCCCGTGACATCGGTTCCCGCCCAGGATGCGCGGCCAGCACGTGCGTCACGTACCGGTCGTAGTCCGGCACGCCGATGATGCGTCGCGCAACGTGCGCCGCGCGACGCATCGCGGCCCGAATCGCTTCGAGGGTCACGGCGTTCCCGTCCCGCCCGATCCGCTCGCGGCCCCAGTGACGCGCGCCGGACCGAGCGATTCCTCGAACAGCTTGAAGATCCTCCGGTACTCGTCGGTCCACGAATCGGGGCGCACGAAGGCGTGGTCTTCCACGGGGTACACGGCCAGCTCCCAGTTCTCCTTTCCCAGCTCGATCAGGCGCTGCGACAGACGCACGATGTCCTGAAAGTGCACGTTCACGTCCACCATCCCGTGCAGCATCAGGAGCGGGTCCTCCAGGCCTTCGGCAAAGTAGATGGGCGACGATCGCCGGTACGCGATGCTGTCGCTCTCTGGCGTGTTCAGAATCTGCGCCGTGTATCCGTGATTGTAGTGCGCCCAGTCGGTGACACTGCGCAGCGCCGCGCCCGCGCCGAACCGTCCGGGTTCGGTGAAGAGGGCCATGAGCGTGATGAAGCCGCCATAGCTGCCCCCGTAGATGCCCACGCGCTGGGGCGGGATGCCGAACTCCCGTTCGAGGTAGCGACTTCCGTCTACCTGATCCTGGAGGTCGCGTCCGCCCATGTGGCGATAGATCGCCGTCCGCCAGTCGCGACCGTACCCGGCCGATCCCCGAAAATCGATGTCGAGCACCACGTAGCCGCGCGACGCGAGCAGGTGGTGGAACATGTACTCGCGCGCATAGGACGACCAGTAGTTGTGCACGTTGTGCAGGTAGCCGGCGCCATGCACGAAGATGACCGCGGCGCCGTTCGGCCGCGCGCCCATGTCCGCGGGTCGGTAGATGCGCGCCGGGACGCGCGCCCCATCCGATGCCGGGACGTGGACGATGTCCGGCACGAGCCAGTTGAACGACCGCCAGGCCGCGGTGGGTGAGGTGGTGAGCTGCGCCATCGGCGCACCCGCCGCATTGCGCATCAGGTAGAGCTCCGGCGGCCTGTTGGCAACGGAGTGGACGTTCGCCAGCCACTGTTCGTCCGGTGAGTGAGTCGTCTGATGCATGCCCGCCTGCGGCGTGATTCGTGTTCGTGCGCCCCCTCCCCCCCCCCCGTCGGTGGCCATGCGGTACAGCTGCCCGTCAAAGGGCGAGTTCTCGCTGGTGGTCAGGTAGAAGGTGCGCCGGTCCGCTGAGAGGTCCACGTCAAGCACCTCCCATGGTCCCGTGGTGAGCTGACGCCGGTCCGTACCGTCCGCCGACGCGGTGTAGAGGTGGGCGAACCCGTCGGCTTCCGACGTGAACCACACCTGATCGCCGGCGAGCCAGCCCACGCACGTTCCGCACGCCGTGGCACCGCCGCCGCGCGTCAGCACCCATGCGGTGTCACGCAGGGTGTCGATGGTGCGGAGCGTGCCGCCGGTGTCCACCCGGTGGATGTAGCGCGTCTTGTAGTCACGCGAGACCGCGACGATCAGTGCGGCGCTGCCGGCGTCGTTCCATCCCGCGGAGAATACCTGGGCCGGGGCCCGCGTCGTGTCCGTCGGGATGACGCTGAGCCACCGCACGTCGACAACTCCCGCCGCAAGCGGAAGCATGGCGATGCGTCCGCTGGACTGCGCGTCGCCAACCTTGGTGCGGACACGGAGGTCCTCGGTGTAGCCGCTCTCGGTGACGTACTGGGGAACATCGGTCTGCCGGGCAGCCGGCGCGGCGATGACGGTCGTGATCAGGAGCGTCGTCCCTGCTGGCGAGACGCTGAGCTGCCCCACCCGCTCTCCCTGTCGGAGATGGAGTGGCGCAGGGCGCTGCGCCTCGTGCGCAAGGCGTGCCGCGCGGCCAACGCTATCGCGGCGGGCACGCTCGCGAATCGCGTCGAACAGCTCGCGCTGCTGCTCGCGAAGCACGCCGCGCTGCCCCGCGTACGTGGAATCCCGTGGTGCCGGTCCGGAGCGCACGTCGGTGAGCTGGCGTACGAGTCCGCCTGAGAGGTCCATGCGGTACACGTTGTTATTCCGCACGTAGAACACGGTGGACGCATCCGATGCGAGCTCGGGATTGGACTCGACCTCGACCGTCTCGGTGAGCCGCCGGCTGGTGCCGCGACGCGCGTCCACGAGATACAGGTCCCCTTCGAACGCGACTGCCTTCCAGCGCCGGTCGCGGGAGACGCTGCCGTCGCTGAAGACCGGGCCCGCCGAATCGACCTGCGTTTCCGTGAGACGTTCAGGCGTGGCTCCGGCCACGCCGCGCACCCGGTACGGCGCCAGTGGCTCGTTCCACGGCGTGCCGGGCTCGTTCCAATAGAAGTAGATCCAGCGGCTGTCGGCGCTCCACCGCACGCGCTGCGGTTCCCGGCCAAACACCTCGGGTCCCCGCATGATGCTGGGAATCGTGAGCTCGAAGCGCGGCGTCTGTGCCGCAAGCGGACCGCCCACGAGCGCGGTCAGCAGCAAGAGTCGAAGGGGGGGGCGGTTCATCTGCGAGTTTGGAGGTGATGGGTGACAGACCGGCAAACGCTCGCGATCGGGCGTTCTCCAGTCTAGCGCTCGTGCGCGAACGCCGTAATGTTGTGACTGGCATCACAAGAAGGCCACCGGCTCTTTCGTGTCGCAGACATCGCCCCCCCCCCCGGACGCCCGTTCGCAAGGGAGTAGTGTGATGGAGTTCCCGCACTGCACGGTGTGTCACGCGCCTGTTTCCCTGCGCGCGAGCGCTTGCGCTGTCTGCGAGGCGCCGGCGCCGCCGTTCAAGCGCTCCGTTCCCTCCGGGGAGATCCGGTCCGGAGAATGGGTCCGCTTCCAGCGGCCCCCCGCCGAGCTCCAGGATCTCTACGCGGACGTGGTGAAGGCGCTGCTGCCGAACATCCGCATCCTCGGCATGGCCGGCGAGGGTGGGATGGCGCTGGTCTTCGTGGGGCGCGATTCGGTGCTCAAGCGCGAGGTGGCGGTCAAGCTGCTCTCGCCCTCGCTCGCCGATGACGCAGTGGCGCGCAAGCGTTTCACGCGCGAGGCCGAGTCGATCGCCGCGGTCTCGCACCCCAACATCGTCAACGTCTACCAGGTGGGAGAGATTCCGGGCCACGGCATCCCCTACTTCGTGATGCAGTTCGTCGACGGGCCCACCCTCGGCATGGGCGCGCTGCATGGCATGATGCTGACGGAGGCGCGCGTTCGCCGGCTCATGGCGGACGTCGCGGCCGGGCTCGCGGCGGCGCACCGACGCAAGGTGTTTCACCGCGACATCAAGCCGAACAACATCGTGCTCGATGGCGAGACGGGGCGTGCCCTGGTGCTCGACTTCGGCATCTCGGCTGCGTCCAGCAGCTCCAAGCGGAAGAGTCAGGGCGGTCGCCTGACCGCCGAGGGCATGTATCTCGGCACGCCGACGTACATGAGTCCGGAGCAGGGCAATGGCGAGGAGGTCAACGGTCTCAGCGACGTGTACAGTCTGGGTGTGCTCGCGTTCGAACTGCTGGTGGGGCGGCCGCCGTTCGAGGGGGCACCCATCGCGGTGATGGCCTCGCACATGCGCGACATCCCGCCGCGCGTGGACGCGCTGCGGTCCGACGTGAGCGACGAGATGGCCACCCTCCTGGCCCGCTGCCTCGACAAGACGCCCGCCCATCGTCCCACCGCCCAGGAGATCGTGCACTTCCTCAGTCCGGGCGAGAAGCAGACGGTGGAGTGGCCGCCGCCGGGGATGTCCCGCGTGCGGGGCGCGGGCGCGCGGCTGCTCGGCGCCGTCGCCGCATTGTCCGCGTCCGTCGCGCTGTTCTTCGGCACGCTGGCCGTCTGGCCCGACATGGCGGTGCTGCGTCAGGCGGGCGCGGATACCAGCGTGCTCCGGTCCGCCATCCTCGGCGCGAGCTTCGCGATCATCTTCGGCCTGGCGGCGCTCTTCCTCTTCTACGCGCTGGTGGCCCTCCAGCAATGGCGCTGGGCGGTGAAATCCGGGTATCCGTCCTGGGTGGTGTCGGACGTGTTCTGTGATGCGCGGCGGGACGCGGGCGCGCTGGTGAACGGCACGGGAGATTTTGCGCTGGTGCCGGGTCCCATGCGAAGCGCGCTGCTCGGCTTCCGGCGCGGACGACTCTGGATGCAGGTCGCCGGTGCCCTCATCGCGGTCACCGGCATGAGCCGGTGGGTCATGGCGTGGCTGGCCGACGGCGGCATGACCGCGGCGCAGGGCACCGCGTCCCGCTGGGCGATCCCGCTCCTGACGGTCTATTTCGCCTACTTCATCCTGGGCGTGCCCGAGTGGCGCATCCGCCGTCGGGAGCGCGCGCGCGTGTCGGGCCGGCCCAGCGGAGAGAACGTTCCGCCGGTGCGGGGTGAGTTGGTGAAGATGTGGATGGCCAGCGCGGAGCGTGCCCGGAAGTCACTGTCGGGCGGCGGGTCGACCGGCAAGGACTAGGGGCTCAGTCAGCGGCCATCCGCGCCGCCTCGTACGGCACTTCCGTACTGACCGCCGGCTTGCGCCCGCTCACGACCGCGATCCACTCCCGCAGGCTGTCCACGATGATGACGATGACGGACACCATGAAGAAGGCGGCCACCGCGGTATTGAGGTAGTTGTTGAAGATGAGCCGGCTCGCGGTCGCGACTGAGGCCACGCCGGCCGGCAGGCTGCCCGAGGCGATGCTGTCGCGCAGCAATTGCGCGTGCGCCAGGAACCCGAGCCGGGGGTCTGCTGAGAAAATCTTCATGAAGCCAGCGGTCATGGTCACGATCGCGAGCCACACCAGCGGGAGGAGCGTGAGAAAGGCGTACCGGGCCTTGTTCATCTTGATGATCACCGTGGTGCCCACGCAGAGCGCGACGATGGCCAACAGCTGATTCGAGATGCCGAACAACGGCCAGAGCGAATTGATGCCGCCGAGCGGATCGATGACGCCGGTGTACAGGAAGTAGCCCCACATGGCGACGCTCAGCGCGCTCGAGATCAGCACCGAGGGATACCACGAGGTGCGGCCGAGCGGCGCCCAGAGGTGTCTCCCGAGATCCTGGACCATGAATCGGCCGACGCGCGTGCCGGCGTCCACCGTCGTCAGGATGAACAGGGCCTCGAACATGATCGCGAAGTGGTACCAGAGCGCCAGCGCGCCCCCGCCGAACACGCTCGAGAAAATGAACGCCATGCCGATGGCGAGACTGGGTGCGCCCCCGGTACGCGAGAGCACGGACGTCTCGCCGATGTTCGCCGCGAGGGCCGTGAGCTCCTCCGGCGTCACGACGAATCCCCATGTCTGGATGGTCTGGGCAGCCGTCTCCACCGTGGTGCCGAGGATGCCCGCAGGCGCGTTGATCGCGAAGTACACTCCCGGGGTCAGCACGCATGCCGCGATCAGGGCCATGATCGCCACGCCGGACTCCATCAGCATGCTGCCATACCCGATCAGCCGCGCATCCTTCTCGTTCTCCAGCAGCTTGGGCGTGGTGCCGCTCGAGATGAGCGCGTGGAAGCCGCTGATCGCCCCGCAGGCGATCGTGATGAACGCGAAGGGAAAGAGCGCGCCGGCGAACACGGGTCCCGTGCCATCGATGAACTGCGTGAGCGCAGGCATCTGCAGCGGGGGCAGCACGATGATGATGCCGATCGCCAGCCCGATCACGACGCCGATCTTCACGAAGGCGGAGAGGTAGTCGCGTGGCGCGAGCAGCAGCCACACCGGGAGGACGGAGGCGGCGAATCCGTAGATCATGATGGCCCAGGCGAGCGTCGGGCCGCTCAGCGTGAAGACGGGCGCAAGCGTCGGGCTGGCTGCCACCCACTTGCCTGCATAGAGCGCGAAGACCAACAGCGCCACGCCGATGGCGCTGGCTTCCAGCACCCGTCCCGGGCGCATCCAGCGCATATAGACGCCCATGAACATGGCGATGGGGATCGTCAGCAGGATGGTGAACGTCCCCCACGGGCTGCCACGCAGCGCGTTGACGACGACCAGCGCCAGGACCGCGATCAGCACGATCATAATGCCGAGCACGGCGACCAGCGCCGTGAATCCCGCGACCGGGCCGATTTCCTCCTTTGCCATTTGTCCGAGCGACTTTCCGTTGCGGCGGACCGACGACGCCAGGATGACGAAGTCCTGCACGGCGCCGCCGAGCGCCACGCCCACGAGAATCCACAGCATTCCCGGGAGGTACCCGAACTGCGCGGCCAGCGTCGGACCCACGAGCGGGCCGGGGCCGGCGATCGCCGCAAAGTGGTGGCCGAAGACGATCCAGCGATTGGTCGGCACATAATCCCGGCCATCGTTCAACCGCACGGCGGGGGTCGGGCGAGCCGCATCCAGCGCGAAGACGTTCGCCGCGATGATCTTGCTGTAGAAACGGTAGGCAATCGCATAGGTGCAGATCGCCGCCGTGATCAGCCACGCTGCACTGATGGTCTCGCCGCGCGAGAGGGCGGCCCAGGCGATCGCGCCCGTGCCGATGATCGCGACCGCCGCCCAGCCGGCGGCGGAGAAGAGCTTTTTCATCGCGCTAAGGTGTGGGGCCGGGGAGGAGCGGTCAATCTCCGCGTTCCCCATTAGCTTTCAGCCGTGCCGCCAACACTCCGCCTGGGCTCGATCGTCGCGCTCGCCGCGCTGGCCCCATTGGCCATGCTGCAGGCGTGCAACCGCGGCGGCGGCGCGGCGCCGTCGCCGGAAACGGCCACGCCGCTGTCCGCGTACGCGCCGCAGCGCGTGGTGGTGACGCCCACCGCGCGCGTTCGGGCCGCGGATACCACGTCTTGGGTGCGCCAGGCCGGCAGCGCGCGGGCCGTGGGGCTCCGCCTGGACAGCGCGATCGCCACGCGCCTGCGGGAAACGGGGCTCGGCGCGCACTGGATCCTCCCGCCCGAGCTCGAGCGCGCCTTCGAGCGCAATCGCACGTACGCGACCAACCCGCACCAACTCGCCGTGGAGCCGATTCGCTCCCAGGCGTTCGAGGCGGGCAAGCGGTACGGCGAGCCGCTGTCCTCGCAGCTGCGCACCTTGATTGCGCTGCACGCCGATGCACGGTTTGTGCTGGTGCCCGTCGAGCTGCGGTTCGACGGCGCGCGCGCGGTGCTCCGCGTGGTGCTCCTCGATCCCCGGTTCGCGGAAGCCCGGTGGGTCGGGGAGCTCGCGAGTGATACGGCCTTGGCGGAGCCGACACGAGCGCTGGACCAGATCGCCGAACGGCTGGTGCTGCTGTTCGTCGAGCCGTGACCGCCGTGATGGCTGGGAATCGATCATGGGTGTAGCCGTCACGCTGATCCCTGGAGACGGCATCGGGCCGTCCATCACCACCGCCACGGTGCGCATTCTCGAAGCGGCGGGCGCGCAGATCGACTGGGACGTGCAGGTCGCCGGCATGGCGGGGGTCGCAAAGTTCGGCGACCCCATTCCGGACGCGACGCTCGACTCCATCAAGCGGACGCACATCGCCCTCAAGGGGCCGCTCGAAACCCCGGTGGGCGAAGGATTCCGCTCCATCAACGTTGCGCTCCGAAAGACGTTCGATCTGTACGCCAACGTACGGCCGGCCTACTCGATCGTTCCCGGCGGCCGGTATCAGAACCTCGACCTCGTCCTGATCCGCGAGAATACCGAGGGGCTGTACGTCGGCATCGAGCACTACATCAAGGTGGGGGACGATCCACGCGCGGCCGCGGAGTCCACGGCCATCATCACGCGCGCGGGCTCCGAGCGCATCGTGCGCTACGCGTTCGAGTACGCCGTAAAGCACAACCGGCGGAAGGTGACGCTCGTGCACAAGGCGAACATCCTCAAGTTGTCGCAGGGACTCTTTCTCGACACGGGGCGCGTGATTGCACGCGAGTATGGTGGACGCGTCGAGTTCGAGGAGCGCATCGTGGACGCGATGGCCATGAACCTCGTGCTCAATCCCGAGCGATTCGACGTGATCGTTACCACCAACCTGTTCGGGGACATCCTGTCCGATCAGATCTCCGGGCTCGTCGGCGGGCTTGGACTCGCTCCCGGCGCCAATATCGGACTCCACGGGGCCATCTTCGAGGCCGTGCATGGCACGGCGCCGGACATCGCGGGCAAGGGGGTGGCGAACCCGGGTGCCCTGATTCTCGCGGGCTGCATGCTGCTGGAGCACGTCGGGGAGGGCGAGCGCGGCCAGCGGGTGAGGCGAGCGCTGGAAACGGTCGTCCGCGACGGGCAAACGCTCACCCGCGACCTCGGCGGCACTGCCACGACGGACGAATTCACCGACGCCGTGATCGGTCAGCTGTGACGATGTCCGCCCCTCGGCTGCTGCACTGCTCAGATCTCCACTTCGGACACCCGGCCATTCCGGAGCAGTACGAAGCCATCGAGACGCTCATCCAGGAGCAGGAGAACGACGTTGTCGCGATCTCCGGGGACCTGACGCAGCGGGCGCGCGCGGGCGAGTTTCAGCGCGCCCGCGCGTTCATCCGGCACGCCGAGCGGGCGAGTCGGGTCATGGTCATTCCCGGCAACCACGACGTGGCCTGGTGGCGGGCCCCGCTCGGGCTGGGGGACGAACGCAAGCTGCTCCACAGGTACCGGCAGTACATCAACGAGAACATCGAGCCCGTGATCCGGGTACCGGGCGCCACCCTCGTGGGGTTGAATACCTCGCACGGCGTGATTCCGGAAACGCTGACGTGGCGGCTGCGTGACATCTCGATCATCGGGTACGTCCGGGAGGAGCAGCTGGCGCTCGCCGCCGCCGAGTTTTCCCGGTCGCCCGCGGCGGACGCCCGCATCATCGTGATGCATCACAACCCGGTCAAAGGCGAACTGTCCGGCCGACACGGCCTCAGGCACACGAATCGCATCCTGGGCGCCTTCGCCGAGATGGCGGTCGACCTGGTGCTCTGCGGCCACGATCACCAGGAAGCAGTGCACTACATCGAGCACACGAAGAAGGGGACGGTGATCTCCACGGCGGGCACGATTTCCAACCGCGCGCGCGGCGGCCGACCGTCCTCCGTGAACATCATCCGCATCACGCAGGACGACATCGACGTGCACACGCTGATCTGGTCCACCGACGCCCGGGCGTTCATGCCGGGTCCGCGGCTATGCTTCAAACGCTGACGCCCCGGCCGCGCACGTCGGACGATTCGCATGCCGCGCAACTGGCGCTGGTGCTCAGCGAGTCGCCGCGCACGGCTGACGATCTGCTGCGCAACCTGCGTGCTCTCGGCTTGCGTCGGATCGCGCAGTGCCGGCTGACCAGGAATCGCAATGTCATGGTCAGTTTCAGCCCCAGCGAGTTGCGTGTGCACGAAGGCTACCTGACGGCGCCGGACGACGTTCTCGCCGCGATCGTCCGCTTTGTGGAAGGCGCCACGCGCGGGGAGCGCCTGCGTGCGCGCCGCCGCCTGCTGGAGTTCCCGATCCAGACCGCGCCGGCCCGTGGCCGCCGCGGCACCACTCACCCGGATGACGCGGTGCTCGCGAACCGGCTCACCGAGTGGCACGCGCGATTCAACCGCGATTTCTTCGGGGGCGGATTGCATGCGCTCCAGGTCCGCGTTTCGCGCCGGATGCGCGCGCGCCTTGGGCACTACACCGCCGCCACCAGGAGCGGCGACCCACCGGAGATCGCCATCAGCCGGCGCCACCTTCGCCGTCACGGCTGGGAGGAGGCGCTCCACACGCTGCTGCACGAGATGGTGCATCAGTGGCAGGATGAGCGCGGCCTCCCCATCGACCACCGCACGGCATTTCGCGCCAAGGCGCGCGCGATCGGCATCTCGCCCTTTGCGCGGCGCACCGTGGCCGCCTGACGGCCTTCCACCCATTCCCATTCCCTATGATGGACTTCTTCGGCATCGACGCGCTGCTCTCGGAGGAAGAACGCGCGGTTCGCGACAGCGTGCGCCGCTTCGTTGACGAACGCGTGCTGCCCATCATCGGCCAGTGTCACGTGGACGGCCGCTTTCCGAAGGACCTCATCCCGGAGATGGCCGCCCTTGGCGTGTTCGGCGCGAACCTCCCCGAGGAGTACGGCTGCGCGGGGCTGAACAACGTGGCGTACGGCCTGATCATGCAGGAGTTGGAACGCGGGGATTCCGGCGTGCGCTCGTTCGCGTCCGTCCAGGGTGCCCTGGCGATGTATCCCATCTACGCTTTCGGCAGCGAAGAGCAGAAGCGCCATTACCTGCCGAGCATGGCCGCGGGCGACGTGATCGGCTGCTTCGGGCTCACCGAGCCGGACTACGGGTCAAACCCGAGTGGCATGATCACCATGGCGCGCGAGCAGAAAGACGGCACATGGCTGCTGAATGGCGCAAAGATGTGGATCACCAATGGCTCCACGGCGCACATCGCCGTGGTGTGGGCGAAGACCAACGGCGACAGCTCGGACAGGTCCATCCGCGGGTTCATCGTGCCGCGGGGAGCGAAAGGGTTCAGCGCCAGGGACCAGAAGGGCAAGCTGTCGTTGCGCGCCAGCGACACGAGCGAGCTGGTATTTCAGGACGTGCAACTGCCCGCCGACGCAGTCCTTCCGCAATCGGGCGGACTCAAGAGCCCCCTGATGTGCCTCACGCAGGCGCGCTACGGCATTGCCTGGGGCGCCACCGGCGCCGCGATCGCGTGCTTCGAGGAGGCGGTCTCGTATGCGAAAAACCGCGTGATGTTCGACAAGCCGATCGGCGGGTTCCAGATCCAGCAGGAACGCCTCGCCGACATGCTGACGGAAATCGTCAAGGCGCAGTTGCTGTCGCTGCAACTCGGACGCATGAAGGACGCGGGAACGTTCACGCCACAGCAGGTGTCACTGGCCAAACGCAACAACGTGAGTGTCGCGACGGACATCGCGCGCGAATGTCGCCGCCTGCTCGGCGCCGTGGGCATTCTTGCCGAGTATGCCGCGATGCGCCACATGGTCAATCTCGAGAGCGTATACACCTACGAGGGAACGCACGACATCCACTCGCTGGTGCTGGGGCAGGCGATCACGGGGCTCAGCGCGTTCAAGTAACCCGCGGCGGGGCCAATGTGCCGCATGAGATCCCGGATTCAGTCGAGGTAGGTGGGAGAGTATCTTACCACGCCATGAAAATCGCCGTCTGCATCAAGCGCACACCGGATTCCGAGTCGCGGTTCAGGATCGCCGCCTCGGGCACCGGCATCGACGAGACCGGGCTGAAGTTCGACCTGGACGATTTCGCCGGGTATGCGGTGGAGGTCGCCCTGCAGATCAACGAGAAGCAGGGACCGGGGGAGACCGTGGTTGTCGCCGTCGGTCCCGACAGCGTGCAGGAAACATTACGGAAGGCGATGAGCATGGGCGCGGATCGCGCCGTGCACCTCAAGTCGGACGCCACGGTGTTCGACGGCCTGGCGGTGGCACAGGCGCTGGCCGCCGAGCTGAAGGACGGCGGGTACGATCTGATACTGTTCGGCAAGTACGCTTTCGATACGTCCGGCGGCGTCGTGGGCACGGCCACCGCCGAGCTGCTCGACCTGCCGTGTGTGACCGCCGCTTCGAAACTGGAGATTGCGGGTGGAAAGGGCACGGCACGACGCGAAATCGAGGGCGCCGGCGAGATGCTGGAGTTCCCGCTCCCCGCGGTGGTGACGATCGACGAGGGCATCGCCCGGCCGCGGTACCCGTCGCTCAAGGGCATCATGGCCGCCAAGAAGAAACCGCTGGAATCCAGACCGGCGCAGCTCGGCGCGCCCCGCGTCACGGTGCGAAAGATGGAGCTTCCGGCGGACCGCCCGGCGGGACGCATCATCGGTGAGGGAGCCGCCGCGGTCCCCGAGTTGGTGCGCCTTCTTCAGACCGAGGCCAAGGTGCTCTGATGGCGAACGTGCTCGTGTTTGCGGAATCGCGCGGCGGCGAACTGCGCAAGGTTGCGCTCGAAGCGGTGACCGCCGCGCGCGCGTTTGCGGATGCGTCCGACGGGGGGGGGGGGAG
>JBBDYA010000123.1:0-11587 GCA_040902005.1 Gemmatimonadaceae bacterium | reverse complement strand
CTGGATGGGTGTGCCCGCCGACCGGCGCGCGAAGCGCGCCGCCGAGAACCCACCGCTGGCGAAGCCAGCGGGCCGAGAACGACTTGGCGAAGCCAGCGGGCCGAGAACGACTTCGGCCAAGAACGACTTCTATTGCTTTCGCACCGTGATCCGGGCCAGCAGGCGGACGTCGGGATCCACGTCCACGCGCGCGACGCCGCCCGAGATCGGAAGCACCAGCCTGGTTTCCAGCTGCGCCGGCACGGCGAACTCCACGTGGCGGGTGAGCCCCGACGAGTCGGTGAGCGCGAGCTGGAGCGGGAACTCGAACGTGCCGAATCGCGCGCCCTGGGTGATGGTGATCTGGATGGAGCGTGACGTGGAGTCGGTTTCCCAGGCGACGACCACCTCGGGGTAGCCGGGGCGACGCAGCCACTGGTCGAAGAACCGGTCGAGCGGACGGCCGGCGCCCACCTCGAGCCTGGCCCGGAGGTCCGGCGTGAGGGCGTTGCCGTGCTTGTGCATGCGATAGTAATCCCGCAGGGCGCTGAAGAAGACCGTGTCGCCCAGCTCGGAGCGCAGCATGTGCAGCACCCAGCCGCCCTTCTGGTAGCTGTTGCGATTCAGCAGCGCGACCAGGTTGGTCTGCGTCGTGTCGATGACGGGCCGCCGGGGGACCGCGACGGTGTCGTCCAGGATGACCGTACGGATGCGCGCCATCTCGTCGAGAAAGGCGGTGTCGCCGTGGGCGTGTTGCGTCCAGAGCGCGGCGAAGTACGTCGCGAATCCCTCGGACAGCCATAGGTGAGGCCACTCGCGCTGCGTGACGGCATTGCCGAACCACTGGTGCGCGGTTTCGTGCGCGATGAGTCCCTCCCTCACCCCGCCCCCCCGGAAGGCGGCATCGGAGTAGAAGATCGCGCTGGCGTTCTCCATGCCGCCGAAGCGGGTGGTCGACTGGAGGTGCGCGAGCTTCTCGTACGGGTAGGATCCCACGCGCGACGCGAAGAACGCGACCATGTCGCCGGCCTTCGCGAAGTTGCCCGGCAGCACCGGGCGCTGCTCGGGCGCCACGTACACGGACTGGCGCACGCACCGGCGGTGGTCGGAGAGTCCGCACGCCGTCTCTCCCAGGTCGTGTCTGGCGAGGGGCGCCGCCGCGATCACCATGAGGTAGGTGGGAATCGGCTGCGCCTGCTGCCAGCGCGTGACGACGCGGGCGGCGCGCCCGGTGCCCGTGGTGCGCGTTTCGATCAGCGTGCCGTTGGCGACGACTGTGCGGCCGCGCGGGCCGCGCACCACCCAGTTCACCGTCGCCTTGTCGCTCGGGTGGTCCACGCTGGGAATCCAGTGGCGCGCGCGGTTGGGCCAGTTGTCGCCGAAATAGGTCCAGCGGCGCAGGCTGTCCTGCCGCACGATCAGCCCGTCCGTGACGCGCCCGCCGTACAGCACCTGGACGCGAAAGGTGCCCGAGTCCCCCGGCGGCAGCGGGATGTGCACCGTGGAGTCGGTGCGGCGAAACCGGCGCACACGGTCGTCCACCGTGGTGCGGGTCACCTGGAGATCCCTGAGGTCGAGCACCAGCGTGTCCACCCGGGCGGTGCGCCGCACCGTGAGCATCACGTCGCCCCGGATCGAGGCGCCGGTGTCTGGCAGCGTGATCGAAATCAGGTAGTCCAGGACATCGATGCCCGGCCGATACGGGCTGGCGCCTTGTGCCAGCCCGATCGACGAGCACAGCGCGACGAGGACGAGCGAACGGCCTATCATCCCCTCAATCTCGGCGCGGTGGCCCCCAGGTGCCAGTCGCGTGGCGATAGTCCACCGTTCTCGAGTGGCTACCCCTGAGAGCTGACGGCAGCCCGGGGCGCGCCGTCTGTGACGCCAGGAAGGGCGCGGCGGGGCTGGCGACGAACGCGCCGGAGTTCGGCGCGACGTCGGTCGGCCGGTCATACGTTCCCACGACCATCGCGGCCGCGACGTTCCCGTCACCGCCCAGCTTCTCGACCGGGATGTAGAAGGTGACGGAGTCACCCTCATATCGGGTCGGCACAAGGTCGCCGTCGTAGGTCCCTGTGGATGTGACCTTCAACAGGGGTGTCGTCGTGGCGCTCCCACCGAACAGCAAGAGCGCGACGTCGACACCTATCGACGCCGAGCCGCCGTAGGCGTTCGTGATCGGCGGCGTCCCTGTCGCCGCGCTCTCGTCCGCGTCGATCTCCACGTAGCCGTACAGGGCGCTCGGGAGGCCGCTTTCGGAATGCGTCACGGCCCTGGCGAATCGCACCACCATGATCAGCCATCCCGTGGCATACCGCGCGGTCACGTTGGACACGTCGTGCGCCGCGAAACCACCAGTCGAGTTGGGCAGCGTATCGCCGACAGGATCGGTGGCGGCGGTCCCCGCGGTGGATTCCGGAATTGAGGTGCACGTCGCCGCAACGTCGATAACCAGTGTATCGCCCGCCGCAATTGTGGCCGTGCCGGAGGAAGGTCCGGCCAACGTGCAGTTGGGCTGTAGGTCAAGGATCGCGTAGTCCACGGCGCCGACGGCCCGACGGAGGTGAGTGATTGCGTTCGCGGGAACGCGCACGTCGCTGGCGCCGGTGCTCACGACGTAACCGTCGGGATCCCGGTCGTCACCGCTCGTGGCCGCGACGATCTTCACGTACGCCACCGGGGAGCAGGTGACCGTGAAGCTCACCGTGGCCAACACGCCCGCGGTAATCGACATATTCTGCGACCCGCTGGCCGTGCAGTTATCCGCGACGTCCGACAATCCGATCGTATAGAGGCCCGGTGGGAGTCCGGGAATCGTCGTCAGCCCGTTCGTGGGCGCGAAGCCGGCGAAGAACGAATTGAGAGTGAGATAGTACCCGTCGTCGTCGAGGTCCGAACCGGTGGTGATCACCTGGATGTTGGCGTCACCGGTAGTGCGTCCGCACGCGATGCTGAACGATACGGTGACGGTATCATCGCCGCGCAGCGAAACCTCGCGATCGTTGCCGGCAGCCCCCGTGGCGCAATGGCCCGGAAGGCTGCTGAGGTTCACGGTATGGCTTCCGTGGGCGAGGCCGTTGACGAGAAAGTTCTCCGATTGAAATGACATGACCGTGCGCGGCGTTCCACCGTCGATGGCGATGCCGTATTGAAAGAAGTCGAAGTCTTCGGCGAGTGTCGCATTCGACTGAACCCGAATCGCGCCTGGGCCTCTGGGAGCCGTGGGCTCGCAGGCCAGGAGCATGCAGGCGAGAATGAGCGGGGCGACGGCTGACGGTTCCGGGCGGCGCATCGAAACTCCGGGAACGTAGATGCTCCCAATCAGTCATCGGCGGACCTGATGGGACGGCCAGATAATACGTAGAAGCGCGCCTTTCGGTCAGATACGTAGAGCGTGCGGCGAGCGCGTTTCGGGGCTACGGGCGGTCCAGGAGAGGAATCCGCGCGCCCCTGGCGGAGCATTCGAGGAGGATCCCGAAACGCGAGGCGCGGGTTTCCGGTCGCTTGGCGCTCATGACCCAGAAGGCGCTGAGGCGGCGATACCCCGGCGGCTGTGCCTCGAAGAAGGCGAACGCGCGCTTCTTCGCGCGGAAGGTCCTGAGGAAATCCGGGGCGAGGGTTCTGGGCGCGGACTCAAACGAGTAGGGCGCCGGCCTGCCGTCGTGCGCGTTGACGGCGGCGGTTCCCGACGGGTGCATGCGTCCTTCGGCCTCGAGTTCCTTCACCCGCCTGAGGTTCACCGCGCTCCAGTTGCTCTTCGCTTTCCGCGGCGTGAACCGCTGGGTGAAGCTGTCCTCATCCAGCGACCGCCGGACGCCGTCGATCCAGCCGAAGCAGAGCGCTTCGTCGAGCGCCTCCCTGTAGCCGATACCGCGGTGACTCGCGTGCACCTTGAACAGGCGGAGGGTCAACTCCCTGGCGGCGTCGTGGTTCTTCAGGAGCCAGGCGCGAAAGGCCGCGGACGTGCGAAAGGATCTCGGAACGGTCATCGGGGCCACCGTGCGGGGGGGGGTCAGTCTCTCCCGCCAAAGGGCCGTGGTGCCGGCAACTGGTCCGCGAATCGCCAGGGACGGGGCCCGTCGCGCGTGAGCGGAGTGCCGGCGAGCCGGGCGCGCACCATCGCGATCGGCATCGCGCCCCCCTGGAGAATGGCGTCGTGGAACTCGCGCGGCGTCATCGTCCCGGCGTCCACCAGTTCGCGGTACAGGGCGCGGATCTGCAGACCGCCCAGCATGTACGCGGCCTGGTACAGCGGCGAGTACTGTCCGGCGAACGACCGGCGCACCTCACCCTCCGCGTTGGCGCGCTCGAAGTTCACGGTGTCCACCAGGAACTGGATGGCCTGCTCCGGCGTCATCTTTCCCAGGTGGAAGCTGAGGGAGAAGATGATCCGCGCGCTACGGTGCATGCGCCAGAACAGCGCGCCGATGCGGTCTTCCGGAGACACATGGAACCGGCCGGTGTCCCAGAGGAACATCTCCCAGTACAACGCCTGCCCTTCGTGCCAGAAGGGCGTGCGAAAGAGCGACCGGTGCGAGTTGTACCTGGCGAGCATGAACCCCTGCAGGTGATGCCCCGGGTTCAGCTCGTGGAACACCGTGGCATGCGAGAAATGCGGGTTGTTCCCCCGCATGCTCATCAGTTTCTCTTCATCGGTCATGACGTCCGTGGGGTACGACACGATGATGGACTCGCCGCCCAGGAAGAACGGCGCCACGCGCTGGCGCTCGGGGGACATCATCTCCATCCGCCAGTCTTCCCTGGCGAGCGGTGGAATCGTCACCCAGTCATGCTGATCGAAAAAGGCTTCGGCCTGGCGCGCGAGGTCGCGGATCATCTCCGGCTGCTTCCCCGGTTCCACGTAGGTGTCCTTCACCTTCTCCATCGCCGCCTTCCAGTCGTCGCCGAATCCCATCTCGCGCGCCGCCTTCCTGATCTCGGCGAGGCTGAAGGCGTACTCACGCTGGGCGATGGCGATGAGTTCTTCCGGCGTGTACGGCATCATCTCGTGGCGCAGGTCCTCACGCAGCCCGTCCGCGCCAATGGCGTCGCCCACGATGGGCCCCTGGTTGCGCTCCTGGGACTCGCCCGGCCGCATGCCCACCAGCCGCTGCCGGATGGACGTGGCGTAGCGCGTCATGGACGAGTCCAGCGTGCGATAGGGATCGCGCGCCCACCACGTGAACAGCGGATCGTAGCCGTCGTAGTAGCGGTACCAGGTGGTCATGGTGCGGCGGAGGGCGTCGAGGTGGTCCGCGGCGCGATTGGCGACGGTGCGCGACACCGTCGGAGGGTCCGCGCGCCGGGGGGGGGCGCTGTCCGCGGCTGCGCCGGACGCGCCGGCCTGTCGTGCCGGCGCGGGATCGATGAGCGCGCGCAGACTGTCCACCTGCTTCGCGACCTCCGCCAGCGCGCGCGCGAGGGCCGCGGGATTCTGCGCCTGCATCTCGCGGCGGGCGTCGTGCAGCGCGAGCAGCCGGTCGGCGAAGGGGAGCAGCGGCGCGGTCTCGGCGCGGTGCGTCTCCGTCCGCTCCAGCAGGGCGAGCTGGTGCTGGAGATAGTTGTCCAGCAGCACGTAGTCCACACGCCCTTCCTGGCTCAGACGGTTGAAGTCCGTCTCGCGCAGCCGCTGCCGCCAGGACTGATAGTGCTCCCGCATGCGGGCGCGGCGAGCGGGCGAGCCGTTGGCGTCGTAGCGCCGCTCGAGCGCGGTTTCGTCCAGCCGGAACCGGTCCACCACGTTCACCAGTTCCGAGGTCGCGTTGGCCAGGGATTGCAGCCGTGGAACTGAGGTGAGCGCGGCGGGACGCGGGGCGTCCTGCGCGACGGCGGCGGGGACAGCGGGGAACGCGGCGAGGAGCAGTGCCGTCAGCGCGCGCAGGGCGGAAGAGTGGCGTTTGGAGGGCATGGCTGAATAGCGTAATCGAAAAGCGCGGGGCGCGCGAATCACGCGGTCCGGCCGACGGACAACACCGCAGCCGGTCAGCCCTTGGGCTCGTCGGCGGGCAGCCTGTGACGGCGTGACATCAGCACGGCGACCGCGACGCCAGCGGACGCGCCTCCGCTGATCGCCACGTTGGCCTGCCCCCAGATCAGGTGCTGTAGCCACGTCGTGAGCAGCGAGGTGAGCACCGCCGCGACAATCACGATGCCCAACGACTTCAGGACCCAGATCGTCTTGGATTCCGCCATGATGCTTCTCCGGTGACAGTGAGTGCTACCGTCCCATCATTCGTAGATACTGCGCGTCCCACGCCGCGGGGATGCTCTCCCGGGGCGAGTACGGGCCGGGCGCGTACTTTCGTGACCGGATACCGCGGTGGCTGCGCTCGCAGATGTCCCAGTCCTGCCGGTTGGTCACGTCCCAGAAGTCGATGGCGTCGCGCGGATTGAACGCGGGATCCCCCCCCCCCTCGTTCGCCGGACTGAACATCCACTCGGTCTCGACGATGGTGCGGTCCACGGCCACCGGCGTGATCAGATAGAAATTCACGTAGTCCGGGTGCAGGCTGAGCGCCATGTTGGGCATGAGCGTGTAGTAATACGCGCGCCGCCGATCGCCGGCGCTCAACGACTCGCTCACCACGCGTCCGCACGCGCGGCCGCTGAGCGTGGCGCTCTCGTTCGGCTCGCGGATCTCCATGTAGCCGCCCAGGAACGGCCCGGCGGTGAGGTCGTTGCTGCCGCTCGTATAGGGAAGCACGGCGGACAACTCCGGGTGAATCATGGGGCAGTGCAGGCATTCCGAGTAGTTCTGGAATACCAGCTTCCAGTTGGCGTTCACCTCATAGCGCACGCGATGCCCCGTCTTCAGCGACGGCAGGTCAAAGCGCGCGAGGCGGCCGATCATCGGCGCGAACCAGTCCTCGAACGGCCTCGGATCGTCTCCCACGTTCACGAAGACGAATCCCTCCCACTCGGCGACGGCGGCCTCGTGCAGCCCGAAGTCCTTCTTCTCGAACCCCTCCACCTCGCCCATGTGCGGCGCGCCGATCAGGCGGCCGTCGAGCCCGTAGGTCCAGGCGTGGTACGGGCACTGGATCGTTTCCGAGAGCTGGCCGGATGCCGCATTGCAGAGCTGCGTTCCCCGGTGGCGGCAGACGTTGAAGAATGCGTGCAGGTCGCCGCCGCGGTCGCGCACGATGATCAGGGACTCGCCGGCGATCGTGCGCACCTGGTAGTCGCCGGGCGTTGCGAATGCGCTGGCGCGCCCGACGCAGTTCCAGTGCGTCGCGAGGATCGTCCGCGTTTCCTCGGCGAGGATGTCCGGCGACGTGTAGTACTCCCCGGGCATGGTGTGGGCGCCCTGCCGGTACGACTCGACCGTTCGCTGGAATGCGGTCATGCCTGCAAAATGCCAGTCGGACGTTCAGCGCGCCATTGCGGGAGGGTGCCGGCGCGCGCGGGCTTCAGGGTACTCGCTCAACATCGGTATTCGCGGGGCTGGTGAATGCGTCGAGATAGCGAGCGACCGTCGCGGCCGAATCGGTGTATGCCACCGGAGCAACGAGGGTATTGGTGGACGGTCCCTTTGTGTGTGTGGCGGTGGCGACCATGAGCTGGCCGCCTTGTGCGCACACGATGGGGGAACGCGCGGGCGGCGCTTCCTCAGACCATCGCAGGGTTCACCATCGTGCTGCCATACGTCACGGTGCCCTATCAGGGATGGATCGCCGGGATTGTATCTGTGGACCGCCGTCACATGAGCCGACTTCGATCCGTGCGTGGTGGCGCCTACTATCTCGGCGTCCTCCTCCTTCAGTTCTTCGCCTACTCGTTGTGCATTGGCGGCGGCATCCGGTGCGGCGTCGTGCTGTACGCGCAGAACCGGCAGGTCGGGTGGCGCTTCTGGCGATATCGCCTTGGCCGCGAGCCACTCGGGGACTTGCTCGTCATCATCGGCACGTCCATTCCCTTCTTCCTTCTCGCGTCGTCGTTCGAGTTCCTTTCCTCGTGGAACGTGTGACCCGTGGCGGGCGCATGGACGGTCATACGCGCGGAGTGAAAGCCAGGCCAGGTCTCGCGGGAAATCTCGATGTCGACAACCGCGTCACGCGCATCAGTACGATGTCGGCGCGGTTCCGACCACGCGGTACTGGACCTGCTTGTCGTGCCAGGCCACGTCGCTCCCGAAGAGCTGGTCTCCCGAAAACGTGCCGGTGAAATGCGGCGGTGCCACGCACGACGCGACGTCGGGGCAGGGGTACTCCAGCTCGAACACGCCGTCCACGTAGCGGTAGCTGAACGTGTTCTCGTAGCGCTTCACCGGTCCGGTCTCCGGGATCTCGACATAGTCGGTGACCGCGTGCACTACGGTGACACGGAAGCCGGTTCCATCCCTATAGATGCGGATCGTGTCGGCGAGGAGGGTGATGGTGGCGAACTCGCCTGACACCACGAGGGCCGGAAGCGACTCGCCTCCGACGCTTTGAGCAACGAACTCGGCCTCAACCGGCCGCGGCTCGGTCGGTGTGCATCCGAGTACCACCAACAGCGCTGCCACTGCACGGTATCCTCGCATCACGCTGGCTCCTTCCGGTCGAACCGGAACTTCGTTCACAACATTAAACCCCGGAAAAGAGCTGGAGGTCACGGCCGGCGGGGTCGAGCCACGAACGGTCAGGGGGCGGTGCATCCCCTTCGGACCTCAACCGCTTCCATATGGAGATGGAAACAGAGAAGCATATCCGCAGCTCGGGCGACCAATCGCGTTCAGGTCGAGACCTGCGCTACTGTTTCCGGCTCGTCACGGCGGCGACCATCTCTCTCTGCGCGGCGCCGTTCGACGCGTCGAAGCGCTGCTGGAGCTCCCGCATCTCCGAATAGTGACGCTGCGCGACGCGGCTCGCGCGAATGCCGAGTGCGTCGCAGCTGCCACCGCTCATGCCGCGCAGCGCCCGCACAATCCGGCCGGCGGAGTCCAGAACGAGAATGGCATGCCCCTCCTCGTGCTCCTTCAGCCGCGCCGCCAAGCCACCCCACCAGGCGGACACCACCGAATCGGGGGTGGCCGGTGGAGTCCAGCGTGGATAGATGATCGCCAGGTCGACGCGCACCTTCACGTCGCTGATCTGGCAGCCGCCCGGCGCGTCGCGCGCGTACTCGTACCGCCACTGCATCTGATGGCGCGTCACGGCCAGGGCCCTGCGGGAGTCCCGGGTCCGCAGCGTCGGGCCATGCGCTCCGACTTGCGAGCGGATCTCCGGGATCGTGGCGCCGCTGACGTCGTAGTACCCCACCCGGGACTGGACGTTTACGCCGATGGGTGACGGTCCGAGATCCAGCCCGCCGCCGCTGGCGGCGGCGCACGATGCAGATGCCGGAGCTGCCGCAAGGAGCATGAGCCGAAGGAAGGTCGGTTGCATGACAAAATCCTGATGGAGACAACTCCAAACTTGCAGCGCTGACGCCCACTGTCCATCCCGCGGATACCCGTCTACCAGCGTGACGGGACGGAGAAGCCTTGGCTGGGCTCGATCAAAGGGCCATTAGAGCCATATGAAACCCGTGTCGATCGAGGACGTGCGCTCCGGCCTCAAGCGAACGTCCCTTCTTTCGGCCCTCGGGCGCCCCGGCTGATCTGTCGGATCGCGCCGAGGTGATACGCAAGGTGCGCGATGCTGCCGACCATCCCGTTGACTTCGACGGGGGCGGCATCGCGCGGCGTCGCGAGCGCCGTGCGCCAGCGACGGACCTCATCGGTGAGCTCCCGGCGGATCTCGTCCCAGGCGGCCGCGTCCACGCTGGAAATCTTCCACGCGGCATCCCACTGCGCGTCGGCGAAGGGATTCCCACCCTCCGTGCCCCAGCGGTTCATGAGCGAGAGGCCATAACGCAGGTGCTGCGCGTGCGCGGCGATCGTCGCACCGTCATTCGCCGACCGCGACGCCTCGGCGGCCGAGAGCTTGTCGAGGGACCGCAGCAGCCCGGCGTCTCCAGAGTTCAGGATGAAGGCGCCGCCGGGGCGTGCGCCGTCCACCAGCTCGGCGAACAATGTTTCGAGGGTCGGGGCGATATCTGATGTCTGCATCGTCGCTGGCTCGATGTTGAAGGGTCGCAGCACCCGTCCAATGTGACATTGATGGAATACCGAAGGGGTCGCATGAGGTAAGAGTATCGCCGATAGTGCTCGGCGCAATCAGGTGCCTGAGCATGCCCGCGTCGGGTGGCCCGTCGGGAAACCAAAGTGCGCATTGGTCGTAGGTGCACGTAGCGCCGGCCGTTTCGCGCGAGCCGCGACAAGGCAGGGGGACACGTGAGCGAGAGGGCCAGGTCGATTCGCATCAACGAGAGCACCCGTCGAGCGCAGGCGCGCGACGCGATGGGACTGGAAACATTCGCGCAGCTCAGCTTCTCGTGGCTCGACGTCAAAGTGGGCCTGCGCATGCTGCGGAAGCACCCGATGGTCAACCTGGCGGCAGTCTTCGCGCTCGCCGTAGGCATTCCGGTGGGCCTCGCGCCGTCGCACGTCGCGCGGGCGCTCGAGGGACCGCTGTCGGGCGATGCGGAAAATCAGGTGCGGGCCATTCGGTACTGGGATCCGCTTTCCTCGGGCGTCGCGCCGACCTGGGACGGCGAGTTCACGTTCTGGACGCGGACACTGCGCAGCTTCTCCTCGCTCGGCGCCTTCCGCACGTCGAGCTTCAACGTGGCTTCGGCGGACGGGGGGGGGGGCGCGCCGGCCGCCGGTGCGCAGATCACCTCCTCCGTTTTCCAGATGCTGGGGGCTCGGCCGTTGCTTGGCCGCGTACTCGAGGCCGGCGATTTCGCCGCCGGTGCGCCGGACGTCGTCGTGATCGGCCACGGCCTCTGGTCGTCTCGCTTCGGTCAGGATCCTGACGTGCTAGGTCGCAGCATTCGCATTGGGCGAAACCTGTCTGTGGTCGTGGGCGTGATGCCGGACGGATTTGCGTTCCCTACCAACGAAGCGCTCTGGCTCCCGCTCCGCCGTGCATCCGCAAGTGGGGTGGGATCGAGGATGCGCGTGCAGATTCTCGGCCGATTGGCGGACGGCGTTTCCGCGCGGCAGGCGCAGGCGGAGCTGTCGTCTCAGGGCCCACCACCGCCTTCCAGCGCGGCCAGCGCGAACGAGGCGGCAGAGCGTGCGCGGCTGAGAGCGGAAGTCGTGCCGTTCGGACTCCTGTATCTCGGCCTGCCAGCAGGTGGACTCGCCAGCGTGCCCGAGTTTCGCTTCGTGCAGGCGCTGACGTTCATGCTACTGCTCGTCGCGTGCGGTAACGTCGCAATGCTGGTGTTCGCGCGCACCGCAACGCGCCTTCGGGAGCTGGCGATTCGCACGTCGCTCGGCGCGAGCCGAGCACGCATCGTGTCGCAGATCTTCGTGGAAACGTTGCTGCTTGCCGTCATTGCGGCGGGTGTCGGCGTGCTGGTTTTCGATTGGGCGCTCGATCATGTGAACCTCGCGGGGCTGGCCGGCCAGTCTGCGCTGCCGTACTGGCTATCGCTGGACCTGACGCTCGAGACGGCGCTCAGTGCGCTCGCGCTCGCGGCGGTCAGCGCGACCGTGGCTGGCGTGATACCGGCGATCGCGATCACGGGGAGGGGGCGCGCGAACTCGCAGAACATCCGTGACGGTGGTGGGGGGGGG
>JBBDYA010000122.1:0-12219 GCA_040902005.1 Gemmatimonadaceae bacterium | reverse complement strand
ATTGGTACTGGCTCGCGCCGGCCGGAACACCTCGCCCCACCCATGGTTTTTTCAGCGCTTTCCTAGCGGACCGACTGCGGCTCGATGGGCAGCGCGCCGTGATGCACTCCGTTCGACCGGGACAACTCGCCCCCCGGGAGCAGGTCCGCCACACCGGACGCGTGCGTCACGAACTGCTCGGACTCCGTGCTGCCCTGCAGCGCCCCGGTCGAGGATTCGCCGCCGGTGATGGCCATGAGCAGCTGGTCGTAGTATCCCGTGCCGGCCTCGCGCTGGTGCCTGGTGGCGGTGTACCCGTCCTTTTCGCGCGCGAACTCCCGGGTCTGCACGCGGACGTACGCCGGCATTCCCTCTTCCGCGTAGGCGCTGGCCAGCTCGAAGGCGTTCAGGTTGATCAGGTGCCAGCCGGCGAGGGTGATGAACTGGAACCGGTACCCCATCGCCGCCAGCTCTGTCTGAAATTTCGCGATGGTGTCGGCGTCCAGGTGCCGCTCCCAATTGAAGGACGGCGAGCAGTTGTAGGCGAGCAGCTTGTCCGGATGCCGGCCGTGGATCGCTTCGGCAAACCGCCTAGCCTCGTCGAGATCGGGCGTGGACGTTTCGCACCACAGGAGATCCGCGTACGGAGCGTACGCCAGCCCTCGCGCAATCGCCGAGTCCAGCCCGCCGGTCACGCGATGGTAGCCCTCGGGCGTGCGCGAGCCCGACAGGAACGGTTGGTCGCGCTCGTCCACGTCGGTGGTGAGCAGCGTGGCCGCGAGGGCGTCCGTGCGCGCGATGATGACCGTTGGCACGTCGAGCACGTCGGCCGCCAGACGCGCCGCGGTCAGCATCCGGATGTGCTGGGCGGTGGGGACCAGCACCTTGCCCCCCATGTGCCCACATTTCTTTTCACTGGCCAGCTGGTCCTCGAAGTGGACGCCGGCGGCGCCCGCTTCGATCATGGACTTGGTGAGCTCGAAGGCGTGCAGCGGCCCCCCGAATCCGGCTTCGGCGTCCGCGACGATCGGCACCAGCCAGTTCCTGCCGTTGTTGCCTTCGCTCCACTCCACCTGGTCCGCGCGCAGCAGCGCGTTGTTCAGCCGTCGCACCAGCGTGGGAACGCTGTTGCTGGGATACAGACTCTGGTCGGGGTACGTCTGACCGGCGAGATTTGCGTCGGCCGCCACCTGCCAGCCGCTAAGGTAGATCGCCTCGAGACCTGCGCGAACCATCTGCACCGCCTGGGATCCGGTCAGCGCGCCGAACGTGCGCACCGCTTCGCCATTCTCGCGGGTGAGCTGTCCCCAGAGGCGCTCCGCGCCGAGCCGGGCCAACGAATGCTCCAGCCGCATGGACCCGCGCAGCCGGAGGACGTCTGCCGCGCCATAGTCGCGCCGCACGCCCGTCCAGCGGGCGTCGAGATTCCAGCGCCGCTCGAGTTCCTTCGCCTCGCGCGCGATCCTGTCCTGCGGCTTCTCGTGCTCGCGCATCGCGCCGTACTCAGTCGCAGTCATGGACACCTCGGCTCATTTCAGCATGCGATAGCCCGGCAGCGTCAGGAAATCCTGCCACTCGCCGAGCACCAACTCGTCCAGCAGGGTTGCCGCGTCGGTCACGCGCGAGTGCTTCGGCGCAGACTTTCGTAATTCCGCGACGACTGCATCCCGCACCCGACGGTACTCATTCGCAGTCATCGTGCCGCTGCCGTCCACATCCACACGGTGGCGGATCCATTGCCACAATTGTGATCGCGCGATCTCTGCGGTCGCCGCGTCTTCCATCAGGTTGTTGATCGACACCGCACCCGTGCCCTGGAGCCATGCGTCGAGGTACCGGAGCGCCACGTCCACGTTCGCGCGAAGGCCGTCCGACGTGACGCGTCCGCCCTCGATCGCGACCTGGAGGAGGTCCGCGGCCGCCACGCGCGCGTCGTCCCGGGGCCGGGACTTCTGGTTGGGCTCGTCACCCAGCACCCGATCGAAGATCGCTGCGGCGACCGGCACCAGATCCGGATGCGCCACCCAGGTGCCGTCAAACCCATCACCGGATTCGCGTTCCTTGTCCTCGCGGACCTTGGCGAGCGCCCGGGCGTTGACCTCCGGATCGCGGCGGCTGGGCACGAACGCCGACATGCCGCCGATGGCGTGCGCTCCATGGCGGTGGCACACCTGCACCAAACGCTTCGCGTATGCGCGCATGAACGGCACGGCCATCGTGAGTTGAGCGCGGTCGGGCAGCGCGAATTCCGGGCGGTTGCGAAACGCCTTGATGATGCTGAACAGGTAGTCCCAGCGCCCCGCGTTCAGCCCGGCGGCATGGTCGCGCAGTTCGTACAGGATCTCTTCCATCTCGAACGCGGCGTAGATCGTCTCGACGAGAACGGTCGCGCGGATCGTGCCGCGCGGGATGCCGAGCGCGTCTTGCGCGAAGTTGAAGACGTCGTTCCATAGCCGGGCCTCGAGATGGCTCTCGAGCTTGGGCAGGTAGAAGTAGGGACCGGTCCCGCGGGCGATGGTCTCGCGCGCGTTATGAAAGAAGTAGAGCCCGAAATCGAACAGGCTGGCCGACGCAGGCAGGCCGGCGATGCTCACGTTCGCCTCCACCAGGTGCCAGCCGCGGGGGCGCACCACCAGTGTCGCGAGCCGTTCGTTCAGGGAGTACTGCTTGCCCTTGGCCGCGAACGTCAGCGACCGGCGCACCGCGTCCATGAGCGCTCCCTGCGCGTCCACCACGTTCGACCAGGTGGGAGAGAGGGCGTCCTCCAGGTCCGCCATGAAGACCGAGGCGCCGGAGTTGAGCGCGTTGATCATCATCTTGCGTTCGGCGGGGCCCGTGATCTCCACGCGCCGGTCGTTCAGGTCGGCCGGCGCTGGGGCGACCATCCAGTCGCCGTGGGCGGCCTCGCCGGTTGCGAAGACGAGCGCCCCGCCTTTCTCGAGTGTGTCCCAGCGCTCCTTGCGCCGGCGCAGCACGTCGCGCCTCCGCCCGCCGAATTCCTCGTGCAGCCGTCCCACGAACGTGAGCGCCTCCCGGCTCAGGACACGGCCGGACTCGTTCGTGGCCGAGCCGAGGATGTGGAAGTTCGACGACGCGGCCGTTGTCATGAAATCGGGTTCCCGGGGTGGTGACCGGATGCCGAAAGGCGAGAGCCGTGCCACCGCGACCGCGGCAGGAGGGCGCGCATCCGCCCCGGAACCGTGCGGCGACGGCCCTCCGGTGTTCTATTCTCGTGACAGTCGAGAGAGTTCACCGTTTCCTCAGCGGAGTATCCGTGGCGAAATCGTTCGACGCGCCTGGTACCACCATCGCTGTCTGGTGGCGACGGCTCTCGCGCATTCCCTTTGGCCGAACGCTGTTCAGCCTCCTCATCGGGCGCACGGCGCCCTACACCGGAAGCATCGGCGCGCGCATCGAGGAGCTGGGACCCGGTTACTCGCGCTGGACACTGCGTGACCGCCGCCGCCTGCGAAACCACCTCAACTCGGTGCACGCGGTGGCGCTCGTGAATCTGGCGGAGGTCACGAGCGGCACCGCGATGCTCACCGCCCTTCCCCCCGGCACCCGCGGTATCGTCACCGGGCTCTCTATGACGTACCATAAGAAGGCGCGCGGCACTCTGACCGCCGAGTGCCGGTGCGAGCTTCCCCCCATTACCGCCGAGACCGTGTACGACGTGCACTCCCAGGTGCGCGATGCGGCGGGCGACGTGGTCGCCCGGGCGACCGTGACCTGGCTCCTGCGCCGGTCCTGATGCAGACCGCATTGACGCTCCACGCCCGGATCCGCGTGCCGCTCATCTGCGGTTCGATGTACCCGTGCAGCAATCCGGAACTCGTCGGGGCCGTCTCCGCCGCCGGCGGTATCGGCATCATCCAGCCCATCTCGCTCACCTTCGTGCACGGCCACGACTTTCGCGAGGGTGTGCGGCTGACGCAGAAGCTGGCCGCTGGCCATCCGGTGGGGTTCAACGCCCTGATCGAGCAGTCGAACCGATTCTATCGGGAACGCATGCAGCAGTGGATCGAGATCGCGCTCGAGGAAGGGATTCGCTTCTTCATCACGTCGCTCGGCAATCCGCGCTGGGTGGTGGATCGGGTGGGTCAGGTGGGGGGCGTGGTCTACCACGACGTGACGGAGCGCAAGTGGGCGCAGAAAGGCGCGGATGCCGGCGTGCACGGGCTCATCGCCGTCAACGACCGCGCGGGGGGGCACGCGGGCACCAGATCCGCGGAGCTGTTGCACGCGGAGCTGTCACCGTTTGGCCTGCCCATCGTGTGCGCGGGAGGAATCGGCACGCCCGCCGGATTCCGGGCGGCGCTCGCCATGGGGTACGCCGGCGCGCAGCTCGGCACACGATTCATTGCCACGACCGAATGCAGCGCCCATCCAGATTACAAGCAGGCCATCGTGAAGTCGTCATCAACGGATATCGTCCACACGGAGCGCCTGACCGGAGTGCCGGTGGCCGTGATCAACAACGAGTACGTGCGGCATCTTGGAACGCGGGCCGGCCCCATCGCCCGCTTCATGCTCCGTCATCGCCGGCTCAAGCACTGGATGCGCACGATCTACGCGGTCCGGTCGCTCTACCGCCTGAAGAAGGACCTGTACAAGGGACGCGGGGCCGAGGAGTACTGGCAGGCCGGGAAGAGCGTAGACGGCATCCATGGGATCGAATCCGCATCGGACATCGTGCGGAAGTATGAGGCGGCGCTCACATAAAGCGCTCGCCCGCGCTTCGCGAACTACGTTCTCGGCGGCGCTTCGCGCTACTCCGTTCTCGGCGGCGCTTCGCGCCGGTGGGTTCTCGGCCGCGGCTTCGCCGCGGGTACGCCTGCAACTGCACACCGAGACAGCATTCAGAGTAGCAACACGTACACGTCGTACAGCGCATGCGTCCACGCCGTGACACCGAACCCGCGCGTGAGATAGAGCCCACTGAACACCAGCCCCGCGATCGCGCGATAGGTGAACGACCCCAGCTCCAGCGGATCGCCATATTCGCCGACGTAATGGAACGCCGAGAAGATCAGTGCCCCGACCACCGCGGCCACCAGTCCCGTGGCGAACCGCGCACCGCCGACCAGCCAGTGCAGTCCGGCCGCGAGCCCCCCCACGAGAATCACCCGGAACAGCAGCTCCTCGTACAGCCCCGCTCCGAGCGACAGCATCAGCTTCACGCGCCATCCCAACGCCTCCAGCGGCGCGCCTGTCAATTGAACCGTGAGCGCCGAAAGTCCCCCCAATACCTGTTGCGTCAACGCGCCGACAAGGACACCGAGCAGCAAGGCGAGCACCGCCGACTCGCCGAGCATCAACAGGAACATCCGCGGTTCGATCCGCGCCCCGGACCGCGTGAGATCGCGCGCAATCAGGAATACGCAGACGGCCATGACCGTCGCGAAGAACGCCATGGACCCGCGGGCGCCGGAAAAAAGGACGAACGGGGTCTTGAGCAGCACGTCTGCCGCGTTCCGAACTCCGCCCACCTGCGGATCGCCGGCCAGCCCCACGGCCAGTGCCTCGTACAGCAGGAAGAGCGGTATGGCAAAGACCAGACTGTAACGGGGCGCCCGCGTCGCGACCCAGTACGATGCGGACGCGCCCGCGACACCCGGGTGGGGGGGCTTCACCGCGCCGGCTCCGTCCTCCAGAAGTCGATGCCGCCGGCCATCTGTCCCACGTCCACGGTCGCCACGGTCGTCAGGGTGGCGAGATCGATGATCTCCACGGTGCCGGGCTCCGATCCGATCCCCTCGACGGACACGAACGCGTAGCGGTCGTCCGGAGACACGACGACGCCGTGGACGATCCGGCGCCGGGTGGGCAGCCGCGCCAGCTCCCTGCCGCTCGCGATGTCGATGACCGACACGGACTGTCCGCGCTTGTTGGTGCCGATCAGCAACCGTCCGTCACGGGTGACGGCCAGGTTGTACACGCCGGGTCCCGCCGGCAGGCGGCGGGTCATGGTCCAGGATTCGACGTCCATCTCCACGATCTCGTCGGACTTGTTGCACGCGACGTACACCCGGGAGCCATCTGCCGAGGGCTGCGCCCAGGTGGGAGAGCAGCTCACGTTGGCATGCGAGCCGCCGCTGCCGTGGCCGGCGCCATGATCGCTCCCCGCGTCCGTGCGGTGCTGCCCCCCCCCCGGTGCCCCTGCCATGCCGTGCTCGGACCCCGGCTTCAGCATGAAGTGGCGCGCGACGCCGAGCGTGCGGGTGTCGATCTCGATCACCATGTCGTCCATCATGCAGGCCGAGTAGTGCCTGGTGCCATCGCGATTGATGCGCGACCCGTGTGGCATGGTGCAGGTCTGGATGCGCGCGACTTCGACCATCGCGTCCGCCGCGACGACCGACACTGATGATGGCACCATTTCGCCGTGCAGGTTGAAGTTGGCCACGAAGACGAACGCGCCGTCCGGGGTGACGTGGGCCGTCGCGGGAAAATCGCCGAGCATGACGCGGCCGACGGCTGCGTTGCTGCCGGTCTCGTATTTCCAGAGGGACCCGTACGGCGTGCCGTGCGCGGTCGTCGCGTACCAGTGTCTGCCGTCCGGGGACACCGCGATGCCGTGCGGACCGTCCGGATCGGCGAGCATGACGCCGATGGTGGTCTGCTGTTCGACGCGCGCGCCGCCCGGGCCAAAGCGGATCAGCGCGATGCGATCCGTGGCCTCGGACGCCACGTACACGAGGTAGTCGCGATCGGGACCGCCGACGCGCGAATCCACGGGTGACGGCGCCGGCGCGCTGCCAGCGGGAGGGGGGGGAGGGGTACAGGCCCCGGCGAACCCCAGGAACAGGAGGGGGATCAGGAGTGGAACGCAACGCAGGGTCATGCGGTATTTTAACCAGGCCGCATACCAGATGTGCCGAAGTTCCAACCCTCTCCGCCCGCCGACCATGCTTTTCGCCTTCGCACTCCTCGCCGTCCAGCAGCAGCCGTCGCCGCCAGCGATCCCGGCCTCGCCCATCGCGCGCATCGCGATCAGCCCCGCGACCCGCACGATGATCGCCGGCGACACGCTGCGGCTCAGCGCGCAGGCGCTGGACGCGTCGGGCGCGGTGGTGAGCGGAGCCAGCGTGCGCTTCGTGGCGACCGGCGCGCGCTTCGAGGGCACGGTGGACACCCTGGGGCTCGTGAGTTCCGGAGCGACCGGCACGCTGCCGGTGGCCGTCGTCGCGCTCGTGCCGGGGTCGCGCCCGGTCGTGGAGCGTATCGAGATCCGCATGGTTCCCGGACCGGCCGCGCGCGTCGCGATCTCACCGGCGGTGCAGCGCGTGGTGGTCGGACAGCGACTGCGGCTCGAGGCCACGTCCTACTCGGCCGCGGGCGATGCGCGTGACGATCGCGTGGCCTGGCGCAGCACGCCCACGCGCGTCGCCACGGTGAGCGACGCCGGCATGGTGACGGCGGTGGCGGCAGGCCGCGTCACGGTGACGGCGTCCACCGGGGGGGGTGGGGGGGGCGCGGCACAGTCGGTCACCATCGACGTGGTGCCGAATACCATCGTGCGGATGGAGCTTCGTCCCTCCACCAGCGTGGCGCGCACCGGCGACGTGATCCCCTTCACCCTCGATGCCCGCGATGCAAACGGGCGCGCGGTGGCCGACCTGATCCCGTCGTACAGCATGGCCCCCGGCAATGGCATGATCGGCCCGGACGGAAAGTTCGTGGGGTATCACGCGGGTGACTACGTCGTCACCGCCACGGTGGGCAATCGTGTCGCGCAAGCGTCCGTCCGCCTGGCGCATCGCGACGCGCGCCGGAAGGTGACCGTCGTGGGGCGACTGCCGCGCACCGCCTTCTCGACCGAGGAAGTCTGGATCCACCCCAACGGCACCGTGGCCTACCTCGGCACCGGCGGCGGCGGCGACCGGATGTACGCGATCGACATCTCCAACCCGGCGAAGCCGGTGGTCACCGATTCGATCGTCGCGAACACGCGCCGCGTCAATGACATCATGACCACGCCGGACGGCCGCTTCCTGGTCTTCACGCGCGAGGGCGCGGCGGACCGCAGGAACGGCATCGTGATCGCGTCGCTCGAGGATCCGCTGCACCCGAAGGCGATCGCGGAGTTCACCGAGGGCGTCACGGCGGGCGTGCACTCCACGTTTGTGTACCGTCAGGAACGGTTTGGTACCCATATCTATCTCACGAACGACGGCACCGGCGCGATGCACGTCATCGACATCGGCGATCCCTACCACCCGCGCGAGGTGGCGCAGTGGAAGACACCGCGGTCGGACGCCGGTCGCACGCTGCACGACATCGACATCCAGGACGGGCTCGCGTACCTGAGCTACTGGAACGACGGGCTCGTCATCCTCGACGTCGGCAATGGGATGAAGGGCGGCTCGCCCTCCAATCCGGTGCTCGTGTCACAGTTCAAGTACGACCTGAACGATCTCTATCGGCAGGTGGAGGCAGCCGGCGGCCCCGGATTCATTCGGGGAACGCACACTGCCTGGCGACACAGGAACTACGTGTTCATCGCGGACGAGGTGTTTCCCGCGACGGCCGTTACCGGGGCGCGCGACGCGGCGGCGTCGCGGGCATACGGGCGTCTCCAGGTGATCGACGTGTCGAACCTGGAACAGCCGCGGTCCGTGGCGTGGTACGAGCCCGAGTTCGGCGGCGTCCACAACGTCTGGGTGGCGGGCGACACGCTGTACCTGGGCGCCTACAACGCGGGCTTTCGCGCCTTCGACATCTCCGGCGAACTGCTCGGGGACCTGCGAGCCCAGGAGCGTGAAATGGTGCACCTGCATACGGGCGACATGCAGGGAAACACCGTGAATTCACCCATGACCTGGGGCGTTGTCGTGAACCCCAGGGATGGCCTGGCGTACGTCAACGATCTGAACAACGGGCTCTGGATCGTGCGCATCGAGCCGAGGCCCGCCGTCGTGCCGTGATCCCCGCGGCACGGCAGCGGGATCAGTGGCCCGTACTGCCGAAGCCGCCCACGCGTTTGGTGGTCTTGCCCACCGTCCCCATTTCGATCGTGAGCACCTCGTACCGCGACAGCACCATCTGCGCGATGCGCTCGCCGTGCTCGATCCGCACGGCCCTGGGGCCGGGATTGCGCACGAGCACCATCCATTCCTCCGGATAGTCCGCGTCGATCGTTCCCGGCGAGTTGGGAATCAGCAGCCCCTTTTTGAAGGTGGTGCCGCTGCGAGGCCGAATCTGCGCTTCACATCCACGTGGCAACCGGGCCTTGAATCCCAGCGGAATCATCGCGGTGGCGTTCGGCTGGAGCTCGAGGTAGGAAAGATTCTTCTCGCGGTCCCGAAAGGTGGGCAGCTCCCAGGTGCCGCTGGCGTCTGAAACACTCACCGTCCGGTGGGTGAGATAGACGAACAGGTCGTAGCCCGCGGAGCCTTCGGTCGCCCGCTCGGGAGCGCGAGCATCCGGATGCAGCAGCTCGAGTGTGATGGAATCAGGCATTGGGGAACGAAAGGTGTGCGCGCGCGCTAGATTGCACCAGCTTGGCGCGCAGATGTTCGCCGCCCACCCACCCTTCAGGAGTCTTCCATGTTCCCCCGATCCCTCCCGCTGGCGTTCGCGCTCGGTCTTGCGCTGCCGGCCACCGTCATCGCACAAGGCTTCGAGTACGCCGCCGGCACGGGCCAGTATCGCGTGTCCTCCACCACCGCGGGCACGCAGGAGGCGATGGGACAGACGCAGGAGTTCGACACCTCCAGCGACCAGCTCCTCACCCTCACGGTTGCGCGCGCGCACCGGGACACGCTGCTGGTGACCACCGTCATCGATTCCATGGCGGCCGTGGGCCCCATGGGGATGACGCCACCCGGCCTCGACAAGCTCATCGGGCTTCGCGTGTTGGCAAGGACGTCGCCTGGACCGACACCTCCGCGCGACTCGTGAAGCAGAATGGACTGGACATCAACCGGCAGGTCATCTCCACCTTCACCGTGCTGGGTGACACGACGGTCGACGGAGAAACGAGCTGGAACATCGGTCGGGAATCCCAGAGCGTCATGTCGGGCAGCGGTGCACCGCAGGGCCAGGCAATGACGCTGGAAGGCACCGCGCAAGGCAAAGGCCGCCTGGTTATCAGCCGCCGCGGCGTTTACGTCGGCAGCGCGAGCGCAGACGACGTGACCCTGAAGATCGTGATCGCAGCCAACGGTATGGAAATCGGCATCGTACAGAACGCCAACATCAAGGTCCAGAAGGTCAAGTAGGAACTAGGAACTAGGAACTAGGAACTAGGAACTAGGAACTAGGAACTGGTTCCTAGTTCCTAAGCTCCTGGTTCCTAGCTCCTGGTTCCCAACCGCAGCGGCGTCACCACGCACGTCTCGAAGTCCCGCCCCGCGCAGACCTCGCGCGCGACCCGCAGCACGTTGCGACGCACCACGTCCGGATAGCTGTGGCAGTTGCGCGTGTTGGTTCCGCGCACGCAACCATTGTAGCGCAGGAGGGCGGTACGCCACGCCGCTCCTGACTCGGCCGTTGCCGCCCGCGCGCTGCCGTTGGCCAGGTGGCTCAGGATGAAGACCCCGTAGCGCAGGTTCGTGGAATCGTTGCGCAGATTGGTGCCGAACAGCCGTCCGAGCGCCGGCCGCCAGGGTCCGGGATCGATCTGCATCAGCCCCAGCGCACCCTGGCTGGATCGAGCCGTGGACTTCAGTTCGTGGTTCTCCGTGAGCATGATGCCAAGCACCAGCGCGGGCGGCACCTTGCGGCGGTAGGCCTCGCGCACCGCCACATCCGCCAGGCGCAGCGCGCGTGGCAGTTGCACCTTGCCCGTGTTCACGAGATCGTTGGCGAAGGCGTTCCGGTCGCGCAGGAACATCGACGTCGCCAGCGCGTCCGCGTAGGGCAGCATGAGCCAGGGGGACTCGAGCAGAGCGTGCTCGTCGCTCGTCGCGCGCGGGATGACGATGGAATCCCTGAGGAACACCGGCTCCACGCGCATGGCCGTGAACACCACGGTGGCCGCGGCAGCCACGCCAACGGCGAGGGACCGCAGCAAGGGCTTGATGGAAATAATGCTTCTCCGACAGTGCTGGACAGCGAGCTCAGCGCGAAGCGCCCGCCTCCAGCGTTACAACGACTGCGACCACCTACACTAGTGGGACGCGTCGGCCGGAACAACGGCACCGATCTTCCACTTCGCGCGGGGAAACATGACAACGCCCGCATCGCCCGCATCGCCCGCATCGCCCGCATCGCCCGTTGTTGAGACCGGCGAGCGCGACAGTGGCATTCCCTCACTGCTTCGCCGCTCGCGCGAGACCATGCCGAACGCGGTATGGTACGGCCTCATCGCGCTCGCCGTCGCGATCCTGTTCGTGTTCGCGCAGATCCTCCTGTATTCGCAGCGTCGCGAACCGCGTGACGCGCGCGCCATCGTCGAGCGCGAACTGCGCATGAACACCCTGCTGCCGGACGAGCGCGTCACGAACACGGTCGCCGTGTTCCGCCGCAGCGGCGTGGACTACTTTCGCGCGACGCGCGGCCTGCTGGTGCTCACGGACCGCCGGCTCATCTATCTCGGGGCTCCGCCACGGGACATCACGGGCGCCGCGGACGCGCCCCCCACCTTCGACCAGCGCGCATTCGGCATCGACACGCTCGTGACCATCAAAGGGTCATTCGCCGTGCTCGGCCTGTCCCGCGCGCTCCGCGTCAAGTCGCCGCATGACGCGCTCACGCTGGGGATCGCGACGGGAGGGAGACCGCAAGCGGATTCGCTGCGGGCGGCGTGGGCCGAACGCCACAAGCAGCGGTACGCCCTGGGGGTCTGGGCCGGGAAGGTGCGGGATGCCCGGGCGGAACTCGTGACGATCCTCGAGGCGTACCGCAGTCAGCCGGTGCGCCACGTGGTGCGCCCCGGCGACGCCATTTCGTCCATCGCGGATTGGTATGAGATCCCCGTCGAGCGCATTCGGGAGCAGAACGGGATCGTGGGGAACACGATCAAGGTCGGGCAGGAACTGCTGATACGGCCCGGACGCTCGAACTGATCGCTGCGAACGCCGACCCAGGGCATTTTGATCCGTAGACGTTTCGCCCTGTCCGTGTGAATCCGCGCTAGGGAAGCACTGAAAAACCAGGGGAGGGGCGAGGTGTTCCGGCCGGCGCGAGCATAGTACCAATACTTGGACGACTACGACACGAGTCGTACGTGTTTACTGACAGCTCTCTCGTCCAAGTATTGGTACTGGCTCGCGCCGGCCGGAACACCTCGCC
>JBBDYA010000121.1:0-65798 GCA_040902005.1 Gemmatimonadaceae bacterium | reverse complement strand
CCACGCGATGCTCGCCGGCCCCGCCGGGATCGGTGCCAGGTCCGCGCAGCTGGGGCAGTACGGCGCGGATCTCGTCATCGTGTGCGAGCACGCGGGCTTCGTGCACTACGCGCGCGAGTCGCTCGCCGCCACCATCGCGGCGCGCGCGACGAGTGGCTATCGCGCGGTGCTGCTCCCGTTCTCCGCGAACGGACGCGATCTGGGTCCTCGGGTTGCCGCGCGGATGGATGCTCCCCTGGCCGCCGACATCATCGAGTTCGCCGTGTCGGGAGACGATCTCACGGTCAAGCATCCGGGATACGCGAACAAGGTGATCGTGACGCTTTCAGTGGCGGGGTCGCCGGCGGTGCTGTCGCTGCGCCCTTCCGCGTTCACGCCGAAGGAGAACGTGCGCACTGCCCGTACCGAGACCGTGGCGCCCGCCGCCGATCCGGGCGCCGAGCGTGTGACGGTCAGGGAGATCATCGAGGGCGCCAAGGGAAAGCTCGACCTCGGGGAGGCGCCCGTGATCATTGCCGGCGGCCGCGGACTGCGCGGTCCGGAGAACTTCAAGCTCGTGGAAGAACTCGCCGAGGCCTTTGGCAACGCCGCTGTCGGATGCACGCGCGCGGTGACCGACGAGGGCTGGCGACCACACGCGGACCAGATCGGCCAGACGGGTCGCCAGGTGAGTCCGCAGTTGTACGTGGCGATCGGCATCTCCGGCGCCATTCAGCACCTGGCGGGAATGCGGACCTCGAAGACGATCGTCGCCATCAACAAGGATCCCGACGCGCCGATCTTCAAGGTGGCGGACTACGGCGTGGTGGGTGACGTGTTCGAGGTGGTGCCGGCCTTCACGAGCGCGGTGCGCACCGCGAAGCAGGGGCATTGACGCCGCTCGAGTCTCGCGGCCTACGGTGATGGCTGAAAACGTCGTCTTCCTGTTCCTCGTCGTCATTGCCGCCGGATTCTTCGCGCTCAATGTCCAGCGGCTCGTGCGGTACATGCGGCTGGGGCGCCCGGAGCATCGCGGTGACCTGATCTGGCGCCGCGCGTGGAACCTGCTGCGCGTGGGCATCGCGCAAACGAAGATCCTGCGGGAACCCGTCGCCGGCGTGATGCACGCGACGATCTTCTGGGGATTCATGGTCCTCACCGCCGGCACGATCGAGCTGCTCATTGCCGGCGTGTTCCCGGGCTTCGCCTATGCCCGGTTTCTCCCTGCGGTCATGTACCACGGCTACGAGCTGTCGCAGGACGGCTTCGCCGTGCTCGTGCTGGGCGCGATCGGCTTCGCGTATTTCAGGCGGCTGGTGCTCCATCCGAAACGTCTCGAGGGCGACAACGTCGAGCATCTCGACGCCTACATCATCCTGGGCATGATCGGCGCGCTGATGCTCACGTATCTCCTGGCCGGCGGTTTTCTCGCCGTGGCGCGGCCGGGGTCGGTGGCGGAAGCACGGGTCGCGTCCCACGCCGTGGGCGTGGCGCTGGGCGGAATGGATCCCGACGCCGCGTGGATCGGCTATCGCGTGAACTGGTGGGTGCACGCCCTCCTCGTGCTGGCGTTCCTCAACTACCTGCCCTACTCCAAGCATCTGCACGTGGCGTCGTCGCTGTTCAACGTCTTCTTCTCGAACACGAGCTGGAAGGGCGAGCGCGCGGTGATGCGTCCGATGGACCTCGAGGCGGATGCCGAGAAGTTCGGCGCATCCGACGTGGAGGATCTCACCTGGAAGAACCTGCTCGACGGCTACTCGTGCACGGAGTGCGGCCGATGCACCGCCGCGTGCCCCGCCCACATCACCGGCAAGCCGCTGAGCCCGCGAAAGATCGTGGTGAACGCGCGGCAGCGACTCATGGAGAAAGGGCCGCTCGTCACCGGCGATCGCATGGAATTTCTACGACCGATGTTCGTGCGCGCGGACGGAGCGAGCGCCGGCGCGCGGACGCCGGAGCAGGTGCTCGAGCACCGGCTGTTGGACCACTATATCACGGAGGACGAGCTGTGGGCGTGCACGAGTTGCCGCGCCTGCGTGCAGGAGTGCCCGGTGTCCATCGATCAGCTGGACGTGATCAACGAAATGCGCCGCTTTCTGGTGCTCAGCGAGTCGCGGTTTCCGGCGGAGGTCCAGCCCGCCTTCGAATCCCTGGAGCGCAACGGATCGCCCTGGGCGTTCAGCCAGTCGGACCGCGCCAACTGGGCCCAGGGGATGAACATCCCCACCATGGCGGAGATGCATGCCCGGGGCGAACGGCCGGACGTGCTGTTCTGGGTGGGGTGCATGGGATCGTTCGATGACCGGGCGAAGAAGATCACGGTGGCGTTCGCGAGGATCATGCAGGCGTGCGGCATCCGGTTCGCGATCCTGGGGCAGGAGGAGCACTGCCACGGCGACCCTGCTCGGCGCCTGGGCAACGAATACCTCTACCAGATGCTGGCGAAAGACACGATCGAAACGTTGAACCGGTACGACGTGCTCACGGTCGTCACGAGCTGCCCGCACTGCTTTCACCAGATCGGCAACGAGTTCCCGCAGTTGGGCGGCAACTATGAAGTCATCCACCACTCCAGCTACATCGAGCGGCTGCTTCAGGAGAATCGCGTTCCGCTCCGGAGCGATGAAGGCCAGCGCCTGACCGTTGCCTACCACGACTCGTGCTATCTGGGCCGCTACAACGACATCTACGACGCCCCGCGCGAGACGCTGCGCCGCGCGCTCCCCGTGGTGAACCTCGTGGAGCCGCCGCGCACGAAGGATCGCGGGCTGTGCTGCGGCGCCGGCGGCGGCCGCATGTTCATGGAAGAGAACACGGGCAAGCGCATCAACGTGGAGCGCGTGGAAGAACTGCTTGCCACCGGCGCGGACACGATCGCCGTCGCCTGTCCCTTCTGCATGACCATGATGGCCGACGGCGCGAAGGCGAGGGACGCGAACGTGAACGTCCTCGACATCTCCGAGGTCGTCGCCGAGCGCCTCCAGGCCTGAGCGCGGACTACTTCTTCGGCCGCTTCACCGCGTCGAAAATGCGCGACAGGTCCTCGGCGGACGGATCGATCGGGCCGACGATCATCGGAAGCACAGCCGCGTCCTCCTGATGCACGATCTCGTTCTTCGGCGTAAGCCGCGCGCCGTCGTACTCGAACACCTTCCAGAGCGTGCCCGGCACGCCGGACGGCGGGAAGAACGTGCCGATCACGCGGTTGTTCTGGTACACGTCAACGCGGGCAAAGCTGGAATCGGCGAGGGAGCGGCTCGTGCCAGCGGACCGGCCGGAATAGTTGTGGACGTATAAGCGGTATGCGCCGGGCGCCGCCGACGCGCGCAGCCCGATCACTTCCGGTCCGGGGCCCGTGAGATCGTCCAGGTCCAGTGCCGCCACCGTGTCGCCTTCCGCCAGGTAACGCTTGTCTCCCTGGTACACGTGGAACCGTCCGGCATCCACTCTCGGTCCGGTGAGATGCAGGTCGAGGTCGCACGCCACGTGGGTCTCCCCGCACTGACCCCACGTCAGCACGATCGCGATGCCGCTCGACGAGGTCGCCGGCGGCAGCAGCACCGCGTCCTGGGCGGTGGTCAGCCCGCCGAACACCACGCCCACGCTGACCATCTCGGAGTATCCCTCACCCGAGAAAATCAGCGTATAGGTGCCGGCGCCAAGGTTGTTGATCGTGAACGATCCGTTCGTGGTCGTGCTGACGGTGGCCACCGGTGTGGCGAACGGCCGCAACGGGGACGGCCCCGCGTTGATCCCCGTGTAGGCGTTCACGGCAATGCCGCTCACGCCACTCTGTGTGAGTGCATGCTTCACCGAGCCCGTCATGCTGCCCGGCGAGGTGCTGGTGGGAATCATCGGCGCGTCCGGCAGGCGCAGCGTCTGGTTGGGGTACACCGGTGCGTCGTACAGCGTGATCGACACGTATCCGTCGAGCGACACCGTGACATTATCGCCGGGTTGCAAGCCGCCCAGCACGAAGGTGCCGTCCGGCCCCGACGTCGTGCCGCTCGCGGGCCCGGGCCCGGTGATCGATGCTCCCGCCAGCGGACTCTCGGTGGCCGCGTGGATGACGCGCGACTCGATGGACCCCGGCGGGCGCGACGCCGCGACGTTGAACGGGATGCTGTCCTTCTTGCCGTCCAGCTTCGCAACGATGAACGCATCACCCAGCGCAAGCGCCTGCACGACACCCGTGGACGCGTTCACGCTCGCGATGTCGGGGTGTGATGAATACCACTCGAACCCCGTGGCGTCACCGATCACGCGATTCGACGCGTCGAACGCCTTGGCGAAGAACACCCGGTGCTGTCCCACGGCGGCGGTATCCACCCCCGGAACGACGACCAACCTGGCGGCCTTCGGGGTTTCGACTTGCACGATCGCGACCGTGGTGCGACCCCCGGACGAGGCCGTGATCTGTACGCGCCCGTTCGTGAAGGCCTGCACCACGCCGGACTGGTTCACCGTGGCCCGCGTCGGATCGCTCGTGTGCCATGACACCTCCGCTGCCGGCACCGCGTTGCCGTTCTCGTCCACGACCAGCGCGGAGAGCGTGTCGCTTCCGCCGCGCGGAATGCTCACGGAGTCGGGATCCATCAACAGCGTGAACGCCGGCGCGGTAACGCTGACCAGCACGGAATCCGCTTCGTTCGTGAAGGTGCGGGCCACCACGTAGGTGGACCTGTTCGAGCAACGCGATTGCACCAAACCGGACGCGCTCACGGTCGCGATCGTGGTGTCGCGCGACGTCCACCCCACCCGAACGCCAGCCACCGCGGCCCCGCTTGCGAACCCCTGAACGGTCAGTTGGTGCTGCGTCTGGGCCTCCGCGTCCGCCGCGCGGTTCAGGCACCTGGTATTGCCCGGCGCCGCCCCCAGCCAGGCGAGCGGTACCACGGAGCCGGCGACGTCGAGCGAATCGACGTTGGCGTCCGGAGCCGCATACTCGAGTTCCGGTTGCGCCGGTGCGTTGTCGCCCGGCTGCACCTGGATGTCGCTCTGGGACTGAAAGACCAGCACGTCGCTCGAGTCGAACGCCTGAACCTCGAGCTCGAACGTGCTGCTGTCACCGCGGACCTGGACGCGCTCGAACCGGAGGATGGCGCTGTCGCCTTCCACCGCCGCTTCGGCCACGGTGCTGTCGCTGGCACCGCGGAGCACCCCGCGAATGCGCTCGACGCCGATGTTGGGACCGCCTTCCGGGGCCTCCACGAACGCAGGCGCCAGCGCGAACGACGCGGCACTCACACGCCGCACTCCACTCACGCTATCGTCGGCACACGTGAGACCGGCCGCCGCACTCAGAGCGACGGCAAGTATGCGGATGGCTTTGATCTTCATATGCTTACACACTCTTGGACGGCGGAACGAGCCCGAACCCGACAACGGAGGCGGTGGGCGGAACCAGGGAGGCGCTTCTAACGTACTGCCGGGACCGCACTTGCGACAGTTACAACCCTCACCGCAAGGTGCGGATTCGTCTGCTGATACGCTGTGCCCGGGGTCACGTCACCGGCGGCGAGGCCGCGTGCGCGACGTCGTCGCGCAGGAGGAGTGCATCCACCTGTTCGCCCGACGCGACATGCGCCCGGTCACCCCGGATGACCAGCAGGGCGTTGGCCCGTGCCATGGACGAGAGCAGCCCTGATCCCTGTGGTCCGGTGAGTCTGGCCGAATAGCCGCCGGGTCCGCCCGTCACGATCGCGCGGAGGAAGTGTGTCAGCGGGGGAGCGATGGACGCGTCGTCCTGCAGGGTCGCGCGCACGGGCACCCGGTGGAGCAGCGCGTGCCCCAGCATCCTGCGAATGGCTGGGCGCGCGAACAGCTCGAACGTGACGAGCGTTGACACGGGATTGCCGGGAAGCCCGAGCCACGGCACGCCTCGGAGCATGCCGAATCCGACCGGTGCGCCCGGGCGCATGCGCACGCGCCAGAAGCGCTGGGTTGCCCCGAGCTCGGCCAGCACGCCGCGAGTGAAGTCGAACGCGCCCACGGAAACGCCGCCTGTCGTGATCAGCAGATCGCAGTCGCAGCGGGACAGCCGCTCTCGCAGCGCCACCGGATCGTCGCCGACGAGCCCGAGCGACACCGCGTCCGCGCCCGCGTCCCGCACAGCGGCCGACAGGGCGTAGCTGTTCGACGAGATGATCTTGTCGCCGGCCAGAACCTCGGCGAAGCGATCGACATCCACCAGCTCGTCCCCCGAGGCCAGCACGGCCACGCGCGGCCGGCGGTGGACGCGCACCTTCGAACGCCCCACCGAGGCGATCAGGCCAAGGTGCGCGGGATGCAGTTGCATCCCCCGGCTCGCGACGATGTCACCCGCGCCGACGTCTTCGCCGAGCACGCGCACGTTCCGCAGCGCGTCCCGGCTCGATGAGATCCGCACCGTCGCTTCGCCGCCGTCGGTGTCTTCGACCCGCACCACGGAATCGGCGCCCGCGGGGATGGGTGCGCCGGTCATGATTCGGATCGCTTCACCCGCACCGAGCGTGCGACCGCTCCTGGTGCCGGCCGCGATGGTGCCGGTGACGGTCAGCGCGACCGGCGCCTCCGTGCTCGCCTCCCGCATGTCGTCCGATCGCACGGCGTAGCCGTCCATGGACGCATTGTCCCAGGGCGGCAGGGCCAGCGGCGATGCCACGTCCTCCGCCAGCACCCGGCCGAGGGCATCGTGCAGCGCGACGGCCTCGGCGTCCAGCGGCGCGACGTCGCTCAGCACGGCCGCGCAGGCCTCTGCCACCGAGAGGGGACGGTCGTTCAGCGGTCGCTCCCCGTGACCACGCGCAGACGTGCGAGCCGCACCGCGATGGTGTCCTGCACGCGCGAGATCCGCTCCGTGCCCACGAGAAAGTTGTTTGCGAGCACGCTGAACAGGAGCTGCTGGCCGCCGGCGGTGGTGACGTAGCCGGAGAGCGACCGCACGCTGCCCAGCGTGCCGGTCTTGCCGCGGACATTGGCTTCGCCGACCGTGCCCCGCATCCGCAGGCGCAGCGTTCCATCCACGCCCGCGACCGGAAACGCATCGTGGTACGTCTCGAAATGCGGTCCGCGTCGCATGACGTCGAGCACCCGGACGATGGTCTCGGGCGACAGCATGTCCCGGCGCGACAGCCCGCTCCCGCCCCAAATCAGGGACCCGTCGTTCTGCGCGCCCCAGGTGGCCAGCTGCTCCGCGACGATGCGCCGCGCCACCCGCACTGTTCCCGTGTCCGCGACCGCGAGCCCCACCGATTTGAAGAGCATCTCACCGATCTGGTTCTGCGACGGTTTCATGAAGAAGCCGAGAATCTGCGACAGCGGCGGCGATTCGAGCACGTGCACCGTGTCGGCCACTGCCGCCGAATCTGCGACGAACGCGGAGTCCCCGATGGCGATGCCGTGGTCGGCGAGCGCCTCGCGCAGCGCCGCGACATAGGCCTGTGCGGGGTCGCGGTGCGTGACGATGCGAACGGCGGAGTCGCCCGCCGGGATGGTGCCGGACACCAGCACGTCCCCTCGCATCGTGTCCTTGACGGCCTCCACCTGCGGCAGGGAATCCTCGCCGGTGCCGCGCAGCGTTGTGGTCACCGCAATGCGCAGCGGCGGATACGAGCGCGCGGGCCGGGTCCAGATTTCCGGCGGATCATTCGGCTGCGCCCCCGCGCGTACATGGATCTCCGAGTATCCCTCGTTGAACAGCAACTCGTCCACGGGCGCGCTGTAGGCGAACTCGAGATCGTCCAGCGGCCATCCGAACCCGATCGTGGCGTCCGGAAACGCGTTGCCCCATGGCAACACCGAGCCGGCAATGCGCGTGATGCCGCGCGCGGCGATCGCCTCGGCCACCGCGTTCAGCGGAATCATGGCGTCTCCCGCCACGTGGTCGCTCACGCTTGGGTCGCCGCGGCCCACGACGAGCAGGTCGCCCAGCAGCACGCCGTCCTGAACCGGCCCGCGCGCGAGCACGGGTGTGCGAAACCGGAAGTCAGGCCCCAGCACCTCCAGGGCCACGGCCGCCGTGATGATCTTCATGTTCGACGCGGGGACGAACAGCTTGCCGGCGTCGTGCGAATACAACGTGTCGCCCCGATCGGGATCGACGATCAGCACCCCCCAGCGCGCGTGCCGGACCTCCGGCGCCGCCAGCATCGAATCGATCACATGGCGCAATTCCGCGCGTTCGTCCAGCCGTGGCGTCGGCCCGCTCATTCCGGGAACACATCCGGCGGAGCCCAGCAGCCACAGGAGTCGCCAGCGCGCGCTCCGCATCGTGAGGTCTCCCGAGTAGGTGCCGAGAATCTCGAGAATCTACCGTGACTCCACAGCCATTGCGCGCGCTCGATCCAGGTCGGCGGTGCTGTTCACGCTGAAGTACAGCCGGCCCGGACTGTCCAGCACACCCAGATCCGACGCGCTCTCCAAACGGACGCGCTCCAGTCCGCGAATGAAGTCTCGCGCCGGCCCCCCCCCCTCGGCGAGAAAGCGAGTGAGCGGCGTTCGCACCCGGGCCGCGTAATGCGCGCAGAACGGTTCCATGCCGTACGGCGATTCGCTCTCCGGGAGGGTGACGTCGGCATTCCATCGTCGTGCGGCAGCAAGGATCGCGTCGAGCACCCGCGTGGTGACGAACGGCATGTCCCACGCGACGACGAGTGCATCCTGGCCCCGCGCGAGTCCCGCCTCCACGCCGGCGAGCCCCCCTGCGTCTTGATGGTTGTCTCGCACCACGGCAACACCAGGAAGCCAGTGTTCGGCCTCGAGGTGGTTCGACGCCACAACCAGTTCGCAGGTGAGCGGCCGGAGGGCCGCCGCCACACGATCGATGATTCGCGCGCCGCCCACCAACTCGAGCCCTTTGGGAGCACCGCCGAGCCGTCGGCTCGCGCCCCCGGCCAGGATGACGCCCACCGGAGCGGGCCGGCTCAGATCCTCAGCCCGCGTCGCTCAGCCGCCGCGTCCAGCTCGGCCGTGAGCGCGCGGTCCATGATCGGCGACTGCACGTCGCTGCCTCGCCGCTCCTTGATGTAACGCGAGCAGGCGTGACACACGAGCAATTCGTACCCGAGGTCGACCGCATCCACCCGCACGAACGTCGGGGGCCGCGTGGCTTCGCACCCGAGGCAGCCGAAGGTGGGCGCGATCCAGCGGGTATCACAGCGCGCGCAGACCAGCGCGCGGCCGGAATCTGCTCGCACGGCGAGGTCCGGCGGGCCGCCGCAGCAGGGGCAGGTGGCCCGGTTCCAGGCGGGGAACGGCATCCCCTTGCTCACCTGCGCGGCGGCGCTGCCCAGTACCGCGTTGCCGACCAGTGCGGGGGCGCGAAGGGCGAGCCGGCGTCCGGCGTCGCTGGAGCCGCGCTCGCCCACCAGCCATGCCTTGAGCAACGGCTGGGCGACGGCATAGCCCGTTCGGAACGACTCCAGCTCGCGTGTAGAGGCCAGGCCGCACATTTCAAAAGCGATGGCCACGCGGGCGAGACTGGGGTCCAGATCGCCGGCGGCGCGCAGCACCTCGTTGGCGTCGAACGCAACCCGGCCTTCGCCCAGGTTCGCGCGCGCGCGCTTCACCCGCGTGGGGCTGAGACGGAAACGTCCCAGCTCCCCATGCACCCGCACGAGCGGCCCTAACTCGTCGGTGAACCCGCTCGGTGCGCTCTCGCGCGCTATGGTCTTGGTAGTTGTCACTCCGATCTCGGCAAGCGCACAGATCTGTTACCGGCCGCGTTTTCCACATCTGAGGATGATTGAGCCCCAGTTTAGGTCACGGACGGATCGGAAACGGACGTTTACTCGAGGGCGGCGCTGAGATCAGGGGCGCGACTTACCGGGCGAACAGGTACGACAGGCCGATCGTAAGGGCGGGGTTGTTCAGCCACACGCTGCGGCTCTGCTGGCCGGGCAGGACGGTCGAGTCGTCGTCCGCCGGGCGGTAGTACAAATCCGGGTACTTGATCGAGTACAGGTGGTTGATGAAATCCGCTCGAAACTGGTACCGGGTTCCCGGCGTCCAGGAGACCCCTGCGCCCCAGTGAAACGCCATGCGGGTGCCGAACGCAAAACCGCCGACGTCCGCTTTCGTGTGGAAGTCGGTGGCGATGCCGAGTCCGGCCTTGAGCTGCGGAACCAGGCGATAGAAGCTGCGCGCGCCGGTCAGGTTCAGCGCCAGGCCGAGGTCGGCGAAATAGACCGGCCAGCGGAAGTCGTCGATGACCTTGCAGCTGCGCGTGCTGTCGCCGTTGCAGAAGGCCGGTCGTTCGGGATCGAGCACGAGGCGTTCCGTGCCAAGCCGCGAGATGTCCGCGGTGATGCTGGCGGGCCCGCCCGCGCGCCACTGGTAGTGCAGGCCTACCAGTTGACCGCTGCGAGGCGCGACGTGTGCGGGATCCTCCCTGGCCTGGTAGCGGCCACTGTACAGCGTGAGTTCCTGCGCGAAGTCCAGGTCGCGGAACGGACTGCGAGCCGGTTCGTAGCCAACCTGCGCGCTCAGGTGCGCCGAGCAGAACGCGCTCGCCGCCAAGGCGGTCAAGATCGCGCGGGTCATGCGGTCGCGCCTGCCGTCAGTTGCCGTAGATCCATTCCGGTCATCTCCAGGGGCTGCTCCAGTTCCAGCATGCGTAATATCGTCGGTCCCACGTCGCAGAGGGCGCCGCCATCCCGCAGCGGTCGGTCGCCGTCAGGATCCACCACGACCAGGGGCACCGGATTCGTCGTGTGCGCCGTGTGCGGGCCGCCGGTCTCAGGATCGATCATCATCTCACAATTTCCATGGTCCGCCGTGATCAACAAGCGCGCGCGGGACCGTTCGGCGGCGTCCAGGACCCGAGTCAGGCAGGCGTCAACCGTCTCCACGGCGGCAATGGTGGCCGGCATGGAACCGGTGTGTCCCACCATGTCGCCATTGGCGTAGTTGCAGAGAAGGAAATCGTGTTGACGATCCTCGATGGCACGGCAGAGCACGTCGGTTACGCCGTGAGCGCTCATCGCGGGCGCAAGATCATAGGTGGCCACCTTCTGACTCGGCACCAGCAGTCGGTCCTCGCCCGGGAAGGGCGTTTCCACGCCGCCGTTGAAGAAATAGGTCACGTGCGCGTACTTCTCCGTTTCCGCCGTGCGGAACGTGGTCCTGCCCGTCGTGGACAGTACTTGGGCCACGATGTTCGCCATGGACTGCGGCGGGAATGCCGCCACCACCTCGAGCGTGCGGTCATACACAGTCATGGTCACCACGTTCAACCGGGGCCGGCGTCCCGTGTCGAAGGCGGCAAAATCCTCATCGGTGACCGCGCGGACCATCTGCCGCATGCGATCCGCGCGGAAGTTGAAGCAGATGAGCGAATCGCCATCGTTCATCGGCGCGACAGGCCCGCCGTCGCGGGTGATCACGCGCGGCTCGATGAACTCGTCGGTGACGTCACGCTCGTACGACTCCTGGATCACGGCCAGCGGGTCGGTGGCCGTGGGACCCAGGCCGACGACCGCCGCCCGAAACCACTTCGTCGTGCGATCCCAGCGCGTGTCGCGATCCATCCCGAAGTAGCGCCCGCCCAGACTCGCCACGATCGCGCGCCCGCGGGCGTACGCCAGCAGCGCCTGGAGGTACCCGTACGCCGACCGGGGCATGGTGTCACGCCCGTCGAGCAGGGCGTGGATGGCCACGCGCGGCACGGACCGGCGCTCGGCAAGGTCGATGAGCGCGTACAGGTGCCTGTCGAAGGCATGGACGCCGCCCGTGCCGATGAGCCCCATGAGATGCAGCGTTCCGTCATTCCGCCTCGCCGACTCACACGCCTCCACGAGCGACGGATTGTCGAAGAATGTGCCATCGCGAATGCTGGCGTTGACGCGCACGAGGTCCTGCATGACCACGCGACCCGCGCCGAGATTGAGATGCCCGACTTCACTGTTTCCCATCTGACCGGCCGGGAGTCCGACGGCGAGTCCGGAGGCATTCAGCAGCGTCCGCGGGGCGCGATTCCACAGCCGGTCCCATGCGGGCGTTTCGGCGAGCTTGATCGCGTTCCCCTCGCGCGCCTCCCGATGACCCCAGCCGTCGAGGACGACCAGCACGACTGGACGGCGGTGCGACATGCGGCAGGAATTCGGCGTAGGGGATTCGCCGGCGGCGCTTGCTTCGAACAGGCCGACAAGTCATCCTCCGGCGCGGCTTGGGAAAAGTACCCGGCCGCCGCATGGTCACCAAGCGATGTAGCATCCGTGAATGCGTGATGCCGGTTCTGACGTGAAACCACCCCAGCCCACGCGTATCGGTCCGCCCACCGCGCCTCCGTCGCCGAGCGCGCCGTTCCGGGCCACCGTCATTCTGGCCGGCCTGCTGCTCATCACCATGGTCGCGGCGAACCTGTGGATGCACGACCGGCGACAGCGGTACACCGCCGAAATCGCGCGACTTCGCGCCGCGATGACCGATATCGAGCGCGCGCGCGCCGATGGCATTGTGGCCAGTGAGGAAGACAAGCTTCGGGTCGCGATCGAATTGCTGAGGCGCCAGGCACGAGTGGAGCAGGCACTGCATCTCTCGGTCTCCATCGACACAGGCACCATGTACCTGGAGCGCGACGGCGCCCTGCTGCGCGCGATGCCCGTGGATGTCGGGCCGGAACGACTCGGGGGAATCCCACCGGATACCGTGGTGCTGGCCGCCCCGCGCGGCGTGCGCACCGTGGCGCGGGTGCTCACAGAGCGCGACGCCTGGGAGGTGCCCGCCTGGGTGTACGCGCAGCGCGGCGTTGCGGTCGACAGCCAGCGCCTGGTCACCGCGGCGCTCGGGCCAGCGGCCCTGATTCTCGACGGCGGTACCATCATCTACTCGATGCCCGAGGCCGGGCCGCTGAGTGACTCCGCGTACGTGCTGCCCGGCGCCGTGCGCGCCCGTGTGGACGACCTGCGGGCCATTCTGCCGAACATCCTGCCCGGTACGAGGGTCTACTTCTACTGACATGACACAGGGCCGTGCCGTCCTCGTTTCCCTGCTGGTCGCCGTCGCGGCGCTGGCCGCCGTGAGCGCCGTCGCGGTCGCGAGGACGCTGGAGATCCGCTACGGGCGTGACGTGAGCCGAATGGTCTTCAATGACAACCTCCAGCTCCTCGCCGAGCTCCGGCGCCGGGCAGGGCTGGAGGGCGATAGTCTGAATCAGGTGCTCGCGAGCACCCCACTTCCGTCCCCGGGCCAGCCCTACATCGTGGTCAGCATCGAGGAGCGACGGCTCTGGTTCCGCCGGGGAGACTCGGTGCTGTTCACTGCTCAGGTGGCGACGGGCAGCGGCAAGGTGCTGGAACGCCGCGGCAATGACCAGCATTGGCGGTTTGAAACGCCCCGGGGGCGCCTGGCGGTCGTGTCCAGGGAAACCGATCCCGTCTGGATTCCGCCGGACTGGCATTACGTGGAACTGGCGCAGCGCCGCGGTCTCGGCGTCGTGCGTCTCCTGCGGGGCCAGCGTCTTCCGGTCGGAGACGGTTCATACGTGACGGTAGCGGGCTCAGATGTAGTGATGCGCTCCGCCGACGGTCGTCAGACCTCAGTCAGTGTCTCCGACGGCACCGAATTGGTTGTCGGCGGCAACGTTGTGATCCCGCCCTTTGGCACCAGCCAGCGCAAGTATCATGGGGTTCTTGGAACCCATCGCCTGAACATCGGAGATGGCTATGCGCTGCATGGGACGAATCGCCCCGAGACCATTGGCCGAGCGGTCAGTCACGGATGTGTGAGGCTCAGGAACGAGGACATCGCTGTCCTGTACGAAATGGTTTCCGTGGGAACGCCGGTCTTCATCTACTGACGCTCCTGTTCAATCGGTCAGTCAACGAGAGTGTCGTTGTGACTTCGCGCACTGAGCATTGCGTGGTTGCGTAGTTAAATTATGGCGTTACAATAGGTTCCGACGTAATTGAGGTGGGATAAATGATCGTTCAGTTCGTATTGACCGTCCTGCTCGCGAGCGCGACGGTTGCAGCCGTATCGGGAGAGTCTTTGCCCTCGTTCGGAGGTGCGATGGAGGGCGCGAACGCTCCCGTCCTTACTCTGGACCCGTCCTTGGTGTTTGCGGGTGTTGACACGCAGCCGAGGGGGCTCAGTGGGAAGCTCCGTGGATCGATGTTTTCCTACCTGACCCATCGGACGCTCAAGGACAAGGTCAACGGACGGATCGGTCAGTATCTGGTTGGGTTCTGGCCTGGCGAGCAGAAACGTGTTACTTCAGAGGCTTACAAAACGCCCACCCAATTCGTCGAAGTAACGCGGGAGAATCAGAACACCCGCGTCTCGGAGCATTTTCGGCTTCGGGACTTCCTCACGAAGAACCAGCCGAACGTCTGGCCCAAGTATCTGGTGTTGCGGGAGGAGTTGATCGACAAGCTGGAGTTGGTCATCCAGGAGTTGAACGATCAGGGCGTCGTCGTTCGTCACATGCAGGTGATGAGCGGCTTCAGGACGCCGCAGTACAACGGCGGTGGCGGGAGCGGCAGGTCCGGGGTGAGCCGGCACATGTACGGCGATGCCGCGGACGTTTTCGTGGATAATGATCGGGACGGGCGAATGGATGACCTCAACGGAGATGGCCGCGTGGACCATCGCGATGCGAGGGTGATTCTCCAGGCCGTCGAGCGAGTGGAACGGCGGCATCCGCAGTTCGCGGGTGGCGTTGGCGTCTATCGCGCGACCTCGGCGCACGGCCCGTTTGCGCATGTGGACGTGCGTGGCTGGCGCGCCCGGTGGGGGTTGACCGGGTGAAGAAACCGGCCAGGCGCAAGTTCAAGCCGGTCGTGCGGCGGCAGTCCAATCTGCGGGCCCGCGCGGCGACCGTGGTCGTTGGGCTCAGCGCCGTCGTGGGCGCGTTCCAGTTCTACAACCCGGACAGCGCCCTGGGCCGGGTGCCGTTCCTGGCCGACGCGGCGGTGCACCTGAACATCGGCTCGGCGTCCGTGAATGCCTTCGGACGGAGCGGTGAGGTGAAGCTGTTGTTCTCGATGCCCGGAGTGGAGCTGGAATTTCCGCTCGCGGTCGGTGGCGATCCCGGCGTGCTGAGCTATGAATGGACCTCCCTGCGTGGGAGTGAAACCGGGTTTGTGACCCAGTCGCTGGCGGGGTCGGGCGTGGTCTCGCCGATGCTTCCGGGCTTCTACTACCTCACGCTGGTGCGCGGCGAAGACCGGCAGATCATTCGGGAACCGGTGGTGGCGGTCATGGTCCCATTTGACCGGAAGGAGGGCCAGATGCTGAACGGCTATCGCATCGGGACCTACCTGTCGGAGCGGCTGCGCGGAGGCCGCGGCAACGACCAGCATCCGGACGGATTCCTCGAGGTGTTCCCGCAGTACCTCGATCTGGCGGTCAGCAAGCACCTGCGGCTGCGCCATTTCGTGACGCACGACGACCAGGCCGAAGTGTGGCCGAAATACGTCGTGCTCAGCCCGCGCCTGCTGGACAAGCTGGAGCTCGTTTTCGCCGAGGTCGAGCGCAAGAACGAGGGCACAGCAGCGCTCCAGCTCGAGCTGGACGTGCACTCCGGCTTCCGCACGCCGGGACACAACCGGCGCATCAGCGGCGCGGCGCAGGACAGCCGCCACCAGTACGGCGACGCGGCCGATGTGGTCGTCGACGCGAATCGGAATGGCCGCTTCGATCAGAATGATTATCGACTGGTCGTGGCTGCGGTGGAGGTCGTCGAGCGGATGTACCCGGATCTTTCCGGCGGGCTCGGGATTTATGCCAGCCGGCGGTATTCGAAGCCGTACGTTCATATCGACGCCCGCGGCCGAAAGTCGCGCTGGCGCGGCTGACAATCGCCGGCGCCGCGCGCCGGACTTGCAGTAGCTTACTCCATGAATGAGCACCTCCGAGAGCGGATTCTCCGGAAGATCGAGGCGTTATCCGACGAGCGCGGATATCAGGTCCTGGATTACGTCGAGTATCTGGAGTCGAAGTACGCCGAGCGCACCAATCCGCAGGGCAATGCGTTCACGCGGTTCACGGAAGCGGTCGAAGACCGGATGCGGGCTGGGCGCGTGTCCGCCTCGGCAATCGCCGAAACGATGGGACTGTTGAATCGCGCCGCCAACGTGTTGAATGGCGCCGTGGCCGCCGGGAAGTCGGTGGCGACGGACATCGCCAGCGCGGCGCAGGCCGCGGCGCCGCTCTCGGCCGGTTCGGCCGGTACGCCCGGTACGACCGGTACGAGTGGTACGAGTGGTGCGTCGACGCCCGCCGTACCGCCGCGACCGGTCGCCTCGCCCGAGGCCTCGAGTCCGGCCCACGATACCAGGCACCCCGGCTCGGGGGAGGAGCATCTCTGATGGCCGTACCGAAGAACGCGCGCGCGCGTGCGTCCGCGCGCCCGGCGGGGCACGCCGCGGCCGCAAAGGCGCCGCGGACGGGCGCCAAACGCACCGTCATGAGCTACATCGGCGACCTGCCCAGGTTTCTCCAGCTGTTGTGGGGGTTGATCACGGACACGCGGGTAGCCGTGGTGGACAAGGTCCTGGTCGCGGGCGCCATCGCGTACATCGTGATGCCTATGGATCTGATTCCGGACTTTATCCCGTTCCTTGGCCAGGTGGATGACGTCTTTCTGCTGGTCACGGCGCTCCGGCGCCTGATGGAGAACGCGGGGCGCGCCGTGCTGCTCTCCCACTGGACGGGGGATCCCGCGGAGTTGCGTGAGTTGAACCTCCGCAAGGCGATCATGGCGGCCGCGTTCTTCCTGCCGCGCCGCGTGCGGCGGCGGCTGCGCGTGATCGGGCGAGCATGACCTGTACGCCGTGAATCGATCGCTTTACGTTTCACCATGGCGACCCAAAGTCGAATGACATCCCGGCCCGCGGTCCAGGAACGTCCTGGCGGCGGGCCGTCGCGCATGGAAGCGCCGCGCAGTGCGACCCGCGTGCGCGAGGACGTGGCGCTGACCTTTGACGACGTCCTGCTGACACCCCGACACTCCGTCACGCACCCGAAGGACGTCTCGACCGCCTCGCGCTTCTCGCGCGGGATCAGCATCCAGGTGCCGTTCGCCTCCGCGGCGATGGACACGGTGACGGAATCCGAGATGGCCATCGCGATGGCGCGGGCGGGCGGCATCGGCGTGCTGCACAAGAACATGTCGGTGGATCGCCAGGCGGCGGAAACCGATCGCGTGAAGCGCAGCGAGAGCGGGATGATTCTCAAGCCGTTCCGGCTGCGGCCGGACGATACGGTCCGCGCGGCCACCGCGCTCATGGCGCGCTTCAGCATCTCCGGCGTGCCCATCGTGGACGAGGAGGACCGCCTGGTCGGCATCATCACCAACCGCGACCTCCAGTTCGAGCGGGAACTCGACCGGCCGCTGCGCGACGCGATGACCAAGGACCGGCTCGTCACGGCTCCCGAAGGCACCACGCTGGACGAGGCTGAACGGATCCTGGCGCAGCATCGCATCGAGAAGCTGCCGGTGGTGGACAAGGAGCGCCACCTCAAGGGCCTCATCACCATCAAGGACATTCACAAGCGGCGCCGCTATCCCGAGGCAAACAAGGACCAGCACGGTCGACTGCGGGTGGCCGCGGCGATCGGCGCCGCCGGTGACTTCATCACCCGCGCGCGGGCGCTGGTGGACGCCGGGGTCGACGCCATCATCATCGACACCGCGCACGGGCACAGCGACGCGGTGCTGCGGGCCACGGCGCAAGTGCGCGATGCATTCCCCGACGTCCAGCTGATCGCGGGGAACGTCGCCACGCGCGAGGGCGCCAGCGCGCTCGTGGAACGCGGCGTGGACGCGGTGAAGTGCGGCGTTGGACCGGGATCGATCTGCACCACACGCGTGGTCACGGGCGTGGGGGTGCCGCAGTTGACGGCCATCATGGATTGCGTCGCCGGCGCCGGCGACGTGCCCGTCATCGCCGACGGCGGCATCAAGTACTCCGGCGACATCGTGAAGGCGCTGGCGGCAGGAGCGTCGTCGGTCATGATGGGCTCCATGCTCGCCGGCACGGAGGAGAGTCCGGGCGAAGCGTTCCTGCTCGAGGGGCGCCGGTACAAGATGGTGCGCGGCATGGGCTCGCTCAGCGCGATGCAGGATGGTAGCGCGGACCGCTACTTCCAGGAGGGCGAGCTGTCGCCGCGCAAGCTCGTGCCCGAAGGCATCGAGGGACGCGTCCCGTACAAGGGTCCCGTGGGCGACGTGCTCTACCAGATGGTCGGCGGCCTCAGAAGCGGCATGGGGTACGTGGGGTGCGGCACCATCGACGCCCTGCGCGCCGACACGGAGTTCGTGCGCATCACCATGGCCGGGTTGCGCGAGTCGCACCCCCACGACGTGACGATTACCAGAGAAGCGCCGAACTACAGCGGCTGAGCGTGATGCAGCAGGATTTTTTCAGGATTTCCGCGGCGCGGCGCGAGGGCATCCAGCGCGTCGCGCGTGAATTCGTGGCTGGCCGGCGCGTGGCGCTCTCGACGCACATCAATGCGGACGGTGACGGCTGTGGATCGGAGACCGGGCTCGCGCGGTTGCTCGCCCAGCGGGGCATGGACGTGCGCATCGTGAATCCCACCCCGTGGCCCGACCTGTTCAGGTTTCTGCTCGGCGACGACGTGGCGGACCGCACGCCCGACGGGGCGAGCGCGCTGGCGGACATCGACCTCCTGATCGTGCTGGACATCAGCGACGTGAACCGCCTGGGCCAGCTGGCGGACCGGGTCCGGGCGCTGCGCGTACCGCGCCTGGTGATCGACCATCACATCGCGTCCGACGATCCCGCGGGCGACGTCGTGCTCACCGACACCAGCGCCTGCGCCACCGGCGAACTGGTGTACGACTTGGCTCGCGAACTGGGATTCGAGATCACGCCCGACATCGCCCGGTCGCTGTACAGCGCCATCCTCACTGACACCGGCGGATTCCGCTTCAGCAACACCACACCGCGCTGCCACGCCGTGGCGGCCGACCTGCTGGCGACGGGTGTGGACCCCGAGGAGATGTACCAGCGCGTCTATGCGTCCGCCCCCGTAGGCCGCGTGCGGCTGCTGGCGGAGGTGCTCCAGACCCTGGGCGTCGACGAGCAGAAGGGCCTGAGCTGGCTGTCCATGCCCGCCGGCGTGCTGGAGCGCCACAAGGTCAGACAGGAGGACCTGGACGGCATCGTGGAGCACGCACGAACGGTTGCGGGCACCCGGATGGCCGTGTTCTTCCGCGACCTGGGGCACGGGAAGGTCAAGGTGTCGTTTCGGAGCACTGGAGGCGTGGACGTGAACTCATTCGCGCGCGGGTTCGGCGGGGGTGGACATGCCCGCGCGGCCGGCGCCCTCATCACCGGATCCCTCGACGACGTTCGCGAGCGCGTGCTCGCCGCCGCGCGCCAATCTCTCTAGGTGAGCTGCGCGCCATGTTTGCTGTAGCGCGCTCGCTCACCTTAGGTTGCGCGGCATGAGTGAAAAAGGCCCGGGCCGCTCCCTGCCCGTCATGCAGGACCGTCCGGCCCAGCAGCGGGTGCCGGCCCCGCAGCAGCCAGTCGCGTATCCCGAGCTGGGTCGCGTGATCGCGATCTCGAGCGGCAAGGGTGGAGTGGGGAAGTCCACGATCGCGACGAACCTCGCCGTTGCGCTGGCCCAGTCGGGCGCGCGCGTCGGGTTGATGGACGCCGACGTCTACGGGCCGAATATCCCCAGGATGATGGGCGTGAACTCGCCGCCGGCCGTGTTGAACGAGAAGATTGTTCCGCTCGAGGCCCACGGGGTGAAGATCATCAGTCTGGGGTTCCTGATCGAACGGGATCAACCCGCGATCTGGCGGGGCCCGATCGTGATGAAGATCATGAATCAGTTCCTGCGGGACGTCGCCTGGGGGGAGCTGGACTACTTCATCGTCGACATGCCGCCGGGCACCGGCGACGCGCAACTTTCGCTCGTGCAGGCCACGATGGTGCGGGGCGCGGTGATCGTGACGACGCCGCAGGAAGTCTCCGTGGGCGACGCGCTGCGCGGTGCCAAGATGTTCCAGCGCGTGAATGTCCCCGTGCTCGGCATCATCGAGAACATGAGCTGGTTCGAGTGCCCGCACTGCGGCAAGCCGAGCGCCCTGTTCGGTTCCGGCGGCGGCGAGCGGCTCGCCGCGGAGCTGGGGCTGCCCCTGCTCGGCCAGGTTCCCCTGTATCCGCGGATCATGGAGGGGGCGGACCGCGGTGAGCCGCTGGTGGTCGCGGATGCGACCTCCGCGGCGGCGCGGGCGCTGGTCGCCATCGCCCAGCGGCTGGCCGACGCGAGTGCGGAGGCGCCACCGGGCGGGCCGGCGTAACCCGTCGGGCGGTCGCATGTCGCCGATTATCACATTGCTGACCGATTTCGGCACCGCGGACGGATTTGTCGGTGAGATGAAGGGCGTGCTCCTCAACGACGCGCCCGCTGCCGTGCTGGTGGACATCTCGCACGAGCTCGCGCCACACGACGTCCAGCTCGGCCGGTTGACCCTGGCGCGCTACTGGCAGCGTTTTCCGGCCGGCACGGTGCACCTCGCTGTGGTGGATCCGGGCGTGGGTTCGTCGCGGGCCGCGCTGGCGGTAGAGTGTGAGGGTCGCTTCCTGGTCGGACCTGACAACGGTCTGCTCTCGCCGGCGCTCGTCATCACCCGCGCGCGCGCCGTCGTGATCCCGGTGCCGGCCGGCGCCGCGCCCACCTTTCACGGACGTGACGTCTTCGCGCCGGCCGCGGCGCGGCTTGCCAACGGCGACCCACTCGACGCCCTCGGCGAGGTGGCGGCGTCGCCAGTGATCCTGCGGACGCCGCTGGCGCAGCGGTCCGCCGCGGGCGAGCTGCAGGGTGAGGTCATCGCGATCGACCGGTTCGGCAACGCCATCACCAGTCTCCTCGCCGCGCGCGGCTCGATCGTGTCGGTCGCCGGGCACGAGCTTCCGCTGTGCCGTACCTATGCGGACCTTCCCCGCGGAGAGGCAGGTGCCGTGACCGGTTCCTCCGGATTCATCGAAATCGTGGTGCGCGAGGGACGCGCGGCTGACGTGCTGCGGCTCGCGCGCGGCGCGCCCGTCACGCTGCGCTAGTGCGGGAGGTCTGGCCGGGCCGCTCGCCGGAAACGATCCGGCCAAAGTAGGTCGTACCCTCGCGGCCGTTAACGGCACCCGTGCCCTTGTGCATCTCAGACGCCAATTCACCCACGGCGAGCACCACGAACATCGTGACGTACATCCAGGTGAGCAGGATCATGATTCCGCCGATCACGCCGTAGGCGGGGTTCGGGGGAAAATGCTGCACGTAGAACCGGAACAGCAGGGTTGCCATCAGCCACAGTACGGACGTGATGATCGCCGCTACCAGTACGTGTCGTTTTCTCTGGCGCACGTTCGGCAGAAGCCAGTAGATGAGAAAGGCCAGGAGCACCACGAAGGCGAAAGCCACCGGGAACTGGATGAAGTTCCAGAGGGCCACCGTCTGCGTCCCGAGGCCCACGGCCGCGCCAACCGCCCGGGCGATCGTGTCCCCGGCCAACAGGACGACCGTTGCAACGATCATGACCGTGCCGCCTCCGGCGAGCATGCCGAGTCGAACGAGCTGCTGCCGCCACCACGGCCGGAACTCCTCCACCTCGTACGCGAGGTTCAATGCCACCGTGAGGGCGCGGAAGATGTTCGAGCCGGACCACGCGGCGAGCACCGCACCGATGGACATGAGTCCCGGGGCGTCGTCCACGAACACGCCGTCGGTAAGCACCTTCGTGACGGGCTCCAGTGCCTCGGGCGGAAGGACGGCGCTCAGCCGCCCGGTTACGAACTGCATCATGGCGCCCTGGTCCACCAGCAGGGTCATCAGCGGGGCGAGGAACAGCAGCAGCGGAAACAGGGAGAAGAAGGAGTAATACGCCGTCTGGGCTGCCAGCGTCGTGACGCGGTCGTCCAGAGTCTTCCTTCCCGTCCTCTTCAGCAGTGTGCTGATGTCGAATCCCATCAGGACCATTGTGCCCGTCAGCGCAAGGGCCGCGCCGACGGGACCGCTACGCTCCCGACCGCCCAGGGGCTGCTACGCCCCTTCCTTCGCGGGGACGGGGCGTCGCGCCGCGACGACACCCGTGACTGGTGTGGGGGTCTGCCAGGCCATGTCACTCACCGGCGCTGCGCGGGCGGACGGCGCCGAGGCGCGGCGCGTGCCGGCCCGCGAGATGATGGTGGCACCCAGCCCGAGCGTCACCGCCACCCAACTGCCCGCGAGCGCGACCGCTCGCATCACCGATCCGAGCACGGGACTCGACACGAACGCAGCCGCCAGCATCCAGAGCCCGAGGTAGAGGATCAATCCCGCGAGCAGCGAGCGAAGGCTGATGGCGCGCGACTCGCCGGTGCCGCGCGCAAAGGCCCGCCCGGTGAACCGCGCCGCGGCCAGAAAGCCGAGCGTGAGCAGGCCGGTGAGCGCGATCACGTATGCCACGATCGCGAAGGGAATCAGCAGGATGCCGAGCAACGTGATGGCGAGGCCGACGACGAGCAGCAACAGCGCGGGAACCGCCGCGAGCTGAGCCAGCGCTCCCATCCAGAACGCGCGACCGAATTGCTGCTCGAGCGTGAGGACGACGCCGTCGAGATTCTTCTCGGCGAACAGGAGCACGCCGATGCCCATGGCGCAGAGCACGGCGAACCAGCCGATCACCATCTTGAGGGCGCCCCAGGTGGTCACGGGGTCGGCTTGCGCCGCGCTCCCGCCCGTTCGCGCGAACAGGCTACCAGTGATGCCGCGGATGGTGCGGATGTCTCCCTCGATGATCCCACCCGCCGTGCGCACGCCGCCGTCCACGGAAATGGCGTTGCCGCTGATGGATCCGCCTGGGTGAACGATGATATCGCCGTGCAGCACGAGTGCATCCCCGTCAATGCGCCCGTGCACGGCGATGTCCCCGCGGGCCACGGCCACGGTGCCTGTCGCCACCGTTCCCGCAGCGATTTCATGGTTGCCCACGGTGAAGTTGTCCGCGCGCGGCACGTCCGCGGCCAGCAGGCGGGACAGGAGCGCGATCTCCAGCCGCAACCGGCCATCCATCGCGCGCGCGGAGATTGAGTCGGTGGATTGCTGTGAGCGGGCAGGCGCTGGCGCGGCGAGGGTGACCGCGGCCAGCGCGCCCAACAGGAGCGCGCGCGCCATGGTCAGCTCCGCGCGCGGCCCGAGGTCGCGATCCGTCGAAGTCCGAGTACGGTGGCGAGCATGGCGAGGAGGAACCCGCCCGCGGCCAGCGCGATGCCGATCGGTCCCACCAGCTGGACCGACTGGATCACCTGAGGACCGAACAAGGCCAGCACGAATTCGTCGAAGACACCCGTGGCCGTGGCAAGGATCCCCTCGCCCGCCAGGCCGGTGAGCATGGCAATCAGGTCGCCGCGTGTGGCGATCCAGAGCGTGAGGCCGGTGACCAGGGTGCCGACGACGGCGACGAGGACGGCCGCGATGGCGCGCGCCGCCGGCCCCGTGGGGACCCATTCCTGGACCGCATCGCGCGCGGCCACATCCCACGGCACGAACACAGGAACCCGCGCCATGACCCGGTCGCTCATGCCGATGCGCGGGGCCATGGTCGGAAGCGCGGAAAGCGAGTCCGCGACTGCCCTGGACTCTGCGAGGCGAACGCGGCACTCCTCACAGCCGTGGACGTGCTCCCGCAGCGGCTGGACGCCGAAACCCGTCTCCTCGTCGAGAAGCAGGTCGATTTCGTTGGGTAATAGATGCCTGTGGTGCACAAGTCCTCCGGCCTACCTACGGCCTGACGGATGGGGTGGTTTCAACGGACGGTGCAGGTGCATGCCCGTTCCGGACGAAAGGGCTGAGCCCGTTGTGAGCCGGATCACGCGGAATCTCCGATGGGGGGGCCGGCGGTCCCTTCCCGAACGTGTTCCAGCAGTATGCGCAGCTCGTGGCGGGCGCGATGGATGTACGTCTTGACGGTGCCCAGTGGCAGGTCCAGCGTGGCGGCAATCTCTTCGTACGACTTGTCCTCCACGTGGCGCAGGAGGATGCAGGCCCGATACTCGGGGCGCAGGTGCGCGATCGCGCGCTCGATTTCCGAACCCAGCTCGCGGGCTTCCATCTCCTGCAGCGGGGACTCGCCCTGGGCCGTGAGTTCGAACGCCGTCGCATCAACGAGGTCCGCGCTGGTCGCGTGCGGCGACCCTTCGATGCTGATCGTGTCCAGCTGGCGGCGGCGCAGGTGATCGATCGCCACGTTGTTCGCGATCTTGAACAGCCAGCTGGAGAACTTGAATTCCGCGCGGTACTTGTCGACATGAGTGAGGACCTTGATGAACGTGTCCTGCGTCAGGTCCTCGGCGAGCTCGCGGTCGCGGACCATGCGAAACACGAGCGAGAACACCGGGCGCTCGTATCGCCGGATGAGTTCACGGTACGCGGGCTCGCGTCCCTGCTGCGCCAGTGCAACGACGTCGGCATCGGGCAGATTCGCGAGATCGAGGACTTGAGTCGGCGTCATTCGCGGGTGGAAGATGCTTGCCGCTGCTCGGGCACGCTACGAGCTTCCACCAATGGCTCCAGCGGAAATGCAGCGGCAGGTAGAGGAACGTAGCGCGCTGGAGGCGGCCAGCGGCAGTCGCGGCAAGCGGGCCTTTGTCCGGGCGATGTTTTCCGACATCGCGCCCCGGTACGACCTGCTCAACCATCTGCTGTCATTCAACACCGACAAACGGTGGCGGCGGCGCGCGATCCGTGCCCTGGGCTGGGAGCGCGAGCCAGCGGGTCTGTTTCTCGATCTCTGCGCCGGCACGCTCGATGTGGCGGCGGAGCTGTCCGCTCACCCCGGCTTTGCGGGGACGATTATCGGTGCCGACTTTGCCGAACCGATGCTGCGCGCCGGCACCGCCAAGATCGGGGGGCGCCCGGTGCACGCGGTCGCGGCGGATGCGCTGGCGCTCCCGCTCCCGGACCGGAGCGCCGCCGGCGCCGTTGTGGCGTTCGGCGCACGGAACCTCGCCGATCTGGATGCGGGGCTGGCGGAAGTGCACCGCGTGCTGCGTCCCGGTGCGCGCTTCGTGATTCTCGAGTTCTCCACCCCTCGCCTTCGCGTCGTTCGCGCCGCCTACCATCTGTATTTCCATCATGTGCTGCCGCGTATTGGCGCGCTCGTCAGCGGCAACTGGAGCGCGTACCGATATCTCCCGGCGTCGGTGCAGCACTTTCCCTCGGCGGCCGAACTGTCGGAGCGGATGCGGCAGGCGGGGTTCCGTGAAGTTCGCTGGGAATCGCTCACCCTCGGGATCGCCGCGATCCACACGGGCGTCCGGACTCAGGACTGACTCGCCTGGAGGAATGCCCGCTCCACGCGCGCGAATTCGCGCTGCGCCGCGGGCCGCGAGAAGGTCGCGGCGATGGCGCGAGTCAACATCACAGGCGCCGCGCTCGGGCCGTCCCACACCGGATTCCCGAGCCGACGCGCACTGTTTCGAAAATAGCGCTCCGTGAAGAGCAGCATGAGCACGGCCGAGGCGCGCGCAACGCTCATCGGCGGCAGATGGATCGACTCCACGACGCGCGCGTACGACGGCGCGCGCTGCAGGGCCAGGCCGGACAGGCGCTCGCGCACTATTCGGCATCGCTGCGAGAGCGGGGCGTCGCCCTCGGTGCGGGGATCGCGGCCGAGGTCGGATTTCAGCATGCCGTCGTAGGCGATGCCCCGGCGAAGGTCCTTCTCCACGTCGCGAGTGATGTTCGCCAGCTGGACCATCTCCCCTACGCGCATCGCGTCCTCCCGCTCGCTGGGCGTGAGGTCCGCGTGGTTGCCATAGTGCAGCCGCAGCAGGCGCACGCTGAAGACGACCGGATTTCCCAGTACGTGGCGGCAGTACTGCGTCAGCTCGTTCTCGCCGGTGAGCACACCGCCGTTCGCCGCGAACGTCGCCGACGACCAGCGCATACCCTCGGCCATGTCACGCACCAGGTCGCGCACGACCCCCCGGGTGGTGAGGTCGAACGACAGGAAGACGCGATCCACCAGATGTGCGCGCTGGACCAGCAGGAGGTGGGCTCGATCCCGGTCGTCCAGGTCCGTCGCGACGCCGATCGCCGGCGCAGCCGCCAGAGTGCCCGTCGTGCTGCCCCCCCCCCCATCGAACCGTGCCGCGAAGGCCGCGAGCGATGCCTCGCGCGCGATTCGATCCGGCATCAGGTCTTCGTAGGTGTCCAGCATCCGGCAATACAGATAGGCCACGGCGGCCGGAAGCGCCGAGCGGGCGGGCAACAGCGCGATGCACGCCGAAAACGTTCGGGCGGCGTGCGGCAGGATCGACCACACGAACGTCTCCGGATCCTCGATCCGGCCCAGCCGCTTCAGGTTGGGGCGATCGCGGCTGGCCAGCAGATCGCGGATGATCAGGAACGGTCGCCGCAGCCAATACGGCCCGCTCAGGCGCCGCCGCCACGCGGGGACGCGGTTCCGACGGGGGTGAACGAGGTGGTCGGTAAGCTGTTCCGTGATCGCCTTCGCGAGGGGGGCCGTCACCAAGATACCCGGTCGCTGCTGTGCGGTCATGGCTCGCGCCTTAGGTTCCGGCTGTGCGAGCGAACGCGCGGACGGACGTCGACGAGCGGCCATGCCAACGATCGGTTTGATCGCCGATACGCACGGGCTCGTGCGCCCGGGCGTGTTTGCCGCGTTTGACGGGGTTGACCAGATCCTTCACGCCGGCGACGTAGGGGATGGCGTGCTCGACGAATTGCGCACCATCGCGCCGGTGACGGCTGTGTTCGGCAATACGGACGCCCCGGACGATCCGGCACTGGTGGCGTGCGTCGATCGAGAGTTCGAGGGCGTCCGCCTTCACGTGAGCCACGGGCACGAGCTCGGTTCGCCGCTTCCGGACCAGCTCCTGGCCGCCTACGACGCGGACGTGATCGTGTATGGCCACACACACCGGCAGCTCGTCGTGCAATCGGGGAAGCGATGGGTGGTGAACCCCGGCGCGGCGGGGGCTCGTCGGTTCAGCCTGCCGGCGAGTGTCGCGCGCCTGACCATCGCGCGTGGGCAGATTCAGGTCGAACTCGTGGATCTGGGCTGACCGCTCGTCCGCTCCGCCCATCACCGCGTGGCGGCGGCTCAGACCTCGGCGAAATGCGAGAGCGGGTACAGGTAGTCCTCGCCCGAGTCGTCCACGATGCGCAGGAACGATCCGCGTCCCTCGAGGCCCTGGCACTCGTAGAACTTGCCCAGCGTGAGGTCGTGACAGCCGCCAGGTTCATCATCGCCGGGGATGGTGAGCCAGGGCTTCACGCTGACGCACTTGACGAGCGTGACCGGTTGCCAGGTGCTGGTAGCCATGGGCCGCGTGAACGCAACACGCTTGCCACGTGGCTTACCCGGATGCTCATCCCGTCCGCTGCACGCGTTCCGTACGGTCGAGCTCGCGCGGAAAGCGCCGGAACCAGCTGGAGAGCAGGAGTAATTCGTCGATCTCGTGCGATGGCACCTGCATCCCGTCCACCGCGTCGCTGAAGACGGCCGCAAGCATCGTGTCGAGCGCCGTTTGCTGCGCGCGGGTGGCGGGCGCAGGCATTTCGCCACGGACCCGCCCGCGCCGGATCACGTACACGCGGTCCGTGCCGTCGGTGCCGGTCACCGTGTAGGTGAACGACAGCGACTCCACCGCGAACCGCAGCCGCCCGAACTGCTCGCGCAGCGACAAGAGCCGATTGGCCTTGTCGCGGTACGCGGCGGCGCGCTCGTACTCGAGCCGCTGGCTGCTGGTGAGCATCTCCGCGCGCAGTGTCTCGAGCGGTCCGTCATCCGTGCCGTCGAGAAAGGCGCGGGCCATGGCCACGCGCTCCATGTAATCGCGCGACGAGCAGGCGGCGATGCACGGGCCAAGGCACTTCTTCACCTCGTATCGCAGGCAGCCCGGTGTGCGCGGCCCCAGCTGAAACAGCTCGCGCTGGTCGGAGAAGTGCATCTTCTTGTCCAGTGAGCAGTCCCGCATGCCCAGCACGTCGCCGAGTTCGCGCACCGCCTCCGTGACGCGCACGGCGCCCAGGAACGGCCCATAGTACAAGGCCGAGTCGTCGGTGCCGGGGCCGCGCACGACGGCCAGTCGGGGCGCCGTGCCGCCGGTGATCTTGATGAAGCACAGGTTGCGCGCGTCGCGCTTGAGCGCCACGTTGCGCCGCGGCCGGAACTGTTTGATCAGCCGCAGCTCGCCGAGGAGCGCGGCGAACTCGCTGGGCACGTACTCCCAGTCGATCGTGTGGGCGTCGCGCAGGATGCGGGCGCCCTTGTCTTCCGGAAAGGCGCCCCGAAAGTAGCTCAGCAAGCGGGAGCGCAGCTGCTTCGACTTGCCCACGTACACCACTTCGCCGTCCACTGCGATCATCCGGTAGACGGCCGGCCGGTTCTCGGCGTGGGCGCGCACGTGGGCAAGCATCTCCTCGATGCGCGCGTCGTCCGTGTGCGGACGCAGGAGGTCTAGCTTTGGCAGCGCGCGCACAGCACCGTGCTCCGTCCATCGATGGCGTGAGTGCCGACGAGTCGGGCGCCGCAGCGGAGGCAGGGAAGTCCGGCTCGCCCGTAGGCGGCGAGCCGCGCGGCAAAGCCGCCTCGCTCGCCGGCGGAGTCGCGATAGTCCCGAAAGCTCGTGCCGCGGGAGTCCAGCGCCTCACGGAGTACGCCCACGATGTGCTCGTGCAACCGGTCGCTTTCCGCGGCGCTGAGGGCGCGCGCGTCGCGCGAGGGGTCGATGCCCGCGCGCCAGAGCGCCTCGTTCGCGTAGATGTTGCCGATGCCCACCACGGCTCGTTGGTCCATGATCCTTTTCTTGACGGCCTGCCGCGACCCCCGCAACAACTCGAACAGGCGCTCGGTGGTGAACTCGGGCGCGAGCGGCTCCACGCCAAGTCCGCCGAGGTAAGCCTCGAACTGCCGCGGCGTCATGAGCGACACGGTTCCCAGCCGGCGCACCTCACGATAATGCAGCGTGCGGCCATCGCGCAGGCGCCAGCGCACGGTCGAGTACTTTCGGTCCTGGTCGCTCAGTGTGCCGTCATCGACCAGCAGCGAGCCGGTGAAACGCAGTGAGACCACGAGCCGGTCGTGCGTGGAGAGATCGAGCACCACCAGCTTCGCGCGGCGCCAGCAGCGGGTGAAGGTCGCGCCGGTGGTGCGGTTCGCCAGCGCCCGTGCGCCGACGATTCTCAGGACGTCTGGTTTGGAGACTTCCACCGCCCGGATGCGGCTGCCGGTGATGCGCCGCTCCAGGTCGCGCGCGATGGTCTCGACTTCAGGAAGCTCCGGCACCGCGCGCGAGCTCTCGCCATCCGATGTCGGACCGGAACTGCTTGCCCTCGAACTCGATGCGCCGCGCGGCGTGGAGACTCCGGCGGTGCGCATCGTCCAGGGTGTCGCCCAGCCCCGTCACCGCGAGCACCCGCCCGCCGGCCGTGACGAGCGCTCCGTCGGGGGGCCCCCCCCCCCGCGCGGTGCCCGCCTGAAACACCACCACGTCGGCAAGGTCCGGCGGAATGTCGATCGTCGCTCCCGCCTTGGGCGTGTCGGGATATCCCCGCGCCGCCAGCACCGTGGTGACCGCGGCGCGGCGCGCGACGCAGGTGGCGCCCGCGGGCAACGATTCGCCGCGCGCGATCGCGGCCAGCAGCTCGGCGAACGACACGCTCAATTCGGCGATCGGCAGCACCGCCTGCGTCTCGGGATCGCCGAATCGACAGTTGAATTCCACCACGCGCGGACCCTCACGGGTGAGCATCAGCCCGGCGTACAAGAGTCCCGTGAAGGGCTTGCCCAGGGCGGCGAGGGTGGCGAGCGTGGGCCGGAAGATTCGCGCGACGATGTCGGCCAGCAGAGCGTCCGTGGCGAGCGACACGGGAGCGTACGCGCCCATGCCGCCAGTGTTGGGCCCGCGGTCGCCGTCCAGCAGCCGCTTGTGATCCTGCGCCGGCACGAGCGGCAGCACGTTCGCGCCATCGGCGATCGCGAGCACGGAGAGTTCCTCGCCCTCCATGAATTCTTCGACGAGGACCTCCGTGCCGGCGACGCCGAACGCATGACCGACCAGCATGTCGTCGATCGCGCGATCCGCCTGCTCGATGGTGTCGCAGACGATGACGCCCTTGCCGGCGGCAAGGCCCGACGCCTTGATGACGATCGGCAAGCCCAGCTCCCTGGCGGCTGCCTTGGCGCGCGGGCTTTCCGTGCAGACGATCGCGCGCGCGGTCGGAACCCCGGCGTCGCGCATCACGGTTTTCGCGAACGACTTGGAGGTCTCGATCGCCGCCGCGGCCCGGGTGGGTCCGAAGATCGCGCGCTGGTCCGCGCGAAAGCGATCCACGATGCCGGCCGCCAGTGGTGCTTCGGGGCCCACCAGCGTGAAATCCACGCGGCGGTCCCGGGCCACGTGCAGCAGCGCGTCGGTATCCGTGCTGGAGACCGGGACGCATTCGGCGAATTCGGCGATGCCGGGATTTCCGGGGGCGGCGATGATCGAGACTGTCGGATCGTCCTGCGTCAGGCGCCAGGCGAGCGCATGCTCGCGGCCCCCACCGCCCACCAGAAGCACCCTCATTGCGTCGTGTTGCCCGTCCCGCCTCCTCCACCGCCGGAGTTCCACGCCTGGCTGAATGCCTCACGTGCGCGCGCCACGACGTCGCCTACGGTATTCATCGCCTCGCGAGCGCGGTCCTCGTAGTAGCCCCCGGCCGCTCTGAAGTCGTTGGCGAGCGGCGGCGGCTCCTCCCCGCGGCGCATGTACTCGCCAGCGAGGATGCGCTCGTATTCGCCGGTCTCGATCCATCGCTGCAGCTCGCCGGCGCGAACCGTCGCGAACGGGTGCGTCCGGAAGACGGTGTTGATGAACTGCCACACCTTGTCCCAGGGGCCGGCCATCGTCTCGTATTCGCGGGCCTGCGCCAGGAACGTGTCGATGTCGATGGGGTCGTCCAGCACCGGCCCGCCCGCCAGCTTCAGGTTGACGCTCTGCGTCTTCCGGATGTCCTGTGTGCCCAGCAGGGCGGCGCGGTCGGCCGAGAACTCCGACTTCCGGTGCCACTCCAGGAGGGCCAGCTCGAACGGCAGGAGGGCGATGTTGGCCAGCGTCGGGATGTTCACAAGGCCGATGGCGAGCAGGATGACGGCCAGCGTCGTGTACGTCGGATGGCCACTCATGATGTGTCCGACCTCGTGCGCGAGCACGGCGCGGCGCTCGTCCTCGTCCAGGATCTCGAGCATGCCCGAGTTGAAGACGATGAACGGACGCTGGAACCCCACCGCCATCGCGTTGGCGAGCGGCGTTTGCGACACGTAGAGGTCCCAGCGCTCCGGCGCGTCCAGCGTCTCCAGCACCTCGGAGTACAACCCGTTGAGCCCGGGGCGCTGCTCCGGACCCACGCGGACGGCGTTGGCGAGAAACAGCTGGCGCACGCCGCGCTCGCCGAGGAAGCCCATGACCCGCCGCACGACTTCATCGAAGCCGGGCAGGGCACGGAGCGCGTTGAGCGCGGCACGGTCGGCCGGGTGCTCCCACGCGCGGGAGGAAATCGCGGTGAGTTTCACGGTATCAGGCATGTGGGCCCTACGCGGCGCGCACCCGGAAAGTGTCCACTACCGGGCGCCCGCCATGGCCGCCCGCCCGCCCGCGGCCGTGAGGCCTGGCAGCCCCTCGAACGCGCGCTCCAGGTCCGCGACGAGATCCTCCGTGTCCTCCACGCCGCACGAGAGCCGGACCAACCCGTCCGTGATGCCAAGGCGTGCCCGGTGATCCGCGGGCACCGAGGCATGCGTCATCGACGCCGGGTGGCTGATCAGGGACTCCACGCCCCCGAGGGACTCGGCGAGCGAGAAGACGCGAACGCGCTTGAGGACGTGCGCAGCACGGTCCTTCGTGCCCAGCTCGATGCTGATCATTCCGCCGAACCCCGACATCTGCCGCCGGGCCAGATCGTGCTGGGGATGGCTGGGCAGGCCGACGTACAGCACGTGCTCCGCCTCGAGCTGGTCGACGAGCCAGCGCGCGATGGCGCGTCCGTTCACGTCGTGCTGTTTCATGCGCAGGTGCAGCGTCTTGGTGCCCCGAAGCGCCAGCCAGGCATCGAATGGTCCCGGGACGGCGCCCGCGGCGTTGAGGATGAACTGGAGCCGTTCGGCGATGCCGTCATCCTGCACCAGCGCGATGCCGCCGATCATGTCGCTGTGGCCGTTGAGATACTTCGTGGTGGAGTGGTACACGACGTCCGCGCCGAGCTCGAACGGCCGCTGGAAGACGGGGGACGCGAAGGTGTTGTCCACGATGAGCAGCGCATCGTGGCGGTGCGCGATCTCCGCGATGGCCCGGATGTCCGTCACGCGCATCAGCGGGTTCGATGGCGTTTCCACCAGGATGACGCGGGTGTGTGCCGTCACCGCGTCCTCCACCCGCTGGGGATCGCGCGTGTCCACGAAACTGAACGACAGGCCGAAGTTCTTCAGGATCTTGTCGAACAGCCGGAACGTGCCGCCGTAGACGTTCTCGCCGCAGACCACGTGGTCGCCGGACTTGAAGAGCTTCATGAGGGAATCCACGCACCCCATGCCGCTGGAAAACGCGAACCCGTGGCGCGCGCCTTCGAGCGCGGCGACGTTTCGTTCCAGCGCTTCCCGTGTGGGATTCTTGCCGCGGGCATATTCGTAGCCCTTGTTGCGGCCAAGCTCCTCCTGCACGTACGTAGACGTGAGGTACACCGGGGTCATGATGGCCCCCGCCAGCGGTTCGGGTCGCTGTCCTGCGTGGACGGCGCGCGTGCCGAAGCCGGCGCCGAGGTCCTCATCAAAAACGCGAGTCATGCCGATACTCAGGTGGATGCGAGAGGCCCCTAAGATAACCCGCCCCGGACAGCCGGGCGAACGCGCGTGGAGCGTGTCGCGGTGAGCGATCACGCGCGACTCGCGGACGTGCCGACCGTCAGTTGCCTGGTGGTGGACGATGAACCCCGCTTGCGCCAGGTGCTCGTGCATCTGATGCATACCGACGGGTTCCGTTGCTTCGAGGCCGGCAACGGCGTCGATGCCATCGCGCTCCTGGAACGGCAGCCGGTCACGCTCATCATGAGCGATCTGCGCATGCCGCGCATGGATGGCATCGAGCTGTTGCGCCAGGTGCGTTCGCGCTGGCCCGACACGGCGATGGTGATGATCACCGCCGTCGCGGACGTCGAGGTGGCGGTGAGCTGCCTGGCCATCGGCGCGATGGACTATCTGACCAAGCCGTTCCACCTCGAGGAGGTGCGGGCGCGCGTGGCGCAGGCGCTGGAGAAGCGACGCCTGATTCTCGAGAATCGCGACTACCAGGAACGCCTGGAGGAGCGCGTCGCCGTCCAGGCGCACCGCCTCGAGGAGCTGTTTCTCGCGGGGATCCAGGCGCTGGCCGAGGCGCTCGAGGTGAAGGATCACTACACGCGCGGCCATTCCGTGCGCGTGAGCCACTACGCGACCACGATCGCGCGGGCCCTGTCGCTCGACGCCGAAATCGTACGGCAGATCGAGCTGGGCGGACACGTGCACGACATCGGCAAGATTGGCGTGCGCGAGGCGGTGCTGAACAAGGCCGGCCCACTCACCAAGGAGGAGTACCAGCACATCATGACGCATCCGGTGGTCGGGTGGCGTATTCTCGCGCCGCTGCTGGGCGACGCGCCGGTGGCGCTCAACGTGGTGCGGTCGCACCACGAGCGGATGGACGGCGCCGGCGTTCCCGACGGCCTGTCGGGCAACAACATTCCGCTCGAAGCGCGCATCGTTGCAGTCGCGGATGCCTTTGACGCCATGACCAGCGGCCGACCCTATCGCGGTGTCGAGATGGCCATCGACACAGCCCTGATCGAGCTGCAGAACAATCGCGACACGCAGTTCGACCGGCGCGTGGTGGACGCGGCCGTCAGCGCGGCGGAGCGTGGCGACCTGCTCCTCATCCCGCACTCGACCGTGCTGCACGCGCCCGTGTCGGGCGCTCCGATCTCCTCGGCGCGCGTGTCGCACTGAACCGAAGGTGAGCGAGCGCGCCATGGCACCCGTTGCGCGCAGCTCAAACGTGTAACGCACAGACTGACACGCACTTGGCCCTGTTTCCGTGGAGCGGTAGTTTTGAGCTTCGCGTGAAGCGTTCGTGGGCGCCCCCTCCGCTTCGCGTCGGCTCTCACAGGAGACGGAATGTCCGAGGCAGGATTGATGGTCAGCGTGTCCGGCATTCGCGGGCGTGTCGGATTTGCGCTCACGCCGGAGGTGGTGGCCAGGTACGCCGCGGCCTTCGGCGCCTGGGCGCTGGCAGGTAATCCGGGGCGTCCGGTGGTCGTGGGAAGGGACAGCCGGGTCTCGGGGCCCATGTTCCACCGCGTTGCGCTGGCGGCGCTCCAGTCGGTGGGCGCGAACGTGATCGACCTCGGACTCACCACGACCCCCACCTGCCAGCTCAGCGTGGAGCACCACCACGCCGCCGGCGGTTTGATGCTGTCGGCGAGCCACAACCCCGTCGAGTGGAACGCCCTCAAACTGATTGGGCCGAGCGGGTTGTTTCTCGAGGGGAGCGAGGGCGCCGTGATGCGGGACATTGCCGACCGCGGCATTCCGCGGGCGACGTGGGACCGGCTCGGGAGCGTGGAATCGGACGATGGTGCCGTGGATCGACACCTCGAGCGGATTCTCGCGATTTCCTGTCTGGACCTGTCCGCCATCCGCGCACGCGGCTTTCATGTCGCGCTCGACTGCTGTCGCGGCGCGGGGGCGATCATTGTCCCGCAGCTCCTCGAGCGCCTGGGTTGTCGAGTGACCGCCATCCACGTCGAGCCCGACGGTCGGTTCCCTCGCTCACCAGAGCCGATCGCCGAGAATCTGGGCGAGCTCGAGCGGCTGGTGCGCGATTCCAGCGCCGACCTCGGCATTGCGGTGGATCCCGATGTGGACCGCCTGGCGCTGGTGTCCGAACAGGGCAAGGCCATCGGCGAGGACTACACGTTGGCCCTGGCCGCCCAGATTGTGCTCGCGCACCGCGCGGGGAACGCCGTGACGAACCTGTCCACGAGTCTCGTGGTAGAGGAGGCCGTCACGCGGGCGGGTGGCACCTTGACGCGGACGCCGGTGGGCGAGATCAACGTGGCCGTTCGCATGCGCGAACTGCGCGCCGTGATCGGGGGCGAAGGGAACGGCGGCGTGATTCTTCCCGAGGTACACCTCGGGCGGGACGCGCCGGTTGGGATTGCGCTCATTCTGCAGTTGCTCGCCGAGACCGGGAAACCCCTGTCGACGCTGGCCGCCGGTTTCTCGCGCTACACGATCGTGAAAGACAAGCTCGACCGTCCGGACGCCAGCCTCGATGTCGTGTACGACGCCTTGCGACAGGCGTTCGGGGACGCGCGGGTCGACACGCAGGATGGCCTGCACCTCGCATGGAAGGACCGGTGGCTGCACGTTCGGCCGTCGGGCACGGAACCCATCGTTCGGGTCATCGCCGAAGCACCGACAGAACAAGAGGCGGGGGGCCTGGTCAGCCGCGCGCGTGAACCACTGGAACGACTCCACGCGCCATCGCGCATCGGATAAACACCGAGGAACACGGATATGTGCGGAATCGTTGGGTACATCGGCCTGAAGACGGCCACGCCCATGCTGGTCGACGGCCTGAAGCGTCTGGAGTATCGTGGCTATGACTCCGCCGGAATTGCGACGCTCAACGGCAACGGGCTGGAGATGCGCAAGGCGGCGGGGAAGATCGTCAATCTCGAGTCCATGCTGGCCGCATCACCGATGCACGGTTCGATCGGCATCGGTCACACGCGCTGGGCGACGCATGGCGCGCCCAACGAATGCAACGCGCACCCGCATCACGATTGCAGCAACTCGATCGCGGTCGTGCACAACGGCATCATCGAGAACGCCACGTCGCTGCGCCGCGAGCTCGAGTCCCGCGGCCACACGTTCGTCTCCGAGACGGACACCGAGGTGCTCGCGCACCTCATCGAGGCGGCGTCCGAGGGGGGGGAGCCGCTGGAGGACGCCGTGATGGATGCCCTGCGCCTCATGGAAGGGACGTATGGCATCGCCGTCGTCTCCACGCGCGACCCGGAGAAGATCGTCTGCGCCCGCAAGGGGAGTCCGCTGCTGCTGGGACTCGGCGAGAACGAACTGTTCGTGGCGAGCGACGTCGCGGCGATCCTGGAGCACACGCGCCAGGTCGTGTACCTCGACGACGGCGAGATGGCCGTGCTGACGCGGAACGGCTACGAGGTGCGCGACCTCAACGCCCGCCGCGTCCGGAAAGGGGTGAGTCGCATCGATTGGGATCTCGATCAGATCGAGAAGGGCGGCTTCGACCACTTCATGCTCAAGGAGATCTTCGAGCAGCCGCAGACCATACAGAACACCATGCGCGGCCGTTTGGTGCTCGACGAGGGGTTTTCCAAGCTGGGTGGCCTCAACCTCTCGAAGGAGGACTTGCTCAACATCGATCACATCGTCATCACCGCGTGCGGCACGAGCTGGCATTCGGGGCTCATCGGCGAAATGATGATCGAGGAGCATGCGCGGCTGCATACGGAGACGGAATACGCGTCCGAGTTCCGGTACCGGAATCCCATCGTGACGCCGCGCACCCTGTGCGTGGTCATCTCGCAATCCGGCGAGACGGCGGACACGCTCGCGGCCATGCGGGAAGCGAAACGCCGCGGCGCCAAGACGCTCGGCCTCGTGAACGTCGTCGGATCGACCATCGCGCGCGAGGATGACGGCGGCATCTACCTCCACGCGGGGCCGGAAATCGGCGTCGCGAGCACCAAGGCATTCACCAGCCAGGTGATCGCGCTCGCCCTCCTGACGCTCAAACTGGGACGACTGCGGAGCATGTCCGTGGTGCGCGGCCGCGAACTCGCGCAGGCGATGATGGAGCTGCCCGCCCAGATCCAGTCCATCCTCGACCGCGCGGCAGAGATCGAGTCGATCGCCGAGCGATTCAAGGACGCCACGAATTTCCTCTACCTTGGCCGCGGCTACAATTTCCCCGTTGCGCTCGAGGGCGCGCTCAAGCTGAAGGAGATCAGCTACATCCACGCGGAGGGATACCCCGCCGCGGAAATGAAGCATGGTCCCATCGCGTTGATCGACGAGAACATGCCGGTGGTCTTCATCGCGCCGCACGATTCGGTGTTCGACAAGGTGGTGTCGAACGTGCAGGAGGTGAAGGCGCGCGGCGGGCAGGTGATCGCCCTCACCAGTCGTGAGGAACCCTCGCTTGCGGGAAAAATGGATTTCGAATTCCGGATTCCCGAAACGCTCGACATGCTCTACCCCATCCTGGCGGCGATCCCGCTCCAGCTGCTGGCCTACTATATCGCGGCCAAGCGTGGCCTGGACGTGGACCAGCCCCGCAATCTGGCGAAGTCGGTCACGGTGGAATGAGCGGTGCGCGCGTCATCCTGGCGTCCCAGTCACCACGCCGCCGTGAGCTCCTCACGCTGATCGGGATCGCGCACGAGGTGCGGCCGACTGCCATCGACGAGCGCTACCTGCCGGGGGAGGAGCCGCGGGCGCATGCCGAACGCCTGGCGCGGGAGAAGGCGTCCCAGGGCGCCGAACCCGGCGCCGTGACGATCGGGAGCGACACCATCGTGGTGATCGATGGCGAGGTCCTCGGAAAGCCGGCGACCGATGCGGATGCCGCGCGCATGCTCCGCCGGCTTAGTGGACGCACCCACACGGTGATCACGTCGATTGCCGTCGCGACGGACGCGCGGGTGGAGTCCGCAGTCGAGGAGGTGGAAGTGACCTTCCACGAGCTGACCGACGAGGACATCGCCCGCTACATCGCGACCCGGGAGCCAATGGACAAGGCGGGCGCGTACGGCATCCAGGGATTCGGCGCGACGATCGTCCGGCGCGTGGCTGGCGATTACTTCGCGGTGATGGGGTTGCCGCTGCAACTGCTGGTGCGACTATTCGCGCGCCTCGGCCTGCGCTACACCTTCGGCGCACTGGAGGTGGCGTAGCTCCGCTTCCAGCGCTCCACGCGATCGAGCACGTCGCGCACCTGGATCCGCGCCATGCGCCCGGGCCTGGGACCGGCGCTCGCCGGGTAGGCCTCGCCCGCATCGCCATACGCGTCCACCAGGAGATCATGGTATCGCCCGTACGGGCCGGTGCGCCCGGGATTCGTGTACCCGAACAGGCTCACCACCGGGCGTTCGATGGCCACCGCCATGTGCAGCGGCCCCGTGTCGGGTGAGATCGTGAGCACGCTGCCGTCGAGAATGCACAGCAACCTTCGCAGTCCGCTCCCCAGCGCCGACCTCGGCGTGTGGCGCGCGAGGGAGCCGATGACGCGCTCCGCGTGCACCTCGCGCTCGCTGCGGCCGCCGACGATCACTGGCTCCAGACCGAAGTCGTGCCAGAGGGCATCGGATACCTCAGCCCAGCGCTCCGGCATCCAGTCTTTCTCCGGCTTCGTCGTCGCCACGACCATCGCGACCGCCGGTCGCTCGAACGACGCGAAGAACTCCCGCTGCCATGGCCGCTCGTCGCTCCAGGGGCCCAGGTCGTACACCACGGGCTCGGCGGGCACGCCGATGGCGTCGAGGAACTCCAGGTATTGATCCTGGACGTGGCGCGGCGCACGCGCCGGGAGCTTCCGATTGGTGAACAGCCAGCTCAGGTCGCGCGCGCGCCCGCGATCGAACCCGAGCTTCACCGCGGCGGGCACCAGGGACGCCACGATGCCCGCCTTCAGGTAGGTCTGCAGCACCAGCAGCGTATCGAACCGGCGGCCGGCCGTTCGCCGTCGCAGGTCGAGGTACCCCCGCACGCCGAGTCCGCGATCGAAGGCGATGATCTCGTCCACGGCGGCATGGCCCTGTACCAGTGCAGCGGCTCCCGGCTGCATGATCCAGGAAATCCGCGCCGCGGGGTGCGCGCGCTTGATCGCGGTGAGCAGCGGAAGCGTCCAGACGGCACCACCGGCAGTGCTCAACATCACGATGCCCACACGGTCGAGCGGCGTCATCGGCGCGACGAATGCCAGAGTGCCACCTTCGCGAGCACATCCTCTACATCGATCCGCGGCATCCGGCCGTACCGCTTTTCCATGAGGATGGCGTCTCCGTCGCCGGGGTCGCGGTACGCGTTCACGATCAGCTGCTGTGATGCGCGGTAGGGTCCGGTGCGGCGCGGGTCCGTCATACCGAACAGTCCGATCACCGGCACGCCGAGCGCGACGGCCATGTGCATCGGCGCGGAATCCGTGGAGATGACCAGCGCGGACGCGTGGAGCACTGCGACCAGTTCGCGCAGGGTGCAGCCCAGGGTCGACAGCGGCCGCTCCCTGACGCCGTCCAGGATCACTTGCTCCGCGCGCAGTTCGGAGTCCGAGCGTCCGCCCACCAGCACCACGCGCGTTCCGTAGCGCTCCTGGAGCGTGTCGATGACCGGCACCCACCGGTCAGGGGGCCAGTCCTTCTCTTTCCGGCTGGATGCGATGGCGATGGACACCATCGGGCGCTGCGCCGACTCGATGACGGAGCGCATCAGTCCCGACTCGCCGGGCCAGGGGCCCAGATTCCACTCCACGGGTGACGTCGGAACGCCCAGGTACTCGAGGAACTCGAAGTATTGATCCTGCACGTGTTGATTCGCGCGCGCCGGGATGCGCCGGTTGGTGAACAGCCAGTTGAGATCACGCGCCCGCGCGCGATCGAACCCGATCTTCACGGGCGCGCGCAGCAGGGATGTCAGCAGCCCCGCCTTGATGGCCACCTGGAAATCCAGCACGACGTCGAACGCGCGTGCGCGCAGCTGCCGTCGCATGTCGAACCACGCGCGGGCGCCGCGTCGCGGATCGAAGGCGATGATCTCATCCACTCCGGGGTGGCCGCGCACGAGCGAGGCAGGCCCGGAGGAGAGAAACCAGCTGATCCGCGAACGTGGAGCATGACGCTTGAGCGCGGTAACCGCGGGAAGGACGTGCACCGCATCCCCAATCGCGCTCAGCAGGACGATGGCGATGCGGTCCAGTCTGGGATCGGACATTGGATGGGAAAACTAGGCGAACGTATATTCCGCCCATATGGCGGACACTCTGGGGGACCTCGTCTCGCACCTCGCGATGACGAACATCGAGCTCTGGCACGAGGAAGACAAAGCGCGCGTCACCGACGACCACCAGGTCGCCGCGGCCAAGCGCAACGTGGACCGGTTGAATCAGCGGCGCAATGACCTGATCGAGCGCATCGACGAGGAGTTTCGCGACCTCGTGAAACGCGAAGGCGGCCCCGGGGCGGGAGGGGGGGGCGCGAGTGGCTGAAACGGTCGGCTGGCTGGTGGACAAGATCACCATCATCGAGCTCAAGATCTTTCACATGCGCGAGCAGGCGCGGCGCGACGACGTGACGGCCGAGTTCCGCGCGAGGTGCGAGTCGCGGCTCGACGTGCTGCGCGATCAGCGTAACGATCTGGCGTCCGAGCTTGCGGCGCTGGTCTCCGACATCGCCGGGGCACGCGTGGCGCCGAAGGTCTATCGGCAGTTCAAGATGTACAACGATCCGCAGTATCGTAGCGAGTCGCCGAAGGCCTGAGTTCCCGCCCCTCCACGCGCCGTGCGCTTCCTTCAGCACATCGAGTTTTTCGTGCGCTCGATCGGCCAGATTCTGCTGGTCTATCTGTCGGGTGGCCCCCGTCGTGAGGCGATTCCGGACTGGCGCGCACGTCCCTACCGCATCCTCTTCGTCCGGGATGACGGGATCGGCGACCTGATCCTCTCGATGGAACTCCTGCGGGCCATCCGGGACGCGTCTCCCGGCTTCACCATCGACCTGCTCGGCTCGCCGCAGAATGCGGCCTTCGCGCGCACGCTGCCATTCCTGACCGACGTGGTGGTCCACCGCAGGCGGGGCGGACTGCACGAGGCGTGGCGTACCGGCCGCCTGCTGCGTCGTCGCCGCTATGACGTGGTAGTCGACGGACGCGGGATCCTGAGCAACGTGGATACGCACACCACGCTGCTGCTGCTCGGCACTGGCGCCCGATGGCGGATTGGCATTGGAGGCAGGCGCAACGATCGCGTGTACACCATCAAGGTCGATCCCGCCGCGCCGTCGTCGATCGGGGAACAACTCGCCGTGCTGGCACAACCGTTCGGCGTGGACCCGCATCAGCGGGACTGGCGCGCCAGGCTGCCGGTTAGTCCTGCGGAGCGCGCGGCGGCCGAGCGCGCGTGGACGGCAGTCGGCGTGGGGCGGCCCCGGGTGCTCGTGAACATCTCCGTCGGGCACCCCGAGCGGTACTGGCGTCATGAACGCTACGCGCCCGTGCTTGCCCGACTCCGTGCGCGCTTGCCCAACGCGACCATCATGCTCACCGCGATGCCCCACGAGCAGGCGGTGGCCGATGACCTCGCGCGGCCCGTGCGGGGCGCGGCGATTCCGCTAACGTTCAGCGAAGTCGTGGCGACCGTCGCCACCGCCGACCTCGTCATCACCCCGGATACCGCGATCACGCACGTGGCGTCCGCGTTCCAGACGCCCACGCTTGCGTTGATGCGGAGGAACACGCATGCGTGGGTGCCTTTCCAGACTCCGGGGAAAATTGCATTCGGTGACGTCGCGAGACGGCTGGAGCCGGGGTTGACGGCGGAGCGAGTCGTTGCCGTGCTCGATGAACTGATTACGGAAATGGGACCTGCCAAGGGGTGGCTCTGATGTGGCTCACGATCACCTTGCTCGTGCTACTGTTGGCGGCGGTCCACGGATACCTGTTCGAGCGCGCCAAGCGCAAGCAGCGCGGGATCCTGGGCAACTGGCCGATCAGGAAGGTCAGCGTCTCGGCGCTGGATCCCGTGTTTCGCCAGGAGGCGCGCGGGCCGACGCTGGAGACCGAGGTGAATCTGGTGGCCGGGGCCGACACGATGATGGTGCCCGGCGCGACGAGCGACGCAGAGGCGTGGATTCTCGCGGTGCTGAGCAAGAAGGCGCAGGTGCTGTTCGAGTTCGGCACGTGCACCGGTCGCACGACCTACCTGTGGGCGCGCAACGCTCCGCCGGACGCGAAGGTCATCACGCTCACGCTCAAGCCGGGAGAGTTCAACGACTACAAGCGGGAACCGGGGGATTCGGCCGCGGAGACTCGCGTGGCGCTCGAGGAATCGGCGTTCGATCAATTTTACTACTCCGGCACTTCGGTCGCGCACAAGGTCACGCAGCTCTACGGCGACAGCAAGACATTTGACGAGACGCCGTGGATGGGCCAGTGCGATGTGGTCTTCGTGGACGGCTCCCACGCCCTGTCCTACGTGCTCAGTGACTCGCGCAAGGCGCTCCGGCTGGTGAAGCCCGGCGGGCTCGTGCTCTGGCACGACTACAAGGGGCACCGCGTGCCCGGCGTGTTCAAGGGGCTCAACCGGTTATCGCGTGAACTGCCCCTGGTGCATGTCCACAAGACCTCGATCGTCGCGTACCGCCGGCCGCTCTAGTCCCCTGCGCCCCGCGCGACGGCGGCCAGGTCCGAGATGTCGTCCTCCGTGATCCTGGCGCCGAACCGGTCTCGCCACCGCCGGAGCGATCGCGACAGCCGGGCCAGATTTCCCCGCAGTGCGTCCTCGGCGCTGCCCCCCAGGGTCATCCGGTCCACGTCCAGGATGTAGGCCGCGTCGAGCGTGACGAGGACGTTTTTCGCGTTCAGGTCGTGGTGCCGGGCGCCCACGCCGGAGAGCGAGGCCACGAGCCGCGCGGTGGCCGCGAGCGCTGCGGCGCGTTCGGTCTGGCCGTCGGACATCAGGATCCCGGCGAGGTCGCGGCCGTCGGGGATTTCGCGCGAAGCCACGTCGCAGCGCTGGAGCAGTTGCCCGGGCGGATACAGGACGTACGCCACGACGTCGGGCGTGGGGACACCGAGTTTGCGCAGCTCGAGCGAGACCGTCAGTTCATACGGCGCGCGGGTGGGCGAGAAAAACCGGTCCCTCGTGAGCGCCCGAAACGCGCCGCCATGCTGGTTGTGGCGCACCACGACGCGCAGGGTGCTCTCGGGCAGGGCGATGGCGTATGCCGGACGCCGCCCCGCGAGCGCGCGCGCGCCGATCTGGCGAGAGGCGTACTCGTGCAGCGTGGAGCGCGTTCCGTCCGCGCCGATCAGCGCGCGGCGGATGCCGGGAACGGCGTCCGCGCGGGCGATGGCGACTGCGTGTCCAACCAGCAGCCGCTCATACCCCGATGGCACCATCAGTACGTGACGCGATAGACCGGCACGGGCTGGCTCTTGCCCTTGAGCTCCATGGGCGGGCACTCCACCAACTTCACTTTCATCGACAGCGCCCGACGCATTTCATCGGAGATCAGGATCTCGCCCCCCCCCGCCGCCGAACACAGGCGGCTCGCGGTATTCACCGTGTCGCCGATGACCGTGTACTCCAGGCGTCGCTCCGAGCCGATGTTCCCCGCGAACGCTTCCCCGAAATTCAGTCCGATGCCGATCTGGAGTTCGGGCCGCCCCTCCGAGCGCCACTTCGTGTTGAGTTTCTCCAGTTCCTGCATCATCTCGATCGCCGCCTGCATCGCCTTGTCGGGATCCTCGCGGCTGCCAATCGGTGCTCCCCACTGGGCCATGACCGAGTCCCCGATGAACTTGTCCAGCGTGCCCTCGTTGCGGAACACGCAGTCCACCATTTCGGTGAAGTAGTCCGTGAGCAGCGTGGCCATGTCGCTCGGTGGCATCGTCTCCGAGAGCGCCGTGAAACCGCGAATGTCGGAGAACAGCACGGTGACTTCACGCTTGTCGCCGCCCAGGCGCGTGGCGCCCTCGGAACTGGCGATTCGCTGCGCGAGCTGCGGGGTGAAGTAGCGCTCGAAATTGCTGCGCTTGAGCATTTCGGTCTGGATGCGCTCGGCAAACTGGCTGTTCTCGATGGCGACGGCGGCGATGCCGGAGAAGGCGACGACGAAGTTCAGATCGTCCTCGGTGAACCGGTGCGAGGACGACACATTGTCCACGTAGATGACGCCCAGCACCCGGTCCTCGCCCCCCATCAGGGGCACGCAGACGGCCGACCGCACCTGCTGCATCAGGATCGACTGGCCGCCGAAGCGTTGATCCTCGCCCGCGTTGTCGGAGAGGATGGCCACCTTGTCCGCCACCGCTGCCCGCGCGATGGACTGCGGCACGGCGCGCTGCTGCTCGGCGCCACGCTTGTCGCGCGCGATCTTGGTGACGAGGGTGCCACTCTCGTCCATCAGCTGAATCGCGACGCGGTCCACCGTCAGGATCTCGTACGCCTTCTGCACGATCTTCTCGAGCATGGCGTCGGGATTGATCGCCTTGCCGAGCTCCTTGGACACCTCGAGCAGCGTGGTCAGCTTCTGCTGCACCTTGTCTTCCGCGGTCGAGACCGCGGCCTGTTCGCCGGATTTGATTGCGGCGAAGGCGCTTCCGGGCGTGTTCCTGACGGGGAGCTGCCGCACGATCGTCGCGCCCGCTGGCGCGTCCTTGATCCCGGCCGCTGCGGCGGGAGCGCCCACCTGCTGCAGCTTGAATGGAACTTTCCCGAACGTGATGGTGTCGCCCACGTGCACCGAGCAGCTTTCGACCCGGGAGCCGTTCAGAAAGGTGCCGTTGCTGGATCCCAGGTCCTTGACGTACAGCTCCTTGTCGTCCGTCGTCAGCTCGGCGTGCCGCCGCGAGATCGTCGGATCGAACACGGGGATGTCGCTCGTTGGCGCACGACCAACGACCTGCACAACGCCGGTCTTGAGCTCGAAGGTCTGGAGGTTGTCCGCGCTGGTGAGCTTGAGGCGCATGGGTGGGAGGAATATGAAAGCACGCGTGCCTTCTGCCTAGCTCTCGAACTCAGCGACGTGCCGTTCGGGCGCTGGTGATGGCTGTGAGCAGCGCCCGTGCTTTAATCTCGGTCTCCGCCCACTCGCGCGCGGGCTCCGAATCGTGGACGATCCCGGCGCCGGCCTGTACGGAGGCAATGCCCTGGGCCACGACGCAGGTGCGGATGGTGATGGCCAGGTCTACGCGACCCGCGCCGGCCGCAATGTAACCAACGGCGCCCGCATAAGGGCCGCGGCGCTCGGATTCGAGCTCGTCGATGATCTCCATGGCGCGCAGCTTGGGCGCTCCCGTCATGGTGCCCGCGGGAAAGGTCGCTCGGAGCGCGTCCATCGCCGTCACGCCCGGGCGGAGTTCCCCTTGCACCTCGCTCACCAGGTGCAGCACGTGCGAGTAGCGCTCCACGACCATCAGCTCCGTGACGGCAACGGTCCCGAAGGTCGCCACCCGTCCCACGTCGTTGCGACCCAGGTCCACGAGCATCAGGTGTTCGGCGCGCTCCTTCTCGTCGGCGCGCAGCTCTGCCGCCAGCACGGCGTCGCCGTCAGGCGTCCCCGCCCGACGGCGGGTGCCGGCAATGGGCCGCACGATGATCCGGTTGTCCACCAGTCGGAACAGCAGCTCCGGCGAACTGCCAACGAGCTCTGTCCCATCCAGCTGGAGGTGGAACATGTAGGGGGACGGATTGATCGTCCGCAGCGCGCGATACAGGTCGGTGGTATCGAAGTCGTGCGCGAGCGCGATACGGCGCGCGAGCAACACCTGAAACGCGTCCCCAGCCACGATGTAATCCTTGATGCGAAGCACGCTCCGCTCGAATGCCTCCTGGGAAGCGCTCGACTGGCCGGTGGCGGGCGCACCGCCCGGATCCACGGTGAGTGGCGTCAGGGTCACGGGGGCGCGCAGGCGCGCCTCCGCCTCGTCCAGATCGCGCTGCGCGTCGGCCTCCAGCTGCTCGCGCGCCGCCGCCGGCGCGCCATGGGGCACGGGCACGGATGCGACCAGCAGCGCGCGCGCTCGAAGGCTGTCGATGACCACCAGCACGCGCGTCAGCACGAACAGTGCATCGGGTATGTCCAGCGCGCGCTTGGGCGCGTGGGGCAGGCGCTCCATGTGGCGGACCATGTCATACCCGAAGAACCCCACGGCCCCTCCCCAGAATCCACCGCAGGCCGCCGCCAGTTCCGGGTGAGCCGCCGCAGGCTCGCGCGCCAGCAGCGACTCCAGGTCGGCCAGCGGGTCTGCAGGGCGTCGTTCCCCATGCCATCCGCGCTCCGGGGTCCACTCGTCCACGACGCCGTCCCTGACCCGCCACGCCCCGCGCGGCTCCGTACCGAAATAGCTGAAGCGCGACCACGCCTCGCCGCCGGCTGGAGCGGACTCCAACAGGAACGAGAATCCGCCGCGCCGCAGGTTGGCGAACGCGGCCACCGGCGTGAGCGCGTCGAACGAGACTTCACGCCAGACCGGGATCAGCATGGATACCTTGTGGGCATGGAGAGCGGCAGCATCATGCGTCGTGCGTCGGGCTGGATGGTGTGTCTTGCGTTTTCGGCGGCCGGCACGCTGCACGCGCAGCAATGGAACGATTCCCGCGCGCTCACGCTGGTGCGGCAGGCAACGGATCGCCGCGCGCAACAGCTCGCCGACAGTGGTCTGGTGGACTACCGCGCTACCGCGCACGGCTACCTGACGTTCCTCGCGCAGTTCGGTGAGGGGTTCCGGGAGCCGCCGCAGGTCGTGAAGGCGGATGAACTCGCGCTCGAAGTGTACTGGCGTGCCCCGAATCTCAGCAAGCAGCGCATCGTGGGCCGGCGGGATACCACCCTGCTGCCCACGGACATTCAGTATCACCGCGATCATCTCGGCATCGTCCAGAACAATTTTCCCGCGATCATCCGGCTGGGCGATGGCGACGAGGTGCGCGATGTGCCGCATCCGCTCTCGGCTCTCGGTCTGCCCGCCTACGACTTCGCGATCGCGGACTCGCTGCGGATCACGATCCCCGGACGCGTGATCAACGTCTACGAGGTCAAGGTGCGGCCCCGGAACGACCGCGAACCGCGCGTGATCGGCGCCCTGTATCTCGACAGGGACAATGGCCAGGTGGTGCGCATGGCGCTGAGTTTCACACGCGCCGCCTTTCTCGACCGCCAGCTCGAGGATCTCTTCGTGGTGCTCGAGAATGGGCTCGTGGGCACGCGATTCTGGCTCCCGCGCCGCCAGGAGATCGAGATCCGGCGGTCCGCGACGTGGCTGGAGTATCCGATCCGCGGGATCATCCGCGGCCGCTGGGAAATCGCGAATTATGCGATCAATCAGTATCTGCCCCCATCGCTCTTCAATGGTCCCGAGATCGTGCAGGCGCCGGCGCGCGACCTCGGGGCGCACCCATGGCCAAACGCGCGCATTCTCGATTCGCTCCCCCCGGACATCCGAGCGGTGACCGCGGACGAGATCCGTCGCGTGCAGGAGGAAACCCGCGCCCTCGTGCGCGATGACGCCTTGCGGCGCGCCCGCGGATCCGCGCTGGCCGCGAGTGGCCTCAGCGACTTTGCGCGGTTCAATCGTGTGGAGGGACTGGCGCTGGGCGCCGGACTCGCTCGCCGACTCGGACACCGCCTGTCGCTCGCCGGCCGCGCGCGATACGGGCTCGCTGACCGGACCGCGAAGGGCGTCGCGGAGGCGCGGTTCGAGCGCGGCCGGGCGACGCTGCGCGTGTTTGCCGCCGATGAGTTTCGGGACGTCGGCCAGATCGCGGAGCGCTCCACGCTGGTGAACAGTCTGGCCGCGCAGGAGTTCGGCAGCGACTACACCAACCCGTATCGCGTGCGATCGGCGGGTGCCGCCACGGGCGTCGCCCTCGGGTCCACCCGGTGGTCGCTCGAGGCCGCCCGCGAAACCCACGAAGCCCTGGCGGTGCATGCGTCCTCGGCGATCGGCAGGTTCGTGCCGCCCGTGCCCGCGGCCGGTGTTCGCGGCTGGCGCACCTCGCTCCGCATGGATCAACCCACACGGCTTGCCTGGTGGGACCTCGAAGCACGCGCCACCGCCGGCCTGCGCCTGATGTGGGCCGATGGCGGGGGACCGGGCTGTTCGCTCGAGGCAGGCGGCTGTGGGCGGACGACCGTGGGGCGCGGCGACGCCCTGCTGGAGCTGGAACGCCCCCTGGGGGGGGGGGGAAGCGGGTCCGTGTTCACGCGGTCCATTGTCGCCGCGGTGTGGGGACGGACAGCGCTGCTGGCCCAGGACCTCGTCTTTCTCGGCGGACCGGCCAGCGCGCCCGGTTATGACTTTCACTCGCTCGTGGGTGATCGAGCTGGTTCGCAGCGCGTCGAGGTGCGGGTCCCCGTGCCGTTTCCTGCGATCAACCTCGGCCGGTTCGGACGGTCGGCGGCGCGCGCCACGCTGGCGCCGCACGTCACAGCGTCCTTCGTGCACGCCGTGCGAAGCGCCACCGGGATCGCGCGGTCAGTGCCCCTGGCGCCGGGCGCCGTCGATCCGCTGCGCCCCGTGACCTCCGGGATCTATCCGTCCGCGGGGGTCACGCTGATTGTGGGATTCGACCTCCTGCGCTTCGACCTGTCGCGTGGGCTGCGCGGCGGAAACTGGGCGTTCTCGTTCGACGTCAGCCGGCTCCTGTGGAGCATTCTCTGACTGACGCGTCAGGACGATCCCCCCTGCGCTGAAATGGCGATGCGGCGCCGCGGCGTCGGGTCCATCGTGCGGGCGTATGGTGGACTCGGCGTGGTCGAACGAGCGATGGCTGCGGCCCATGCTCGCGGACGTGCTCGGACAGGAGCCGGTGGCGTCGCTCGCGGCGGACGGGCGTCCCCTGTGGGACGCCGTCGTGGCGAACGGCCTCATGTCGGACGACCAGTTGCTGCGCATGGCGGCGGAACGGTGCGGCGTGCCCCACGCCGACCAGCGCCACGGCTCGGCGCACGCCAGGATGCTGCTGCCGGAGCGCTGGGCGCGGCGCTACCGGGTGTTTCCGGTCCGCTCGGTTGATGGCGCGCTCCAGGTGGCCACCGCGGATCCGCTGAACCTGGACTGCGAGCGGGCCATTGCGTTCGCCACGGGATGCCCCGTGCGCTTCACCCTTGCGAGCCCCCGCACGATCGCGACGGCGCTCGACACGGCGTATCGCGAAGAGCAACCCGCCGGGCCGCGCGCGCACGTGCAGCATCTCACGGTGGATGTCGAGGCGGCGCCGCCAGGGGGGGGGGGCGAGCCGTTCGAGGGGGGGGGGGAGGATACCCCCCCCGTGACCCCCCTGGTGGACGAACTGCTTGGGGACGGGATCGCTGCGCGCGTGAGCGACATCCACATCGAACCCGAAGAGCGGGGGATCGTGGTACGCCACCGCGTTGATGGCCTGCTGCGCCCGGTGCGCACACTGCCGCGGTCCGTCGGCGCTTCGCTCGTGTCACGCTTCAAGATCCTCTGCAGCCTCGACATCGCGGACCGGCTGCGGCCGCAGGACGGCCGCGCGCGCATCGCGGTGAATGGTGTCGCCGTGGACCTCCGGGTCTCGACGCTGCCTGCGTCGCACGGAGAGAAGGTCGCGGTGCGCGTGCTCGATGCGCGGTCGGCGGTGTTGACGCTGGAAGGGATGGGATTCCTTCCGGACGAGCAGTTGCGCATCGATCGGCTGCTCCAGGCCAGGGAGGGGCTGATCCTGGTGACCGGCCCGACGGGGTCGGGAAAAACCACCACGCTCTACGCGGCGCTGCGCCGGCTCCAGCAGGGCGGCGTGAACATCGTCACGGTGGAGGATCCCATCGAGTATCGCCTGCCGGGCATCATCCAGGTGCAGGTGAACGAGCGAGCCGGCCTGACATTCGCGGCAGCGCTCCGCTCCATCATGCGACAGGACCCTGACGTCCTGCTCATCGGCGAAATCCGGGACCGTGAGACCGCGGAGATCGCGATCCAGGCGTCGCTCACCGGCCACCTCGTCTTTTCCACGCTGCACACAAACGACGCGGCCAGTGCCGTCACGCGCCTGTCGGATGTGGGGGTCGCACCGTACAAGATTGCCACCGCCGTGAAGGGCGTCATCGCCCAGCGCCTGGTGCGTCGCGTGTGCGCCTGCCGGCCTGGCATCGCGGAGCGCGAGCGACTCATGGTGGCGGAGCCACCACCGAAAACATGCACGGAATGCGGAGGGCTTGGCTATCGGGGTCGGCTTCCCATTGTCGAAGTGCTCATCTCGACCGCCGAATTCGAGCGGGGGGTCGCGAGCGGCGCATCGGTGGAGCAGCTCACCGACGCGGCGCGTCAGGGCGGCATGGGTTCCCTGTGGGAGTCGGGGCTCGCGCACGTGCGGGAAGGGCACACGTCGCGCTCGGAACTGCTGCGCGTGGCTGCGGCGCCCGCCGGAGTGGACGCGGGCACGCCGGCCGGTTACCTAGTGCAGGAACCCGATCCGGTGTCAGTGATGAACGATCCCGCGCCAGTCAGCATCAAGGTCGCCACGGTGGACGTGTACGTCATTCGTCCGCGCGCGGATGGCTGGCGCATGCTGGTCCTGAAGCGCGGCACAGGAACGCGGTGCCCGGGATCGTGGGAGGCCGTGCACGGCCGGATCGAGGGTGCGGAGCGCCCCGAGCACGCGGCGGTGCGCGAGGTGCTCGAGGAGACCGGCCTCCGGGTGGCCCGGCTCTACAACATCTCGGTGCACCCGTTCTACATCCACGCGCTCGGCATCGTGAACGCGGCAGTGGTATTCGCGGCCTTCGTGGACGAGCCGGGCGATGCGCGCCTGGGCCCGGAACACGAGGCCTTCGAGTGGCTGTCGCCCCCGGAGGCTGAGGCGCGCTATGTGTGGCCGCGGTCGCGTTCGGCGGTGCAGGAGATACTGTCGCTGCTTGGCAGCGGCGATGCGGGTCCGGTGGAGGACGTGTTGCGGGTGGATCTGGCGAACTGACGCCGTGCCGCGGCGGCTGGGTGACCTTATCCGGCCTTGCCGCGATCGCGCGCCGTTCGCGTCACATTCTCCTGGCCCTCGGGCGCATTGGGCTTTACCCGAACGCTCTTGGCGGGTATGCCGACGTACACGTGATAGGGGCGCACGTCCTTCGTGGCCATCGCCATTGCCCCAACCATAGCATTTTCCGCCACGTGTACGCCCGCGAGCACCGTTGCGTGATACGTGATGCGCACGTCCCGCTCGATGACGGTCGCCGCGTTGGTGACGTCGCGCTGGTCGACGATCGAATGCGTGTGGCTGTAGATGTTCGCGTAGTCGGCGATCGATACCCGATCGCCAAGGACGATGCCGCCGCGGTCGTCGAGCAGCACGTGACGATGCACCACCACATTGTCCCCCACGTCCATGTTGTAGCCGAACGAGAACTCGGTATGCTGAAAGCACTTGAAGTTCTCGCCGCACCGCCGGAAGATGTGCCCCGCCAGCAGCCGCCGAAGCAATACGCCCAGCCACACGTTCTGTCCGCCGGCCAGCGTGCGGTCGAATGAGTACCAGAGCCAGAGCAGCGGCTTCACCGGCTGGAACAGCGCGTCGTCGCACTCACTGTAGTACTCGGGCTCGAGCGTGACGTTGCGCGGATCGGTGGCCGACAGCGCTAGCCGCGCGGCGAGCGGCAGCGCGGGATCGTGCACCGCCGTTTCCCAGTTGCCGGCGTACGCTGGGAATGCGAGCGCCGTCAGCGCGCGGCGACACAGGAGCGCGCGATCGCAGTCGGGACGTGCGAGTTCGGCGGTGAGTTGCTCCAGCCAGTCGCGTCCGACGCCGGAGAGCTCGGGCTCACGGATCGTTCTGAGGGGAAGGAGTGCCATTGGCGGAAACTACCATTCCTCCGCGCTATCCGCGCTATCCGCGCTATCCGCGCTCCGCGCAATCCGCGTTACCCACGTCCTTCGGACACGAGTGCAACGATGGCGGACGCCAATTCGTTCCGCCCTTCGCCCGTCTCCGCGCTGAAGGGAATCACCTGTTCCAGCTCCACGCCGGCCTCGAGCGCGAGCGTACCGACGCGCGCCGCGCGCTGCGCCTTCGGGAGTTTGTCGATCTTCGTCGCGATGATCACCGTCGGCGTGCCGAGCTCCGAAAGGAATTCAAGCATCTGGAGATCCTCCTCGGTCGGCGTGTGTCTGGCGTCCAGCAGCAGCACCACGCCGCGCAACGCGCTGCCGCGGAGATACCCCTCGATCAGCGGCCGCCACGCCGACTTCTTTTCCTTCGAGACCTTCGCGTACCCGTAGCCGGGAAGGTCCGCCAGGATGAAGGTGCCGTTCACGGCAAAGAAGTTGATCTCGCGCGTGCGACCGGGGGTGTTGCTCACGCGCGCGAATTTCTTGCGGTGCACCAGCTTGTTGATGAGGGACGACTTGCCCACGTTCGACCGGCCGGCGAACGCCACCTCGGGCAGCGTTGGGTCCGGGCGCCATCCCCCGGCCGCCGCCATACCCCCCAGGAACTCCAGGCTCCGGATGACCAGCGGATCCGGACCGCTCCCTCCGGCTTCGCCTGACACCCTGGCTACTGTGCCAGCGCGGCCGCGGTGGGTGCGTCACCCGCGTAGCGCTCCGCCACGCGCGGTACGGCCAGTGCCACGGTGAGCACTTCGTCCATGGTGCGCACCGGATGGAACTGCAGCCCGTCGCGCACCTCCACCGGTATGTCCGAGAGATCCCTGGCGTTCTGCCACGGGATCACCACGTGCCGTACGCCGGTCCGGAATGCCGCGACGGCCTTCTCCTTCAGCCCGCCGATCGGCAACACGCGGCCGCGCAGCGTGATCTCACCGGTCATCGCCACGTCGCCGCGCAGCGGCACGCCGGTGAGGGCGCTCACGATCGCGGCGGCGATCGCGATGCCGGCCGATGGTCCGTCCTTCGGCGTTGCGCCGGCGGGGATGTGGATGTGCAGGTCGCGCGTCTTGTGAAAATCCCGCTCCAGGCGCAGCGGCTCAGCGCGCGCGCGCGCGTAGCTGAGCGCTGCGTTTGCTGATTCCTTCATGACGTCACCGAGCGTACCGGTGAGCTGCAGCCGTCCGCGTCCGGGCACCGTGCTGACCTCGATCTCCAGCACTTCGCCGCCCACGCTCGTGTAGGCGAGCCCATTGGCGACGCCCACGCGATCCTCCAGCACGAGATCCGACGGGTCGTGGGGCGCCGTGCCCAGCAGGTCCTTCAGGTCGGCGCTCGTGACCGCGTCGGTCGCGGCGGCATCCGTTGCACCCGCGAGCTCCACGCGGCGGCGCGCCAGCTTCCGGGCAACGCGGGCGATCCGGCGTTCCAGGTCGCGCACACCCGCCTCACGCGTGTATCCGTGGATGATGGCGGGCAGCACGTCGTCATCCCAGCGAATGTCAGCCGGCTGCAGCCCGTGCGCGCGCAGCTGACGCGGGACGAGGTACTGCCGGGCGATGGCAATCTTCTCCTGATCCAGGTAGCCCGTGAGGCGAATGATCTCCAGCCGGTCACGCAGGGGCTCCGGGATCTGCGGCAGGTAGTTCGCGGTCGTCACGAACAGCACCTGCGAAAGGTCGTAGTCCACCTCGAGGTAGTGGTCCGTGAAGGCCTTGTTCTGTTCGGGGTCGAGGACCTCCAGGAGCGCGCTGGCCGGATCGCCCCGGTGATCGTTCCCCATCTTGTCGATCTCGTCCAGGAGCATCACGGGATTGACCACCTCGGCGCGCCGCATGGCCTGGAGCACGCGTCCTGGCATTGATCCGATGTACGTCCGGCGGTGGCCCCGGATCTCCGCCTCGTCGCGAACGCCGCCCAGCGACATCCGCACGAACTTCCGTCCCATGGCCCGGGCGATCGAGCGTCCCAGCGACGTTTTGCCCACGCCCGGCGGGCCCACCAGGCAGAGGATGGGTCCCTCCAGCCGTCCCGCCAGCGCCAGCGCGCCGACATGGTCCAGCAGGCGGTCCTTGACCTCGTCCAGCCCGTAGTGGTCCTCGTCCAGCACGCGCCGGGCGTGGCTCACGTCCAGCACGTCGTCGGTTCGTTCGGTCCACGGCAGCGCCAGCACCCAGTCCACGAAGTTGCGGGACACGGTGTGCTCGGGGTGCAGGGGTGAGGTCTTGCGCAGCTTGCGGATCTCGCGCGACAGTCGCGCCTTCACCGGCTCGGGAAGTCCGCGCGTCTCCACCTGCGCCTCGAGGTCCGTGAGGTCATCGTCGTCGTGTCCCAACTCGCGGTGGATCGCCTTCAGCTGCTCCTGGAGATAGAACTCCCGCTGGTTCTGAAAGAGCGAGCCACGCACGTCTTCATCGATCTTCCGCTCCAGCCGCAGCAGGTCGTTTTCCGCGGACAACACCTCGCCCAGCATCCGCAGCAGATCGGTCGGCGGCTCGGCTTCCAGCAACTGCTGCCGGGTTTCCTGGCGCACCGCCAGATGGGCGGCCATGCCGTAGGCCTGTCGCGACAGTCCGTCCGCCGCCTGGATGAGCGAGACGATTTCCGGCGGAATGCGCCGTTGGAGACCCACGTATTCGTCGAACGAGGCGATGACGCTGCGCGCCAGCGCCTGGAGCTCCGCGGGCTCGTCCTGCGGCGGAGGGCCTTCCGCTGGCGACACGACGGCGCTCAGGTGCGCGCTCTGCGAGATGAATCGGGTGACGCGGGCGCGGTACAACCCTTCGAGCAGCACGCGGCTGGACCCGTTGCCAAGCGGCGCGAACTGCGTGATGCGCGCCACCACGCCCACGCGGTGCAGCTGCGCCGCATTCGGTTCCTGGACGTCGGCGTCCCGCTGTGACACCAGGAGAATCCGGCCGTCGCCCGCTGCCGCGGCGGAAACCGCGCCGAGCGACGCGGGGCGTCCCACGACCAGCGGCATCACGACGTGCGGGAAGAACACGACGTCGCGCAGGGGTAGAACCGGGAGGCGCTCCAGCCTACGCCTCTTTCTTCTTGCGCTGGGGCGAGATCTCGAGCAGCGGCGGCGTGCCGGGGTTGTTCACCGACGGCTCCGTCACACGCACCTCGACCACGTCTTCACGCGTCGGCAGGTCGAACATGACGTCCGTGAGGATCTCTTCGAGTATCGCGCGCAATCCACGGGCGCCCGTACCTCGCCGAAGCGCCTTCTGGGCCACCGCGCGGAGCGCCGGTTCGTCGAAGGTGAGTTCCACCTCCTCGAGCTCGAAGAGCTTCTTGTATTGCTTGGTCAGCGCGTTCTTGGGCTCCTTCAGGATGCGCACGAGCGCCGTTTCGTCCAGGGCCTCGAGGGCCACAACCACCGGCAGTCGTCCCACCAGCTCCGGGATCAACCCGTAGCGCAGCAGATCGTCAGGTTCCACCTCGGCGAACGGATTCTTCTTGTGCTCGCCGCTCTTGTCCGCGAGATCGGCAAAGCCGATCTGTCGCCGGCCGGTGCGCGCTTCGACGATCTTCTCCAGTCCGTCGAACGCGCCGCCGCAGATGAACAGGATGTCCTTCGTGTTGATCTGGATGTACTCCTGCTGCGGGTGCTTGCGTCCTCCCTGGGGGGGCACGGAGGCCACTGTGCCTTCCAGGATCTTCAGGAGCGCCTGCTGGACGCCCTCACCAGACACGTCTCGCGTGATGCTCGGATTCTCCGACTTGCGCGCGATCTTGTCGATTTCGTCGATGTAGACGATGCCGCGCTCACACTCGGCGACGTTGAAGTCGCCGGCCTGGAGCAGCCGCACCAGGATGTTCTCGACGTCTTCGCCCACGTAGCCCGCTTCCGTCAGCGTGGTGGCGTCCGCGATGGTGAAGGGGACGTCCAGGATTCTCGCGAGCGTCTGGGCCAGGAGCGTCTTGCCGACCCCCGTGGGACCGAGGAGCATGATGTTGGACTTGTCCAGCTCCACCTCGTCCTGCACCGACGCCGAATTGATGCGCTTGTAATGATTGTAGACTGCCACCGCCAACGCTTTCTTCGCCTTCTCCTGCCCGATCACGTACTGGTCCAGCACATCCTTGATTTCAGGTGGCGTCGGAACCTGCGTGATCGCTTCGGCGACCTCGCGCTCTTCGTCCTCCGCGAGGATCTCATTGCAGAGCGCGATGCATTCGTTGCAGATGTAGACGGACGGGCCGGAGATGAATTTCCGGACCGAGTCCTTCGACTTTCCGCAGAACGAACAGCGAAGGTGTTTGTCGTGGGACATGGCAGGGGTCTACAGATGACGCCGCCACGCGGCGACGCGGTGTGCCCGGTGGTGCCGGGCAGATGCCCACGCCCGCGAGAGGCTTAATGCAATAAAGGCCCGTTCGCGCGGGTGGTCAAGCAACAAGAGCAGGACGATTGGAGGCCGGGAAGGTCAGGCGGGAGGCCATGGCCGGGGCCTCCCCCCCGTCATCTGTTCTCGGCCTGCGATTTGATGATCTGCTCGCTGACGATCTCGTTCTGGCTGCTGATGACCGTATCGATGATCCCGTAGTCCTTGGCCTCCTCGGCAGACATGAACCGGTCGCGATCCGTGTCCTTCTCGATGCGCTCGATCGGCTGGTTCGTGTGCTTGGCCATCAGCTCGTTGAGCTTCGCGCGCAGGTAGAGGATCTCGCGGGCCTGGATCTCGATCTCGGACGCGCTGCCGCCCCCGCCGCTCTGCGACGGCTGGTGGATCATGATGCGCGAGTGCGGGAGCGCGAACCGCTTCCCCTTGCGTCCGGCGGACAGCAGGAACGCTCCCATGCTCGCTGCCAGCCCCATGCAGATCGTGTTCACGGGGGACTTGAGGTACTGCATCGTGTCGTAGATGGCGAGTCCGGCCGACACGCTCCCGCCTGGGGAGTTGATGTAGACATAGATGTCGCGCTCGGGGTTGTCCGCCGTCAGGAACAGCAGCTGGGCAATGATGATGTTCGCGACATCGTCGTTGACGGGCGTGCCGAGGAAGATGATGCGGTCCATGAGCAGCCGCGAAAAAATGTCGTAGCTGCGCTCGCCGCGGCTCGACCGTTCGATGACATAGGGAGGATAGATGGTCGCCATGATGTTCAACCTATTCAACCGTGTTCCGTTCGAGTAACCACTTGAATACCTTGTCCTCGGTGACCGCCCGTTCGATTTCCTGCAGGCGCCCGGCCTTCTGGAGCGACGCGTAGACCTGCCCCGGCTCCGCGTTGCGCTTCTGTGCGACCTCGGACACGCGGTCGTCCACCTCGGCCGCGGTTGCCTTCAGCTGCTCGCGCTCCGCGAGCGTGTCGATGATCAGATCGCGTCGCACCTGGCGGTCCGCCACGGGACCGAACTCCGCCGTGAAGCGCTCCCGCTCGTCTTCGGGGACCTGATAGGCCTTCATGTACCCGTCCACGAGCTGCGTGACCCAGCTCGGCGGCACGTCGAACGCGTTCGCCTGCACGATCTGGTCGACGATCTGCTGCCGCACCGCGGCGTCGGATTCACGCACGGCATGCGACTCCAAGTCACCTTGCACCGCGGTTTTCAGCGCGTCGAGTGACTCGAAGTCGCCCACTTCGCGCGCCAACGCATCGTCCAGCTCGGGCAGCACCTTCCGCTTCACATCCTGGAGTTCCACGCGCACCGGCTTGGTCTTGCCCCGCTGCGCTTCGTCGGGAAAGTCATCCGGCCAGCGGACGTTGTCCTCGGCCGTTTCGCCGGGGGCAATCCGCATGATCAATTCCTCGATGCCCGGAATCGCCTGGCCCCCGCCCAGCAACAGCCGGTACTCCTTGCCCTGGGGCAGGGTGCCGTCGTCGTCGGCCGTGGCCAGCAGGACGGTCACCATGTCGCCCGGCGCGGGCTTCCCGGTGACGGGGGCCCAGGTGGCACGCTGGTCGCGCAACTGCTCGATCTGCTCGCGGACGGCGTCATCGGTGACGGTGGGGGAGGGCCGCGTGACCCGGAAACCCTCGGTGCGGGCGAGCGTGATCTCCGGACGCACCTCGACGTGCAGGTCGAATACCAGCGTCTTCCCTTCGTTGTACCGAACGTCGTGCAAGTGCGGGGTGGCGGCGACGTTCAGTTTTTCGCGCGACACGACTTCCTGATACGCTTCCTGCAGCAGCGACTCGAGCGTCTGCTGGCGGATCGCATCCTTGAACTTCTTGCGCACGAGCGCGGCGGGCGCCTTGCCGGGGCGGAAGCCCGGCAGTCGCGCCTTTCCGGCATACCCGCGTGCCGTCTTCTCCTCGGCTTCCGCGACGGATTCCGCGGCGACCGAGACCTCCAGGAGCCGCTCGACCCCCTCGCTCTTCTTGGTCCTGATCTCGATCTGCATTGTGGCTGTAACCTAGCGACCCGCCAAAGGGCTCGGACCACCTTGACGGGACGCCGCCCCGGCATCATCTAATGGCGCATTCAACGGGATGACCTTCCCGGTTTCCACCCTTTCTGGAGCACGGATGAAGAAACTCAGTGCATGGCTTTCGGTCCTGGCACTCTGCACCTTCGCCGCGGGGAACGCCCAGGCGCAGCGGTTTGGCGGGCAGGTAAGCTGGGGGAGTGATTCTGACATCGGCGTCGGAGCGCGCGCCGAGTTCGATCTCACCAACACCCTTTCGCAGCAGGGTCCCCTTTCCAACGCATTCATCATCACGCAGCTCGATGTGTACTTTCCGGACTGCGGCGGTGCGGATTGCACCTGGATGGAGTTCAATCCAAGTCTGGCCGTGCCGGTCCCCGCGGGCACGCTGAACGCCTATCTGGGCGCCGGACTCAACATCGCACGCATTTCGGTGGACCTTGGCACTTTTGGAAACCAGTCGAACACGGAAATCGGAATCAACCTCCTTGGCGGTCTCAAGTTCCCGCTCGGCGGTCTCTCCGCATTCAGTGAAGCCCGCCTGTCCCTGGGCGGTGGAGAGCAGTTCGCTGTTTCATTCGGGTTACTGTTTGGTGGCAGCGGCCAGTAGCCGACGGTCCTGAGCAGGACGGGAGCGGCGGGGCGCGACGCGCTCCGCCGCTTCTACGTTTCGTCCGGCGGGGACTGCATGCGAGAGCCGGGACTCGAACCCGGACGCCTTGCGGCACTGGATCCTAAGTCCAGCGCGTCTGCCAAATTCCGCCACTCCCGCGATGAGCGAAATCTACGAAACTCTCGTCAGCCACGCCGCCTGACGCGTCGAAGCATCGCCGAGAACCAAACCGGGGCCGCAAGTACTCTTGCGGCCCCGGCAGATGGAAACCGTGGTCCACTCAGTCGATGGGCAGGTTCACCACTTTGGTGCTCCGCTGCCCCATGTCGTACACCAGCAGCGAGAGCACGTCACCACGCTTCACCGACCGGACCAGTTCTTCCAGGTCCGCGGCGGTCCTGATGTCGCGCCGCGAGGGGTGAAGCGATCGCACGATGATGTCGCGATTCGCGTACAACTGGTTGAAGGCCGGCCCGCGGTTCGATACGGCGCTCACCAGCAGCCCCTGGCGATACGACTCGTCCACCTGGCGTGACCGGGCCAGCTCTACCGGGAGGGCCTGCACCGTGACGCCCAGGCGTTCGTAGCTGCGCCGACTCACCGCCGGTTCGGTTGTCGGGCGAGAAATCGCCGCGACGACGCTTTCGTCCACCGGCGGTTCGCCCAACCGGATGCGGAATGTCTTCCGCTCCCCAAAGCGCGATACGTCAACCTCGACAACCTCGCCAGGCTTGAACGCGCGAATGATCCGCTGCAGCTCCGACCCGCGGTTCACCCGCTGCCCGGCCGCGCTGATGATGATGTCTCCCGCCTCGACCCCCGCGCGCCGCGCCGGGCTTTCGTCGGCGGACGGCACGAATCCCTGCACCTTCACGCCGCGGATGTCCGTGAGCCCCGCGGCCCGCGCGTCCGGCGCCTCCACCTCGCCGATGCTCACGCCGAGCACGGCGCGACGCACACGGCCGAACTGGACCAGGTCGTCCATGACGATCTTTGCCAGCGTGATCGGAATCGCGAAGCCGTACCCGGCGTTGAACCCGGTGGGGCTCGCGATGGCGCTGTTGATGCCGATGACCTCGCCGCGGATGTTCACCAGCGGCCCGCCCGAATTCCCCGGGTTGATCGCTGCGTCCGTCTGGATGAAGTCCTGAATCGAGTAGTCCTGACGGTTCGGGAGCGGCAACGTGCGCCCCTTCGCGCTCACGATCCCCGCCGTCACCGTGAACTCCAGTCCGAGCGGGTTCCCGATGGCCACGACCCACTGGCCGATGCGCGCGCTGTTGTCGTCACCGAGCGTGACCGTGGGGAGGTTCTGAGCCTCCACCTTCAGCACCGCGACGTCGGTGGTGGGATCGCGCCCCACGATGCGCGCCGGAAAACGGCGGTTGTCCAGCAGCGTGACCGTGACGCGGTCGGCGTTCGCAATGACGTGATTGTTCGTGAGGATGTAGCCGTCCTTCGTGACGATGAAGCCGGACCCCGAGCCGCTGCGCGGCTGCTGATCCGGCTGGAACTGACGGAGGAATTCCTCCACGTCGGGCCGCACGTCGCGGCGAGTCGCTGACGGTCGCGGCTCCAGCTGCTCCGCTTCGATCGCGACAACCGCCGGCGTGACGTGCTCGGCGATCGCCTCGAACGCCTGTCCGGTTTCCTCCAGGGGCCTCACTTCGGCCGAAGTCGGCTTGGGGGCCGGCTGTGAGCCGGATTGCGCCCAACTGATCTTCGTGAGGTCAAAGCCGGATGCGAACACCAGGCCGGAGGCGAACGCAATCAAGGCGGCGCCGACAAGCTGCACACGAGCAAGTTTGTTCATCTCAGTACACGACTCCGTTTCATGGCCTCTCCAATACTACTCCGCGGCGCAAATGGTGTTGCGATCGTCGCGCGGCGAAGGGGGGGGGCGATGGGCGAGGGGTATGGGCCTTCTCACGTTGGACACAGTACCGGCCGCCCACGTTTACTCCCTCTCCCAACGCCGATCGCTCCAATCCCGGTGCCGATCGCCCTATTTCTTCTGCTCGTCCACGATCTCGTAGTCCGCTTCGACCACGTCCTCGGGCTTGGCTTCATCGCCAGGAGCGCCGGCTTCTCCGGCGGCGCCATCGGCCGGGGGTGCGCCGGCGTCCGCCGCCTGCTGGTTCTGGGCGTAGAATGACTGTCCGGCTTCCGCGAACACCTTGGACAGCTCCTCCTGCGCCGCGGTGATCTCGGCCAGGTCGTCCCCCCGCAGCGCCTTCCGGGCGCGCTCGACGGCACCGTCGAGCTTGGTCTTGAGCTCGGCCGGCAGTCGGTCCGACCACTCCTTCGCGTTCTTCTCCACCTCGTACGTCATGGAATCCAGGCGGTTCCGGGCGTCGATCTCCTCGCGCTTCTTCTTGTCGTCCACGGAGTTCTTCTCCGCTTCCTTGACCATCCGGTCGATGTCCCCGTCCGAAAGGCCGCTGGACGCCTCGATGCGGATCTTCTGCTCCTTGCCGGTGGCCTTGTCCTTCGCGGACACATGCAGGATGCCATTGGCGTCGATGTCGAACCCGACCTCGATCTGCGGAACGCCGCGAGGTGCCGGCGGAATCCCCGTCAGCTGGAACTTGCCAATGGTCCGGTTGTCCCGCGCCATCGGCCGCTCGCCCTGCAGTACGTGGATCTCCACCTGCGTCTGGCTGTCATCCGCGGTCGAGAACGTTTCCGTCTTCTTCGTCGGGATGGTTGTGTTGCGGGGGATCAGCACGGTGGCCACGCCGCCCAGGGTCTCGATGCCAAGCGACAGGGGCGTCACGTCGAGCAGCAGCACGTCCTTCTGCTCGCCGGTGAGCACCGCGCCTTGCACGGCGGCGCCGATCGCCACGACTTCGTCGGGATTGACTCCCTTGTTCGGCTCCTTCCCGAAGAACTTCTTGACGATGTCCTGAATCTTGGGAATCCGGGTCGAGCCGCCCACCAGCAGTACCTCGTCAATGTCCGTCGGCTTCATGCCGGCGTCCTTGAGGGCCTGCTCCATGGGGGGAATCGTGCGCTGGATCAGATCATCCACCAACTGCTCGAACTTGGCGCGCGACAGCGTGTAGTGCAGGTGCTTCGGGCCACTCGCATCCGCGGTGATGAAGGGCAGGTTGATGTCCGTCGTCATGGTGGTGGACAGCTCCATCTTCGCCTTCTCCCCCGCCTCCTTGAGCCGCTGCAGCGCCATGGGGTCCTTCGAGAGGTCGATCCCCTGGTCCTTCTTGAACTCGGCGACGATCCAGTCGATGACCCGCTGATCGAAATCGTCACCGCCCAGGTGCGTGTCGCCGTTGGTGGACTTCACCTCGAACTGGCGTGATCCCTCCACTTCGTACAACTCGAGGACCGAGATGTCGTAGGTGCCGCCGCCGAGGTCGAAGACGGCGACCTTCTCGTCCTTCTTCTTGTCGAGGCCATACGCCAGCGCCGCCGCTGTGGGCTCGTTGATGATCCGCAGCACGTCGAGTCCCGCGATCTTGCCGGCATCCTTCGTCGCCTGGCGCTGCGCATCGTTGAAGTAGGCAGGGACCGTGATGACCGCGCGGTTCACCTGCTGCCCGAGGTAGTCCTCGGCGGTCTGCTTCATCTTCTGGAGAATCATCGCCGAGATCTCGGGCGGGGAATACCGCTTGCCCTGCACCTCGACCATGACCATGTCATTCGAGCCCGAGCCCGAAGAGTACGGCACCCGTTTGATCTCGTCCTGCACCTCGCTCATACGGCGTCCCATGAACCGCTTGATGGAGAAGACCGTGTTCTGCGGGTTGGTGACCGCTTGACGCTTGGCAACCTGGCCGACCAGGCGCTCCCCGTCCTTCGTGAATCCCACCACGGACGGCGTGGTGCGTCCGCCCTCGGCGTTTGGAATCACGACGGGATCCCCCCCCTCCATGACGGCGACAACGGAGTTGGTGGTGCCCAGGTCGATTCCGATGACTTTGTCGGCCATTGCTTCCTCAAGTTGTGAGTGAGAGACTCCGCTACCGGTGCGGCAAGTCTGAGACCGGGCATATGCGCCAGATTGGCAGACCGGGGCCCCGATGATCCCTATTGGCGACGACAATCCGACACTCCGCACGCCATGGATGACACTGCTCATCCTCGCCGCGACGTTGGGGGTCTGGGTCCTCGTGCAGGGGGGTGGCCTCGATCAACTCCGGCTGGCCGAAAGCGTCTGCAACCTGGGAATGGTGCCCGCGGAACTGCTGCGCACCCAGCCGGTCGGATTTGCGGTCCCCATGGGTCCGGAGCTCGCGTGCCTCGTGGATGCCGAGCCGATCAACTGGCTGACGCCGATCACATCCATGTTCCTGCACGGGAGCTGGACGCACCTGATCGGCAACGCGCTGTTTCTGTGGGTATTCGGCAACAACATCGAGGACAGCATGGGTCCGCTGCGATTCCTGCTCTTTTATCTCCTGTGCGGAGCGCTGGCGGCGGCAGCCCATGTGGCGGCGGCCCCGACCTCACCCATTCCCACGGTGGGGGCGTCGGGCGCGATTTCGGCGGTGTTGGGAGCGTACCTCGTGCTCTATCCGCGAGCCCGCGTGAAGCTCCTGTTCTACTTCCTCATCTTCGTGCGCGTGATCCAGGTGCCCGCATGGATCGCACTGCTCTGGTGGCTTGGATTCCAGGTGATCTCGGGCCTGCCGCAGCTCTCGCGCTCGGAGATTTCAGGCGGTGTGGCCTTCTGGGCGCACATCGGGGGCTTCGTGGCGGGCGTGGTGCTGGTGAAGCTGTTCGAAGACCCGGCGCTGGTGGAGGAGCGCAGGCGTATTCACGACCAGCGTTACGCCCTGGCCGTGCCCGGCTGAACCGGCCCGGGGGAGACGGCGCCGGGGGAGCGATGGCGGATTTTTGCCACGATCATTTCCAGCGCGACTTCGTTGTGGCCGCCGCGGGGAACGATCACGTCCGCGTACCGTTTGCTGGGCTCCACGAACTCCAGGTGCATCGGCTGCACGGTGGTCAGGTACTGGTCGAGAATCTCCTCCAAGGGCCGTCCGCGCTCCACGATGTCCCGTCGCAGGCGACGGATCAGGCGAATGTCGGCGTCGGCATCCACGAACACCTTGATGTCGCACCGGTCGCGCACGCCGGCTTCGGCCAGCAGCAGGATGCCGTCGATCACGATGACGTCCGTTGCGCGCAGCGGAATCGTGGCGGGAAGGCGGCAATGATGGACGAAGTCGTACTGCGGTTTCTCGATCGCCGATCCGTGGGTGAGGGCCGCGAGATGGGCGAGCAGCAGCGGCCAGTCGAACGCGTTGGGATGGTCCCAGTTGATCCGTCGACGCTCGTCCAGCGGCAGATGCGCGTAGTCGTTGTAGTAGGCATCCATGTCGATGAAGGCCACCGAGGATGCTTCGAGTGCCGCCGCGACCTTGCGCGCGAACGTGGATTTGCCCGAGCCGGTGCCCCCAGCGATGCCGATGATCAGCGGTTTCATCGCCCGGAAGCTGCGTGATCCGGCGGGCACACGCCATTGCGCGGGCGGCTAACTTCTCTCTCCATGCGGCGACTGTGTCTTCTGGCCCTGTGTCTCGGCGCGTGCGCCCGTCCGGGCAGCCCGCCGGTCCAGGCGGTGCCGATCCCGGGTCCGGATTCGCTCACGATCTTCATCGCCGGCACCACCGACGTACACGGCTGGCTGCGGGGCTGGGATTACTTCGCGAACCGTCCCGACACCACGCGCGGGCTCGCGCGCGCGGCCACCATCGTGGATTCCCTCCGCGCGGCGCATCCCGACCGGGTCGTGCTTGTGGATGCGGGCGACGACCTGCAGGGGACACCCATCACCAACGTCGCGCTGCGCGACTCGCTGCTGCCCAATCCGATCGTGGCCGCGATGAATGCGATGCGCTACGACGCCGGCGTCATTGGCAACCATGAATTCAACTATGGTCTGCCGTACCTGAACCGGACGATCGCGCAAGCCGCCTTTCCGTTCCTCGCGGCGAACGTCTACACCGTGTCGGGGCGACAGGCCTACATCCCGTGGACCATGGTGACCCGATCGGGGGTGCGTATCGGGATCGTCGGCGGTACCACGCCGGGCGCGATGATCTGGGATCGCGACAAGCTGGTGGGACGGATCGAGGTACGGGACATTCTTCCCGCGGTGCGCGTGGCCGTCGCCGATGCGCGCGCTGCCGGCGCGGACGTCGTGGTCGCGGTCCTGCATTCCGGACTTGCCGGCACCTCGTCCTACGACTCCGCCGCGACCGGCCTCCCGAGCGAGAACGTCACCGCGCGCGTGGCGCGCGAGATTCCCGGGATCGACGTCATCGTCTTCGGGCACAGCCACCAGGAGCTGGCGGACTCCATCATCGGTGGCGCGCTCGTCTCCCAGCCGCGCAACGCGGCGGGCAGCCTCTCGGTGTCCCGCGTCGCCCTGGCGCGATCGGGAGCAACGTGGCGGGTGGTCGGCCGCCGCGGCGGTGTGATCCGCACCGCGGGGCGCGCCGAGCACTCCGCGGTAGTCGCCGCCACGCGCGTGGCGCACGAGCGCAGCGTGGAGTACGTCACGTCCACGATCGGCGACACGCCCGTCACGTGGCGCGCGGATTCCGCCCGTGTGCGTGACACACCGATCCTCGATTTCGTGCTCGAAGTCCAGCGTCGCGTGGCCGGCGCCGATCTCGCCTCGGCGGCGGCGTTCAACCTGCGGGCGGCCTTCGGTCCCGGCTCGATCACGATGGCCCACGTCGCCGAACTCTATCCGTACGACAACAACGTGCTGCGGGCGGTGAAGATTTCCGGGCGTCAGCTGCGTGAATATCTGGAGTTCAGCGCCCGCTACTATCGGGAGGGCGGACGCGGCGACTCCCTCGTGGATCGCCGAATCCCCGGCTTCAATTTCGACATCGTGGCGGGCGTGGATTACGTCCTGGACATCACGAAGCCGATCGGCTCACGCGTCACCACCCTGACGCGCAATGGCCGGCCCGTGGCCGACACGGACTCCCTGACCATGGCGCTCAACGACTACCGCCAGTCCGGCGGCGGCGGGTACGCGATGCTGCGCGGCGCGCCCCTCGTGTACGATCGCCAGGAGGTCATCCGCCAGCTGCTGATCGAAGAAGTGCAGCGTCGCGGCACCATTCGACCGGAGGACTACTTCGTGCCCAACTGGCGCCTCGGGGGGGGGGGGGGGGGGGGGGGGGGGGGGGGGGGGGGGGGGGGGGGGGGG
>JBBDYA010000120.1:0-66528 GCA_040902005.1 Gemmatimonadaceae bacterium | reverse complement strand
GGGTGCGTAAGCACCCGGCGCTCTCGCGACCTGCGGGCAGCTCAGCTGGCAGCCGCGCGCGCGACGTTCTCCGCCGCTGGGCCCTTCGCGCCCTGCACGAGATCGAACTCCACGGCCTCGCCTTCCGCCAGCGTCTTGAAGCCGTTCCCCTGAATCGCGCTGTAGTGCACGAAACAGTCTTTCTCGCCTTCGTCGGGCGTGATGAATCCGAAGCCCTTCGCGTCGTTGAACCACTTCACCTTACCGGTCGTGCGCATACCAGCTCCTGAGAAGAACCCGAGGGCGGTGCCGCAAGGCACCGCCACTCCCGATGAGCCCCGAGGGCACGACGCCCTCGCGGGAAAACGCAGCGAAGGTATGGAGGCGCGATTTGGCGGTCAATGGTGAATGCGGGGCAGTCCACACGGGCGGCCTCCGGCCCCGCCGGGACATTGGTATCTTGTGGGGTAACCCAATGACGCAGATGACTTTTACGACCCGGCGCGAAACGCCCACGACCTGGGTTGGCATGGTGCCGATCGGCTCCGCGTTTCCCATCGTCGTGCAGAGCATGACGAACACGGATACCGCGGATGTCCCCGGTACCGTGGCGCAGGTGATGGCCCTCGCGGCCGCGGGCTCCCAGCTCGTTCGCGTCACGGTCAACAACGAGGAGGCCGCGGCCGCCGTGCCGGAGATCGTGCGCCGCGTGCGCGAGGGCGGCGCGCCGACGCCCATCGTCGGCGACTTCCACTACAACGGCCATCTGCTGCTCGCGAAATACCCGACGTGCGCGGCGGCGCTCGACAAGTACCGGATCAATCCGGGCAACGTGGGCGGCAAGCGGCGCGACGAGAACTTCCGCACCATCGTGAAGATCGCGGTGGACCAGGGCAAGCCGGTGCGCATCGGCGTCAACTGGGGATCGCTCGATCAGGACCTGCTGACGCAGATGATGGACGACAACGCTCGCGCGTCCGTTCCGCGGGACGCGAAGGACGTCTACATCGAAGCGATGCTCGCGAGCGCGCTGCGATCCGCCGCACTCGCCGAGGAGGTGGGGCTGGGGCACGATCGCATCGTGATCTCGGCGAAGGTGTCCGACGTGCAGGATCTGGTCGAGGTCTACCGGCGGCTGGGCGCGCGCTGCGACTACCCGCTGCACCTGGGCCTCACGGAGGCGGGGCTGGGGAACAAGGGCGTGATCGCGAGCGCCGCGGCGCTCTCGATCCTGCTGGCCGAGGGCATCGGTGACACGATTCGTGTGTCGCTCACGCCGCGCCCCAATGGCGACCGCACCGAGGAGGTGCGCGTCGCGCAACAGGTGCTGCAGTCGCTGGGGCTGCGGAGCTTCGAGCCGCAGGTCACCGCATGCCCGGGCTGCGGCCGCACCACGTCCACCTTCTTTCAGCAGATGGCGGAGGAGATCCAGGCGTACCTTCGACACCGGATGCCCGAGTGGAAGGAGCGCTATCCCGGCGTGGAGGACATGAAGGTGGCGGTGATGGGGTGCGTCGTGAACGGACCGGGGGAATCGCGCCACGCCAACATCGGAATCTCCCTGCCGGGCACCTTCGAGGAGCCAAAGGCCCCCGTGTACATGGACGGCGCGCTGCTCACGACGCTCAAGGGCGACGGCCTAGTGCGCGAGTTCCTGGACATTCTCGAGGGATACGTCGCGCGGAAGTACGCCAGCACCGATGCACCGCTGGCGGCCTCGCGATAGCTAGCCGCGCGCGGTCTCCGCGGCGGCGGCGGCGGCAGCGGCGTCCGCGGCGCCGGCGGCTTCGATCCGGATCACCGTTTGTTCGAGCTCCGGCATGATCGGCGCCTCGAATCCCAGCTCGCGCAGGCGATCATAGACCGACCGGTACCAGCGCACGGTGCCTTCCCTGCCCGCCTTGAATCGGCCCCAGACGTTGGCTGGCTCGATCGTGCGCTGGAGATCGGCCAACACGGAGTTCGCGTTGTGCAGCTTGTCGGCGGCGCACACCCAGCGGCCCCGGTCGTTTGCCTGCTGCAGGCGAACCAGGTAGTCGGCCCGCACTTCCTCGGAGGAAAACTCGCCGCCGTCGTCATCATGCCGGCGATGTGTCACTGCAAGCACGGTCTCGAGCACGTCCGCGCCGAACTTGCTCGCGATGCGCTGCTCCAGCATTTCGCGCGTGTAGTCCCTGGTCACGCAGTCCTCGATCACGTCGTGCAGAATCCCGGCGACGATCGTCGTCTCGTCGCAGCCGTAGCTGGTGAGAATGATCGCGACGTTGGCGGGATGCGTGAGGTAGGGAAGTCGCGTGCCCTTCCGCACCTGCTGATCGTGGTGCTTGGCCGCGAACGCAAGCGCGTGATTGATGCGATCTGAGTAGCCGGTGATCGTCATGTCGTGAGGAAAGCTAGGGAAGCTCTGAAAAATGGGCAGTTGGACGCGGATCACGCGACCTGATCCGCGGTCTGTGGGCCGCGGGCGGCGGACACGGGACTCCGCCCGGATTGCTTCGGCCTGCCGTCTACCGGCAGGAGCGGCCGGTCCGCGGTCCACAGCACGAGGCCTCGCACCACGCCCCCCGTCGCGCGAATGCGTTCGAGCAGGTCGCGCAATTCCCGCAGTGGCGTGATGCCCGGCTGGGCACAGTACACCACCTCGGGAGAGGGAAGCGCAGCGGCGAGTCCCGCGCCGACCGCATCGGACGCCGCGACCGCGACCACCGCGTCGTAGTACCGCGCCATCCTGCTGGCATCCCGCGTCAGCAGCGTGGCGATCTCCTGGACGGACGCAGGCGGGCCACCGCCGAACGGCACGAGCGCGACGGACTTGTCGCGCCCAACGCTCGCCTCGACCGTGGCGTCTGGCCAGGTGGCGTCCTGCCTCAGGATGTCGGTGATCCCCGGCTCCGATCGCGACCGCAGCGCCGCGGCAGCGCGACCGGTCGGCTCGAGATCGATCACGAGCGTGGTGCGCGCCTCGTCAACCGCCACCGCCGCAAGATTGCACGCGACCACCGCGGCAATCGCGGGATCGTCACCACTGACCGTCACCGCGAGCAACGCGGGGTGTTCCGTCGCCAGCGCCAGGTACGCGAGCTGGTAGCCTTCGGCCGCCGGATCGAAGTAGGGTGGCGCGGCACGATCCGCCTGGCGGCGTCCCCGCTCCGCGCTGGGCATCGGCGGTTCCACGGTGGAGAGCACGCGCACGCCGAGAAACCGCTCCAGCTCGTGCGCGGTAGACACGCGCGGGCGCCGCAGTTCGCGCATCAGCGCAGTCCCGAATCCGAACACCGCGCTCAGGACAAAAGCGGCGGCCAGCAGGGCCACGGGCGGTGCGATCGCGGAGGCCTGTTCGCGCGCGCGTTGTTCCTCGAGATCGAGGGTGCGCGAAACCACCCGGAGACGCACCAGCTCCTGGAGCGACGCATCGAGTGTGGCGCGCGCGGAATCCCGGGCGGCGAGGTGCGACGCGCTGTCGATCACTGGCATCTCGACCACGGTAGGCGGCGCCTCCAGTCGGGCAATCTCGGCGCGCAGCGCACCGCGTCGCTGGTTCGCAACACCTTGAATGGTGCGGCCGATCTCGTTCGCCCGCGACGTGAGCGCCACGAAGATCGGATCCACGCCGCCGACCGCCCCGAAGCCGTCGCGCTCGCGTTCGACGTCCGACAGGGAGTCCAGCAGGGCGAGAACGCGGCTGTCGTTCCGCAGGGCGGGCATCTCCGCGAGCGCGCGATACGACGATGCCAGTGGCGCCTGTTCCGCTCGCGCAACCATCATGTCCAGCGCGCGCAGGCGAACCGCCAGCGAGTCCCGCCGCGCCTCGGCCAGCGTGTCCACCACCACCCGCGCCAACTCAGCGTCGATCCACGCGGCCTGCGCCTGAGCGTCCATCCGAACCGCGGTGAGGGCGGAGTCGGCCGAAGCGAACTGAACGCGCGCCATGGCCGCCGTCACCGCGAGTGACAACGTATCCGGCCGTGTCACGGTCGGGATCGGCACGGCCTCACGCTGCTGCGCTCGCGGCACGATCACCATCGAGACCAGCGCGGTCACGAAAGTCCCCACGCTGATGGCGCCGATGAATGCCGGCCGGTTCATGGCGTTGCGGGCGCGGTTCGTCATCCAGGCCTGGCGGGAAATTGCCCGGCGCAGATCCCTGACTGACTCCCTGGTATCGTCGGCAGGGGGGGGGGTCGGCTTCGATTGCACGCCTCCCGGGAATGCAAAAGGCGGGCGCGAGTGCGCCCGCCCATGCTGTTCCACGTGCCGCCGGGACTACTGAACCGTGACGGACGCGCGCATGTTGTTCGCGAGGTGCGGCGTGCAGATGTACTCGTACTTCCCGGGCTTCACGCCGGCGAACGAGACTTCGTACGACTCGTTGAGATTGAGCAACATCGGGCTGGAAAGGTCCGACAGCTGATTCGGCATGTTGGCCGACAGCTGCGCCCGCGCATCCGCCGCAACGTTCGTGAAGGCCACGTTGTGCGGGGCGCCGGAGATCATGATCCACTTGATCGCATCGCCCTGCTTGATCGTGATATCGACGGGATCGTAGCGATAGCCACGCTCATCGCCGAGCATCCGTACTTCGTGCACCGTGCCCGTCGCCGGCGCCGCCGTCACCGCGCCGCCCGCGGGCGAGGCAGTGCCGCCCGTCGTGTCACCCGCACCTGCCTTGTCGCCACCACCGCACGCGCCCAGACCCGCGAACGCCGCGGCGAACACCAGACCCTTGAACCGCATTGCCGGCCTCCGAATTTGAATTTGCAGAGAGTTCACAAACCACGAGACTGCGAGATCGTCCAACATGTGAATTTATTCACAAGGCGTGGGCCCCGCAACGCACTCGCTCGCGCAATCGCCGCGCCACTGGATGGGATGCCGCAGCGTGGCGGCGGTAGGGTTCCCGTGTTTCCTTCCACGACAATGACATCCAATTCCACGGCGAGCAATGCCGTCATACGCGCGCTGGGCAAGGAGCGGGTGGAGCGGTCGGTCCCGCTCGGGCCGCTTACCACGTTCCGCATCGGCGGCCCGGCCGACCTGTATTACGAAGCGCGGTCCGCCGACGAACTGGCGTCGGCGATAGGCGCCGCGCGCGAGCACGCCCTTCCGTATTTCGTGCTGGGGCTGGGCGCCAACGTGCTGATTGGCGATCGCGGTTTCCGCGGCCTGGTCATTCGCAACGTCGCGAATGCCATCGAGTTCTCCGACGACGGCCGAGCGCGGGCAGAGAGTGGCGCGGTCATGAAGGACCTGATCCTGCAGGCGGTCCGTCTCGGTTGGTCGGGATTCGAGCACTACGTGGGGATTCCGAGCACGGTGGGGGGCGCGATCTGGCAGAACCTCCATTTTCTCTCGCCGGCGCCCGAACGCGAACGCACCATGTTCATCGCGGAAGTGTTCGAGTCGTGCGAAATCCTTTCGGAAGAAGGCGAGCGGAAGACCGTTGGGGCAGACTACGTCCGGTTCGGGTACGACGACTCGATCTTCCACCACCGTCGTGACGTGGTGCTGGCAGCGACATTCCGCCTCACGCGCGGCGATTCCAGCGTGATGCACCGGGTCATGCAGGAGAACCTGAGCTGGCGCGGGGGAAAGCATCCCTGGCTGGAATGGCATCCGAGCGCAGGATCGATCTTCAAGAAGATCGAAGGCGTGGGGGCCGGGCGGCTGGTGGACCAGTGCGGGCTGAAGGGGCACCGCGTGGGCGACGCGCAGATCTCACACATTCACGCAAACATCCTGGTGAATCTTGGGCAGGCGACCGCGCGCGACGTGATGGACCTGATCTCACTGGCGCAGAGCCAGGTGAAGGAGCGCTTCAATCAGGACCTGAAGGTTGAGATCAGCCTCGTCGGAGAGTTTTGATACTGTCGGATTACTGTGCGTTAAGTGTCATATGAATCAGCCGTGTATTGGCTCGTTATAGCCTATCTAACCCACTCCTTCCAGACTTCCTCCGCCAGTCCGATGGACAGCCCTTCTGGCTTTCCGAGCCGGCGCACCAGGGGCAGGCGAAGCAGTGTGGGTTCCGACAACAGCTTCTCGATCCAGCGCGAGCTCGTAATCTGCGCGTGGCGCATGCCCAGCTCATCGAACCGGCTGGACTCACGATCCACAAGCGCCTCCACACCGAACTTCTGAATGAACCGCTGCAGCTCACCGTCGGAAATGTCACGTTCGTGAAGGTCCACGAAGTGGGTCCGAATGCGACGCTCGGCGAAAAATCGCTGCGCCTTTCGCGTGTCGGCGCTCTTCCTGACGCCAAAGATCTGCACTTCCATTCCCGCATTCCGTTGAACGTCCAGTGATGCCCGTACGTCGGTCGGGGGTGGGCGACGGCGAACATAGGTACCGCGCCGCGTGGTGGCTACCGGGCGCGCACGCGCAGACCATCTGGGGTCGGTACGCGAAACGGTACCCCCGCCTTTCCATTTCCACGGAGTGTCACACCACACCCGACGGCGACAATCTCGAGATCCATTCCATCGCGGGCGATGCCGACGCGCCACGCGTGCTCCTGCTGCACGGGCTCGAGGGGTCGGTTCGCTCGCACTACGTGGGCGGCGTGTTCTCCCATGCACACCAACGCGGGTGGGGCGCGTCGCTGCTGGTCCACCGCGGATGCGGATCGGCGCCCAACCTGGCCCGTCGCTTCTACCATTCCGGGGAAACCACCGACCTGGCGTTCGCGTTCAGCGTACTCGCGGCGCGGTCGCCGTCGAGCCGGTGGTTGCTCGCTGGTGTCTCCCTCGGCGGGAACATGCTCCTCAAGTGGCTGGGGGAGCGCGGGAAGGACATTGACTCGCGCATTTGCGCGGCCGCCGCGGTCTCGGCGCCATTCGACCTCGAGGCCGGCGCGCACGAGATTTCGCGCGGCTTCGCTCGCGTGTACGATCGCCGCTTCCTGACCTCGTTGCGGCGCAAGGCGCTCGCAAAGCTGGTGCGATATCCCGACCTGTTCGATCGCGAGAAGCTGGCGCGGGCGACGTCGGTGATCGAATTCGACGACGCGGTCACGGCGCCGGTGCACGGGTTCGCCAGCGCCCACGACTATTACGTACGGTCCAGCTCCGTGCATTTCCTGACCGACATCCGGGTGCCCACGCTCCTGCTCTCGGCGCGCGACGATCCCTTCCTTCCCGCCGCCGCGCTCGACACGGCCGCCAGGGTCGCGGCGGGGAATCCGGTCATCACCACCGAGGTGCACGACCACGGCGGCCATGTGGGCTTCGTGTCGGGCGCGTTCCCGTGGACGGCGGCCTATTACGCGGAGGCGCGTGCCTACCGGTTTTTCGACGCCGCAATGGAGCGAGCCCAGAAGAGAGGTTACGATTCCTGATCACACCGCCTTGACCGCAGGAGGAACCATGGCACGTCGTGGAGCAATCGCACTGTTTGCCGCTGCATTCGCGCTGGGAGGGGGGGGGGGGGGGGGCCCCCCCCCCCCCGGGCGCCACCAGCCGCGTCGCCGAGGAACACGACCACGCCGAGCCGGCGCCGCAGCAGGCGCAGCCGGTCCTGATCAGCCGGTCGACGACCACCGACGCGATCGCGCCCAGCGCGCAGACGGTCGCGGCCCGGCTCGAGGCCTCGCCCCGGCACAGCGAGTGGGTGATGGTGCCGGCCGGCCCCGACACCGTGCGCACGTTCGTCGTGTATCCCGAGCGGTCAACGCGGGCGCCGGTCGTGCTCGTGGTGCATGAGAACATCGGACTCACCACCTGGGTTCGCGGCGTCGCCGACCAGCTCGCGTCGGCCGGATACATCGCAATCGCAGTGGACCTTCTCACCGGAAAGGTGCCGCTGGAGGGCGACACGATGCCCGCGGCCGCCGTGCGTTCGGTCATCGGCACGCTGCGCCAGGACGACGTGCACCGGCAGCTGGCCGCCGTCGGGCGCTACGGCATGGCGCTTCCCGCCGCGCTACCGCGATACGGGATCGTCGGGTTCTGCTGGGGAGGGGGAACGTCGTTCGAGCACGCGGTGCGGTCTCCCGCGGGGCTTGGCGCCGCGGTCGTGTACTACGGTTCGTCGCCCGACACGACGAGACTCGCCAGCATCAACTCGCCCGTGCTGGGATTGTATGCCGGCGACGACCAACGGATCAACGCGCGCATCCCGGCGACAGATTCGGTCATGCAGCGTCTCGGCAAGCCGTACGAGGTGCACTTCTTCGACGGCGCCGGACACGGCTTCCTGCGCGGACAGGAGGGACGCCCCGCGAACCGCGCGGCTGCCGATCGTGCATGGCCGCTGACACTCGAATTCTTCCGCCGCCACCTCGGGGCCTAGTGAACGTCATTGCGGTGCTCGCGTTCTTCGGCGGGCTGCTGCTCGCCGTACGCGTCATGCTGTTCGGCGTGCAGCGCCGCGTCGATGAGGTGCACATCGCACATCGGCGCTGGCCGCTGGCGCTGGCCGCCTTTCTCACGGTCGCGGGCGCCATGCTCTATGTCCTGTCGAACCGGACGCAGCTCGCCCCGCCGACAGTCGCGCTGGTGCTCGGCGCGGGAGTGGTCGCCGGCGCTGGTGCGTGGTGGCTGGTGCAGCGATCCGCCTCGATTCCGTCCACCGATCCCGAAGACGATCCCCGATACCGGTTCCAGGGGCACGTTGCCAGAGTGGTGGAGCCCATTCGGGGGGGGGGGAGGGAAGGTCCGGGCAGCGGACGGATCGTTTTCGAGTTCGACGGGAGGCAGCACGATTTCCTTGCGCACTGGTGCACCGCCGGTGAATGGGCGGAGTCGGGCCAGGCCGGCCGCGGTCCCGCCGGTGTCGCGGGAGCCGAGGTCGTCATCGAAATCGTCGAGGGCAACGTGGCGTACGTCGAGCCATGGACGGTGGTGGAGCAGCGGCTCTAGGAACGAGTAGGCGAGGGGAGTGGTAGAGGGAGAGGGGAAGGGGGGGAGTCGGATGGACGCCGTGATCTTCGCCGTGGTTTTCGTTGCGTTCTTCGTGCTGCGGGCGATCGCGGCAACGATCCTCTTCCTGTGCATGCTTCCCGACAGCATGCTGTGCCCCATCTGCAACGAAGCGACGCTTCGTGTCTCCAAGCCCGCGTGGAACCGGTTGCTGCCCTGGTTCCGGACCAGCTGGTGCTATGAGTGCGGCTGGGAGGGGCTGTTGCGGCCGGTCGGCTCGGAGGGCGCCGCGAACACGGTGAGCCAATCGGGCCAGTTGCCGCTGAGCTCGAAGAAGTCGTCGTAGTACGCGAGCCCGAGCCGTTCGAGATCCTCGAGAAGCGCGGCAAAGGCATCGGCATCGAGGACCGGGCCAACGGCCAGCAGGTCCGCTTCCACGCGGAATTCGTCCGGGGTAAGTCCGAGTCGATCGTCGATCGCGGCCCGCACGAGGCCGGCCGATTCGTACGCGGCGCGCCGGATGATGAGCGTCGGCGCGCCTCCGTGAACCTGAAGAGGCATGTGCACCAAGTTAGGGGACGATGCGGATTCTGGCGGGTAGATTCCCACCATGAACGCGCCAGGGCCGAAGACGGAGGCCACGTTCGACGTCATCGTCATCGGGGCGGGACACGCGGGGACGGAAGCCGCGGTGGCCGCGGCCCGTCGCGGAGCGCGTGTGGCGATCGTCACAAGCGCGCTCGATACGATCGGCCACATGTCGTGCAATCCGGCCATCGGCGGCGTGGCGAAGGGAACCGTCGTCAGGGAAGTGGACGCGCTGGGCGGCCTAATGGCGCGCGCGACCGACCTGGCGACCATCCAGTTTCGCATGCTGAATCGCGGCAAGGGGCCGGCCGTGTGGGCACCGCGCGCCCAATGCGATCGCGGACTCTATCGACGCGCCGTTCGCCAGCTGCTGGAGGCCCATACCACGCTGCGCACCATCCAGGGCACCGTCGCCGGACTTTTGCTGACGCACGACGCCACCGTTGTGGGCGTCGAGACGCTGGAAGGCCGTCGATTCGGCGCGCGCGCCGTCGTGGTCACCACCGGCACCTTCCTTCGCGGGCGCATTCACATCGGGACGGAAACGCAGGTCGCGGGGGGCCGCGCCGGCGAGTCCGCGTCCGTTCACCTGGCGGAACAGCTCGAGCGCATGGGGCTCGAGGTGGGCCGCTTCAAGACGGGCACTCCGCCGCGCATCGATGGCCGCACGGTCGATTTCGGCATGCTCGAGGCGCAAGAGAGTGAAATCGAGCAGTTCGACTACTCGTGGTCGCACTTCTGGGACGAGCCGCGCCGCGGCAACGACCTTACCCGCCATCCCGCGCAGCTGCCGTGCTGGATCACGTTCACGACCGAGGCGACGCGGGCGATCATCCAGACGAACCTCGGCCGGTCTGCGATGTACGGCGGCGCCATCGGATCCCGGGGCCCGCGGTACTGCCCGTCCGTGGAGGACAAGATCGTCCGGTTCCCTGACGCGGCGCGTCACCAGCTGTTTCTCGAGCCGGAGGGACACGACACGACCGAGCTGTACGTGAACGGCCTGTCCACGTCGCTGCCGGTGGATGTGCAACTCGAGATGCTTCGCACCGTCCCCGGACTGGGGGGTGTGGAGATGACCCGAGCGGGTTACGCCATCGAGTACGACTACTACGTGCCCACGCAGCTCGACGCCGCGCTGGCCGTGAAGAGCGCGCGGGGCTTGTACTTCGCCGGGCAGATCAACGGCACCACGGGGTACGAGGAAGCCGCCGGACAGGGGGTGGTTGCCGGCGCCAACGCGGCCGCGTTCGCGCTGGACTTGCCCCCATTGGTGATACCGCGCGAGCGTTCGTTCATCGGCGTGCTGGTGGACGATCTCGTGACGCGCGGCGTGGACGAGCCATACCGCTTGTTCACATCCAGGTCCGAGTTCCGCCTCACGGTACGGCAGGACAATGCGCTCAGCCGCCTGGGCCAGCTGGCGGCCGATGCCGGTTTGCTCCGCGCGCGCGAGGTCGCGGTGCTGGAGCGCCGGCTCTCCACGGAACGCGAGATTCTCGAACACGCGCGGCAGACGAGCATCACGCCAGACGCGGCGGCGCCCTTGCTGGTGTCGGCGGGCGAAGCGCCGCTGGCGCATTCGGTGCGCGTGGCAGAGCTCGCAAAGCGGCCTCCGCTTTCTCTCACGGATCTCCTCCGTGCCGCAGGGCGAGCGGTCCCGGACACGACGGCGGCGCTGACGGTCGAACTCGAGTTGAAATACTCCGGGTATTTCGAGCGGGAGCGGACCCAGGCGGACCGGCTGCGGAAGATGCGAGACGTGGCGCTGCCCATCGAGCTTCCCTACGCCGAACTGCGCTCACTGTCGACGGAGGCTCGGCAAAAGCTCGCGGCGTTGCGGCCGACGACGCTCGCGCAAGCCGCGTCGGTTCCGGGGGTCAGCGCCTCAGACTTGCAGAACCTCCTGTTCGAAGTCGAGCGGCGGCGCGCCTCGAGCAGAAGCGTTGTTTAGTAACACAAAGATACTAAATACAAGGAGACGTCAGATGCGGACGATTGTCCGGAGTACCATGCTGTCGATGACCCTCGCTGGCATCGCGAGGTCGGTTGCGGCCCAGGAGCCGATGCATCCACAGGTGCCGCAGATCGTGACGAGTGCGTCGGCGGAGGTGCGCGTCGCGCCGGATCGGGCATCGATCAGCGTCGGCGTGCAGACGCGCGCGGCGACGGCCGCGGAGGCGTCCGCACAGAACTCGCGGAAGCAGAACGCGATCATCGCGGCGATCAGGGCCAAGGGTATCCCCGCGAATCAGATCGCGACGTCGGGCTTCAATGTGATTCCGGAGACGGTCTACGACCGCGAGGGACGCCAGGCGCCAAGGACGACGAGCTATCTCGTGTCGAACGTGGTGAATGTGGAGGTACGGCAGATCGATCAGGTGGGTCCGGTGATCGACGCATCGCTTGGTGCCGGGGCCAATCAGATCAACTCGTTGTCTTTCTCCATCAGCTCCGCGGATTCCGCCAGGCGAGTGGCGCTCACGCAGGCGGTCGGCAAGGCGCGCGCGGATGCGGATGCGATGGCGCGGGCAGCCGGTGGCACGCTGGGCGACTTGATCGAGATGAGCGCGGGTGAGGCCTACATGCCGCCGCGTCCGATGATCGCCCTCGCGAGGGGGATGGAGATGGCTCAGGACGCCGTGCCGATCGAGCCGGGAGAGGAGACCGTACGAGCCACGGTCAACGCGCGGTGGCGGTTCGTCTCTGGCCGGTGAGGCAGTTGGCGTCTGCCTGGCGCTTCAGGGTGCGCTGGCGGGCGTGGTGAGTCGAGTTCACTCGGCTCGCCACGCTCCATGCCATTGGAGGCCGTCACGGGTCGCCGCACAGCCACGGCGTAAGCGGCAGCGCCGGCTCACGGCGGCCACGCGCGGACTCGGCTGCAGTCGCGCGCACGTTGCCGCCGCGCCATCTTGGGGCGCCGGCGCTGTCGCAGGCTGTCGGAAAACGGCCCACTACCCGCATGTGAATCGTGGCACCTTGTGCTCCGGGGACACAGATCATACCTTGCCGGCGTGGATCAGTTCGCGCTCGGGTACGCCATGGGGCTCATAGTCGGCGACGGCTCCTTCACCGGAGACCGGATGCAGCCGTCCCTCGAGGTGAAGTTCCACCGCAGGGACCTTGAGCCGCTGGAGCACCTGCAACGCACCCTGGGTGGGCGCATATTCGGACCGTACGCGCGCGGCGGACGGAACCAGTACGCGTACATGCTACGCGGACGCGACCTGAGAAAAGCGTTGCCAATACTGCAACAGCACCTGCCCAGCAGCTGGAAGCGCCTTCAGTACGAGGAATGGCGCCTGAAGTACGCGAACTTCCTGGACCGGCCCGAAGCATCCGAAGCACTGTTGCTCCGAGTCGAGCGTCTCCTTCCACCCCGGTAACGCCACGTGGCGCGCATCATCGCGATAGCAAATCAGAAGGGAGGCGTGGGAAAGACCACCACGGCGGTGAACCTCGCCGCGAGTCTGGCCGCCGCTGAACAGCACACCCTGCTCGTGGACGGTGACCCGCAGGGCAACGCGACGAGTGGCGTCGGTCTCACGCCGGATCGCTTCAACCGCACCACCTACGAGGTGCTGCTCGGTGAAGCCGCGGCCAGCGACGCGATCGTGCACTCGGTGCAGTTCAAGCACCTCGACGTGCTGCCGGCCACGCCGGATCTCTCCGGCGCCGAGGTGGAGCTCGTCGGCACTCCCGACCGCGAGCACGCCATGGCGCGCGGCCTGGCGCCGCTGCGCGACGCGTATAAGTACATCCTCATCGACTGCCCCCCGTCGCTCGGACTGATCACCCTCAACATGCTGGCCGCGGCGGACGCGCTCCTCATTCCGCTTCAGTGCGAGTACTACGCACTCGAGGGCATCTCCCAGCTGCTCAACACCGTGCATCTCGTGCAGAAAGGGTTGAACGAAGCGCTGGTCATCGACGGCGTGCTGCTCACGATGTACGACGCGCGGCTGAACCTGTCGCGCCAGGTGGCCGCCGACGCGCGCGAGTACTTCGGCGCCGGCGTCTTCGAGACGGTCATCCCGAGAAACGTGCGCCTCGCCGAAGCGCCGAGCTTCGGCAAGCCCATCATGCTGTACGACGTGGCCTCGGTGGGCGCGCAGGCATACGTCAAGGTGGCGGAGGAGTTCATGCAGCGCACCCGGTCCGCCAGGCGTCCCGCGACCACGTCCACGGGAGAGCGCTAGACAATGGAAAAGCCACGCCGACTGGGTCGCGGACTCGAGGCGCTCATTCCGGGCGCTGCCGCCATCACGGGGGGGGGCGGCGGCACGGACACGCGCATTGCGCCGGCGACCGCGGAAGCGCCGCCATCGGACTATCAGCAGTTGGCCATCACGAGCATCCGGCCCAATCCCTGGCAGCCCCGCCGCGAGTTCGACGAGACCGAGCTGAAGGAACTCCAGGCATCGCTCAAGTCGTCCGGGCTGCTCCAGCCCATCACGGTGCGTCGCGCCGCGCAGGGCTACGAGCTGATCTCCGGCGAACGGCGCCTGCGCGCCGCCACGCGACTGGGGTGGGCCGAGATTCCCGCGATCATCCGCGACGTCGACGACCGCACGCTGCTCACGCTGGCGCTGGTCGAGAACCTCCAGCGCGCCGACCTCAACGCGGTGGACGAGGCCCGCGGCTACCGGCGCCTGGCCGAGGAGTTCGGCTTCACGCACGCGCAGATCGCGGAGGCCGTGGGCAAGGATCGCACGTCGATCACGTCATTGCTCCGCATCCTTCAGTTGCCGGCAGCGGTGCTGGCGATCGTGGAGCGGGGGCAGTTGAGCGCCGGCCATGCACGGGCGCTGGTGGCGCTCGACGACGAGCGGCGCGCCCTCTCGCTCGCCAACGAAGCCGTCGCGCGTGAACTCAGCGTGCGCGAGCTGGAACGGCGGGTGCGCGACCTGCAGCAACCGGCCACCACCGGGAAGCCGGCGGGCAAGGCGCCGGCCAGGGCGGGATCCGCGCCCGTGCTGCGCCGCATGGAGGATGAGCTGCGCCGGCGTCTCCAGACCGACGTCCGCATCCGGCTCTCCGGCCCCGAGAAGGGGAGCATCGACGTCGCGTTCTACTCGGCGGACGATCTCGAGCGTGTGCTGGACGTGGTACTGGGTCCCGGCCGGGCGCGCGCCTGATGTCCGTCCGGATTCCGCTGTTCGCCGCGGTCCTGGCATCCGCCATCGCGTGCTCTGGGGGGCAGGGGGATGGTGCGCGCGACGACGCGCGCGGTCCGGACGGCGCTGACACGGCCGCCTTTCGCGTTGCGCTCCTCACACCCGGCGCCGTGTCGGATCAGTCGTGGAACGGCGGCGCGTACGAGGGATTGATGCGCATCCGTGACAGTCTTGGCGCGCAGGTGAGCCACATCCAGACCCGGACGCCGGCCGATTTCGAGGAGAACTTTCGCGAGTACGGCGCGCGCGGGTTCGATCTCGTGTTCGGGCACGGCTTCGAGTTTCAGGACGCGGCCCGCCGCGTGGCGCCGCGCTTCCCCCGCACGATGTACGTCACCACGAGCAGCAACACCTTCGGCGCGAACCTGGCCGGCATCTCGTTCAGCTTCGCCGACGCCTCGTACCTCGCCGGCGTGCTCGCGGCGTACATGAGCCGGTCCGGAACGGTGGGAGTCATTGGCGGCACCGAGCTGCCTCCGGTGAAGGAGAGCTTCGTGGCATTCGAGCGCGGCGTGCGCCGGGTGAGGCCGGACGCCCGCGTGCGCACCGCGTTCATCGGAAACTGGGATGACGTGAGCGCCGGGAAGGAACAGGCGCTCGCGCAGATCGCGAGCGGCGCCGACGTGATCTTCCAGAACGCGGACGCCGCCGGCCTAGGCGTGTTCCAGGCCGCGCGCGAGCGCACCGGCGTGTACGTCATCGGCTCCAACTCCGATCAGAACGCCGTCGCGCCCACGGTGACGCTCGGCTCTGTCGTGATCGATCTGCCCCGCGCGTTCCATGCCGTGGCCAGCGAAGTGAAGTCCGGGCGGTTCGTGCCGCGGGTGGTCACCTTCGACGCACGGAGCGGCGTCGTCGAGCTCCTGCTGAACCCGGCGCTGCTGTCCGTGATTCCGGCACCGGCGCGATCGCACATCGATTCCGTTCGCGCGCTCATTCATTCAGGCGCGTTCTCCTCGCTGGCCCCATAGCGATGGCGGATCTGACCGACCTGGTTCGCCAGCTCGACGCCGAACTGCGCACGGCGGAGGTTCCGGATTACGACGTCGCGCTGAACGGTCTCCAGCTCGCCAACAGCGGGCGCGTGACGAAGATCGCCGCCGCGGTGGACTTTTCGCGGAACACGGTTGTCGGCGCCGTGCGCGAAGGAGCCAACCTGCTCGTCGTCCATCACGGGATGTACTGGGACGGCGCGCGTCCGCTGGTGGGCATCGCCTACGACCGACTGCTGGCCGCTGTCACGGCCGACCTCGCGGTGTATTCCTCGCACATTCCACTCGACCTCCATCCCACGCTCGGCAACAATGCGCTGCTTGCCCGGGAGCTGAAGCTGACGGTCAGCGGAACCTTCGGCCGTTACAAGGACGTGGAGATCGGCGTGTCCGGCAGCGGGGCGCTCCCCACGAAGACGCTGCTGGAGCGGGTGCGCGCCGTTTCCGCGCGATTTGCCACCACGGCCGTCAGCACCCCCTTCGCCGACGACCGCGTCACACAGCGGTGGGCCATTGTGACGGGAGCGGGCGCGTCGCCGGGGACGCTGGCGGAAGCGCGCACGCGTGGCGTCGACACGCTCATCGTGGGCGAGGGCGCGCACCATACCGCGGTGGAGGCCATGGAGCACGGGCTGGTCGTGATGTACGCGGGCCACTACGCCACGGAGACCTTCGGCGTGCAGGCGCTGGCGCAGCTGGCGGCCGAGCGCTTCGGCATTCCGTGGGTGTTCGTGGACGTCCCGACCGGGCTGTGAGTTCGGCGCACGTCCCGGGGCCGGCGCCAGCGCTCGAGATGCGCGGCGTCACCAGGCGATTCAATCACGTGGTCGCGGTGGACGCGGTGGACATTTCGGTTGCCGCGGGATCCATCCACGCGCTGCTGGGCGAGAATGGCGCCGGCAAGACGACACTCATGCGGATCGCGTACGGGCTGGTGGAGCGGGACGCGGGCGAGCTGCGGCTCTTTGGCGAGACCGTGGCGGGGGGGGGGGCGCATTCTGTGCGCCGCGCGATGCGCGCCAGCATCGGCATGGTGCACCAGCATCTGTCGCTGGTGGGGAATCTCAGCGCCGCGGAGAGCCTCGTGCTCGGCGGCCACGGGCGGCATCATCCGGACGCCGCTGCGGCCCATCTCGCGCGCGTCTCGGAGCTGTCCGGTCTGCGCGTCCCGCATGACGTGCTGGTCAGGAACCTGAGCATCGTGGAGCAGCAGCGCCTGGAAATCCTGAAGGCGTTGTCGCGTGGCGCGCGTCTCCTGATTCTCGACGAACCCACGGCGGTGCTCGCGCCACCGGAGATCCGGGACCTGCTGCGGTGGATCCGATCCTTCGCGGAGGGCGGCGGCAGTGTCGTGCTGATCACGCACAAGCTGCGGGAGGCGCTGGCTGTCGCCGACGAGGTCACCGTGCTGCGCCGCGGACGGGTGGTGCACGCGGGGGGCGGGTCCGCGCGCGGCGCGTCGGAAGCCGATCTCGCGCGGGCGATCTTTCCGGAGACGCTCGATCCGTCGCCCGTGCCAGCGCCGAGCGCGCCCGGCGAGGTCGTGGCCCGCGCGAACGCCCTCGTGATCGTGGATGCGCGCGGTGCGCCGCGCATCCGGGACGCCACTTTCGAGGTGCGCCGCGGCGAGATCCTGGGCATCGCCGCGATCGAGGGCTCGGGACATCGCGAGCTTCTGCGCGCCCTGTCGGCGCAGCAACGGATTACGGCCGGCGCGCTGGACATTCCGAGTGACACGTCACTGATCCCCGCGGACAGGTTGCGGGAGGCGCTCATCCCCGGGTTCAGCGTGACGGAGAACGTGGCGCTGCGGCAGGCAGGATGGCGGCGCGGCCTCATGCGGTGGCCCACCATCGCGGAGCGCGCCCGGAACCTGGTGCGCGTCTTCGGCATCACCACCACGTCGGTCTCCGCTGCCGCGCGCGAGCTGTCCGGCGGGAACCAGCAGCGGCTGGTCGTCGCGCGCGAGCTCGAGCACGACGTCGCGCTGGTGGTCGCCGACAATCCAACGCGTGGCCTGGACGTCCAGGCAACGGCGTTCGTGCACGCGCAACTCCGAGGCGCGGCGGCACGCGGCGCGGCCGTCGTGGTGCACTCCAGCGACCTGGACGAAGTGCTGGCCCTCGCGACGCGCGTGCTCGTCGTCTTCGACGGTGTGGCCCGCGAAGTGAGCGGCGACCGGGACGCGATCGGACGCGCGATGTTGGGGGGAGGGGGGGGGGCGGCGGCGTGAGCGACATCGCGCTCGTCGCCGAGGCCTTCTGGCGCGGATCGCTCGGCACGAGCAGCGCGCTCCTGTCCGGCACACTCGTGCGCGCCATCCCGCTGACGATTCTGGGCGTGGCGATCGCGATCGCGTTCCGGGCGGGCGTATTCAACATCGGCGCGGAGGGGCAGTTGCTGCTCGGCGCGGTTGCCGCCACCGTGGTGGGGCTGCACGTGCCGCAGGGACTCGGCGTCGTCGGTCTCCTGCTGGCGCTTGGGGCGGGCGCCGCGGCCGGGGGGGCATGGGCCGGTATCGCCGCCGTGCTTCGCGCGCGATTCGGCGTGCTCGAGGTAATCAGCACGATCATGCTCAACTTCATCGCGCTGAACCTGGTGTCGTATCTCGTGCGCGGTCCGCTCCAGGAGCCGACCCGCGTGTACCCGCAGACAGCATCGATCGACGAAGGCGCGCGGCTGCCGCAGCTGGTGGCGGACACCCGGCTTCACGCCGGGCTGCTGATCGCGTTCGCGGTGAGCGTCGGCGCGTGGTGGTTTCTGTCGCGCACGGCGGCGGGCTTCCGGCTGCGGGCGGGGGGCGCGGCGCCCGCCGCCGCGGCCGCGGCGGGACGGGTCAACGTGCCCCGCGTGTCCGCGCTCGCGCTGGTCGCGAGCGGCGCGATCGCCGGACTGGCTGGCGGCATCGAAGTCGCGGGGGTGACGTACGCGCTGTACGAGCATCTGTCGCCCGGCTACGGCTTCGCGGCCATCGCGGTGGCGATCCTTGCCCGCCTGAATCCGATCGCCGTGATCGGGACGGCGTTCCTGTTCGCCACGTTCGAGACCGGCGCGCTCGGCATGCAGCGCGACGCGGGCGTGCCGTCCACGGTGGCGTCGGTGTTGGAGGCGGTGGCCATTCTCGCGGTGATCGGGTTCGGCGGGCACATGGCGTGGGTCCGTTGGCCGCGGCGGCGCGGCCGGGCGAGCGGTGCACCCGCGCCGGAGGCATCCGCGTGAACGAGCTGGAGTTCTTTCTGGAGGCGGCGGTGCGCACTGCCACGCCGCTCCTCATCGCGGCGATTGGCGAGTCGGTCTCCGAGCGGGCGGGCGTCATCAACATCGGCCTGGAGGGATGCATCATCGCGGGCGCCTACGCGGCGTTCGTGTGCGCCGGCGCTGGCCCGGCCGCTGGATATGGCGCGGCGACGCTGGCCGGCATGTCGCTGGGGCTGATCCTCGCCGTGTTTTCGGTCTCGCTGCGCCGCGACCAGATCATCGTCGGCACGGCGCTCACCATGCTCGCGCTGGGAGTCACGGGCACGCTGTTCCGTGCGCGCGGGAGCGCCGGAGCACTCGTGGTGGACATCGGGACCGTGTACCGCATCCCGGTGCTGTCGGACCTCCCGCTGGTCGGCGGTGCGCTGTTCGCGCAGCCGGCGATCGCGTATGCGGCCTTCGCCGCGATTCCAGCGGTGTGGTGGTGGACGAACCGCACGCATGCGGGGCTGTCGCTGCGCGCGGTGGGAGAGTCGCCCGCCGCGGCGCGCTCGGCGGGCATTCACGTCGCCCGAACGCAGTTCGGCGCGGTGCTCTTCGGGTCGGCGATGGGCGGGCTCGCCGGCGGCGCGCTGGTGCTCGCGCAAGCCGGCTCATTCGCGGAGGGGATGTCCTCCGGGCGCGGGTTCCTGGCGATCGCCATCGTCGCGCTGGGCCGGTGGCGCCCGGCGGGCGTCGCGATCGCGAGCCTCGTGTTCGGCAGCGCCATGGCACTTCAGTTCGTGGTGCAGTCGCTCGGATGGCGGGTGCGGTACGAGCTGGTGTTAATGATTCCTTACGTGCTCACGCTCATGGCGCTCGGCGCGTTCGGGCGGGGCAGCGCGCCGGCATTTCTCGCCAGGCACGACCTGGAGGAGTAGCCGCCGTGTTCGGATGGGCTCAGCAGCCGAGCGCACGCGACCACCGGACTGTCCACGACCCCGGGCCGCTCCGCTCCAGCATCTCATAGGTGATCTGTTGCAACCGATCGCGCGCCAGCAGGAGGAACACGCCGCCGCGACCCTGCAACACGGCCAGCACCTCGAAGTACTCGGCGTTCTCCTCCGACCCGTCCGAGCGGCGGCTGTGGGCGATGACGAAGGGCTCGTTGCCCCCCCCCCCCGAGGGGCGCTCCACGATCAGGAAGGTGTGCTCCTCCAGCGGCGCCGACTCCTGCGGCACGCGCCGAACCAGGTGGGCCATGACCACCTCGCGTCCCTCCAGCCGGAAGCGGCGCGCGCGCTTCACGGAAAACGGAAGCCCGCTGAAGCGTGATTCCTCGCGCGCGGTCAGGGTGGACGCGACGCGCGCGAGCGACGTGGTGACGCGAGACGAGTCCGCACCGGAGAGCGCTTCGATCGAGTCCACGCTCAGCACGCGGGCAGACCGGCCCGGAAGCCCGACCGACCATCCCGGCAGGAGGGTCCCGGTGAGCCGGACGATCGGCGCGTCACCACACTGCTGCCCCTCCGATGACGCCGACGCCACGCTCGTGTCGCCTCCCGCGTTGTGGAGCGTGACGGACATGCGCTCGTCAAGCGTGGGGTGGGGCGCCGTCGCGTCATCGGGGAAGAGCACGATCGCCAGGGATTCGGCGTGCGCCGGCACGAGCAGTGCGCGTCCAAGCTCCTCCGACCAGGCCCCGCGCCGAGCCGGCGACGACGTCGCGACGGGCGGCGCCGCGACGCCAGGGGAATCGGACACCGGCTCGGCGTCGGGCGGCGCACACCCGACGAACACCACACTGACGAGCACGGAAGCGCAGGCCCGAACGGTGCCCATGGCACGCAGTCCATGCGACGTCGCGGTCACGCGCGTGCCGTCCGCGTCTCGCTCTCCCGTTCTTTCGCCACCGCACGGCCCGCCGCGACATCCACCTTCCACAGGAGCGCGGCCCCGGCGATGAAGAAGACGATCACGGAAAGGATCGCGTTCCGGCTCGAGCCCGTGAGGGAGATCGTGATCACGAACAGGAGCGGCCCGAAGATCCCCGCGAACTTCTCGAAGACGCTGTAAAACCCGAAGAACTCGCCGCTCTTGTGCGCCGGGATCATGCTCGCGAACACCGATCGGCTGAGCGCCTGCGTGCCGCCCTGCACCATCCCGACCAGACCGGCGAGAATGAAGAAATGCGTCGCCGTGGTCATGAAATAGCCCAGGATACTGATGATGGCGTAGACGATCAGCCCGAGGAAGATGGCGGGCTTGGGACCGATCTTCCCGGCAAGCCGGCCAAAGAGGAACGCGAACGGAACGCCCACGAACTGCACCATGACCACGGCGGCGATGAGCGATCCCTGCCCGATGCCGATCTCGGTGCCGTACGCCGTGGCCATCTTGATGATGGTCTGGATCCCGTCGTTGTACACGAGAAACGCGATCAGCATCAGGAACGCCTGCTTGTATCCGCGCAGTTCGCGCACCGTTTCGCCCAGGCGCTGGAACGCAACGCGCATGGGGTTCTGACCCAGTTGCTCGTCGGACTCCAGAAAACGCGGGGGTTCGGAGACGCGGAGAAAGAGCGGTATGGCGAACACGGCCCACCACACCCCGACGGACACGAACGAGAGGCGTGCCGCGAAGGTGCCCTCCGGGAAACCGAACCAATCGGGGCGCTGGATCCAGGCGAGATTGAGGGTGAGCAGCAACCCGCCCCCCAGGTAGCCGATGCCGTACCCCGCCGTGGAGACGCGGTCCATCTCGTCGCGCCGCGCGATGTGGGGCAGTAGTCCCTCGTAGAAGACGACGCACCCGGTGCCGCCCACCATGGCGAGAATGAAGAGCGTGGACGCCAGGCTCGCGTCGCCCTCCCCGATGCCGAACATGGCGATCGTGGCCATCACGCCGAGCAGCGTGAAGACGCCGAGGAATCGCTTCTTCGTCGCGCCGTAGTCCGCCATCGCCCCGAGAAACGGGGAGAGCAGCGCGACGATGATCATGGCGATCATGTTGGCGCGCGCCAGTTGCTGCGTTGCAGCCGAGCCCTCGAAATTCACCGCCGCGACCTTCACGAAGTAGATCGGAAACACGGCCGTCATGATGACGGTCTGTAGCCCGGAGAGCGCCCAGTCGTACGTGGCCCAGGCGCGCAATTCAGGACGGTGAAGGCCCAGCTTCTCCAGCACGGTCGGCTCCTGGCTATGGCGGTGGCTCAATGGTGGTGAACGTGGGTGCGATCCGATAGGTTCGACCGCGACGGGATCCCTAGCGGGGCGGGAGAAACGGCCCGCCCAGGTCCCAGTGCCACGCGTCGCGGACTTTGCCCGTCCGCGGATCCTTCAACGGCTTGTGCTGCAGCCGCGACGCGGGCAGCCCCACCCGCGCGCCGTACGCGAGCAACTTGTCCCGGTCGGTGGAGACGAGGTGCGCCATCGGCCGCCCCTGCCACACATGTCGATGCAACCACAGCCCGCCGTCCATGGCGTGCAGCATTCCCTCCCGGCGGGACGTGAACTCCTGGTACGGTGCCTCGTCCATCAGTCGAGTTTCGTGTCGAGCCAGTTGGGCGCCACGCCCACGTCCACGATCAGCGGCACCGCGAGCGCGGCCGCCCCTTCCATTTCCGCGCGGACGAGGCCCGTGAGCTCCTCCACTTCCTTCGCGGGCGCCTCGAACACCAGCTCGTCGTGCACCTGCAGCAGCATGCGCGACTCGCCCTGTCGCGCGCGCAGCGCGGACGCGACGCGGACCATGGCGATCTTGATCAGGTCCGCCGCCGAGCCCTGGATCGGTGAGTTCGCCGCCACGCGCTCGCCGAACGCGCGGATGTTGAAGTTGCGGTCCCGCACCTCCGGCACGTACCGCCGCCTGCCGAAGATGGTCTGCACGTAGCCGTTGGTTTTCGCGAACTCGACGCAGGAATCCAGATAGCGCCGCACGCCCGTGAACCGCTCGAAGTAGCGCTCGATGAACTCCTTCGCCTCGGCGTGCGTGATCCGGAGTTGCCGCGACAGCGCGTGCGGCCCCTGGCCGTAGATCGTGGCGAAGTTGATCGTCTTGGCGCGCGCGCGCATGTCCGCGGTCACGTCGGCGATGTCCACCTCGAAGATGAGCGCCGCGGTCTGCCGGTGGATGTCGCCCCCCGCCTTGAACGCGCGCACGAACGCGTCGTCACCGGAGAGGTGCGCCAGCAGGCGCAGCTCGATCTGCGAGTAGTCGGCCGAGAGCAGGACCGCGCCGGGGCGCGCGATGAACAGGCGGCGGATGTCGCGCCCCAGCTCGCGGCGGACCGGAATGTTCTGGAGATTCGGGTCGTTCGACGACAAACGGCCAGTCGCCGCGGCCGCCTGGTTGAAGGTCGTGTGCAGGCGGCCCGTGTGGGGATTGATCAGCGCCGGCAGCGCGTCCACGTACGTGTTCTCGAGCTTCGTGACCTCGCGATACTCCATGAGCAGCGCCGGCAGCTCGTGCCCGGCGTCCGCCAGTTGCTGGAGCACGCTCGCATCCGTGGACGGCCCGCTCGGTGTCTTCTTGAGCACGGGCAGCTGGAGTTTCTCAAACAGAATCTCGCGCAGCTGGAGCGGCGAGTTGACGTTGAACTCCTGGCCGGCCGCGGCGTGGATCGCCCCCTCCAGGCGTTGCCGTTCCCCCGCGAAGCGGTGCTTGAGCGTGGCAAATCCCTCGACGTCGATGAGGATGCCCGCATGCTCCATATCCGCGAGCACGGGCAGCAGCGGCATCTCGATGTCGTCGAGCAGCGCGCGAAGCTTCAGCGTCTCGAGCTGCGGCTCGAACACCTCGCGCAGCCGGAGTGCCACGTCCGCGTGCTCGCCGGCGTGCGCGGTGGCGCAGTCCTGGGGTACCTGGTCCCAGGGAATCAGCCCCTTGCCCTTGCCGCACAATTCCTCGACCGTTCCGATCTTCTCCTGAAGAAACTCGAGCGCCAGGACATCCAGGCCATGATCGCGGCGTCCGGGATCGAGCACGTAGCTCGCGATCATCGTGTCGAATTCGAGGCCGGCGAGCGCGACGCCGGCGCGACGGAGCACCAGCAGGTCGAACTTGCCGTTCTGCGCCGTCTTGCGCACGGACGCGTCCTCGAGCAGCTCGCGCAGCGCCCGCATGGCGTCGCCGGTGATCGCCGGAAGATTCGACACCTCCGGCGCGCCCGCGGCCAGCGCGCGCGCCGCGATGCTCTGAGGCTCCGGCGTCCGGGACGTCTTCGATTTCTTCGGTGCCGCCGCGGAACCCATGCCTTCGCCCAGCCCGAGCGTGGTCTGCGGCGGCTCGAACTTGCGGTGCGCAAAGGGGAAGTAGTACGCCTCACCCGGTGCCACCGCGAGCGTGACGCCGACGAGCGTCGCGCGCAACGGATCGTTCGGATTGGGCGCCCCCGGGTCGGGAACGACCGACACGCTCATGGCCAGCGTCCGCGCGCCGCGCGCCCTGGCGAGCACGTCCTGCACGACCGACGGCTCCGTGACCGCGGTGTAGCGACGCGGCGTTCGTGCCGGCGGCGCGGACGCCGCGGACGCCGTTGACGCCGTTGACGCCGTTGACGCCGCGGCGTGCGACGAGGGACCGGACGCTGTCGCCACCGGCTCGTCGGTGGTGACGATCTGCCGGGCCAGCTGGTGGAATTCGAGCTCGACCAGCAGATCGCGCAGGCGCGGCCGGTCCGGTTCGCGAATCCTCAGGGCGTCCAGCTGGAGCGTGATGTCCACGTCCTGACGGATCGTCACCAGCTCCTTGGAGAGCCGCGCCTCGGCGCCCTGCGCGAGCAGCGCCTCGCGCGGGCGCTTCTTCGTGATCTCCGCCGCGTGGGCAAGGATCTCCTCCAGCGGCCCGTATGCGTTCACCAGCTCGATGGCGGTCTTGTCACCGATCCCCTTCACACCCGGCACGTTGTCCGAGCTGTCCCCCACCAGCGCGAGGTAGTCGGTGACGAGCGCCGGCGGCACCCCCAGCCGTTCGGTGGCATTCTCAACGCTCACCCAGTGCTCTTCCACGTTGGCGGGACCGCCGCGGCCGGGATTGAGCAGCCACACGCCGGGCTGCACGAGCTGCTGGAAATCCTTGTCGCCAGAAACGATGACGACGTTGAGCGACTGTTCCACCGCCTGCCGCGCGAGCGTGCCGATCACGTCGTCGGCCTCGTAGCCCGGAACGGTCAGGATCTGCACGCGGTACGCATCCAGCAGATCGCCGATGCGCTCCATGCCGCGATCGAAGTCCGCCTGGAGGTCGTCGGACAGCTTTTCGCGCGTGGCCTTGTACGCGGGGTAGGTCTCATGCCGGAATGACAGCCCGGAATCGTGCACCCAGCCCACGTACTCCGGCTTGTGCTTGCTGAGCAGCCGGTTGAGAAAGTTGACGATGCCCCAGGCAGCGTTCGTGTTCTCGCCGCGGCTGGTGGTCAGCGGGCGCGCGATCAGCGCGTAGAACGCGCGATAGATCAGCGCGTAGCCATCCACGAGGAACAGCGTTGGCGCGGTCGGGGGCGTCACGGTCACGGGTGAAAGATCATCCCCGGGACGCGGAATCCAAGTCTTGAGTACTGCAGTCCGTCAGCTACCCAGCCCGCCAGTTCAGTTCAAAACTGACCCGCTGAGCCACACTGGGGGGGGTACTGGAAGCTCAGGACTTGAATTCCGGCTGGATGCAATCGAACGCCACGGGTGTAGACCCGCACCGCCCGCCGGTGGGTGCCGGCGGGCGGTGGCAGGTTCGCGGCGTGGCCGGAAGTCAGACCCGGGTCACGTTTGCAGCGTGCAGACCTTTTTCTCCGGTGTGGATCTCGAACTCGACTTGCTGTCCTTCCGTGAGCGTCTTGAATCCGTCCATCGTGATTGCCGAGAAGTGCACGAACACATCTTCGCCGCCTTCTTGCTCAATGAAGCCGTACCCCTTGGCGTCATTGAACCACTTCACCTTCCCTGTGGCCATGCGAGCTGCCTCCTGCGAGTGAACCACGTCCTGCCTTTCCTGGTGCGGCAAGCCGAGTGGCTTTTCGTACGCGGCCCTATATAGAGGAACGGCCCATTTTTTGTCAAGAAAATGCGCGCGCGGTCGCTTGCCCCCCTCCGACGGGACAGTTAGGTTCGCGGCCGTGCCACGGGAGATCCTTGTCGGGCGCACGCTGGCCGGCTACACGCTCGAGAGTGAAGTGGGCGAGGGTGGCACGTCCGCCGTGTTTCGCGCGACCCATCCGGAACACGGCCTCGTCGCCGTGAAAGTGCTCCGCGAGAAGCTGCGCAGCGACCGTACCGCGGTCGCCCGGTTTCTCCGCGAGGCGCGCTATGGCGAGCGCGTTGTCCATCCGAACGTGGTGCGCACGATCGAGATCGGCGAGGCGGCGCCGGGGCTGCACTTTCTCGCCATCGAATGGGCCGCGGGCGAACTGCTGGAAAAGTACGCCCGCCGCAACGGCGCGCTCCCGGCCTCGCAGGTGGCGGACATGGTGGTGCGGATCGCGCACGCGGTGCAGGCCGCCCACGAAGTGGGCATCGTCCATCGGGACCTGAAGCCCGAGAACGTCATGTTCGATGCGCCATCGGGTGAGGTGAAGCTGCTCGACTTCGGCATCGCCACGGACACCGACACCGAGCCGGAGCAGCGCCTGACCCGCGCGGGGTTCTTCGTCGGCACATTGATGTACGTGGCGCCCGAGGCGCTCTCCGGCGAGCTGGTGACGCCGGCCGCCGATCAGTACAGTCTCGCCACGATCGCGTACTTCCTGCTGTCCGGCTGCCTTCCGTACACTGCCAAGACGCCGCGGGAGATGTTCTCGCAGTTGCTGTCGCAACCGCCCATCACGCTCAACGCCGCGCGGTCGGGCCTCCGGTTCGCCGGCGCGGTGGAGGCGGTGATCATGCGCGGACTCGCGAAGGAACCGGGCAAGCGGTATGCGGACGCCGTCGAGTTCGCGAACGCCCTGCGCGAAGCGGTGGGCGAACCCGTGGAAGTGGAGCGGCCCGGGTTCCTCGACAAGTTCAGGCAGATGTTCAATCGCGAGGTGAGGGACTGAGCGTCAGCTCTCGGCCTGGCTGAACTCCAGCGGAAGCCAGAGCGTGAACGTCGAGCCGCGTCCGGCCTCGCTGACGACGGTGAGGTCCCCGCCCAGCAGGCGGGCGAGCCGCCGGGAAATCGCGAGCCCAAGCCCCGTGCCGCGCTGCGCCGAATCCGTTCGCGCGCCCGCGTTGACCTGCTCGAATTCGTCGAAGATGCGCTCCAGGTCACCGTCCACGATCCCCACACCCGTGTCGCTCACCTGGAGCGCGATCCACTTCCGGTGCGGGTCCGGAGGGGAACCGGCGTGTCGCTCCTGTTCGCCCGGCGGGTCCGACTCCACGCCGTCGCCCACGATCCGTGCCCGCACCTGGATGCCACCCGTCGGCGTGTACTTCACCGCGTTGCCGATCAAGTTGATGAGAATCTGGCGCAGGTGGTTCTGGTCGGTGCGAATGCGCGACAGCGACGGACTCACGTCCACCGACAGCGCCAGCCCGCGTTCGCTGATCAGGGATTCCATTTCGCTCGCCACGTTCAGCACGAAGGGACGCAGCACCAGCGGCTCGATGTGGATTTCGAGACGACCCGCCGCGATCTTCGCGATATCCAGCAGACGATCCACGAGCTGACGCAGGTGCGTCGCGGACGCGGCAATGCGATCCACCGGTAGCGCCTGCCGCGGCGTCAAATCGCCGTACACGCCCTCCCTGAGCATCTCCACGAATCCCACGATTGCGTTGAGCGGCGTGCGAAGCTCGTGTGACACGTTGGCCAGGAACTCGCTCTTCATCCGGTTCGACCGCGCCACCTCCTGATACAACCGCTCGAGCTCTGCGGTGCGCCCGGCGAGATGCATCGCCTGCCGTCGCTCGCGCGCGAGTCCCACGAGCAGCGCGGCCAATCCCACCACCCCCAGCATCCAGAGCACCGTGCGAACCGCGCGTCCGCTCTGCGCGTGCGCCACCGAGAGCACCAGCGGGTCCCCGCGCACGTTCAGCGGAGCGTCCGCCGTGATCAGTGCGTATCGGGGCACGTTGTCTCCCACTGTGCCAAGGGACTGCCCGGCGAACTGGATCGACAGCCGGGGTCGCGACGCCGGGTGGTCGAGCTGCTCCAGGAAACGGGCGCCGGTGACAAACCCCGACGCCGCGCCGAGCGCCGCCCCGCGGTGGCCGAGCGGAACGGTGATCAGCATTCCCCGGGTGCTGTCCGTGGCGAGCCCGCGCACGCTGAGTCCGGTGCCGGGAACGGCGTCGGTCGCCGCCCGGGCCAGCGTCGCCGCGTCCACGATGCTCGCCGCATCGGACGCGAGGCGCCACACGACCTGTCCCCGGAGATCCATGATCCACACGCCGTCGAACGTGCCCTCGGGGATTGCCAGCGCGAGCGACTGGGTGTCCACGGCACCGGATGGCAACAGCGGCGCGAACAGCTCCTCGAGCAGGTCGCCATACGAGCGGAGTTCCCGCTCCGCCGTCAGCGCTTCCGCCCGGGCGTCCATGCGCGCGGCTCTGCGGTCCGCGGTCGCCAGCGCGCGATCGGCGGCGGCCAGACTGCCGAACAACGACAGCACGATGACGCCGAGGAGGATCGCGAACAGCCCGATGCGAGTCGAAGCCTTGTAGAGCGACATGCGGATGACGCTGTCCGATTGACGAGGATTTGAGGGCGGGCTAACGTGACGCTCGCAAAATGACCGACCACGATCGTCTCACCCGCATGCTTGCCGCGCGTTCGGCGCGCCGCGGCAACTTCACATTAGCGTCAGGCCGGCAGTCATCGCTATACATCGATGCGCGTCTGACCACGATGACACCGGACGGGCAGCAGCTCATTGGCCGTCTGGGACTCGAGGCGATGCACGCGGCAGGATGGGAACCCGACGCGGTGGGGGGGCTGACGCTCGGCGCCGACCCCATCGCCTACGCGATCTGCCACTCGAGCGCCGGGAGCGAGCGTCCCGTGCGTGCCTTCACGGTGCGCAAGGAACCCAAGGCACACGGGACCGGCCGGCAGATCGAAGGACCGGTCGCGAGTGGTGACCGGGTGGTGATCGTGGAGGACACGATCACCACCGGCGCATCCGCCGCGCGAGCGATCGAAGCCGTGCGCAGGGAAGGCGTGGTGGTGCTCGGGGTGCTGGCCCTGGTGGATCGCGAAGAAGGGGGGCGCGAACACCTCGAGTCGCTCGGACTCACGGTTCGCTCACTCGCGACCGCCGGCGAGATCGTGCCACACATTGGCCCCGCCGGTACCTGAGCGGCGCGAGTCCGCGCAGGCCCGCCAGGTGCGGCAGCACCAGGTCCGCGCGAAATCGCTCCAGCATTCCCTCGCCATCGTACTGCTCGCGGAATTCCATTGGTGTCATCCGTACCATCGCGCGCATGTGCCTTCCAAAGCTCTGCGGCGACGAATACTCGAGGTGATTCGCGACGTTCGCCACGCTGAAGCCGCGATTCTCGAACAGGTACGCGGCGCGAACGAGCCGCGCCATCGCCAGATAGGTCTTGGGTGAGGGCAGGCGCGCGCGAAAGAACCGGCTCATCAACGTGCTGGGAAGCACCTCCAGCCGGCGACACAGGCATCGGATGGACCTCACCCACGGGGGGCTGAGGAACATCGCCTCGAAGAATCGCCAACAGTCCGGCGACGCGCCCGCGAGATCGTCGGCCAGCCGGCCAAGCGCGAGCCGCTGCACCGCGTTGCCGCGTTCGTCACTCAGGGCAGACCGCAACAGGCGCCATCCCGATGCATCGCGCACGTCGATCACGCGACGCACACCACTGGTGCCGAGCGTCATGAGGGTTTGCGGCGTTCGCGGTCCCAGCTCGCTGAGGAGCGCCACCGTGGTCACGCGCGGGAACTCGCGCACCATCATCGCGATGGGATCCGGGCTCGTGCGCTCGCAGTATTTGACGCTCAGCACCACGGCGGCGGCGCGCGCGGCGCGCACGTCGCGCAACGCGGCGGCCACGGAGTCGTGGTGGGTGGATTGATAGAGTCCCTGGCCGGCGGCGTCCAGGCGAATGCGCTCAGCAGGGGTGAGCACGGTGGCGACGTGCGTGACCGGAACTTCGGGGGGCGCGGGAACGATGGGGGACGCCAGAGGGGCGCGACCCGGCGCGGAGAGCGTGGCATGCATGGTCGTACGTGGGAGAGGGTGGCTGAGTGGCTCCCTCGTCGGCGCCGATGTGCGTGAGAATTGTCCGGGCGTGTCACCCGGGCGTCACGAACACCGCGCGCGTCGTCACCGAAATTCCGGCGGGCGACTTTGGACAACGGCGTCGCCGGCGATAAGTTCCCGAACCCTTCCTGCCCCCCCTCCCACCGGATGACCGCGCACGACATCGGCGCCCTCTCCGCCCTGTACGACAACGTCACCGAAACGGGACGCGATGCCGTCGGCGTGTGGTATTCCGCGGCGCTGCGCGGCGGATCGGCTGTGAGCGTGCTCGTGCTCGCAGACGAGCTGTCGGCGCGAATTCGGAACACCGGGCAATTTCTCGCCACGCTCGAGCGCGTTTCGCACGTGCGTCACCCCGGGCTCGCGGGCCTGCTGGCGTGGGGGAGGGGGGAGGGCGCAGATGGCGGGGTGGTGCACGTGGCGTACGCGACCGGCACCCCCGTTCGCGAGACCCCACTTGCGCCATCACGGATCGCCGAGATCGGCGTTGTGCTGGCGCGCGCACTCGCCTCCGCGCACGCCACCGCGGTGATTCACGGCATGGTGAGCACCGAGCAGCTCTCGCTGGGCGGCGGAACCCCGATGCTTGGCGGCCTGGGTGTGTACGAGGCGCTCTGCGCGGGGGGCATGGACCGCCGGGATGCGTCCTCCGCCATCGCGGTGCAGCCCTGCGCGAGTCCGGAGCAGGTGGCCGGAGAAATCCCGGACGAACGCAGCGATGTGTACTCGCTGGGTGCGTCGCTGTACGAGCTGCTCACTGGAAAGCCGCCCTTCGGGGGGCGAACGACGTCGTATGTGATGGCCTCCGTGCTGGCCGACGGCACGGCAGTCGATCCCGCGACGCCGGAGTCGAGCCCCGCGCACTCATCGGGGCCGGCGGTGGACACGATCCTTCGCGCGATCGAACACGACCCGGACGACCGCTGGCCCACCGCCGACTCGTTCGCCAGTGCCCTTGCCGCGGGGCTGGGCGACCCCGTGCCGCCTTCGGCCGCCAAGCGGAAGGGGTGCCTGCCCGTGGCCGCCGCGGTGATGCTGGTACTGGCAGCCAGCGTCATTACGCGGATTAACGCGGATTAACGCGGATTAACGCGGACGGCGCGGATGGCGCGGATGGCGCGGATTACGCGGATTACGCGGATTACGCGGATTACGCGGATTAGATTGCTGGAGCGTGATTCCGGCTGGACGGTCGCGGGAGCAAATCCCGAGGAAAGTCCGGGCTCCACAGGGCAAGTCGCCAGGTAACGCCTGGGAGCGATGCGCGTGAGCGCCTCGCGACGGACAGTGCAACAGAAAGGAAACCGCCGATGGCCCGAGAGGGCACAGGCAAGGGTGAAATGGTGGAGTAAGAGCCCACCGCGGCGCTGGCAACAGCGCCGGCTCGGCAAACCCCGACTGGAGCAAGGCCAAATAGGCAGTGAGAGCCGGCCCGGCTCGATCAAGACACTGCGGGTAGGCTGCTAGAGGGTGCGGGCGACCGCACTCCCAGAGGAATGACCGTCACCGCTTCGGCGGGACAGAACCCGGCTTACAGGCTGGAATTACGCACACGGGGTGGCGAGCGATCGCCACCCCGTGTTCCGTCAGGGACCCTCTGAAGCATGTCCTTCCGAGTCGCGCAGCGACGAGGAATCTGCCTCGCGCTCGTCAGTCGACCAGGCGCAGCGGCATCACGAGCGTGAGGTACGACGACGGGTCGTTCCACCCCTCCGGCTCCAGTGTGGCCGCGCGCTCCGGGGCTTTCATCGTGATCTTCACTTCATCCGTGGGGATGTACCGCAGGATCTCGAGCAGGTAGTTGGCGTTGAAGCCAATGTCGAGCGGGTCGCCATCGTAGCGCACCGGCAGCTCGTCCGTGGCTTCACCAAGGTCCGGCGTCTGTACGCTGAAGCGGAGCAGCGCCTGGTTGAAGGACAACCGGATGCGGTGCGTCTGATCGGACGCGATGACCGACATGCGCTTGAGCGCGCTCGTCAGCGCGACCTTGTCCGCGATGGCGTGCTTGTCGTTGTCCTTCGGGATGACCTGGAGATAGTTCGGGTACGGCCCCTCGATGAGCCGCGTGAACACCGACGTGAAGGGCGAGCGGAAGCCAAGGTGGTTGTCGCCACGGGCGATCTCGAGTTCCTCGTCTTCGGGAAAGAGCCGGCGAATCTGCTCGAGTGCCTTGGGGGGGACGATCAGGTCGCTGGCCGGCGCGCCCGCCGTGGCGATCGGCACTTCCATCTTGGCCAGCCGGTGTCCGTTGGTGGCGACCATGCGCATCAGCTCCGCGCGGAGCTCCCACAACACGCCGTTGAGAATCGGCCGGCTCTCTTCGGTGGACACGGCGAACGCGGTATGATCGATGAGCTTGCGCAGGTCGCCGGCGCGCACACGCCAACTGTCCTTGAAGTTCACCGCCGGAAAGCTCGGGAATTCGTCTTTTGGCAGGCCGAGAATCTTGAAGTGCGATCGTCCGCAGTCGAGCGTCACGCGCTGCTCGCCGGACGTGGCGATCTTCACCGGCGACGGCGGAAGTTCGCGCGCGATCTCCGCGAGCTTCTTCGCCGGGATCGTGATCGCACCCTGCGCTTCCACGTCAGCGCTGACTTCCGTGCTCACCGCGATATCGAGATCGGTACCGGAAATCCGGATGCCCTTGTCCGTGGTCTCGACGAGAATATTCGCCAGCACCGGAAGCGTCGTCTTCGATGGTACCGTGGCGGCAACAGCCGTCAGCCCTTCTTGCAGCTTCTCACGAGTAATCGTGAAGCGCATCAACGATCCCCAGAATGTGGAGTACGAACGGAAGTACTTCTATCTCTTGATATAGAGAACTAACTAGTAGTAGTAGTAGTAGACGTAGGCATGTGGATGACCTGCACAACTTAATGAGCACCAAGCAGTTCGCTAGCGTCCGACGATGTGCATGGAATGTGGAGGGACCGGGTCTTCAACACCGCGGGAGCGATTTCGCCTGGATTCCGGTTCTCCATGTGGAGCCCTGTGGGGTAGTCGCTCACAAGTTTGCTGTTGGCGCTCGCTCTCACCTTCGGTTACCGCAGCGCTTCCAGGGCGGTCTTCAGCCGCGAAACGCGCTGCGCGGTTGCCGGTTCCTCGGCGATCATGGACGTCGCACGCTCGAGGCTGTGGATCACGGTGGAGTGATCGCGCCCGCCGAACGTGGCGCCGATCTCCACCAGCTGCATCCCCAGCATCTCGCGCATGAGCAACATGGCGACCTGCCTGGGCACGGTGAGGTTTTTCGTACGCGTCTTGGACCGAAGTCCTTCAGACGTCACCCCCCAGTCCTTGGCCACGGCGTCCTGAATCACGTAACTGGTCAGGCCGGCGGCGCCGGATGCGGCGAGGGGGCGGAGCTTGTCGCGCAGCGCCTCCCGCGCCAGCTCGATGGTGATTTCCTGGTGCTTGAGCGAGGCGTACGCGAGCAGCTTGATGATGGACCCCTCCAGCTCGCGCACGCTGGACCGGACGTTCTCCGCGATGAACCGGATGACCTCCTCGGGCAGGGTCATCTCGAGATGGTCGATCGCTGCCTTCTGGCGCAGGATGGCGATCCGGTGCTCCAGGTCTGGCGGCTCGATGTCGGCCACCATCCCCCACTGGAAGCGGCTCACCAGGCGCGCTTCGAGCCCCGGGATCTCCGATGGTGGCCGGTCGCTGGTCAACACGATCTGCCGCCCCGCTTCGTACAGGGCGTTGAAGGTGTGGAAGAACTCCTCTTGCGTGGTCTCCTTCCCCTTCAGGAAGTGGATGTCGTCCACCAGGAGCAGGTCGGTCTCGCGAAAGCGCCGCCGGAACTCTCCGGTGGTTCGATTCTGAATGGCGGCGATGAGCTCATTGGTGAACTGCTCGGTGCTCATGTATGTGACGCGGCTGCGCGGGTCCGCGCTCACGATTTCGTGGGCGATGGCCTGCATGAGGTGCGTCTTCCCCAAGCCAGTCTCGCCGTAGATGAAGAGCGGGTTGTAGACCTTTCCGGGCACCTGGGCCACAGCATGGGCGGCGGCCGCCGCGAGCTCGTTCGACTTGCCGATGACGAACAAGTCGAATATGTAGCGATCGCTTAATGGTGGCGTGTTAGCGGCGCGTTGCTGTGCCGATGCCTCTGCCGAAAGCGCCTTCGGAGCCTCTGCCACGAACAGGTCCATCTGAGGACGCTTGCGGCGTTCCTCGTTCACCTGGAACACCACCGACATGGGTTGGCCGAGTGCCACTGGCGCCAGCGACCTGAGCAGCTCGGCGTGCTTGGACTCGTTCCACTCCGCGGCAAACCGGTCCGGCGAGCCGACGATCAGTTTGTCCCCCTCGATCTTCAGGGGTTCGTTCGGCTCCAGCCATGTCTTGAAAGTCTGTTCCGGCAACTCTTGGCGCGCACGCTCGAGCAGTCGCGTCCAGGCTTCTTGTGCGGTAAGAGTCACAACAGAATTTGGCCGTGTGGAAAACTGGCTGGGGGAGCGAAGCTATTCACGGTGTTGGTAAATCGCAACGCGCGCGCTGCGCGACCGCGGGGCGACTTGAGTTATGTCGTGTTCGCCGATAGGTTTACCGTCCTTCTCAACATGATGCGCGTGGTGATGCGCGTGAAACCACCGTTGGAGTTTGTATGGGTAAGCCCACCTACCGTCCCCGCAACAAGCGCCGCGTGCGAACGCACGGCTTCCGCACGCGCATGGAGACCAAGTGGGGGCGCGCCGTGCTGAGCCGCCGCCGCAAGAAGGGTCGCAAGCGTTTGACGGTCCAGATCCCCAGCAAGTACGCCGGCGTCTGAGCCGTCGCTCGGGTATTCACGCGCTCGCCGGATAACGCGCAAGGCCGAGATCGAACAGCTCTTGCGCGCCGGGCAGCGGATGCGATCGCACATGCTCGACGTTCGCCGGATGGACACTCCCCGAGGGCATGTGCGCGTGGCGATCGTGGTGCCGAAGCACGGCCACACCGCCGTGCACCGCAACCGGCTGAAGCGTCAGTTGCGCGAACTCGCGCGGCTGCACGTGCTCCCGGCTTCCTGTTCGTGCGACGTGCTCCTGCGCGCGCGTCGCGAGACGTACGTGGCTCCGTTCGAGCGGCTGCGCGACGTGGTCACTCACCTCGCGGCCGGCTTGGGGGCCCCCCCCCCCCCCCAACTCCGCCAGCGGCCTGATGAAGCGGGTGATGATCCTGGCGGTGCGTGCGTACCAGGTGGGACTCAGCCCTCTGCTTCCGGCCTCGTGCCGCTACTATCCGAGTTGTTCGGCCTACGCCGTGGAAGCGCTGGAGAAACACGGCGCGGCGCGCGGTGCCTGGCTGAGCGTTCGACGTATTCTGCGCTGTCATCCGTTCCGCCCCGGCGGATACGACCCCGTGCCGTAACCGCCTTTCAGAATGGATCGAAGAACACTCCTCGCACTGCTGCTGACGGCGATCGTGATCGTCGCGACGCCGTTCATCTTTCCGCCGCCGTCGCGCGTGGGAGACACCACCGTCGTCATGCCGGGGGACACGGTCACGTCAGGGGTCGCGCCTCCAACGGCCATCGAGCAGACGACGATTCGTTCCGCGCCCGCGGCGCCCCTCCCCGGGCCGCTGCCGGCGATGCTCGCGGCGGACACCACGCTCGTGCGCACGGACCGCGCGACGTATCGCATCGTGAGCCCGGGCGGAACGCCCGCGTCGGTGACGCTCACCGACTATCGCTCACTGCGTCCGGGGTCGCCGCCGGAAACCGCGCTGAACATGCTCGAGCCGGGCGACCGGTTGTTCCGTCTGCGCTTCGTGACCCGGCGCGACACCATCGCCCTCGACACGGTGGCCTTTCGCGCGGGCGCGCAGGCGCGCGACGGCAACGCCGTGGTGCAGACATTCACGAGCGCGTCCATGCGGACGCCGGTGACGCTGACCTACCGCATTCCCGCCGACAGCTTCATCGTGCACGTGTCCGGCACTGTCGGCACGCCGGCGTCGGGCGGGGACGATCCGTGGCGGTTGCTCGTGCACCTGCCCTGGCGCATTCGCACCGAAGAAGCCAACGCCGAGGAAGACACGCGCAGTCTCGCCGTGAGCTACCGGAAACGCGTGGGCGAAGTGGAGAGCGCCTGGTTCCGCGACCTGGATTCGCTCGTGGCGCGTGTGGACACCGGGTCCATTCGCTGGGTGACCGAGCGGAACAAGTACTTCCTGGTGGCGGTCATTCCCACGGCGCCGGACACGACCTTTCAGGCGGTGAGCATGCTGGCCGGGCCGCGCACCGGCAAGGACGCGACCGTGGCGAACACGGTGGCGCTGCTGCCGCTGCGCGACGGCACCTTCGGGCTGTCGGTGTACGCCGGACCGCAGTCGTGGGAACACATGCGCGCGACCGTGGCGGACCTGGAGAACGTGAATCCGTACGGCGGATGGTTGCACGGCATGGTGCAGCCATTCGCGACGATCGTGATGCGCATGCTGCTGTGGATGCGGCACACGTTCGCCGTGAGCTACGGATGGGTGCTGGTCATTTTCGGCGTGGTCGTCCGACTCATGCTCTGGCCGCTGAACCAGAACGCTATGCGCTCGAGCCTCAAGATGCAGCGCATCCAGCCCCAGCTGGCCGAGCTTCAGAAAAAGCACCGTGACAATCCAGAAAAGCAGCGCGAGGCGATGCTGAAGTTGTACCAGGAGTATGGGATGAGCCCATTCACCCCGGTGCTCGGCTGTCTGCCCATGCTGCTGCCGATGCCGATCCTGTTCGCGCTGTACTTCGTGTTTCAGAACACGATCGAATTTCGCGGCGTGCCGTTCATGTGGCTCCCGGACCTCTCGCTGAAGGACCCCTACTTCATCACGCCGCTGTTCATGGGCCTTTCGATGTTCCTGCTCTCGTGGATCGGCATGCGGGGCGTGCCGCCCACGCCGCAGACCAAGATGATGGCGTACGTGATGCCGGTGATGTTCACCGCGCTGTTCTGGAACTTCGCGTCGGGATTGAACCTGTATTACGCCGTGCAGAACGTGGCCGCGCTTCCGCAGCAGTGGCTGCTGTCGCGCGAGCGGGTGGCGAGCAAGGCGACGACACCGCCGTCCCCCCCCCCTCCGAACGCCGTGGCAGCGAAGCCCAGCCAGCCCCCCCGAAAGAAGAAGTAGACCACGGACTGGCCGAGCCACGTGCGCATCACATACATCGGCCACGCCACGCTGCTGATCGAGATCGGCGGCGCACAGATTCTCACCGACCCGAACTTCGAGACCACGCTGGGCGGATTTCTTCCGCGCGTGTCGCCGCCCGGCATCGCGCTCGCGGACCTGCCGGCACTGGACGCCGTGCTGCTCACCCATGCGCACGCGGACCATCTGTCCTTCAAGGCACTGTCCGCGCTGCCGAGCTCCGTGCCCGTGTACGCGCCCCCGGTGATCGCGCGCTGGCTGCACGAGCGCGGATACAAGCACGTGGAGGCGTTCGCCCCGAACGAGGCGCTCCGACTCGGCTCGCTGCACGTGCATGCCGCGCCGGCGCGACACAAGGGCAACCGATACGGCTTCGACCTGCGCCGTGCCGCCACCAACATGTACCTGATGGAAAACGCCGCCGAGAGCTGCTTCTTTGCCGGCGACACCGGCCTTGGTGAAACGACGCACCTGCTCGTGGAGCGCGCCCTCTGGCTGCGCGCGCGCGAGCTGGATGTCGCACTGCTGCCCATCGGCTACGCGCCCTGGTGGAAACGGGAATCCTTCCGCGCGGGCCACCTCACGTCCGAGGATGCCCTGGAACTGTTCACGCGATTGCGCGCGCGCCACCTGATCCCGTATCACTGGGGGACGTTCAGACACGTCACCGCGGGCGCGCACGATGCCATCCGTCAGTTCCGGACGCTGCTTGGCGGACACGCGCGCGGCGCGGACGTGCGAATCCTGGAACCGGGCGAAGCCCTCGAGGTCCTGCCAGCGGCGTGAGCCGAGCCACCGAAGACGACACGATCGTCGCCATCGCCACCGCGCCCGGTCGCGGCGCGCTCGCGGTCATCCGCGTGTCGGGGCCGCGCGCGCTGGACATCGGGCGCCGCATGATCGAGCCCTTTCCCGCCGCGCCGCGCCGGGCGACGCTGGCGCGCGTACTCGACGCGGAGGGGCGCGTCGCCGACGAGGCGATCGTCGTGTACCAGCAGGGGCCGGCGTCGTTCACCGGCGAGGACGTGGTGGAGGTCACCTGCCACGGCGGCGCGGTGACCCCCGCGTCCATCGCCGCGTCGTTCGCGTCGCGCGGTGCCCGCCCGGCTGAGCCGGGCGAGTTCACGCGGCGCGCCGTGTTGAACGGCAAGCTGGACCTCATCCAGGCCGAGGCGATCGGCGACCTGGTCGACGCGGCGACGCGTCCCGCGCAGCGCGCGGCGCTCTCCCAGCTCGACGGGGGCCTGTCGCGACGCATCGTCGCGCTGCGCGACCGCGTGATCCATCTCGAGGCGCTGTGCGCCTACGACATCGATTTTCCCGAGGAAGACGACGGTCCCATTCCCGCCGCGCGCATCCTCGACGCCGCCGAGTCGACGCTCGCGGATGTGGAGGCCCTGCTGGCCACCGCGCCGGTCGGGGAAGTCGTTCGCGCGGGCGCGGTCGTGGTCATCGCGGGCGCGCCGAACGTCGGCAAATCGTCGCTCTTCAACGCGCTCCTCGGCCGCCGCCGCGCGATCGTCACGGACGTTCCGGGAACCACCCGTGACGCGCTCGAGGCCGTGACGGAGGCTGACGGCTGGCCCATCCGCCTGGTGGACACCGCCGGACTGCGCGAAACGTCGGAGGTCGTCGAGCGCATGGGGATCGAGATGAGCCGCGAGTACGCGGAGCGCGCGGACGTCGTACTGGTGTGCGGCGACTCCGCGTCGTCGCTCCGCGACGCCCGCGATGCCGTGCGCACCGTGACGGCAGCGCCCGTGGTGGAGGTGCGTACGAAGGCGGACCTCGAGGTGAACGGCGCAACGCGGCCGGCGGACGGAACGATCTGGGTGAGCGCGGCATCTGCAGATGGGCTCGACGCGCTTGCGCGGCGGATCGCCGAAACGCTCGCGAACGCGAAAGGCGCGCTCGCGCTGGACGCGCCTCTGGTTACGCGTGAGCGGCAGCGCTACGCGCTCGAACGCGCGCGCGAGGAGCTACGGCAGTTTCGTCAGGCGTGGCAGGAGCGGTCGGTGCCGGCGGTCGTTTCGGCCGTGCACCTGCGGGAGGCGGCCCGGGAACTCGAGGAGATGATCGGAACGATCGACGTGGAAGAAGTGCTCGATCGGGTGTTCCGCACCTTCTGCGTCGGGAAGTAGAGTTCGGTTGCGTCCCCATCGACCAGGTCAGGCGGTGGCTGCTGCCTCCCTGGCGAGCTGTGCCAGCTCGTCAGCACCGGCCCGAACCGCCCAGGCCAGCCCCTTCGCGCGGACAGCGGGCTCCACCATGCGAGCGCCAAGAAAGTAACCGGCACGTTCCGGCATCACGTACTTGTCCACCGTGCGCGCCTCGTCACTCATGCCGCCCGACAGGTACTTGAGCCGCAGGCCCAGCCCGCTTCGATCCAGGTCGGACTGCATCACGCGGCTCAACACGCTCTCCAGTTCGCGCAGCCTCGCGTACTGACGGCGCGCGTAGCCGAAATACTCCCACGCCGCGTGTCCGGGGCTGATCTGCTGCGACGCGTGCACTGCCAATCCCTCGTTGATCAGCAGCTCGCGCAGCGTGGCGCGCCGGCCGGTGTCCCAGTAGCTGTACTCACCGTCGCCGCCAGTGATGATCTGCCGGAGGTCGCTGCGGCTTTCCGATGACGTGTAGCGCACCACGTGCGCGATCTCGTGCGCGAGCCAGAGGGGAAGCAGCTCCGGATCCAGCCCGAGTCCCTGGGTATCCGGGTTCGCGACGCCGGTGAAATGCTCGAGGCACACGAAGGCGATGCCCCGGGCGCGCACCACCAGCTCGCCCGCGTTCGCGGCACCCACGCCCACCATCAGCACCACGTCGAAATCCGCGTCGGTGGCGAGCAGCGCCCGGCACTGCGTCTCGGTCTCGCGGGCGAGCGTCACCACGTCGGTGCGCTCCAGCATCGCCCGGAGGTCCCCCCGGTCGGCCGCCACCGTGGACCGGACGACGTCCGCGAAGTGCGGACTGTCGGGGTCGATGACGTAGTTGTGCCAGTACGACTGGAGTAACCGGCGGTGGCGCTCGAAGTAGCTGCGATATGCGGCGTTTCGGTCCGTGCTGTCGAGAATTGCGAAGAAATCCGGCAGCAGGTTGATCAGCATTCGATCGACCGATCCGTCGCTATGGGGAAGGAAGGAACTCGGGGTGAGGCGCGCGAATGATAGTGATGACGCGACCGTTCCAACAAGAGCGCGTTTGCCGCCGGTGACTGGCACGCTTTTTCCCTTCCCTCGCAAACGAAGGGCGGGTAACGGAGGGTGTTGGCGATGACCACGCTTCAGCAAATCGAGCTTCGCTGTCCCATTTGCGACACGGCATTCCGATCGCAGGCCGTCGTGTCCACGAACTCGTTCGGGGGTAAGCGGACGGACTTTCACGAGCGCGCGGCCGGAACGCAGCCGCTGCCCTATCTGATCCACATGTGCAACCGTTGCGGCTTTTCGGGGTCGGAGCGCGATTTCACGGAGGAGTCGGACGTGTCGCCCGTGCTCAAGGAGCACGTGTGGAATGAGCTCGCCCCGGCGATCATCGCGGGCAGCGCGCTGGGATCGGAAAAGTACGAAGCGGCAGCCAAAGTGGCGGAATGGCAGGGCATGGAGGCGCGTCACGTGGCGGACCTGCTGCTGCGCGCCGCGTGGTGCTGTGTGGACGAGGGTGACGTGGAAGCCGAGCGGTTCTTCCGTCGCAAGGCGGCATGGAAGTTCGAGGAGGCGCTGGAGTCGTTCGATGGCGTGCCGCGCGAAGAGCGGGCGGTCCTCACCTATCTGGTGGGGGAGTTGTGGCGCCGCGCGGGTGATCTCGGCAAGTCCACCGGCTGGTTCAACACGGTGGCTGGCGAGCTGACGGATCCGGCAACGCAGCAGTGGGTGGTGGATGCGGCGCGGCAGCAGCGCGATTGTCCGCGCGAGTGGTTCGGGTAACGCTCTCGGGCAGGAAGCAGGCGAGTCCAGGTCCCCTCCGCGCGACTGTGCTCAATGCTGGCAAGAACCTCACTTGGCCAGCATTGACACAGCCCGCGCTATGGTGACCTGGACTCGCCTGCTTCCCGTCCATCTCGTTCGCTCGCGCGGAACAATTTCACTTTGTTCGCGATCAGGGGGATGAACGACACGGGATCAGTCGGACAAGCGGCACCGAGAAACGGTGGCTCAGCAACGACTTGTCGTGTCGCGCCTATCCGCGCCTATCCGCGGTCATCTGCGACCATCCGCGCTTGATCCCTAGCGGGTTCCGAACAGCCGGTCCCCGGCGTCTCCAAGTCCCGGCAGGATGTATCCCTGCGCGTTCAGCTCCCGATCCAGCGCCGCGCAGAACACCAGCACGTCGGGATGTGCCGCCGCCAGTCGCTTCACCCCTTCCGGCGCCGCAACCAGACACAGCAGACGAATCCGGGTCGCTCCCGCGCGCTTGAGTGACGTCACCGCGGCTGCCGCGCTGCCGCCCGTTGCGAGCATGGGGTCCAGCACGAAGAAGTCCCGCTCGGGTGCGTCCGCCGGCACCTTGAAGTAGTAGTCCACCGGCTCGAGCGTGTCGTGGTCGCGGTACAGGCCGATGTGTCCGATGCGCGCGTTGGGGACCAGGCGGTAGATCCCCTCCACCATGCCGAGTCCGGCGCGCAGGATCGGCACCAGGGTCAACTTCTTTCCGGTGATGCGTCGGCCCACCGTGGACTCCAGCGGCGTTTCGACGCGTGCGTCAACCAGCTCCACGTCGCCGGTGGCCTCGTACGCCATGAGCATCGCGATCTCCTCGACCAGCTCCTTGAAGATCTTGGTCGGCGTGTCGCGATCGCGCAGGATCGTGAGCTTGTGCTGCACCAGCGGGTGCGAGATCACCCGGAGCGTGGGAAACTGCTGGCTGGTGTCCATGCGCGAGAAGCTACTAGGTTCACCGGGTGCACGTCACGTTTCTGGGCGCAGCGCGCGAAGTCACGGGCTCCTGCCACCTGCTCACGGTCGGCGAGCACACCGTGGCCCTGGACTGCGGCATGTTCCAGGGGAAACGCAACGAGTCACGCGAGAAGAACGTCCGGATTCCCTTTCCCCCGGATCGGCTGAGCGCGGTGGTCCTGTCGCACGCGCACATCGATCACGCCGGCCGGCTGCCCTTTCTCACGCGCGAAGGTTTCACGGGCACCATCTTCTCCACTGCGGCCACGCGCGACCTGTGCGCGATCATGCTCGCGGACTCGGCGCACATCCAGGAGCGGGACGTGGAGTTCCTGCGTCGCCACGGGCGCCCCGTGGCCGAGCCGCTGTACACGACGGCCGACATCGGGCCCTTCATGCGCCAGATGGTCGGGCAGCCGTACGGCCGCGAATTCCAGGTGGTGCCCGGCGTGAAAGCCACGTTCGTGGACGCAGGACACATCCTCGGTTCCGCGTCGGTGATACTCGACTGCACGGAAAACGGCGTGTCGCGCCGGCTCGTATTTTCCGGCGACATCGGCCGGTGGGGCCTGCCGATCATCCGCGATCCGCAGCCGCCAGCCGGTCCGGTGGACGCGGTGATCATGGAGTCCACGTACGGCGACCGCGATCACCCGCCGGTCGAGGACATGCGTGGGCGGCTGGCGGCGATCGTCAAGGAGACCGCGGCGCGCGGCGGGCGCGTGCTCATTCCGGCGTTCGCCGTGGGACGCACGCAGGAAATCCTGTATGACCTGCACGCGCTCGCGCGCGAGAAGCGCATCCCGGCGATCCCGATCTACATCGACAGCCCGCTCGCCACCGAAGCAACCGGCATCTTCGCCATGCACCCCGACGTGTTCGACCAGGGCGAGGCCATGGTGCGCACGGTGCAGGACCTCTTCCGGTTTGACCAACTGCACTACACGCGCGACGTCTCGGAGTCGAGAGCGCTGAACACGCAGCGCGGTCCGATGATCATCATCGCCGCGTCCGGGATGGCGGAGGCGGGGCGGATCACGCACCACCTGAAGCACGGCGCGCCGGACCAGCGCAACACCGTGCTCGTCGTGGGATTCATGGCGGAGCACACGCTTGGACGCCGCATCGTGGAGCGGCGCGAGACGCTGCGCATCCTCGGTGACGAGGTGCCGCTGCGCGCGCGGGTCGAGGTGCTGAACGGCTACAGCGCGCACGGCGATCGCGGCGAGCTCACGAAGTGGCTGGATGCCGTGCGCGGCGCGCGGACTCCCGCGCCGCCGGTGTGGCTGGTGCACGGTGAGCATGCCGCGCAGGAATCCTTCGCGGTCCGGCTCCGGGGGCGTGGATACGACGTCCACATCCCCGCCCTCGGCGACCGGGCCGCGCTGTGACCGCCGCGCCCGTCGCCGACGCGAAGGTTCCGGCCGTGCGTCGTATTCTCGACGCGGCGCGCGGCCTGGTGGCGCGCGGTGGTGCCGCGGGCATCAGCATGGGTGACGTTGCCGCGAGCGCGGGTGTGAGCAAGGCGCTCGTGCACTACCACTTTCACGACAAGGAGTCCCTGCTCCGCGAGCTGGCAGACCGCGCGGGACGCGACGTCATCAAGCGGGAGCGCGATGCGATGGCGCGGGAGTCGGACGCCGCCCCGCACGCCCTGGACGCATACTGGACCTGGCTGCGCGAGGAACTCGCCCGCGGCGACGTGAACATCCTGCTCGCCCTGGGCGAGTACGACAGCGCGCGCGTCCGCGACGCCTGCCGGCGGGCGTCGCGCGAGCGCCTGTCGGTCGCGGAAGAGCACGTGTCGCTGGTGTTCGGCCGCCTGGGGCTCACTCCGCGCGTGCCCGCCGGTCTCGTCGCGCAAACAACGGTCGCGTTCATCGACGGACTCGCGGCGGGGCACGCGCTCGCGCCGGACCGGGACCCGCGGCCGGCGTTCGACGTCCTGTGGCTGGGACTCCTTACCCTGGCCGGGTAGCTGCCACGCCGTGTCGAATGGGTCGATGACATCCAACCGGGGTCGAACCCCACACGTGGGGTGGCGGTTCGTGCGCGCGGTCATCCTGTCGCTGGTGGCGCTGTGGGCCTTCTCGCTCGGCATGGTGCTCCTGTGGCAGACGCGCGACGTGCGTCGCACGGCGGACGCGATCGTCGTGCTTGGCGCCGCGCAGTGGGACGGCAAGCCGTCGCCGGTGCTTCGCGCCCGGGTGGATCATGCGATCACGCTCTGGCGGCGCGGGTTGGCCCCTACGCTCATCATGACCGGCGGCAAGGGGCAGGGAGATACCACGACCGAAGCGGCGGTCGAGCGACGCTACGCCATGTCGCTCGGCGTGCCCAGTGACGCGATCCGCGTGGAGACCGAGAGCCGCTCCACGAGTGAATCGCTTCGCAATGTGGCCGGGATGCTCGCCCACGATGCCCGCGAGGTGATCCTCGTCAGCGACCCGTTCCACATGCTGCGGCTGTCGATCGTCGCGCGCCGCTTTGGCCTGCGTCCGCAGACGTCCCCTACGCCGACAAGTCCGATCTCGGCGAACCGGAGCGAGTCCTGGCGCTATACGCTACATGAGTCGTGGAAGGCGCCCGTCGCGTTCTTCTTCGAGTTCACCGACCGGCGGTGACACCGCGCTGGTGAGCCAGCGCCAGTAGCGCTCGCCTCCCAGGTCGGCGACGTCGTTGTGGCCGGCCCCTTCCACCACCAGCAACTCGCCACGCTGGCGTGCCGCGAGGAAGACCTGGCGACCCATGCGCGCCGGAATCACCACGTCGCGCGCTCCATGCGATACCCAGACGGAAACGCTCAGCGACGCCACGATGGCGCGCGTGTCGTAGTGCACGCGCGAAATCTTCCGCCAGAGCCACGGGATCGGCGGCACCAGCATGCGGAACGCCATTTCGCGCGCCGACGTGAACGGCGACTGCAACACGAGCGACGCGGGAGGCGCCGGCATGCCGGCCGCCACGTCGGACGCCAGCGCGCTCCCCAGCGAGTGCCCGAACAGCACGACCCGATCCGGAGTCATCGTCCGGCTCGCGAACGCCACGGCGCCCGCGGCGTCGGATGCCGCCGTGAGGTACGACGGAGTGCCGTCGATTCCACCGTAGCCGCGATACTCCGGCACGAACACGCGCACGCCTGCCCGCTCCGCGAGCTCACCGGCCCACGGTACCATCCAGGCGGCCAGGTCCGCATTGCCATGAAACGCGATGACCAGCGTGGCGGCGTTCGGCCCCGGCCGTCTCGGCGACAGGAGATACCCATACAGCGGGTGACCGTCCGTGGCGGTGAACTCCAGCCGCCGGGCGAACGTGGGTGCGGCGGCCGCGTGGCCCGGGGGCTGAAAGACCACACGCTCCTGGTGGCGCCAGAGCCAGAGGGTGGTGATCACCACCCAGGCAAGCGCTGTCGCCACCGCGATTCCCAGAAACGTCGCCACCCGTCGCAACCCTCGTCGTCCGTTGTCCATTCCCCGTTGGCCGGTTCAATTTAGAGGCACATGAGCGTTCCCATCGACACATTTCGGCTGCCGAACGGCCTGTTTGTCACGCTGTCCGAAGACGACACGGCGCCTATCGTTGCGGTAAATCTCTGGTACCACGTGGGCTCGGCCAATGAGCGGGCGGGACGCACCGGCTTTGCCCACCTGTTCGAGCACATGCTCTTTCAGGGAAGCGCCGATGTCGGCTCCAACGAGCACTTCGAGCTCATCCAGCGCGCCGGTGGGACGCTGAACGGTTCCACCTGGCTGGAGCGGACCAACTACTTCGAGACGGTGCCGTCCAACCAGCTCGAGCTGGTCCTCTGGCTGGAAGCCAATCGCATGGGAAAGCTGCTGCCGGCGATGACCCAGCAGAAGCTGGACACGCAGCGCGACGTAGTGAAAAACGAGCGTCGCTGGTCCATGGACAACCAGCCCTATGGCAGCTGGTGGGAGAAGCTGCCGGCGCTGTGTTTTCCGCCGGAGCATCCCTTCCATCATTCGCTGATCGGGTCGATGGCCGATCTCGACGCGGCGAGCCTCGACGACATCGCCCTCTTCTTCACCACCTATTACACGCCAGACAACGCGGTGCTCACCGTGAGCGGGGACTTCGAGCCCGCCCAGGCAACGCGCTGGATCGAGCGGTACTTTGCCGGCATCCAGCCGGGGAAGGAGCGTCCGCCGATACCGAACCCCGCGATGCCACCCGTGTTCGGCGAGTGGAAACGCGAGGTGGTGCCGGACAACGTCATGCTGCCCCGGGTCTTTCTCGCGTTCCTGTCGCCGGTGTTCGGTACGGAGGAGTTCTACGCCGCGAGCGTGTGCGCCGCGATCCTGGGCATGAAGAAGGGCAGCCGGTTGCACAAGTCGCTGGTGCGCGAACGCCAGGTGGCCGCGGAGACGCAGGCCTTCACGTACGACCTTACCCAGGGCAGCGATCTGCTCGTCGTTGACGTGACCGGGCGACCGAGCGTGACGGGCGAGGAACTCGAGCAGGAGCTTGCGCGGGAGATCGACCGCGTGCATGCCAATGGTGTCACGCCGGACGAAGTCGCGCGCGCGGTGAGGCTCATTCAGACGGAGTACGTTGCCGCGCTCCAGTCGGCGGGGGAACGTGCCGACCGGCTCTCCATGTTCGCGACCTACTTTGGCGACCCGTCGCTCATCAACATGCAGGTGGCCCGCTACAGCGCCGTGACCGCCGATCGTGTGAACGCATTCGTCCGCGAACGACTGGGCGAGAACAACCGCGCCAGCCTGCTGTACGTACCGCGTCCCATCCGCCGATCGTCGCGCGGCGCGGCGGCCGTGTCGGAGGTGGCGTGAGCAAGCGGGCGAAGGCGACCGCCGCGGTAAACGCGCCGCCGACAACGGCACCGCCGACGGCCAGCGCGCCGTCCACGCGCGTGCGCCGTCCGGATCCGCTCGATCCCCGCCCGTACCACTTTCCGCATTTCGATCGGCGCCGGCTGGAGAACGGATTGCAGCTCGTGGTTGCGACGGTGCCGAAGCTGCCGATCGCCACGGTGATCGCCCTGGTGGACGCGGGCGCCTCGTGCGACGCGGTCGGGCGCGAGGGGATCGCCTGCCTGACCGCCGATCTCCTGCTTGAAGGAACGCTCACCAGCGACGGAGTGGAACTGGTCGAGCGTTTCGAGCGGCTGGGCGCGTCGGTGGAATCGTCCACGGACTGGGATGGCGCCGCGGTATCGCTCACGGCGCTCACCGAACACCTCGACGCCGCGATCACGCTGCTCGGCGAGGTGCTGCGCACGCCGGCGTTCCCGCCCCGCGAAGTCGGGCGACTTCAGGCCGAGCGACAGGCGGAGTTGCTGCAGCTGCGGGCGGAGCCGCGCGGGCTGGCGGACGAAATGTTCTCGCGCTTTCTCTACGAACCGGCGTCGAGGTACGCGCTACCGCAGGCCGGCACCGAGCAGTCGGTTGCGTCCATCACCAGTGACGATGTGCGGGCGTTCTACGAGACGCGGTACCGACCCGAGTGCGTCACCCTCGTGATCGCCGGAGACATCACCGTCGATCGCGCCGCGGACATCGCGCGCGCCACGTTCGGCGACTGGTCGGGTGACGCGCCCCGCTCCCCCCGCATCAGCGACGCGCCGGCGCGTGCCACGCGCGGCGTGCACATCGTCTCCAAGCCCGACGCCCCGCAATCGGAACTGCGCATTGGCAACGTGGGGCTTCCGCGCAAACATCCCGACTACCATGCCGCGGTGGTCATGAACGCGGTGCTGGGCGGGCTCTTTTCCTCGCGGATCAACCTCAACCTGCGCGAGGTGCACGGGTATACGTACGGCGCGTTCTCGCACATGGAGTGGCGGCGCCAGGCGGGGCCATTCGTGGTCTCTACGGCGGTGCAGAACGACGTCACCGCGTCGGCGGCGGTGGAGGTACTCAGGGAAATCGACCGGATGCGCGCTGCGCCGGTGTCGGACGACGAGCTGTCGCTCGCTACCAGCTATCTGGTGGGTGTGTTTCCCATCCGCTATGAGACGACCGATGCGATCGCCCGCGCGCTCGCGACGCTCGTGCGATACGACCTGCCCGACGACGTGTACGACACGTACCGGACTCGCGTGGGCGCCGTGACCACGGACGACGTGCTGCGTGCCGCGCGCGAACACCTGCATCCGGCCGCGATGCAGATGGTGGTGGTGGGAGACGACGAGAGCGTCCGCGCGCAGCTCGAGGCGATGCAGTTCGGCGCCCTCCAGGTGTACGACGCCGAGGGCAAGCCGCTCTGAGCCGCCTCTCGTCGCGCCGCGTGTACGCGGGCCGCGTGATCAACGTGGACGTTGATACCGTGAGGTTTCCCGATGGGCGGGAGGGTGAACTTGAGATGGTCCGCCACCCCGGGGCCAGCGCGGTAATCCCGTTTCTCACCGATCCGGCGGGCGACGATCCGCAGCTGCTGCTGATCAAGCAGTACCGCTATGCGGCCGGGGATTTCATCTACGAGATCCCGGCCGGCAAACTGGACGGCGACGAGGATCCGAAGGTGTGCGCCGAGCGTGAGCTGCGTGAGGAAACCGGATGCACCGCGGAGCGCATCGAGCACCTGTACACCTTCTTCACGACCCCCGGTTTCACTGACGAACGCATCCACGCGTTCATGGCCAGCGGGCTCACGCGTGGTGAGGTGGCCCACGAGCAGGACGAGTTCATGTCACTGGAGACGGTGACGCTCTCGGCCGCGCTGGAGTTGATCAGGAAAGGGGAGTTGAAGGACGCGAAGTCGGCGCTGGCGATCATGTACGCCGCGGGTTTCCGGCTGGCGCGATAGGGGTCCGCGCCGGGTAAGGGGTCAGGTCCAAGGGCGGCGGTACCAGGCGACAGGCCCTGCCAGTGAACCCCAGTTCCGAGCGTTGTGTCCAATAACCTCTGCTTCGCGCGTCACATATAGTAGACACCCGGTGATGTGTGACGCCTGTCTCAACTGACCGCAAGTCATTGCAATCAGGGGCCTTAACATCGCTGGCACGGGTGCGTCATAGAGGGCATGGCACCTGCCTTGGAAGGGTGCGGAAGACGTCGGTAGGCAGCTGGTCGGATGGCCACTCTGGTCAGCCGATTCAGTAACCGGCATCGACGGATTACGGAGGTTGACGATATGGCCAGACTCGCCAGGAAGGTCGCGACCGCGCCCGTGGGGCTCTCGGTCCGGGAACAGCTCCGTGCGTCGGACGACTCGGCGGTCGTGTCGGCCTTCCTGGCCGGCGAGGAGCGGGCGTTCTCGGAGCTGGTGGATCGATACCAGACGCGGCTGCTGAACTTCGTCTACAGAACGATCGGCGATCGCGATCGCGCGGAAGACCTGGTGCAGGAAGTCTTCATCCGCGTGTATCGCCATCTGCATCGCTTCGACCGCTCCAAGAAGTTCTCGACCTGGGCGTACACGATCGCGTCGAACCTGGCGAAGAACGAGCTGCGGAACCGTTCGCGGAACCCGCTCGTGCTCTTCCAGACGATGCGTGGCACCGGGGAGGACGAGGACCGTCCGATCGAGTTCGAGGATCCGTCGTCGCGTCCGGACGATCTCTTCCGCAAGCGGCATCTGCGCGAGCTCGTGGAGAACACGGTGGAGCAGCTTCCGGAGCATCACCGGCAAGTGTTCGTGCTGCGCGAACTCGAGGGCAAGTCGTACGAGGAGATCGCGGAGATCACGGACTGCAACCTGGGCACGGTGAAGTCGCGGTTGAATCGCGCGCGGACGGCATTCGCGGCGATCATCGAGCCACACATCGGATGACCACCTGCGCTGGACGATTCGATTGCATCCAATCGAACCCAGCTTGATCCCGGTTGGCTGCCATCGAACCCTGTTGCCGAGGTCCTGCTGCCACCATACTGCCGTTTCCGGAACCCCCCGAGCTGACCAGGGTACCGGAAGACGAACCGACAGGATGGGGAATGGACTGTAGAGAATTTCGTGACCGGCACGCGCTGTTGATCGACGTGAGATGTTCCGCGCTCGAGGAGAACGAGATGCGGGCACACATGTCGGCCTGTGCGCAGTGCGCGCGCCACGATGCGCTGATTCGGCGCAGTCTGTTTCTGGTGAAGAATCTCACGCCCATTGAGCCGTCGCCCGGGTTCCGGGCCCGGCTCGACGCGCGTTTGCGCGAAGCGGCCGCGCAGCCCAGGGACTTGGTCGCGCCGTCGGGGATGTCGTTCGTGCAGGCGTTCGTGCTCGCCGCGGCCGTCGTCGTGGTCGCGGTCATCGCCAACGAGGTGCGTCGCCAGCCGGATCAGCCCCTCCAGCTGCCGCCGGTGGTGGCGTCCGCGCCCGAGTACGATCATTCGCCGCTCGCGACTCCGGCGCTTGTCGCCACGGTGCCCACGGGGATGTCCGTGTGGCCAGCGATCATGGCGGCCAGCCAGGTACCGGTGCATTTCGTCGCCACGGAGATGGAGACCGACCGCTAGATTGGGGCCATGAAGGCGTTGAGTCAGGCCATCAAAGAACGGCAGTTCTCACCGGCCTACTACCTCCATGGCGAAGATGAATACCGCAAGGAAGACGCGCTGCGGCGTCTCCTGAATGCCGCGGTGGACCCCGCGACGCGGGATTTCAACCTCGACCAGCGGACGGGGGCGGAGCTTGATGCGGCAACGCTTGCCTCGCTGCTCGCCATGCCGCCAATGATGGCCGAACGACGCGTGGTCGTGGTGCGCGACGTGACCGGCCTGCGCAAGGACGCGCGCGCCGCGCTGGACAAGTACCTCGAGCGTCCGGCGCCCGATCTGCTCCTGGTGCTCACCGCGCCGGCGGACGCCAAGGCCGACAAGACGCTCGGCAGGACCACCGTAGCCGTGGAATCGGAATCGCTGTCGGGCGCGCAGGTGCCCAGGTGGATCGTCTCGCGCGTGGAGCGCGACCTGAATACCACCATCACGTCGGACGCCATCGAGCTGCTGCAGGGCGCCGTGGGCACGGACCTGGCGCAGCTGGCCCTCGAACTCGAGAAGCTCGCGGCCTACACCGCGGGACGCCCGATCGACGAAGCCGCGGTGACCGCGGTCGTCGGCATCCGCCGCGACGAGACTCCCGGCCGGCTGCTCGACGCGGTCGCCGCGCGCGACGTGACGCTGGCGCTCACGCTCATTCCCGGCGTGCTCCAGCAGCCCAAGACGACGGGCGTCTCGATCGTCATGTCGCTCACCACCCAGATGCTGGCCTTCGGTATCGCCCTCGCGCGCAACATCGCCCCGCCCCGCCTGTCCGGCGAATACTTCAACATTCTCAAGAGCGGTTCGTCGAACTACACGGGGCGCGCGTGGGGCGAAGCGGTATCCGCCTGGTCGCGCCACACCAACCGCTGGAGTCTTTCGGACATCGATCACGCGCTTCGCGTGCTGCTGCAGACGGACATGGCGCTCAAGGAAAGCCGGGTCTCCTCCGACGAGCAGATCCTCGCGAACGCCGTGCTCTCGATGTGCTGCACTGCCGTCACTCGCACCGCTGCCTGACATGATCCAACGCGCGCTGCTCATACTCGCTCTGACCGCCGTCGGCGCCGACGCGTCGTCGCTGGGGGCGCAGGACGCCGACTTCCGGTTCCAGCCGCCCAGGGACTCCGTCATCCAGCGGGCGCGCGACCTGGTCGTGGACGGCAAGTTCGTCGACGGGCGGCGGGTGCTGGACTCGGTGATCGCCGCCAATCCGCTTCCGGCCGAACTCTTCCCTGTGGCGGTGTAGTGGCGGGGCGCGCTGGCGTCGACCGCGGCCGACGCGGAGCGCGACTACCGCCGTCTGCTCATCGAGACACCATTTGCGCCTCGCGCGGAGGACGCGATGCTCCAGCTGGCGCAGTTGAAGAACGCGCGCGGCGATCGGAGTGGCGCCACCGAGCATCTCGAGCGCTACATGTTGCTGTACCCCACGGACGACTCGCGCCCCTCCCGGCCGCGCGTGGCGCTCTGGCTGGTGCGGCTGCTGTTCGAACAGAACCAGACTTCGCGCGGATGCGAAGCGCTGCGCATGGGTCGCGATGCGATGGCGCAGGAAAGTCTCGAGATGCGGAACCAGCTGGAGTTCTACGCGCCGCGGTGTGCGTTCGTGGAGGCGCCAAAGCCGGTGGACCTCGCGCCGGACACGGCGGCCACGCCGCCGGCCCGGCCCATGCCGGCGGCTCGCACGCCACAGCGCGCGCCGGCTCGCGCCGCGGAACCACCGTCGAGACCAGCGGTCGATTCCGTGACGACTGCAGCGCCCCCCCGCACGACCGCAGCTCCGCGCGCGGCGGCCGCCGCGCCCACGGCGAAGTCCTTCTTCAGCGTGCAGGTGGCTGCCTACGATTCACCTGAGGCGGCAAAGCGCATGGCGGAAGGCCTCGTCGCCCGCGGACTCGACGCCCGCGTGGACGGCACCGTGCGCCCATTTCGCGTGCGCATCGGCCGCTTCGCCACGCGGGCCGACGCTGCGAAACTGGCGCTGGCGCTCAAGGCGCAGGGGCAGAACGGCTTCGTGACCCTGGTGAATCCAGACTGATTCCGCCGCATCATGTCCGCCGCCACGCCCCTCATGCAGCAGTACCGGGAGATCAAGTCGCGTCACCAGGACGCGATTCTGTTCTTCCGGATGGGCGAGTTTTACGAAATGTTCTACGACGATGCGGAAACGGCGTCGCAGAAGCTGGGGCTGACGCTCACGTCGCGGAACAACGGCGGCGCGGCGGACGTTCCCCTCGCCGGCGTGCCGGTGAAGGCCGCGGCCGACTACGTGCGCCGGCTCGTGCAGCAGGGATTCCGTGTCGCGATCTGCGAGCAGATGGAGGATCCCGCCAAGGCAAAGGGAATCGTCCGCCGTGAAGTCATCGAGACCGTCACCCCGGGCGCCGCCATCGCCGACGACCTGCTGGATGGATCGCGCGGGAACTACGTGTGCGCGATTGCCGCGGGCGCCGCAAAGGTAGAGATGGGACATGGACGGGTGCCCGCCGACGGCGGGCGAGTGGACGTGGGGGTGGCCGCCGCCGATATCTCCACGGGAGAGCTGCGACTCGCGGTGGTGCCCGCCGCTCTGCTCGAGCCGCTGCTCGCCCGAATTGCGCCGCGCGAGATCATTACCGCGGCCGATACCCCACACCCCGTATCCCATGCCCCCCCCACCCTCCCGGGGGCGTTGACCACCGAGCGAGAGGGCTGGGAGTTCGACCCCGCGCTCGGACGCGACGACCTCGCCAGGCACTTCGGCGTGCTCGCACTCGACGGGCTGGGCATCAATGAAAGCGACGCCCTGGCGGTCGGTGCCGCCGGCGCCCTGCTGCGCTACCTCAAGGAGCTCCAGCCGTCGGGCGTGTCGCTCGCGCGTCCCATCGTGGAACGCGCGGAGGGCATCCTTCCGTTGGACGAGATGACGCGTCGTAATCTCGAGCTGGTGGAATCGCTACGCGGCGCCGGCGACGGCAACGCGGGCACGCTGATCAACGTGCTGGACCGCACCTGCACCCCCATGGGCGCGCGCCAGTTGCGACAGTGGATCCTCGCGCCCCTCGCGATCAGGCAAGCGATCGACGCGCGCCTCGACGCCGTTCAGTGCTTCTGCGACGCACCCATCGCGCGCGAAACCCTGCGCACCGCGCTGGCCGGCGTGCGCGATCTCGAGCGGCTCGGCACCAAGGCGGCGCTCAACCGCAGCACGCCGCGCGAGCTCGGCGCCCTCGGCGCGTCCATCGCGCGGCTTCCCGCGGTACGGGATTCCATCACGGAGGCGCTCGACGCCGGGCGCGGTTCGACCGCCGCGCTGCTCTCCGACATGCTCGCCGGCTGGGACGACTGCGCCGACATCGCGGACGATGTGCGCCGCGTGCTCGTTGCGGACGCGCCCGTGGCGGTGGGCGACGAGCCCACGATCGCTCCGGGCGTGGACGCGGAACTGGACGAGCTGCGCACCCTGCGCGACGGGGGCAGGGATTCCATCGCGCGCATCCAGGCGGAGGAGCGCGCGCGCACGGGCATCCAGTCGCTCAAAGTCGGGTTCAACCGCGTGTTCGGGTACTATATCGAAGTCACGAAACCCAACCTGCATCTCGTCCCGGAGGACTACCAGCGTCGGCAGACGATCACCACGGGCGAGCGGTTCGTCACGGTCGCGCTCAAGAGCCATGAGGAGCGGGTGCTCACCGCCAGTGAGCGGATCGAACAGAAGGAACGCGAGCTGTTCGATGCGCTGCGCCAGCGCGTGGGCACGCAGGTCGCGCGGCTGCACGCGGCGGCGAGAGCCACCGCGGTGGTGGACGTGCTGGCGTCGCTCGGCGAGGTGGCGATGCGCGAGGGGTACGTGCGCCCCACGATGACCGACGACTTCACGCTGCGCATCATGGCCGGACGCCATCCGGTGGTGGAGCGGATGATGCCGCGCGACAAGTTCGTCCCCAACGACGTGCATCTCACCCGCGACGCGCGCGTCGTGGTGCTCACCGGGCCGAACATGGCCGGCAAGTCCACCATCCTTCGCCAGGTGGGCCTCATTGCGCTCATGGCACACGCGGGCAGCTTCGTGCCGGCCGCGGAAGCCGAGATCGGCGTGATGGACCGGCTCTTCACGCGGGTGGGTGCGAGCGACAATCTCGCGCGCGGGCAGTCCACCTTCATGGTGGAGATGGCGGAGACGAGCGCCATTCTGCATACGGCCACCGATCGCAGTCTCGTGCTGCTCGACGAAATCGGGCGGGGCACCTCCACGTACGACGGCGTGTCCATCGCGTGGGCCGTGACCGAGCACCTGCACGAAGTGACCGGGTGCAAGACGATCTTCGCCACCCACTATCACGAGCTGACGCAGCTGGCGGACGAGCTGCCCGCGCTGCGCAACTTCAACGTCGCGGTGCGCGAGGTGGGCGACAAGATCCTCTTCGTGCATCGGCTGGAGCCGGGTGGCGCCAATCGTTCGTATGGCATCGAGGTGGGCCGACTGGCCGGCCTGCCTGATGCAGTGCTGGCCCGTGCGCGACACCTGCTGCGGCTGCTCGAGTCCGAGCAGCTCGCGCGAGGAATGTCCGGCGCGTCTCCCGCTCTCGCCGCGGCCGATCAGCTTGCGCTATTCGCGCCGGCGCCGAGTGCCGTGCTCGAAGCCCTCGCGCGCGTGGACGTGAACGCGCTCACGCCGGTCCAGGCGCTGGCGTTGCTGGACGAACTGTCGAAAAAGGCTCGCGGAGCGTAAGGATGCGTTGTGGTGGCGTGGCGAGCCGAGTGCCCGCTCCGCGCGACTGTGCTCAATATTGGCAAGGAGTGCGCTTGCCAATACCGACACAGCCTGCGCTACGCGAGCACTCGGCTCGCCACGCTCCAAGGCATTCGCGGCCGTCACCGGTCGAGCCGCCGGCTTGAGCGGCAGCGCCCGCCCGCGCGGGGCCCCGGCTGCAGCCGGCGCACCGGCGGGCCCCGTCACGAGACCGCGAAAAGGCGCGAAGCGCGCTCAGGTGTGCCCCTGACCGCGACTTCATAGATTCACGGACATGAGCGCGAGAACCCCACTGCTGGCCGTCGCGAGCGCGCTGATCGCGCTCGGCTGCGGCGATCGCGCGCCATCCGCGAACGGGCGTGAGGTGGTGCTCCTTGGCGGACAGAACCGGGCGGACGAGCATCCGGTGATAGTCAACCGCGAGTTGCCGTTCCGGTATCCGGGCGCGATGTACGAACGGAGGGTGCAGGGCAACGTCACACTGCGTCTGTACATAGACACCACCGGCCGAGCGCTCCCGGAATCGACGCGCGTGGAGGAGTCGAGCGGTTTCCCCGCGCTCGATTCCTCCGCGGTGCGCGGATCGCAGGAGCTCCAGTTCGTCCCCGCCAAACTGGCCGGTGCGCCGATCGGCGTGTCGGTCCTCTTTCCCGTGTATTTCCGCCACCCGGAAGCCGAGCCCCTGCCCGGGGACACGATCCTTCGCGCACCCGCGGCCGACAGCATCAGATCAAACCCATGAACAATCAGCGTCCGTACGATTCCGTCCTGGACACGATCGGCTGGACTCCGCTGATCCGGCTCACGCGCGTCACCAGGGGAGTGAGCACGCCTGTCTACGCGAAGGCGGAATTCTACAATCCAGGTGGCTCCATCAAGGATCGCATCGGCCTGCCGATCATCCTTGCCGCGGAGCAGGACGGTTCGCTCAGGCCCGGCGGCGTGATCGTCGAGGGCACGAGCGGGAATACGGGGATCGGACTCGCGCTCGCCGCCGCAATCCGCGGCTACCGGTGCATTTTCACGATGCCGGACAAGATGTCGCAGGAGAAGGTGCGGCTGCTCAAGGCGTTCGGCGCGGAGGTGATCGTGACCCCCACCGCGGTGCCCCCGGACCATCCGGACAACTACCTGGTGACCGCCAAGCGCATCGCGCAGGAGACGCCGAACGCGATCTTCGCGAACCAGTTCTACAACCAGGCGAATCCGGAAGCGCACTACGCCACCACCGGACCGGAGATCTGGGAGCAGTCCAGGGGGCGTGTCACGCACTTCGTGTACGCGGCGGGCACTGGCGGAACGATCACGGGTGTCGGCCGCTACCTGAAGGAAAAGAACGCGAACGTGAAGATCATCGCGGGCGACCCCGTGGGCTCCATACTCGCCGAGAAGTGGAAGACGCAGGGGAAAGCCGAGCCCGAGGGCGTCCCGTACAAGGTGGAGGGGATCGGGCAGGACAAGGTTCCCGGCACCCTCGACATGTCGCTCGTGGACGATTTCGTGCCGGTGACCGACAAGGACGCATTCACCATGGCGCGCCGCCTCACGCGCGAGGAAGGGCTGTTCGTCGGCGGGTCCAGCGGGCTGATCGTGCACGTAGCACTGCAGATCGCGCGCACGCTGAACGACCCCAACGCCTTCATGGTCGCGGTGCTGCCGGACACCGGCGAGCGATATCTCTCCAAGCTGTACAGTGACGAATGGATGCGGGAGAATCAGCTGCTGGACGCCGATCGCACGTCGCTTGGGCACGTGCTTCGCAACAAGACGGAGCCGTCGGGAGACATCGTGTCGGTCACCGCCGGCCAGACGGTGCGTCAGGCGCTGCGTCTGATGCAGCTGCACGACGTGTCGCAGCTTCCGGTGATGGACGCCGCGAACTGCGTGGGTTCGGTGAGCGACTGGTCGCTGTCGGCGAAGAGTCTCGACAACGCCAAGCTCCTGGATGTGACGCTGTCCGACATCATGGACGCGCCCTTCCCGGTGGTGGACGATGGGCAGACAGCGGACAGCGTGGCCAAACTACTTTCCAAGTCCAATCCGGCGGTGCTCGTGCGCACGAATGGCAAGGTCACGGGTATCGTCACACGGTCGGATCTGTTGTCGTATTTGATGTCAAGATAAAGACGCGGATAAGACGCGGATAAGACGCGGATAACGCGGATAACGCGGATTTCGCGGATTTCGCGGATTTCGCGGATTTCGCGGATTACATGGTGGATCAACCAGGCATGCGAATTACCGTATTGATGGGCGGCACGTCCGCCGAACGCGACGTCTCGATCGCGAGCAGTCTCCGCGTGGCCGAGGCACTGCGCACGCGCGGGCACGAGGTCGTCACGCTCGACACCGCGCGCGGCACGCTGACGCACAAGGAGGAGAAGGCGCTCCTGTCCAAGGGCGCGATCGTCAAGAAAACGCCGCCGTCGCGCGAGGAGCTCGAGCGCATGGCGGAGCAGACGCTTCCCCAGATGCTGCGCGCCCTTCCGTCGCTCAAGCAGGCGGACTGTGTTTTCCTTGGGCTGCACGGCGGATATGGCGAAGACGGGTCGATCCAGGCGCTGCTGGACATGGCCGGCGTGCGCTATACGGGCAGCGGGCACCTGGGCAGCGCGCTCGCGATGGACAAGGATCTGTCCAAGCATCTCTTTCGCCGGGCCGGTGTGCAGACCGCCAACTGGAACATGGCCCGTCCGAATTCCACCGCGGACGAGATGCTCAAGGGGCTGGGGCTGCCGGTTGTGGTCAAGCCGTCCAAGCAGGGGTCCACGGTGGGCCTATCTATAGTAAAGCGGCGTGAGGAGTTGGGCGCCGCGGTGACCGAGGCGTTCCATTACGACGACGAGGTCATGATCGAGCAGTTCATCGCGGGGCGCGAGCTGACCGTGGGCATACTCGCCGACGAGGCCTTTCCGGTGGGGGAGATCATCCCCAAGCACGAGATCTACGACTACGAGTGCAAATACACGGTGGGTATGGCCGAAGAGGTGTTTCCGGCGCATCTTCCCTCGGACCGCGCGCGCGAGGCGCAGGAGCTGTCTCGGCGGGCGTTCCAGGCGCTGAAGTTGCGCGGATGCGCGCGCATCGATTTCCGGATGACCGAGGACGGCAGCCTGTTCTGTCTCGAGGCGAACACACTTCCCGGCATGACCCAGACCAGCTTGATCCCCCAGGGCGCGGCGGCCGCGGGCATCTCCTTTCCCGAGCTGTGTGAGCGCATCGTGCTCGCGGCGCCGGGCGTGGAGGGTGCGGCTCTGGACCCGAAACCAAAAGCCCAGGACGCACGCTGATGGCGCAAACCGCGGGACCAACTGCCGCTCTTGCCGGCGTACCCACCGGACTCCAGGCACAGGGCGTCTGGCTGGGACGACGCCAGCTCTTCGTGCGCTTTGCCGCGGAGGCGGAGACCGCGACGATGTACACCGCGTCGGCGATCGCGCAGGAGCTCAAGCGCGGCGCCTCCCGGTCAAAGTTCCACTCGATTTCCATCGGTGGTCGCGATCCGCTGTCGAACCTCGAGTTCCTCGAGGCCGCGCTCGACGCGGGACCGCCGCCGCTGCCGATCCTGCTGGACATCGATGGCCAGCGTCCCGACGGGATCGAGCCGCTGCACAAGCACGTGACGTTGGTGCAGATCACTCTGGAAGGCGCCGCGATGGACTCGCACGTGGAGCGCGCACTGGCTTCCGTGCGCGCAGCGGCCGGTGCCGGTCTCGAGCACGCGATCGTGCTGGCGCCGGGCGACCAGGCGAGTGACGGGCAAATGCTGCGGATCGTCGAACAGACGCACGGTGCCAGCAGCAAGACCGTGATCGTCGTGCACCCGCCGCACGGCACGCCGGTGGATCGCGACCGCCGCTGGGTCACACTGATCGAGCGCGCCGCCGCCCTGCACGCGGACGTCCGGCTGGCGCTGCGGTTGCCCCCCCCCACCGGCACGAGATGAGGTGCGGCAGGATATGACCTGGTCGGCCATCGAGGAGCAGCACGACTATCCGCGCATGACGCGGATGGTCCAGGTGCTGCTGGCCATCAACATCGTCGTGGCGTTCATCGGCACCACCATCGTGCTGCCGGAACAGCTCGTATCATGGTTCGCCTTCCGACAGGGTTCGCTCGGTGAGACCTGGTGGCGCGCGTTCACGTACATGTTCCTCCACGCGGGGCTGCTGCATCTCGCGTTCAACATGTACGCGCTCTGGATCTTCGGGCCGCGACTGGAGCATACGTGGGGCGCCCGCGGGTTCATCCTGTTCTACCTCTGGTGCGGGCTGGGGGGCGCCGTCTTCCACGCGCTGTTCGGCGGACTGGCCCCCATGGTGGGCGCGTCGGCCGCGATCTACGGCATCATGCTCGCCTACGCCATGCACTGGCCGCGCGACGAGATCTACCTGTTCGGCGTGTTGCCCATGCGCATCGCCACGATGGTCGGGCTCTTCGTGGCGCTCGATCTGTTGCGCGGACTCGGCGGTCTGGGCGGGGTGGCGTACTTTGCGCACCTGGGCGGATTCGCCTTTGGCTTCCTGTATCTCAAACGGCCGCAGCAGGTGAGCATCGAGCACCTTCGGCAGCGCGTGTCTCCCGCGCCGGATGTGACGGACGACATGAGTCCGCGCGCGGCCCCCAGATCACCGCGCTCGCGGCATCGCGACGAGGTGGACGAGGTCGTGGCGCAGAGCAAGGCGGTGGTGGCCAAGCGGCCGGCGCCGTCGCCCGAGAAGCACAGCGATCCGGAGCGCGACAGCCGGGCCGAGGAGATGAACCGCGTCCTCGACAAGATCTCGCAGCAGGGACTGGGGAGTCTCACGCCGGCCGAGCGGAAGGTGCTGGACGAAGCATCGCGGCAGCTGCGAACCCGCGACTAGAAAAGAAGAGCCCCCGGGGAGATCCCCGGGGGCGATGCCATCAGGCCGTTCTCCCGATGGCGATGGTCGTCGCAGAGAGCGAGCGACCTATTGTGAGTATAGACCCGCTGTTGCGGGAACGCCAGCAAGCTGGGCGTTGAACACCGATCTCGCACGCACGAGCCATGCCACGACCAGAGCTGCTGGAGACATTTTCCAACCCGCATCCCAAGCGGGACTACGAGATCCGGATGGAGTGCAACGAGTTCACGTCGCTCTGTCCCGTGGGGGGCATCGAAACGGACGCGGAGGAGCTGGCGCAGTTGCAGGGGGGCGCGCCGGATTTCGGGACGATACACATCACGTACGTGCCGGCGAAAACCTGTCTCGAGCTGAAGAGTCTCAAGCTGTACCTGTGGAGCTTTCGCAACGACGGCATTTTCTACGAGCGCGCGGTGAATCGCATCCTCGACGATCTGGTGGCGAGCTGCACGCCGAAATGGATGGAGGTCGTGGGTGATTTCAACGTGCGCGGGGGAATCAAGTCCGTGATCACGGCGCGGGCCGGGACGCGCGCGTAATACCGATCCAGTGCGTCGGCCGGAGGCGCGAACGAAGGTTGGGCGATGAGCGCGAGTACCGGCAAAGAAAAAGCCCCGGCGAGAGGACTCGCTGGGGCTTTTCCACCGATACTACCACAGGATCAGAAGCATCCCCCTTCTGGTACCCGATCAGAACCCGTATCTGGCCTGCAACTGGATCTGATAGTTCGACTGGAGGTTGTTCGAGAAGTAGCGCGTGAACGTGGGGTTGAACGTGTAGGCCGGCTGGCCGGTGAGGATGGTGCCGTTCGTGTACGCGCTTGCGCTCACCAGGGTAATCGGGCTGGTGCCTGGAGTCCGCTGCAGTCCCCAATCCTTGTTGACGAGGTTGAGGAAATTAAAGACGTCGAGCTGGAACGTGATGTTCTGCAAGCGAAGGGTCTGGAAGGACTGCCGCGCCGACAGGTTCAGCGTGTTCACGAACGGCGCCGTGCACGCGTTGCGTGGCAGGATCCTGCCGCGGTTTTCGCTCAGGCACTTTTCCCCGTTGATGTAGCTCTCGAACGCAGCCGCCTGTTCGGCCGGCGTATAGACGATCTGGTTCGGCGCGGTGCCGACGGTGAGCGAGTTGAAAAACATCTCGCTCGGATCCGCGGCGTTGTTCGGGACGTAGACCGGGTCGTTGAGCGTGAAATCATCCCCGTTCAGGTCACCGCTCGCGATGTACGTGTATGGCGATCCCGATTCGCCGAAGTAGATCAGACTCACATCGGTTTTGGTTGGGAACGTGTACGTGGCCTGGCCGACGATGCGGTGCCGCTGCTCGAACGTGGAACGGGTCGCCGTCTTGTCGAGCAGATCTCCTCCCGTCGCGCGTCCGAACCTCAGTTGCGAGAAGGCGGTGCTGGACGTGAAGCTCTGGACGTCGTTCGCGCGGGTGTACGTGTAGAAGAGAGACCCTTCGTAGTTGTGCACGTAGCGCCGCTGAATGCCGCCCGTCAGGCTGTACGCATTGTCGTTGGACTGATTGCTCACCTCGTAGATCTGCTCGCGCCCGCCGGCGAGGAAGACGGGGTTGCCGGGTGACGTTCCATAGATGGTGCGGCCTTCGACCGCATTGGTGCCCTGGATCCCTGCCAACGCAAGATTCTGATAGAAGAGGCCGTTCACCCCTCGGGTGTACAACAGCTCTGCCGTCCCGATCCAGTTTTGAAGCAATCGGCGGTCGTAGCCCAGCGTGGCTCTCATGTTCTGGGGATACTTGAGATCCGGCGACATGAGGTCGATCTGGGAACCGAGGGCCGCGGTCGTGCCGTTGGCGCACTGCGTTGGCGGCGTGGCGATGGTCGTGTTGTTGAATGGCTGAACGGTCGCCGCCGAACCGCACGTGAGCAGCGCGACGCCGCCCATCCCGGAGTTCTGGAAGGCATTGCTCAGCCAGACGTATGCAGGCCGGCCGGTGAACAGACCAATGCCGCCTCGCACCTGGTTGACCGCGTCACCGGTGGCGTCCCAATTGAACCCAAGCCGCGGCGACCACTGCACGTTGCCTGATGCGATGTCGGATGTGCTGCGGCTGTACGCGGTCTGGAACGCGACATTCTCGGGTGGCTTGTCGCCGAACGTGGGCCGGTCCAGGCGTAATCCAGCGGAAACGTTCAGCCGTGGCGTGACCGTCCACTCATCCTGGATGTATGCCGAGTACATGGCGCCGCTGAATCGCACGGCGCCGTCGCCCCCGGCCTGAACGCCACCAACGCCGTCCGGCTCGAGCGGTACGCCGATGATGTATTGGTTCGGCAATCCATTGGTCACGCTGTCGATGCTCGAGAAACGCCAGACACCAAGCGTGGACTGCGCGAACAGATTCCGAAATTTCTGAAACTGGTTCTGCGTTCCGATCGTGATGCGGTGGGCTCCGAACGGCATCGTGTAATTCTCGGTGATCTCGAAGATGTCCTGATCCAGCTCGTTGCCATGGGAGAAGCGCTCGGAGCCGGAGACCAGGACCACGCTCGAAGCGTCCGTCTGCACCGTGATCTCGGGGGAGCGTACGCGCGGCGTGCGCCGGTCGCGAATCTGCGTGTATCCGGCAAGAAACTCGTTATACGCGCCATTGTCGAAGAGCGTACGCAGCTGAAGCGCCGGCGCGTTCTTCTTCGAGTTGAAAAAATAGGCGTTGTCCGAGAGCTTGAAGCTCGACGACGACCGGCTGAAGACGTCCTGTTCCGAGTGGCCGTAATTGTATCGAACCACGAGCTGCGAGTTGTACGGCAGGTTGACGTCGACCCGGGCAAATATGTTCTGGAGCGGATTCTCGCGATTGAAGAGCCCAAAGTCACCGGCGGTGTTCAGTCCGGAATACTGGTTCAATGCGCTGATGTACGAATCCGCACGCGCCTGCGTCAGGGCGATGTTGGATTGTCCGAGGAAACCCCCGAAGGCCGGCTCAGTCCGGGACTGGAACTCCGGGCTGATGAAGAAGAACGCCCGGTCCCGAACGATTGGCCCGCCGACTGAGAAGCCGAACTGGGTTTGCTCGTAGTCGTCGATGTACGGCTGGTTACGCGTGTAGTTCTGATTCCGCATCACACCGAATGCGGTACCGGAGAACTCATTCGTACCGCTTTTCGTGACTGCGTTGATCAGCAGCCCCGCAAAAAAGCCCTGTCGCACGTCATACGGCGACAACATCACCTTGTACTCCTTCACCGCTTCCAGACCGATGGATTTTCCGTTGGCCTGACCGCCGGGCTGTCCCGTTGACCCCAGCCCGAAGACGTCCGCTTCCGACGTGCCGTCGATCTGCACGTTGTTGTACCGGTTGTTCGTTCCGCCGCCCGACAGACCGCCGTTGAAGAGGGTGGTCGAGACCTGCGGCGTCAGCGCGACGAAGTCGGTAAAATTGCGATTGAGGGTCGGAAGTCGCCGAAGCGCGGAATCGCTCACCGTGGTTTCCGCGCCCTGGTGGCTTGGATCGATCACCTCTTCCAGCGCAGCCGACACCGTGATCTCGTCCAGAGTGGCGGCCTGCTGTTCCAGGACGAAGTCGAGGCGTCGCACTTCGCTGAGCGTGACCGCCACGTCGTTCTTGACCAGTGGGCGGAAACCGAGGCGCCGTGCCGCGACGCGGTAGCTCGTTGCCGACTCGAGCCCCGCCACGTGATACCGGCCGGCGGACGAGGTTGTGACCGTCGCGCTGAACCCCGTCGCGGGATTCGTGACCGTGACCTGCGCGCCTTCGATCAACAGGCCCGCCTGCGTAGTGACGGTGCCACTGATCGCGCCAGTGGTCACGCCCTGCGCGGAGACTGTTGCCGCACCTGCGGGGATCGCGAGCAGAACCGCGGCTCGCACCACCCAACGTGACATCTTCATAAAGGGAGGGTCCCTGATGTGGGGTTGTTTTGCAGGCCAGAGGGAGGATCGAATCCGGCGCTGCGTGGTGTCGACTTCGACGCCTGCAAATGTACGAGCGATTCCGGTCTGCCGCGAGGACCGGATTGTCGCGATCGCGCCACGGTTTTCCTTCATCCACCTGGTTCGTGACCGCGGAAACCCCGTCTCGGCCGGGTTGAGTTTGGGCGCGTTTTCCAGCTAGATTTCCCGGTTCGTTTCGGGCCAGGTAGCTCAGTTGGTAGAGCAGCGGACTGAAAATCCGCGTGTCGGCAGTTCGATTCTGCCCCTGGCCACTCCCGCCTGGTTCCGTTGCACCGACCGGGATCCAGCTACTGTCAAATTCCGCCGTCTTCGTCATGCTGTCCGCCGCGGTCATCACCGCGGTGCTGATCGCGCGCGAGATCCGGCGGGCGCGGCCCGAGTCGCAGGCCCCCACGCTGCGCATCCTCGCCGAGCACGTCGTGGACATGGTCTCCGCCCACGACGCCGACGGCACGTTCCGGTACGCGTCCCCGGTGCTCGCGGGCATGGTGGGCGGGTACTCCGGCACCCTCATCGGCAGGCACCCGCGCGACCTGGCGCATCCGGACGACGCGACGGCGCTGGCGGGAATCTGGCGGCGCGCCGTCCGGTTCAGTGGCACCCCCGCCTACGTCACCTGGCGCTGCCGCCGGCACGACGGCCAGTTCGCGTGGCTCGAGACCACCGCGCGCGCCACGCCGAAGGACGCGACCGCGCTCGGCGCCATCGTCTGCGGCTCGCGCGACGTCACCGAGCGCAAACAGATCGAGGACGCGCTCCGCGACTCGGAGCAGCGCTTTCGCACCACGCTCGAGACGGTACGGCTCGTGGCGGTCGGGATCGACGCCCAAGCGCGCATCACGTTCTGCAACGAGTCCTTTCTTACCCTGACCGGCTGGAGCCGCGCGGAACTGCTCGGCGAGAACTGGTTCGACCGGTGCGTCGCGCCCGGCGATCCGTCGCGCGCGTCGTTCTTCGACCATATCGGCACGGGTGACATTCCACCGAAGTCGGAGCACGAGATTCTCTGCCGCGACGAATCGCGGCGCATGATCGAGTGGGACACCACCGTGCTGCGTTCCCCGGCGGGCGAGGTGATGGGCACGGCCAGCCTTGGCGCGGACGTCACCGAGCGCCGGCACGAGGAAGCCACGCTCAAGCTGCTCCAGGAGATCACCGTCTCCGTCAGCTCGGCGAAGGACCTGAAGGGTGCCCTGGTCGCCACCCTCGAATCGCTCTGTGCCGCCACGGGCTGGATGTTCGGCGAGGCCTGGCTGCCCACCGCCGACAACGCTCACCTGGAGCGCACCACCGTCTACGCGTTGCCGGGAGTCGAGGCACAGCCATTGGTGGACGCGGGCAACGGCATCGCCTTCGCGCCGGGCGAGGGACTGCCGGGACTCGCGTGGCAATCGCGACAGGTGGAGTGGTTTCCAGACCTCGCGGCGGCGACGCCAGCGCGCGCGAGGTTGCAGGCCGCCGCGCACTGCGGATTTCACAGCGCCGTGGCGGTCCCCGTGATGTCAGGCACCGAGGTGGTTGCGATTCTCGGTTTCTTCATGGACCGTCCGCGCGCCACGGATGCGCGCCACACGCAGATGACGTCGCTCGTGGCGGGTCAGGTGGGCGCGATGATCGAGCGTCGCCGTGCGCAGAAGATGTACGAGGCCGAAATCCTCCGCGCGCGCGACGAGGCTCAGGCCGCGAGCCACGCCAAGAGCGACTTTCTCTCGCGCATGAGCCACGAACTGCGCACCCCGCTCAACTCCGTCATCGGATTCGCGGGCGTGATGAAGAAGAACAAGTCCGGGCACCTCACGGAGGAGGAGCTGACCTACCTGGACCGCATCACCAGCAACGGGCGGCACCTGCTGACGCTCGTGAACAACGTGCTGGACATCGCGAAGGTCGAGGCGGGGCGGCTCACGGTGACGTCGGGGATCGTCACACTCGACGCGCTCATCATCGACGTGGTCGAGCAGATGGAAGGGCAGCCGCGTCCCGCCGGCGTGGACCTGCGCGCGGAGGTGCCGGAGGACATGGCGCCGGTCGAGACCGACACGGTGCTGCTGCGGCAGGTGCTGATCAACCTGGCGGGCAACGCGCTGCGCTTCACGCACCAGGGGAGCGTGGTGGTGGGCGCGCAGTCAGACGCGCACGGCGTTCCGGTGTGCCTGTACGTGCGAGACACGGGAATCGGCATAACGGTCGAGCGACAGGAAGCGATCTTCGAGCCGTTCGAACAGGCCGCGCCGGATACGCACCGCAGCTACGGCGGCACGGGGCTCGGGCTCTCGATTTCGCGCGCGATCTGCGATGCGCTTGGGTATCGGCTCACGCTTGCGAGCGCGCCGGGTAAGGGTTCGACGTTCACGGTCCACCTCACGGCCTAGTTCGCACGGCCGTCGCGTGTCTGTCGTGGGGGCAGTGCGCGCTGTCGTGCGGGCGCGTGGGAGCCGGGCATCCGCTTTGCGCGACTGTGCTCAATTCAGGCAAGGAGATCGCTTGCCAGAATTGACACAGCCCGCGCTGCGCGGACACCCGGC